>JAQBXN010000034.1 GCA_027625095.1 Planctomycetota bacterium | reverse complement strand
TGAAAGACGAAGGCTCAAACTGGCAGATGTATCAAAAAACTGCGGAGGACGACTCCAAATCCGGCCCTTCTTTGCACATGTTACAGAAAGGCCAATCGACCCTTCCAGCTTGGGGCTGTTGCTGCAGAATGTCGAGCCATGATGTGGTCTGGTCGCTTTGGTCAGCCTGTTCGCTTCCAGATTTTCGGCTACTCACTGGCCCTTCATGTGCGCGTAACGTGACATATTGCCATCCAGGCTGGCAACTATGAAACACCTGCACTGAACCTGTGGAGGCATTTGGTAAGAAGTGCGAAAACTGCAGGGCCATCCTATTCGAGGGCATCATGGATAAAAGCAATTTGGTTGAGAGCGAGGAGCCGTCTGTTCGACATCTAAATCGCCGGCGAAAGAAGATGAAGTGTCTCGGTTGCGGAAAGGAACTCCTCACGGACCGTTGCCACCGTATTTGCCGCCTCTGCCGGCGACGGAACAACCGAAACGGGAATTACATGCCAGAGTTCTTTCACTTATCTGGAGTGGCTGACGGTGAAGAGAATGCGGAGTGAAGACGAAACGTAACTGTTCCACGCCGCTGCCTTCACGTGCCACAAGAAAGAGCAGAAAGGGGAGATTAAAAGCAAGATTAAAAGTAAGAAAAATTCGGCCCTGAACGTCGTTCCAACCCGAACTCCGCGCGATATCCCGGCATTGGCTTTGCGGCACTCTCCAGTGCCCGCATTCCCTGCAAAAAATGCATACGGAGGACAGAGCCATGCAACCGATTCACCGCATCCTGGTCACAACCGATCTTTCTGAAGCCTCGGAAATCGCGCTTCCGTGGGCTGAGATCCTTGGCAAACGGTTCGGGGCACGAGTCAAACTGCTTTGCGTCATTAATCCCAATATTACTGACCACTATCCATATTTCGGATTCCCAGAGACTCTGGACGTCGCAGTAGCCAGGGGAGACGCCTACAACCGCATGGCTCGAATCATTCAGGAACGAAGTCTGGATCACGAGATCGATATCGAAGTGGAGGCCAATCCCTCGCCAAGTGATGGCATCATCAAGACCGCGGATAGGGAACTCTTCGATCTCATCGTAATGAGTACCCATGGCCGATCAGGGCTGGACCACCTTCTTGTGGGAAGTGTGACCGAGCGTGTGGTGCAGCGCTCGAAAGTTCCTGTGCTCTGCGTTCGGGGCGGGCCCGATCCTTATATGGAGGGCGTTCGCATGGGTAGCGTACTCTGCCCGACGGACTTGTCCGAACACTCGCTCCGTGGAATCCGCGCAGGGATCATGCTTGCCAGGCCTTTCCAGGCACAGGTGGATATCCTGCACGTAGCTCCCGGCGAACCTGGCGAGCATGCGGGTGTGGCTTACATGCACGCGGACGAGCCCAGCCTCTGGGAATTGCGAGATCGGCTAAATAAGCTCGTTCCTCCGTCCGAGTTTCCAGGAGTAAATATTCAGCACCACTTGATGCGTGGACAGCCGACCAGGTGCATCAATCAGTTCGCCGACGAAAACGGCAGCGCGCTCATTGCCATTTCCACCCACGGCCACGAAGCCGTTTCTGATTTCTTCCTTGGCAGCACGACAGAACGCGTCCTCCGACACAGTAACCACCCTGTATTCGTTGTGCCCAGCCACGTGAGTGAATATCGAGTGTCTGCACTTATCGACATTGCTGTCAGCGCAACATAGAAATCATGCCACCGACAGTCTTGATTGTTGACGACGAAGCGAACATACGGAAGGGCCTGTCAGAAATCCTGGCTGATGAAGGCTTCAGCGTGGAAACTGCATCCGATGGCCGGGAGGCTCTTGCCCGTTCCGCGGAGACAACCCCGGATATTCTGCTGACGGATGTCAAAATGCCGGGCATGGACGGTATGGAACTGCTCGCCCGCATAAAGACGCAGAACGCAGATCTGCCGGTGATAATCATGACCGCGTACAGCTCTTTAGGCTCTGCAGTGGATGCCATGAAATCCGGCGCTGCGGATTACCTGATTAAGCCCATTAATGTGGAAGAATTGTGCGTGGTTATCAGAAATATTCTGCTCCGAAAAAGCCTTCAGGAGGACGTCCGTATCCTCCGGGAACGCGTCGGCTTTGAAGGGCAACCTAAGACGCTGATCGGTGAAAGTCTTGAAATGAGCCGGGTTTCCCAGGCGATCAATCAGGTCGCCCCCCTGAACGTCACCAGCCTCATTCTTGGCGAAACGGGCACAGGCAAGGAACTGGTTGCTGAAGCCATCCACCAACGGAGTCCGCGCCGGGCAGGCCCTTTTATCAGGCTCAACTGCAGCACACTTTCAGAAAACCTTCTCGAGAGTGAACTCTTCGGCCATGAAAAGGGGGCCTTTACTGGTGCTTCTGAAGAAAGAAGGGGCAAGTTTGAAGAGGCCCACCGCGGCACACTTTTTCTGGATGAGATTGGCGAAATGAGCGGATCCGTCCAGGTCAAACTACTCCGGTTCCTCCAGGAACAGGCATTCGAACGCGTCGGTGGCAATGAGACCATCCGTGTCGACGTCCGCCTTATTGCCGCAACGAATCAAGACCTGGAGGCTCTCATCCAGAAAGGCAAATTTCGCCAGGACCTTTTCTACAGACTCAATGTCATCTCCATCGAGCTTCCGCCTCTGCGAGATAGAACGACCGATATCCCGGCTCTCGTTCAGTTCTTCGTGGACAGGTACACCAGGAAAAACAACAAACTGATCCGGTGGATTCGCCCGGCAGTGATCCGCTTGCTTTCGCAATATGAGTGGCCCGGCAATATCCGTGAGCTGGAGAATGTCATCGAACGATCTATCGTACTTGCAGAAGGGGGCATTCTTGAGATCAGCCATCTCCCGGCCCAATTCCACCCTCACGACGAAGCAGAGGAAATCAGCTTTCCAGGCTCAAGCCTCAAACAGATCGAAAGATTCGCTATCGAAAAGACCCTCGACCATACCGGGGGAAACAGAACCCGCGCTGCCCGAATGCTCGGAATCAGTGTGAGGAAACTTCAGTACAAGCTGAAGGATTACGCTGCAATTGACAAAGCTGAATCTGCGGAAATGAGAAGAGGAGGAGCCCAGGCAGCGCTTCCGGAATATTCTGGTCGTCCTTCATGACGCAGGCCGAAATGAATCCGTGATGAAGCGGGCGACGACCCTTGCCGATTCAGCAACCCGCTAATAACGCAGGGCGAACCGAACGCCGAGGAATCCGATTCGGCGGTGAGAGACATCGCTGGAACGGCTGGCCGACCGGCCCTCATGGGGTTCAGTATTCCAGTAGCCCCCTCTATTGACGTAGGTGTCACCAGTGTCTGGGCCCGTAGGATCCGTCACGCGTTCGGCGTTGAAGGCCCCCCAAACATCCTGACACCACTCAAGCACGTTGCCGTGCATATCGTAGAGGCCCCATTGGTTAGGCTTCCTCTTTCCGACGGGTTTGGGTCTGCGTCCAGAGTTCTCACCGTACCACATGTAGTCTCCGATCTCCTTGAAATCCGGATCATCCCCAAAGCAGAAACGAGTCGATGACCCAGCGCGACAGGCATATTCCCACTGGGCTTCGGTTGGCAACGCGAACTGGAGACCTGCCTTCAGGCCGGACTGCTCATTGAGTATCGAGACTGCACTCTTGCAGTCATCGAAGGAGATTTGCTCAACTGGATTTGAATCCCCTTTGAGCCGGCACTTGAACGGAATTTTCGCCTTCTTGCACTCTTCCTGAGTAACTTCGTACTTGCCCAGGTAAAACGGCTTTGAAATGACGACTGTGTGGAGTTTTTCATTCTCAGATCGGTTGTTCTCATTCTCCGGACTGCCCATCATGAACTCGCCTGCGGGAATGAAAACGAAATGCATCCCAGACACCTTGTGCCGGATTTCCAGAGGCCATCCGGTGTTCTTGTCTATGCCTTGCCTCACAGGGTTGCCGTGAGCATCTTCTGGCTTCTTCGGCACTTCAAAGCTCTTCTCAAGTTCGGTGGGGAAAGCTCCCTTGTTCGGCTTTACAGTCGCCACAGGTTCAGAAGTGAGCTTCTCGGACTCCGCGGGAATCACTGCTTTCGGAAGAACTTTCACCACTGGCGGTTCAATCGGGGACTCCGGCTCAGTTTTCTTTGGAGAGGGCGCCGTCGGGACGTTTTTCGGCTCGATCTTTTCGGGGGCTACGTAGGATTCGACTTCGTTCGCCTTTATCCAGCCTTTCTTCGCCAGGCCATCAGGTGCCCGCCAGGCGACCCCAATCCACGCGCCCTCATGCTTGAGGACTTCCAGCTTCTGGCCCTTGGCGACAGCAGCCACCAATACCGTACCTTTCATGACGCGGGCGGATTCAACACGAACGATGACCGTCTCTGCAGACAATGCATTGGCGGACAAGAATGCCCCAGCGAGAGAGAGGCGTGACCACCCTCCCAGAAAGCCCCTTAATCTCATTAAATGTCCTCCAAGGTTACGGTTTGCCGAATGAATACACCTTGCAGCACAGCCTTGAAACTTGTTCCAAAGACGGGTCCGCACGCCCGCCCGCCGGAGCAAATCGTTCGCCATTCCACCGACCGTCAGAATCCCGCAAACTCTGCACAGGCTCCAAGGTGGCCAGCCGAGCGACTGCAAAATATGCGTCGATTCTGCAAGCAAGGCCCCGGTACGGATCGCTGTCACCGAACCGGTGAGGAGTGCAGCTCGCGGAACAGGGGACAAAGGATTACTCCCTGAGGATCGCCCCACCGAAAGTCTGCGAACACTGAGTGTCGATGCGGAGGCACCAGTCTTGCGTTCATCGCTAAGAGCTGAATCGATGCACTATTTTCACCACGTATGAATTCGACCGTGTATCCATCACTTCACCGGAAGAAGAAAGGACAATGATTGAAATGGAAAAAATCCTTAACGACCCTCTTAAAGTCCGTGACATCATGAAGGCCGTGGTCTGGACGGCAAAGCCATCTGAATCTCTGGATGAAGTCGTCACTCGAATGAGTGAAAAGAAGATTCACCACATGCCGGTGGTTGAAGATGGCAGTGTCGTTGGCGTCATCTCTTCACGTGACATCAATGTGATGATTGGCGCTAAAGGCATTTTGCCGCAACTGGCGGACTTGATCGAAATCCGGCACGTGATGAGCTCTCCCGCGATCACCGTTCCTCCGGACACAACGTTTCGAGAGGCCATCCGTCTGATAACTAAGAATTTTGTACACAGCCTTCCGATTTTGGAACATGGGAAGCTTGTCGGGATCGTCACGGAAACGGATTTCCTGAACTATCTTGTCGCCAGTATGGAGTTTGAAACCTGATTGATGGCATGTCTCTCCAAACTATGGATAGCCAGTGGATGTCTGACAGAACGACAACAGTGCTGAATATCTGCGTTCCTCTGTCCTTGAGATGCTGGTCTTTTTCGACTCTTGCAGCCATGCTCGGCGCCGACATGGCGTAGATTGGTCACTGCCGATGGTTGGACATCAGCCAAAGGGGACTGACAACTGGAAGGCGGCGGTTGCCGTGGATGTTGGTTAGTTGAAAACCGCCGGGACAAAAGAAAAACCCGTAAATCGCGAAATATACGCGACACGGGTTTCAACGGGCGAAGGGACTATTTTCGCCTCTTGCGGATATGTGGTGGAGGATAGGAGGATCGAACTCCTGACCTTTTGGCTGCCAGCCAAACGCTCTACCAGCTGAGCTAATCCCCCTCTGGTGTTAAGGCGGCGGAGTATAGCAATCGGGTGATCCGTTTCAAACGTATTCGGTAGTGTGGGTGGCTACTCCACGGGGGTGCATCGTGAGCAATACCCGGAGATCTGCAACGATCGTTCAAGAGGGCGGAAGTTGAAACGGACGGCGATTTCATCCTGGATGCGATCCAGGTCCGGAACCGTGAACTCGAAGATACGATGACAGGAGACACAGAACATGTGTTCATGGTTTTTGTGACCGTAAATGTGCTCGTAGCGGGAGTGCCTGCCGTTGAAGATATGTTTGGTGAGGAGGCCGCTTTCCACCAGGAGATCGAGAGTGCGGTAAATGGTGGCTTTGGATACCCGCTGGCCTGTGCCACGGGCGTCCAGGAGGAGCTCTTCAGCATCAAAGTGTTCGTGCGTGCCGAAAACAAGTCGCAATATCGCTTCGCGCTCGGGCGTGACTTTGAGCTGCTTTCCTTTCAGGAATTGTCTGAAGATTTCTAATTCTGTGGCCATCTGGTCTGCATTCTCTAAGTTTCGAAAACTGCTTCGGGACGTTAGCAAACGTGTCGATTTCATTCAATCATAGCGCCTTTCACGGTGAATCTAATTTTATGGCTCTAGAGTTCATTGCTGACGAACTGGCGCGTTTAAAACAGTCGAATCTCTTTCGAGAATTTCGAAGGATCGAAGGGCCACAGTCTGCCGTTCTTCAGACGAGCGATGGCGAGGTTCTGAATCTCTGCTCCAACAATTATCTCGGGCTGGCCGGACGACCGGAACTTGCGGATGCGGCGTCGGTGGCTCTTCGTGAGTTTGGCAGTGGGGCCGGGGCCTCTCGGCTTGTGACTGGCAACATGAGCTTGCATGAAGAACTCGAAAGAAGAATTGCTGAATTCGAAGGGACGGAAGCGGCCCTGGTTTTTCCAACGGGATATATGGCAAATCTGGGCGCGATTACCTCATTGATCGGTAAGGATGATATTGTCTTTGGCGATCGACTGAATCATGCAAGCCTTATAGATGGTTGCCGATTGTCTGGGGCGACCTTTCGTGCATATAGGCATCTCGACCTTGTCAGTCTTGAAGACTCGCTGAAGCGGGCATCGAATTTCCGTAGAAGGATGATCGTGACGGACAGTCTCTTCAGTATGGACGGAGATGTTGCTGACATGAATGGCCTGGTGGAACTGGCGGAGCGTTATGCCGCGATCACACTGGTCGATGAGGCGCACGCCACAGGTGTTGTTGGCGATTCAGGAAGAGGCGTTTGTGAAGCTTTTCATGTTGAGGACAGGGTCGATGTGCGTGTGGGCACTCTCAGCAAGGCGGTGGGCTGCCTGGGAGGTTTTGTCGTCGGGAGCAGAGATTTGATTGACCTCCTTCGAAATAGCGCACGCACTTTCATCTTTACAACCGGGATTCCGCCTGCAATTTGTGCTTCGGCCATAGCCGCGTTCGACATTATCCAAAGTGAGCCACAGTGGCGGCATCGTCTTGCGGAGAACGCCCGTTATTTTCGACAATGTCTGTCAAGAGCCATCGGGATGGATGCGGGCGGGACGGGGAGGGGAGAGGAGGCCGGGATCGTGACCCCGATCATTCCGATCATTATTGGGGAGGCAGAAGAGGCGTTAAGAGTGGCTGGAGAGCTGCTGAAAGCCGGTATTCTCATTCCAGCGATCAGGCCGCCGACGGTCCCGAATGGCACGAGCCGACTGAGAATCAGTGTGATGGCCACGCACACGAAGGATCAGTTGTCAGATGCAGCCGCTTCCATTGAGAAGGTCTGTTGACTTTCCAGGCCAGCATGCTCAGTAGCTTTCTTCCTTCGTTGGAAAGTTCAGTTCCTTGACGTCTTTGCTGTAGCTCTCGAATGCGTCATGCATCGCTCTGCCGAGTTCCGCGTAGAGGCGCACGAAGCGGGGGCGGAATTTGGTGTAGATACCAAGCATGTCCGGTGTCACCAGTATTTGTCCATCGCAGTCAGGGCCAGCCCCGATACCGATAGTGGGGATGAAGAGAAAATCGGTCAGGCGTTTGGCGAGGGAGGCGGGCACTTTTTCTATGACAACGCCGAAAGCGCCAGAATCTTGCATGATTTTGGCGTTTTCAAAGATTTCTTCGGCCTCCTTATTAGTGGTGCCGCGTTCCTTGTAGGTACCATACAGATGAATGGATTGGGGGCACAGACCTACATGCCCCAGCACAGGTATACCGGCATCGACTATACGTTCGACAACACGTGAAATGGATTTGCCTCCCTCGAGTTTGACTGCTTCAGCCCGCCCATCCTGCATCAGTCTGCCGGCGTTTGCCAAGGCTTGATCTTCGCCCTGGTGATACGACATGAACGGCATGTCGACCACGACCAATGCGCGGCGGACCGCGCGTTTGACGACCTTAGCGTGGTAAATCATGTCGTGCATGGTCATGGGCAGCGTGGTGTCGTGGCCGGCGAAAACCATGCTTGCAGAATCGCCTACAAGGATGAGATCGATCCCGGCTTTGTCCAGGAGTTGGGCGGTCAAAAAATCGTAGGCGGTAAGCGCGGAGATTTTTTCACCGGCCCGTTTCATCTCCTGCAGACGCAGTGTGGTGACCTTTGGCTTCTTAAGACTCTCGCGGGCGGTAGTGTCATCATCAGGCATATCTGGATCAGAGTGGTTTATTATGGGTTGGATGGACTGACGCTCTTTGCCGGGGATCATAGGCGAGCAGACTGGTGGGGGCAATGTGACCGGCTGGCGATGGAGAATAGAACTACTTATAAGGAATGAAATTGATTCCGGCCTTACTTCTGGCCTGATGGCCAGCCACAATCGAGCCTTGACCCGTAATGAACGGCGAAACCGAGTACCTGAAATTAGTGCAACACATCCTCGATGAAGGGGTGCTTAAGGAGAACAGGACGGGAGTGGGTGCGCTGACTGTCCCTCATATGATGTTGCAGCATGATATGAGCGAAGGTTTTCCGATTTTGACCACCAAGCGAATCGCATGGAAAACGCTGCGGGTCGAGCTTGAATTCTTTCTCAAGGGCATGACTGACAAGAAATGGCTTATTGACCGGGGCTGCCACATTTGGGACTCATGGTCGAATCCAACTAATGACGATGACGGTGATCTCGGCCCCATCTATGGCTATCAATGGCGACGCTTCAACGAAAAATATAAAGGCCAGGAGCCGGATGGAATCGACCAGGTTCGGAATATTCTCGATATGCTCGACACCAACCCGAATGACCGACGTATGCTCTGTTGTGCCTGGAATCCTCAGCAATTACATCAGATGGCTCTCCCTCCATGTCATGTGCTCTGGCATCTGACACACATCAACGGAGTGCTCAGCTTGAGCTGGTTTCAGCGTTCCTGCGATATGTTTCTCGGTATTCCCTTCAACCTCGCCAGCTATGCTCTGCTGCTGCATCTGTTGTGCAAAGAGTCAGGGCTGAAGGAAGGAGTCGTGACTGGATTTCTTTCCGACTGTCACATCTATGAAAACCATGCAGACGCGGTGAAAGAACAACTGTTACGTCAGCCATTCGCTTTGCCGCAGGTGGAGACGCGCCAGTTCACTTCGTTATTTGATTGGGAATATGGGGACACTAATTTGAACAATTATCAGGCTCATCCGTCCATCAAAGCCCCGGTGGCTGTATAAAGTCAGGGTCGAAGGTTGCTGCACTCTCGATTCGTCATTTCTGTGCCATGAACATCGCCCACATCGTTTGCGTTGACTCTGAATTCGGGATCGGCAAGGAAGGCAAACTGCCCTGGCAGAATAAGGAAGAGATGCGACTCTTTCGCACACTTACGACAGGACATGTTGTGGTGATGGGGCGCAAAACCTGGGAGAGCCTAAGAGAGGTGGATGCCGGGGGTGGCAAGAAGGCCAAGATGCTCAAAGGCCGAACGAATGTAGTCGTCAGCCGGACTTTGACAGAAGGAGAAGGCGTCACCGTGTGTGATTCACTGGAATCCGCGCTGAATCCGGGTACGCCCTATCCCAGTGACCAAATCTTCATCATCGGAGGTGAGCAGCTCTACCGAACTTCCTTATCATCTGCTGCTTTTCTTTACATCAGTTTTCTGCCCGATGCCTACGGATGCGACACGTATTACCCAGCCGAAGGGCTGGAGGATTTCGAGCGTGAAGCCACGATCTCGTACGAGACATTTAAGCTGAGGATTTACAAGCGACGCCGGTAGCAATATCTCTTCGGTAGAGGGGTGACTCTTCATCGGTTTCTCTTTCTTAGCCTCATCCTTAAACGAAAGCTGGGACAAGCCGCAGCACTCCAAAGGTAACACCTCTTGGAGTTTGAACGTCATTCCTCAGATACTCACACCAGTCTGTGTCTGAAAATCACTTATGAAATGCGAATCGACTGCCTTTTTTGCTTGCTCCTGTCTTGCTTGAACTTTCCGTTCACCCGATGTCCCGCTGAAGATTTGAACACGCTGCAAAGCAAAGTGGAGCAACTCATCTCCATACCTCAGTTGGCCGACGCATCCGTCGGGATCCGTTTCGTCAGACTGTCGGATGGCAAAACCGTCCTGGACGTAAATCCGAGCTCTAAGCTCATCCTTGCCTCCAACACCAAACTCATCACCACGGGTGTGGCCCTCGTAATCCTCGGCAAGGAATACCAATTCCCGACACTCGTCTGGACTGATGGGAGCATCGAAGCCGGCGGTGTGCTGAAGGGCGACCTCATCGTCCAGGGCAGCGGTGACCCAAACATCTCGGGACGCTTCGAATCCAGTCCAACTGCCATCTTCGAACGCTGGGCAGACATTCTCCGTAAAAAGGGCGTGAAGAAGATCGAGGGCAACCTCATTGGTGACGATACGGCGTTCGACCGCGAATGGAGCAACCCAAATTGGCCTGAGGAGCAACTGACATCCTGGTATTGCGCACAGGTTTCAGCTCTCACATTCAATGACAATTGCATCGATTACACTGTCCGGCCTGGAACAAAAATCGGCCACTCCCTGCAGGTGATTACGAGTCCGGCCACAAGTTATCAGATGACCAGGAACATCAGTAAGACGAAGGGAGCGGTCTCACGCTCCGCCATCTGGTTCAACCGGCCGAAAAATTCCAATAGAGTGACAGTGGGGGGCTCTCATCCTGCTGGTGGTTTGCCTTTCACTGAGCCAATTACGGTTCACAATCCTTCCTTGTTTTTTGTTCATGTTCTTCACGAGACTCTCGTCCGGAAGGGAATCGAGATTACAGGTAAACCGGTGCTGACGGATAAGCCACTCGATCCCCTCCGAGGCGGACGGAGTGTCGAATCCTTCACATCGCCTCTCCTGGATACGCTTCGAATCACAAACAAGCGCAGTCAAAACCTCTTCGCAGAAGTCTTGTTGAAAGCTCTTGGCAGACACGTTCACGGCCATGGCACACGCACCAACGGCTTGAGTGCTGTAACTGCCGTGCTCAAGGAAGCTGGTGTCAACGATGGAATCGAGCTGTTGGACGGATCTGGTCTTGCCCGCGGCAATCTGATGTCTCCGGATCAAATGACTCAATGGCTGTTCTGGCTCCACAAACAGCCGATTGGCGGAGCATTCAGGGGTACTCTTGCAATTGCTGGGGTCGATGGCACGCTCTCCGAACGATTCGGAACATCACCTCTCAAAGGGAAGCTCTTCGCAAAGACGGGGTACCTTAACAAGGTGTCCACACTATCCGGTTACATGTCCGCCCAAGCAGGTGAGGAGTTCGTGTTTTCTATCTTGTTCAACAATTTCAGAGGCTCGAACGCGGTGATGAAAAGTGTTCAGGAACAGATATGCGAAGCGGCATATGCCGGGGAGTAGCTCATGCGAATTGAATCTTGCGGCGACGGGCTGGTCATATGGAGCCCCACAAAAATAAACCTGTTTCTCGAAATCAAGGGCAAGCGTAAAGATGGTTACCATGAGCTCGAGACCGTCATGCAGGCTATCGACCTCTGTGACGAACTTGAGATCCAGCCTTCGTCGGATAAACAGATCCACTTTCATTGCGATCATCCGGGTGTGCCCTCCGATACCTCTAATCTTGTTGTCCGGGCAGCAAACGAGTTAAGAAAACTTACCGGCCATACAGTTGGCGCCTCGATGTCACTCCGAAAATTCTCTCCGGTTGGCGGGGGCATAGGGGGCGGAAGTGGCAATGCCGCAGCAGCGCTTATCGGTTTGAACAAGATTTGGGATCTGGGCCTTGAATCAACGAACCTTCATCAGGTAGCGGCCTTGATCGGGTCGGATATCAACTTCTTTCTCGAGGAAGGCACATGTCTGTGCACTGGACGTGGTGAGAAGGTTCAACCGCTACCTCCGCAAAATCCGTTTCATTACGTCCTGGTGATGCCCCCCTTTGGAGTTGCTACCGCCGCTGTATTCCGTCAGATTTCGCATTCGTTGAACAATAAAATTGAAGATGTTAACATCCTGCTCAAAGCGTTAGAGAACAGGGATTTCAGTGCAATTTGCGGCAGTCTTTTCAATAGGCTTGAAAGCCCTGCATTCTCTTTGAATCCGGATTTGGGCAAGATCAAGAGCCAGTTGGAAGCCCTCGCACCAGGAAGGACTCTTATGAGTGGTAGCGGCTCGACGATGTATGTTTTGTGTCCAAATTCGAAAGACGCTGAATCGTTGGAAAAAGCAATTGCCGAGTTGAACCTCGGCCGTATCTACAGAACCGCATCCGCCGACAACCTCGGCCAACTATGATCATACACCTACCGAAAACACGCCATGGAAATCACAGAAGTTCGAGTCAAACTCAGAAATTTTCTCGGGGACAAACTGCAGGCGTTCTGCACCATCACGATTGACGATGCCTTTGTCATCCGCGACCTGAAAATCATTAAGGGAACTAAGGGAATGTTTGTGGCAATGCCAAGCCGCAAACTGAGCGACCATTGCCCCAAATGCCGCGCTAAAAGCGAAATCAGCGCCAGCTTCTGCTGCGAATGCGGCGCTCGCCTTCCCCATAACCGTGCATTCCGAGATGAACGCGGCCGCCCTAAATTGCACGCGGATATAGCGCACCCGGTAAATGTCCAAACCCGTGAAATCATCCATGCAGAAGTCCTCAAGGCTTTTGAAGAGGAAGTCGAAAAGTCGAAACAACCCGGATACATCCCACCTTCTGAAATTTACGATGACGCCTATCTCGGAGATTTTCAGGACGAAAGCGACGACGACGTTGATACCCGCTCACGACGGAACGACGAGGACGATGATGACAGAGGGCGTGGAGGCCAGGGGCGTAGCGGAGAACGGGACCGTGATCGAGGCCGAGGCCGTGGCGGAGATAGAGAGGGCGGTAGAGGACGCGATCGGGACAGTGACTCCAGCCGTGGACGTGGTGGCGATAGGGATTCCGGACGTGGAAGGAACCGAGACAGTGACTCCGGTCGTGGACGCGATCAAGCCAGTGACTCCGGTCGCGGACGTGATCGAAATCGAGACTCAAGTCGCGGACGCGATCTGGACAGTGGCCCCAGCCGCGGACGCGAGCAAGGCAGTGACAGAGATGACAAGGATCGTGGACGTGGTCGCGGCAGGGAGGATGAAGAACGAAACCGCGGGCGTGGTAGAGGCAACGATGGTGACAGAGATTCAGCGAAGGAGCCCGATCGTGATTCACCCCGTAGCAGTAACGACGATCGTAACGACGACCAGACCCGCCGCGGTGGCAGCCGTGGGCGTAACGATAGAGATAGCCAGAAGGATGAAGGAAGGGATGAACGGGGGGGTGGAAGAGGCCGAGGTAGAGGCAGGGAAGAACAAGGCCCGGCCCGTGAAGGTCGCCGGGACGATCGTGGTGGTCGTGGCGGCGGTGGTCGCGGTCGAGATGAAAGTGGGCCTGAGGGTAAAGATGAAGTCCGAAAGGATAATGAAGACAAGGGTCGCAGCGGTGGCCGCGGCCGCGGCCGCGGTCGCGGCAGGGATGCCCGAACCGACGATCGCAGGGGCAACCGTCGTGACGGCGGTGACCGTGTTGAAGAACCAAAGGCATCGCAAGAGTCACAGGAGGTAGAAGAGCAGGAGCAGGATCGGTTCGCTAACGGCTTTGCAGGAGACGAGGCGGACGATACCGAGGAGGAAATGGGAAATACGGGCTCCAAGAGGGGGGCGACTCGTCCCAAAGACTCCGACGCCTATGAAGAAAAAGGCAATAATGACTCTGACGATGGTGACACTTCAGACGATGCAGGCAGTGATGAGTCCCAAGAAGCTGAGTCATCTTACAGAGACCCAGCGGCTGCCGAATACGCATCTGAGGAAGACGGCGGCGAGGAGCGTTCAGAGCCCGCTTCCGACGATGACGACGACTTCAGCCAGGGCATTCTCTGACCCGCGGTTGCAGCTTCGCGTGAACCCGATATAAGTCCCCGCGAACGACCAGAACGCACCGTATTTAGAGCCCTCCTCATGGAGGGCTCGATACTTTCGGAGAACAGATTGGGATCGGTTTGGACGGAGTTGAAGCGACGCATTAAGACATTAGTTTTCAGGAATCTCAGCAAGACAGATGCGGAAGCCCCAATCCTGCATCTTCTGTCACCCCTAATTTTCCGAGAGCCGGGACGGCTCTCCTTACTTTAATTCAGGAGCCTTTCATATGGCCAAAATGTATTACGGCGACGACGCAAATCTTGACCACCTTAGTGACAAAACCATCGCGATTCTCGGCTACGGAAGTCAAGGCCACGCGCATGCCCTGAATCTCCGTGACAGTGGTGTCAAAGTTGTTGTCAATACACGCAAAGGCTCCGCCAACTACGAGCTCGCGGTGTCTCATGGCTTCGATCCCCTCGGCGTCGAAGAGGCCGTGGCCGCTGGAGACTTTGTTCAGATTCTTTTGCCTGATGAAATTCAGGGGGACGTCTACCGCGAACAGATTGCTCCAAACCTCAAAAAAGGCGCCGTCCTCGGTTGCTCGCACGGATTCAATATTCACTTTGGTCAGATCGTGCCGCCGCCAACAGTGGATTCGATCATGGTTGCACCCAAAGGCCCTGGACACCTCGTTCGCAGCGAATATGAGCAGGGTGGGGGGGTACCCTGTCTTGTCGCCATCGGACAGGACATCTCCGGAAATGCTTGGGAAACCGCCATGGCCTATGCAAAAGGAATCGGCGGGACGCGAGGCGGAGTGCTGCGGACTACATTCGCTGAAGAAACTGAAACAGATCTTTTCGGTGAACAGGTTGTGTTGTGCGGTGGTGTCAGTGCCCTTGTCAAAGCTGCATTCGAAACACTGGTCGATGCCGGCTATCAGCCGGAGCTTGCCTTCTTCGAATGTATGCACGAGCTCAAACTTATTGTCGATCTCTTCTACCAGGGCGGGCTCAATTACATGCGTTATTCGGTAAGCAACACCGCCGAGTTTGGTGACTACACCCGCGGCCCTCGCATCGTCACCGATCAAACCAGAGCCGAGATGAAGAAAATTCTCGCTGAGATTCAGGGCGGTCAATTCGCTCGCGAATGGCTTATAGAAAACAAAGTCGGGCGCCCGGTATTTAATGCCCTGCGTAATAAAGATAAAGATCACCAGTTGGAAAAAGTCGGAAAAGAATTGAGAAAAATGATGTCCTGGATCGACTCCAAGTAGAAAGGAAGCAGGAGGAACCAATGAGCGACGAACGCATAATCATCTTCGATACCACTCTGCGTGATGGTGAACAATCCCCAGGCGCCAGCCTGAACACCAGAGAGAAACTGGAGATCGCACGTCAGCTTACCCTCCTGAAGGTTGACATTATCGAAGCCGGTTTCCCCATCGCCTCGCCGGGCGATTTCGAAGCCGTCCAGGAAATCGCTCGTGAGGTCGAAGGCCCCACCATCGCCGGGCTCGCTCGTTGTCTCAAGAAGGATATAGATCGCGCTGCCGCCGCGGTTGATCCCGCGGCCCGGAAGCGCATTCATCTCTTTCTGGCGACTTCCGAGATTCACCGGAAGTTCAAGCTGAAGAAAGCGCAGAAGGAGATCCTGAAACAGGCGGTAGAGATGGTCGAATACGCCAAACAATTCTGTGACGACATCGAGTTCAGTCCAGAGGATGCCTCACGTACCGAAGGCGACTTTCTGGTTGAGATCATCGAAGCGACCATTGCAGCCGGCGCTACAACGGTGAATATCCCTGACACCGTGGGCTATGCGCTTCCCGGGCCATTCGGCGAGACCATTGCACGCTTGGTGTCGGACGTTCCGAATATTGATCAGGCAGTCATCAGCGTGCACTGCCACAACGATCTCGGATTGGCAGTGGCCAATTCGCTGGCCGGGGTCGTAAACGGCGCCCGCCAGGTCGAATGCACGATTAATGGTATCGGGGAGCGCGCCGGAAACGCCTCGCTTGAAGAAATTGTTATGGCTTTGAAAACGCGAAAGGACTACTACGGCCTCGAAACCAAAATCGAAACCAGACGTATCCTGACCACCAGCCGTATGGTCAGTAACTTGACGGGCCTGTTCGTTCAACGGAACAAAGCCATCGTTGGCCAAAACGCTTTCGCTCACGAGGCTGGTATCCACCAGGACGGCATTTTGAAGGAGCGAACGACCTACGAGATCATGCATCCGGAAGACGTCGGTTTTTCCGATACCAATCTGGTGCTGGGCAAACATTCAGGCAGACACGCTTTCCGCGAACGCCTGCTCAAACTGGGCTTTGAAGTCTCCGAAGAGGATCTGAATTCACTCTTCGACGCATTCAAAGTGTTGGCCGACAAGAAAAAGGAAATCTACGATGAAGACCTCATCGCCCTGATTGAAGAAGATTTTGCACACGTAGATGAAACCTTTGAGCTTGTCCGAATGCATACAACAAGCGGTATCGATGTAACTCCGACTGCGACCATAAAGTTACAAAGAATTGGTACGAATGAACCCATCGAAGATGCCGCAGTCGGCGACGGTCCTGTGGATGCGATTTACAATACCATCGACCGTATCACCGGCGTGAACTGCCGTCTTCTTGATTATCAGATCCGAGCCATCACCCGTGGCAAGGACGCGCTCGGTGAAGTCTCGCTTAGAGTGGAACACGAAGGTATCGAGATGCACGGCCGTGCAAGCAGCACTGACATCCTTGAAGCAAGTGCCCGTGCCTATCTCAACGCTATCGGAAAGATTGTCCGACAACAGAATAAAGAGGTCGGAGACTCACAAGGCGTGTGAGTCAGATCGCCGTTCTGGTCATTGTTCCTTGCGACACGCTCGTCGATTTCAGGAAAACGAAGACAACTGCGAAGTGACCAGGTCTTGTCCTGCCTGAATATCACCCATGACCTGCCATATCTGCACATCCATTTCTGCCAGTACCAACGAGGAATGCCTGGCTCAGATGCAAAGGGCCGCGCCGCACTCGGATTTATTTGAGATCCGCCTCGATGGCATTTCAAAACCGGACGTATCTGCCCTTATAGATTCGGCCCCCAAACCTGTTATCTGCACCAATCGACCTGTGCGGGAAATGGGTAAATTTAAAGGTGAAGAATCCGAGCGAATCGCACTACTCGAAGAGGCTGAGGCTTGCGGTGCTGAATACATCGATATCGAACTCGATGCTGCCGCCAAATTCAAACACGCAGGCAAGGCAAAGCTGATCGTCTCTTATCACAACTTCGAAGAGACACCATCAGATCTCCAATCCATATACTCTGCCTGTTTCCATGCCGGCGCAGACATTGCAAAGCTCGCTGTATTCGCTCACTCGATTACGGACAACGTTACGATGTTCCGGCTGTTGGCTGAGGCAGAAAAACCAACCATTGGACTCTGCATGGGAGAGCACGGCCAGATTAGTCGCATCCTGGCGCCGAAGTTTGGCTCATATCTCACATTTGCATCTGTAGGCGCTGGAAAGGAATCTGCGCCGGGTCAGATAGAAGCCACCACTCTCATTAACCTCTACCGATTTCGTTCGCTCACTCCTCAAACCCCCGTTTACGGGGTTGTTGGGAATCCGGTCGGGCACAGCATGAGTCCAAGCATTCATAATGCAGCCTTCACCAATTGCGGCATCGATGCGGTTTATGTGCCGCTGCTTGTGAATGATGTCGCCGAATTCCTGGAGGCATTCAGGGAGCTGGGATTTAACGGATTCAGCGTCACCATTCCGCATAAAGAAGCTTCCATTTTCTGCCTTGACGAGATTGAGCCCCTTTCCGAAAAAATCGGTGCGATAAACACGATTCATAACAGGAATGGGAAACTTGCCGGTTCCAACACGGACTTGGATGCGGCCATCAGCGCCATTGAGGAAGTGCTGGTGGAGGCCGGGTCGAACGACGATGCCCCAATTCAGGGGAAGAGAGCACTCATAATCGGCGCGGGCGGGGCCGGACGCGCCATCGCATACGGGCTGCAGGATCGTGGCGCTGATGTCACCGTGGCCAATAGAACCTTGGAGAGAGCTACCCGACTTGCAGAAGACATCGGATGTAAAGGCGTCTCGCTTCGCTCGATCTTGAAAGATGGGTTTGAGGCGGATGTCCTGGTTAATGCGAGCTCCGTGGGCATGCACCCGAACGTGGATGATACACCGATACCGGCCGAATTTCTGAAGCCAGAAATGCTGGTTTTTGACGCGGTCTACAATCCCATCGAAACCCGCCTGCTGCGTGAGGCCAGAGAGGCTGGCTGCCCCATAGTCACAGGGTTCGAGATGTTCGTAAGGCAGGCGGTCGGTCAATTCGAACTCTGGACGGGCGTAGATGCCCCCACGGAATTGATGGCCGAAGTCGTTCGCACACGGCTGGAGGCGGCTCATTGAATTTCTATCTCATCGGCTATCGCTGTACAGGTAAGACAACCGTGGGCAGGCTGGTCGCAAAAAAATCAGGCCGTGAATTTGTCGATGCGGATGAGTTCCTGCGAGAACATGCCGGGCGTTCGATTCAAGAGATATTTGAAACCGATGGCCAGGGCGCTTTCCGAGACCTGGAGTCGCAATGTCTGCGAATACTTGCTGAACGAGATAATCTGATTGTTGGGACTGGCGGAGGTGTCATCCTCCGCGAAGAGAACAGAGCGTTAATGAAGAACGGGTTTGTAATTTTGCTCCAGGCTGACGTTGAAACGATCTGCCAGCGGATGCTCGCGGATGATGTCACAGCAGGGCAGCGTCCGGGCCTGACTGAGAAGGGCCCATATGACGAAGTGGCTGAAGTGTTGAAGGAGCGTCAACCGTTGTATGAAGCGCTGGCGGATGTTGTTTTGGATACTGTATCCATGACCCCGGAACAATTGGCCGAAAGGATAGATGAGGACTTGATCAAAAGGTTGGCTTAACGATTTAGAGCCAGACCTCACAACCATCAAACATCAACCATGATTGCCATCACAGATTACGGAATGGGAAACCTGCGTAGCGTTCAAAAGGCCCTCGAGTCGCTCGGAGCGCTGGCCGAAATCACCAGCGACCCAGACAAAATTTCCAGCGCAGACAAAGTTATCCTGCCCGGAGTTGGCGCCTTCAAAGATGCGATGGAAGAGCTCGCCGAGCGGGAACTCATTGAACCGATCAAAGAAGCCGCCCGAAAAAAGCCCTTCCTCGGTATCTGCCTCGGTCTTCAGTTGATTTTTGATGAAAGCGAAGAAGACGGCCTGCACCAGGGGCTCGGCCTGGTGCAGGGTCGTATCGTTCGTTTTGCCTTCGATCAGAACGGCGCCCAACCCAAACTTAAGATCCCGCACATGGGTTGGAATGCACTCGAAATCAAGAAGGACATCCCCCTCTTAAAAGGCCTCGAAAGCGGTGTCTACGCTTACTTTGTGCACTCTTTTTATGCAGCGCCAGGCAGTGAGGATGTTGTCGCCGCCACCGCGGATTACGGCAAACCATTCCCTGCCGTCGTGGCGAGTAACAATATCTTTGCTACGCAGTTCCACCCTGAGAAAAGTCAGGCCGTAGGACTGAAGATGTTGGAAAACTTCATTGCGATTTAAGAATGACTCCTCAGAGATCGTCGAGTTTTGGATGACATTGACAATATGCGCGATACAAATGCAGACCGATGGGCCTTTTAAACACGGAATCGGAGGAGTCTTTGGCAAGCTCAGTCAAAATTGCACCATCCATTTTGTCCGCTGACTTCGCACGCCTTGGCGAACAGGTTTGCGAGGCTGCGGAAGGCGGCGCCGACTGGATTCACGTGGACGTGATGGATGGCCATTTCGTCCCGAATCTTACTTTCGGACCGCCGGTTATTAAGGCCATCCGTGGGGTGACGGATTTGATGTTCGACGTCCACCTGATGATCGAAAGGCCCGACCTCTCGATTGCACAATACGTCGCCGCCGGCGCCGATTTGATTACGGTTCACGTCGAGACGTGTCCTCATCTCCATCGAACGCTCCAACAAATCCGCGAGGCCGGACTCAAGACCGGGGTGACTCTCAACCCTGCTACACCTGTCTCAGCTCTTGAGCCGGTAATTGGAGAAGTTGATCTTGTGTTGGTGATGTCCGTCAACCCTGGATGGGGAGGCCAGTCGTATATTCCTTACAGCACGAAAAAGATTTCGGACATCCGGGCGAGGCTCGATGCGATAGGTTCTGAGGCCGAGATTGAAGTCGACGGAGGCGTGAACGAATCAACTTTGCGTGAGGTCCTTGATGCTGGGGCAACAGTGCTGGTCATGGGCTCGGCCATATTCAATGACAAGGCATCGGTTGCGGACAATCTCGCTAAATACAAAGGAATCATCGATAAACAGACATGACCCAGGATGAACTAAAAAAACTCTCAGCAGACAAAGCCGTTGAATTTGTAGAAGACGGCATGGTGCTTGGCCTCGGCACCGGCTCTACTGCCAAATTTGTGGTGGATCGCCTCGGTGAGTTGGTCAAATCTGGAGACCTTAAGAAGATCATTGGAGTCCCAACCTCTCAGCGCACTCGTGAGCAGGCAGAGGCTCTCGGTATCCAACTCAGCACTCTTGATGACCATCCCAGGCTGGACCTGGCGATTGACGGCGCAGATGAGGTGGACCCATGCCTGAATCTGGTTAAGGGAAGGGGAGGAGCGCTGCTCCGTGAGAAGATGGTCGAGCAGGCTGCCGAGAAGTTTGTCGTTACCGTCGATGAAACCAAGATGGTCGCCGGATTGGGTGTGACGGGGGCGTTACCGGTGGATGTAGTGCAATATTGCTGGAAATACACCGCCAGCCGTCTGGGCGAGCTCGGATGTCGAGTCGAGCTTCGGGGGGGCGAGGGGAAACCCTTCGTGACCGACAATGGCAACTACATTCTCGACCTTTTTTTTGTTCAACCCATCGACGACCCTTACGCTGCATCCAAATTCATTCAAGGGATCGCAAGCGTTGCGGAGCATGGCCTGTTCCTGGATATGGCAACGACGATTGTGGTGGCGCGACAGAACGGCGTCGAGGTTATCCACCGTTAAGGTCTTAGTCTGCCATCATTTAAATTCGTGAAAAAATTCACAGAATTATCTTGCGATGGGTATGGCCCTCTATATACTGCCCGCCCGTTAAGTTGGCCGGAAATAGTCATTTCCATGAAGAGCAATCTTCTCACGCCAACAGGCGAGTAAACTGGCAGCTTGAGTTAAGCACCAAGAAATAAGACCTGCATCAGGGAAATTGCACCCACACCTATTTAGGCTGCCAGTTTATCCGCCTGTTTCCTCTGCCCCATGATGGGGTAATGAATCGCATGACAGGCTTTCCGGCAATGTAATTCGTTCTGGGCAACCAGGGATACTCACGGAGAGGAATTATGTCCCTTCTAACTTATTTTTTGTGAAGCACTCGCCTTCCCGGCATATAGATTGCTTACCCGCCTGCCCGAACGGTTTCTGCCCCTAAAACAATCCGATTTGCCGACTTTTGATACAACTCACACGGCTTGACCGGGTGGTGACGATGCCTTTTAGTCCAAAGCCTTACGAGAAAGAGAGAATCATGTCCTTGTCAACACTACATCCTGAAAGCCACGACAGTTTTGCCATCAAGCCAGAACACCAGCATCTGGATTTCATCCGTAACGTCGGGATTATCGCGCACATCGATGCCGGGAAAACCACCGTCACCGAACGTATTCTTTTCCACACTGGTCGTATCCACCGAACAGGCGAAGTACATGATGGGGCCGCCACCATGGATTACATGGAAGAAGAACGTGAACGTGGAATCACCATCACCAGCGCAGCCACAAGCGCCAGGTGGAAAAAATACACCCTTAACATCATCGATACACCGGGACATGTTGACTTTACCGCTGAGGTCGAACGGTCACTCCGAGTGCTTGATGGCGTAGTAGGAGTTTTCTGTGGAGTTGCAGGCGTCGAAGCGCAGTCAGAGACGGTCTGGCGTCAGGCCACCCGTTATGGTGTGCCACGGATTGCTTTCATCAACAAGCTTGACCGCACAGGCGCGGATTTCATGGGGGCCGTAGATTCTATTCGTACCCGCCTTAACGCCGTTGCCATTCCAGTGCAGTTTCCAATTCTCGCAGGCGGGGAACTCGTCGGCCTAATTGACCTGGTCGAACGTGTGTTCCATCGTTTCGTAACTACTGGCCCTGATGTTACCTGGCATGTCGAAGAGATCCCTTCCGAGCATGCTGAGCTCACCAAAGAGCATTTCATGAATCTTATCGAGACAGCGGCCGACTACTGCGAGAACATCATGGAGAAGTATCTTGAGGGAGGAGAAGTCACAGTTGCAGAACTTCGCCATGCGCTACGTGAAGGCACCCTTTCCGGTAATCTCGTTCCCGTGCTCTGCGGAACGGCCCTCAAGAGCAGAGGCGTCGAGCAACTTTTGGACGGCGTTGGTTACTACCTACCTTCGCCACTGAACAAGCCCATCGTTGAAGGACGGCGACCTGGCGATGAAGAGCACATGGTACACTTTGAGTCCTTGCCCGAAAGCCCACTTTGCGCGCTGGCATTCAAGACCATCTCCGACAAGAACGGTGACCTGACTTTCCTACGTGTTTACTCTGGAACTCTTCGCAGGGGTGATATTGTCTTTAATCCACGCACTACTAAGACCGAGCGCATCGGGCGCCTGTTCAAGATGCACGCGGCCAGCCGTGAGTCCATCGAGGACGCGCAAGCCGGCGATATCATCGCATGCGTCGGAATGAAGGACGCCCTCACCGGCGACACCCTTTGCAAGAAGGACGATCCGATCATTTTGGAAAAGATGAACTTCCCCGAACCGATCGTGTCGATGTCTATATCAACAAAGTCGAACGGCGACCGCGACAAGCTCTCCGATACTCTCAGTCGGCTTGTAAAGGAAGATCCGACCTTCCGATTTTTTACGGATGAAGAGACACAGGAAATCATTATCGCCGGTATGGGCGAGCTGCACCTCGAGGTCATCAAGAACCGTATCGTCCGAGAGTTCAGGCTCGATGTTGTCGTTGGCCGTCCGGAAGTGGCGTACAAGCAGGCCCTGGCCCGCGAAGTCGAGCTGCAGTCACGGCACGTGAAGCAGTCCGGCGGACACGGCCAGTTTGCAGTCATCGAAGTCCGCGTCGGCCCGAACGATGGAAGCGCCAACTACATCTTCGAACAGTCCATCGTCAGCGGATCGGTGCCTAAGGAATATTTCCGAGCCGTCGAACGCGGTTTCGCCGAATCCCAAAAGATTGGTGGCGAATTGCGATATCCGTTCGTGAACGTGCATGTTGATCTCTTCGACGGTGCGTACCACGATGTGGATTCCTCTGAAATGGCTTTTTTTCTGGCCGCCCAGCAGGCATTCTCGATGGCAATCGCGAAAGCCGGCACCAAGCTAATGGAGCCGGTGATGACCTTCGACGTCCAGGTGCCGGAAGAGTTCCTTGGCGATATTCTTGGTGACCTGAACTCCCGCCGTGCCCAGGTCGAGAGCATGGATATCGAGAGGGGTATTCGAGTGCTGAGAGGAAGAGTGCCGTTGTCCGAGACCTTCCAATACGCCACCGTCATCCGAGGTCTCACCCAGGGACGAGGGACCTACAGCCTCGAGCCGCGCGAGTACGCCGAAGTGCCAAGAAACATTGCTGAGAAGGTTTCTCTCGATCGTAGAGCCATGCTTGCTGCACGTAAGTAAAGCGCACCGCAGAATGAGCTAGAAAACTCTAAGGGAGGCAAGACATTGGTCTTGCCTCCCTTTTTTCGTAAATCGAATAAGGAAACTGAAGGTCAGGTAGGCCTTGCAGATCGAGGTTGAGGTTTTGGGTTTGATGGCGTTAATGGGTTTTACCCTATCCACTGCAGATTAATTCAGCTTACAGGCTGGCGGTGGTAGCCTGTGGCTAAGTGACCCGAATCGACAAGTTCATCTCCTGCTTATTTCAATGAACTACTGGAATTCACTGGAAGCAACAATCACTACGGCCGTTAGTTCTGAAAGCATCGGACAGCCCGTCTTCTTGCGGCTGACGACAGTCCTTGGATGCTCGGCAGATGAAATTGTCTCCCAGTTTGCGAACTTGATTCTGCTCTCCTCCAAATGCCTGGGAACTACACCAGTTGAATTGTTCGTGTCAGGAAACCGAGCCAGCGGACACCTGACAGCGATCGCGGAATTTGAGAACTCCGCGACGGCTATCATCACTCTCTCTCGATATGGCCAACTCAAAGTTGATTTAGCCCTTTACGGAAATAAGGGCTCCATTATTCACAGCGAGTCACTCGATTTCTTTGACTGCACTATCGGCCCGGGAGAATGCGAACGGGAACGAGACAAGCTGATCGCACACATTGTCGAGTCATCCAATAAAAATATAGCAGTGCGGATGGAGGTTAGGTGATGAACTCACCACTAGGCGTCCTTCTCGTTTCCGGAAAATATACTCACCAGGAAAACCATTCGAAAAATTTTGCTGCAGATCCACGTTGCAGAGTGGTGGCTCTGACGGATGAGAAGGACGTGGGGCCCAATCGTGCCAGGCTTAATAAGGCATGGGCTGATGAACTCGGGATCTCGTACTTCGATGATCTTGAACAGGCTCTTCAGAATCCGGCGGTCGACATAGTGAGTGTTTGCGCTGAGCCGGAGAGAAGAGCACGCATCCTGATCACATGCGCGCGAGCGGGCAAACATCTCTATATCGATAAACCCATGACTCCGTTTCTGGATGCGGCAAAAGCGGTGGTCAAGGCAGTCGAGGCCGCGGGCGTAAAGTCGCAGATGTTCACTCAACTTGAATCGTCACATTTCCTGCGCGCCAGGGAGTTGGTCTCTTCGGGCAGACTAGGGGAGCTGCTCGCCATCCATGCTGATTGTGTTTTTGCAAAAGGACACTCGGGCACTGCAGACCTCAGCAGGCCGGGCGCACAGAAATATCCGCCCTTGATTTCCAATTTCGTCGACGCGAAGGCAGAGCTTTACGCTATGGGAGTTTATCCACTCGGTTTCATTCAGATGCTTACAGGGGCTGAATTCACCTCAGTGTTCGCTAAGACTCGAAACTACTTCTTTGAAGAGCATCAGCGCCACGGCATCGAAGACTTTGGTCTGATGTCCCTGACGCTTTCCAATGGCACTACAGCCACCGTCGTCGGCGCCCGGGCCGGCTGGCAGAGTCACCCGTCGGGAGGCCTCAACCAGATTCATCTCATCGGCTCAAATGCAGCAATCCTCCTATCGTCATTCGAGCCCAAGCTCGTGGTCTCTGCCAACGGAGAGCCATGGATGCCGCCGGAATATTACAAGAATGATCCAATGGGGTTCTGGCGATCTGGGCAGACGGAATGCCACGTTCAGCCCAAGAGAGACTGGCTGTCTTTGACGTTCGGTGCCGGACAAACAAATGAGAGTCACTTCATCGACTGCATTCTAGAAGACCGCGAGAGCGAGATGAACGCTGCGAAGGCGGCCAAGCTAACCGAAGTCTTGTTAGCTGGTTATAGCTCAGCGGCTTCAGGGGAGGTGGTATGGCTTACACTCGAATGATGGATGTTTTGTTTTAAGAATTCCGGTAGACGCTGTGGAGATTCTCTCCAACCCTCTGTGGGGTCAATACTTCCGCAACAAATTCGGTGGGCGAACTAATTGACAAACCCGGTGCGTCGGTTAGCCTCCCGCCCCTTGAAGTGGTCCGCTCTATCCGCGGCAAACAAACTGTTCAGCCCCCCACCGATGGCATGTGAGGGGCTGTCCTCTTTTTGATTGGAGAAATTTCAATGAAGGCACATGTTCCTGCAGAAGAGCTAACTGATAAAGAGAAAAAACTGCTTTTCTGGGCTAGTTTCCTTTCCCTGACTGCTGCCGGATTCGGCTTTTCGTTTCGCGTGGCAAAAATGGGAGATTACGGGGCAGCATTTGACCTGACCAACCAGCAGATCGGCCAGGTGTTTGGCGCCTCGTTGTGGCCGATCGCGATCACAATGATTGGAGGTAGCCTGCTGCTTGACAAGGTAGGGTTCAAGATGCCGATGTTCGTGGCTTTCGCACTTCAGGCGATTTCCTCCGTTGGCACAGCAACGGCCGGTGGCTACACCAGTCTGTACCTGTTCGCATTCTGCGCAGGATTGGGACACGGCATTGTCGAAGCTGTGATCAACCCCGTGTGTGCGGCGGTATATCCCAAAGATAAAACGAAGATGCTGACCATCCTTCACGCGGCGTGGCCGGCGGGCTTGGTGTTTGGCACGCTGCCTATAATCACTGCTGACTGGCTGATTGATGGTCTGTCCTGGAAGATCCACTCGCTGTGGATGCTCATCCCGGTCTTCGCCTACATGGTGATGTATTTGCCCTGCAAGTTCCCAGTCGACGAACGCATCAAGGCCGGCGTGTCGTATTTGGATATGCTCAAGCAGGTTGGTTTCCTCAGCGCATTTCTGGCCGGCGGCATGATGATTTATGAAATTGGCAACCAGGTGGATGCGCTGACGGGCTGGACCAAGCCGGACAACTGGTTTTATGCCGCAATGGGAATGGGGGCCGCGGTCGGCGTCATCATGGGCGGCCTTACAAAGTCATTTGGCAAGCCGCTGTTCTTCCTCATGTGCTGCACGATGATCCCGGTGGCGACGGCAGAACTGGCCACCGATGGCTGGATCAAGAAATTGATGACGCCGGTGCTTTCTGAAATGAAAATCGACGCGGCATTCGCTCTGGTCTTCTCCGCGTTCATCATGCTGATCCTGCGCATGTTCGCCGGCAGCATCTTACATTTCTTCAGCCCGCCGGCCCTACTGTGCTTGAGTGGTCTTGGTTCGGCTATCGGATTGTTCTGGCTGTCCGAAGCAACCGGCATTGCAGTGTTCCTGGCATTTGTGTGTTACGCCATGGGCCAGACTTACTATTGGCCGTGCGTGCTCGGTTTTGTGTCCGAACGTTATCCGGAAGGCGGAGCCCTGACCTTGAATACGGTGTCGGCCTGCGGTCTGTTGTCGGTCGGCATTATCGGTGGGCCGCTTCTGGGTGTCGCCTTCGATAAATCAATTTACAACAATGCCCAGAAGGAACTGCCACAAGTAGTTGCTCAGGCGGAGGTGGGCGCAAATTTCTTGTGGATGAAACACAAGGCCATTGACCCGGCGAAAAAGGACGCGTTCATCGGAACGCTTCCCGAAGCTGAGAAGAAATCGGCGAAGGAGAAGTTCACGGTAATCAACAACAGCGCCGGACGCGATGTGCTGGTGTTCGCGGCATGGTTCCCATGTACGCTGATCCTTGTGTTCGGCGCCATCGCGTTGTACTTCAAGTCGCAGGGCGGCTACAAACCTGTCGAGCTTAGTGAGGCCTCCGGTGGCGGGGGAGGCCCGGGGACAGAGGGTGCCACCACCAGTGAGGATGACGATAGTGGTGATGATGAGGAACCGGCATAGCCGATCGACATTCAATGAAAATAGAGCCCCTCGATCTCAACGGTCGAGGGGCTTTAATTTTAGCGTTGTTGCCAGGATTGTGGTTCCGACTGCGGGCTTTAATATGGTTCGCAGTCAGAGCCTGAATCACAAATCGATATGAGCAATGACATTCCAGCCATCCTGGGTGGTGAGCCAATCGGATCTCTTGATGATTTCCCTTGGCCGCCTGCCTCTGACGCCATCCGGGAAGCCTTGGATCGAGTCTACAGGAGCGGTGACTGGGGTCGATACCACGGCGCTGAATGCGATGCCTTAGAGTCGGAACTCCAAGAGTATCTCGGATGTCAATACGTCGAGCTCTGCTGCAGCGGGACGGCTGCTGTCGAATTAGCGTTACGCGGAGTAAAAGTAGGCCAGGGGGATGAAGTTATTCTTTCGGCCTATGACTTCAAAGGGAATTTCGCGGATGTGTTAGCTGTGGGTGGCACGCCCGTTCTTGTAGATCCTCTAGCGGCAAACTGGAATTTTGACCCGAAGAGATTGGAAGATGCAGTCAGCGACAAGACGAAGGCAATTTTAGTTTCACATCTTCATGGCGGAATTGTGCCCATGCAGCAGGTCATGGATTTTGCCGTCACTCACGGATTAAAGGTCGTCGAGGATGCTGCCCAAACGCCCGGTGCGAGGATTTCCGGTCGACAGGCAGGTACTTGGGGGCACGTGGGTGTCTACAGCTTTGGTGGAAGCAAACTTCTGTCTGCCGGACGCGGGGGAGCAGTCTTCACAAATGACGGGCCTATCGCTCAGCGAATCCGGTTACATTGCCAGCGCGGCAATCATGCTTATCCTCTTTCTGAGTTGCAGTCAGCGGTAGTGCGGCCGCAATTGGCAGTGCTCGACGGAATGAATGAAATCCGTGCAAAGATTGTCAAGGCTTTACTGCTACATATCTCCGAAGCTGATGGCTTGTCTATTCTTAAGAATGAGGCGAGTGACAGTTCTCCCGGCTATTACAAAGTTGGATTCAAGTTTTGTGTTGAGGCATTTTGCGGCCTTGATCGCGATCAGTTTTCTGAAGCGATGAGGGCCGAAGGTATTGCACTCAGTCCCGGTTTTCGTTCTTTGCACAGAATCCATTCCACGAAGCGGTTTCGAGCGGTGGGAGAGTTAAAAAACGCAGACGAAGCCGACGAACGGATGATTGTCTTAAGTCATCCTGGGTTACTGGCAGGGATCGTTTTTGTTGAACACTTCCTTCGGGCATTTGAGCGAATCAAGGGTGAGGCGGAGCGGATTCGAAGCGGTTTAGGCAGTTGAGAGCCGTCAGAAGTGGCCGTTATACTCTCCCGGTTTGTGATACGCCCACTTAGGGGGCATGATCATCCGCCTCAGGCTTAAATCATTCGTAATCAGGAGAAGTTGCTCGTGCAATTGAAAGTGTTCGTCCTCGTTTCTGCCGTCATCTTGCTCTTGCCTGAAGCGGCCTTTTGCAAACCCAAGATCAACTTCACGGATCCTGCATACAACTTTGGTGAAGTCCTGGCCGGAAAGTCGGTCGTTCACGAATTCAAGTTCAAGAACACTGGTGACGCGGATCTCGTGATTCAGGAGGTTACGACCTCCTGTGGATGCACTGCGGCACTGGCATCCGAGGGAACAATCAAACCGGGGATGTCGGGGGTAATCAAGGCATCATTCGACACTGCCGGGCGGCGTAGTTTTCAGACAAAAACGGTCACTGTGAAGTCCAACGATCCGGACCACCTATCTATGAGTCTGAAGATTGAAGGACGGGTCGTCCCCATCGTTGATATCGATCCCAACTTCATCAATTTCGGCAGCAATGTCCGTAGCGGAGAATCCGTCGTGAAGAGTACAAGAGTCTTCACCTCACTGAAACGCAGCTTCAAAATTTTGAACATGGACAGCAATGTACCAGAGGTAACCTGCCAGCCGAATGCTTACGAGAAGGAGGGTGAATCCGGTTACGAGATCACTGTGACATTGAGTCAGGAGGCGAAGCCGGGCGACTATTCAGGTAAGGTCACCATGCGGCTGGATGACAAGGAAATGGAATTCGTGGAACTCCATTTTTATGGGAAAGTGTTGGGAGCTGTTATTCCGACCCCTTCATATTTCGTCTTCGGCCGCATTAAGACCACCGAAACGGTAACAAAGGAACTTACGCTGAGTGGGCCCCAAGGCAAGAGTTTCAAGATTCTTTCAAGCAAAGTCCCCGAGAAGTTTCTCAGGCTCGATGTGGAGGAGCAAGGACAGAAAAAGATTCTTAAGCTTACTGCGGAGGGTGCACCAGAGGGTCGGATGCGTGGCAATGTCGTGATCGAAACCGACATTCCAGGCGATCCTCCACTTGAGATTCCGGTTTACGGGCGAGTGATGGACTAAATTTGGCAACCATCAACCATCAACCATCAACCATCAACCATTCTTGAATGATTTCCCCACAGTTACTTTTTAATCAAATTCAGTCGTGCAACATCACAGATGTCATCTGGATACCGGACAGCGAGACCGGCAAGATGCAGCCGCTGTTCGATACACACAACTCTCCACGATTAATTCGAGTGTGCCGCGAAGGTGAGGCGTTCGGCATTGCAGCCGGTTTGAAGATTGGTGGTGCTAATCCTCTCATCATAATTCAGTGTACCGGGATGTTTGAAGCCGGGGATGCATTGCGGAATATCATTTTTGATTTGGGGATGGCGCTTTTCATCATGATTGGTTATCGCAGCTATGAAGCCTGGCGGAAGAATCCGGAAACCAGAGACACCGCCCGCCGTTTTACAGAACCAATTCTGAACGCCTGGGGGCTCCGCTACACACTAGTCGAAAGTGACGATCAGGCAAAAGAAATCGAGAAGGCATATAAACGATATACAGAGTCCGACCAGTCCGAAATTATCTTGCTGGGAGAAGCCTGAGTGATGAATCTGGATACCTTTCTTACTGCTTTGAATTCCGTAAGGCAGGATGAAGTTGTCATAACAACGATGGCGGCCTCACAGGCCTGGCCGAATCATTCCAGGCATCTACTGGATTTGAATTACGTTCCAAGCACGATGGGGCAGGGTCCAACCATTGGTCTTGGCATTGCCTTGGCGTGTCCTGAAAAGAAAGTGGTCATCCTAAATGGGGATGGCTGCCTCCTGATGAATCTCGGTTGTCTGGTGACGATTGCCGAACAAGCACCGGAAAACTTGATTCTTTGCAATATGGACAACGGCCATTACGAGGTGACCGGAAGGCAGCCGATTGCCGGCTTGGGCAAAACCAATTTTGTCGGCCTGGCAGAGAGTGCTGGATGGCCGGTCGCCATCGAAATGGACACACAAAAACTTCGTGTTCAATTGGAGACGATCCTGTCAATCCGCGGGCCGGTCTTTGTCAACGTGAAACTCGAAATGTCACAAGGCGGGTCTCCCGATCTGACGATTCCAATGCCAGAACGAATCCAGTCACTCTCTGTCCAACTGCAGTCTGAGACGTCCTTCAAATAAATTCTTACGTTTTTGTGATGTTGATGTCACACCTGCGAGCGGCGACCCCGTGGAAAAGCCCCCGCGAATCTGGTATTTTCCGCCTCCCAAGAAGGCGCAGGCGGAGTATTTACAAGTTTTTCGCCACGATTTTACTTGCTGATTGAATTAGCCTTATCGCTCTTTAGAATACTGGCCGTAAATTTACGCACCCTTAGCTCAGTCGGTAGAGCAGCTGACTCTTAATCAGCGGGTCGTAGGTTCGAATCCTACAGGGTGTAATTAAGCTCGGTGGTGGTCATATTTCGTCTTGCGGAAGCGCTTTTTGGGGGCATCATAGCCCCGCGTTTACGAGAGTGGCGGAATTGGCATACGCGCTAGATTTAGGATCTAGTCCCGAAAGGGGTGGGGGTTCGAGTCCCCCCTCTCGTACCACTGGGATACAAACGGGAAGTGTTTCCTGTTTTATGGAGTTTTGCGGGTGTAGCTCAGTTGGTAGAGCGACAGCTTGCCATGCTGTAGGTCGTGGGTTCGAATCCCATCACCCGCTCTAAACGCCCGGCCAAGCGTGCCGGGCGTCGTTATTTCAGGATATATTGGCCTTCTCCGTACCAATCACAAGGGCAAAAGACCCATGGCAAAAGATATCGAAACCAAAGAAGTTGAAGAGACCGAGGGTCCAGGTCACGACCACGACCACGACCACGACCACGACCACGACCACGACCACGACCACGACCACGACCACGAAGGTGATGGAGATGAATTTGATGTCTCTTATGACATTGAGGACATCGGTGCCTGTTACAAGAAATTTACGGTCACCGTCCCTTCTGGAGACGCGAACAAGACACTTGAAGAATCATTCAAGCTCCTGAAGAGTGAAGCAAACGTACCGGGCTTTCGTCCAGGCAGGGTGCCGCAGTGGTTGCTTGAAAAACGATTTGGCAAACAGGTGCGTGGAGATTTGGTAAATCGCCTTATGCAGGGCGGCATGAGAAAAGCCATTACAAAAGCTGGCATCAGCCCGATTGGAATGCCCGAATTCGATGAAGAGGTCACGAAGGAATTAGATCTCACCAAAGACTTCGCCTTCGAATTCAAAGTATATGTTCGCCCTGAGTTTGAAATAGCGGAAGACAAGTACCTCGAAATGGAAATTGAGATACCGTCATTCGAGGTCACCGACAAGGTCATTGAACAGGGCCTCAAAAGCGTTTTTCAATCCGAGGGCAAGCTTCAGGAGGCAGGAGAGGGCGACGCCGCGGGTACGAGCGATGTGGTCGTTTGCAAAGTCACTGTTACCGCCGGTGGTGAAGATGTCTGGAGTGAAGACAGCCTGAATATCCAGGTTACCGAAAGCGCTCGCACGACCAGCATGCTGCCCGAGCTCGTTGACTTAGTAGAAGGTGCCAAAGTAGGTGACGAGAAGAAAGAGACCATTACTCTCTCCAGCAACTTTGCCCTTGAAGAACACCGCGGAAAAGAGGCCACGCTCAAGGTAAATGTGATGGGCCTTAAGAAAATGGTTTATCCGGAATTTACGGACGAGCTTGCCAAGGAAAAAGGTTTCGAAAATATCGAGGAGGTCCGCAACACCATCACGGAACGGTTTGAACAGCAATTCAAACAACTGACAGACATGGCCGTTGAAAATAAGATGACTGAGAAGCTTCTTGCAATTGCCGAGTTTGAATTGCCTGAACAGCTCATCGAGAAACATACCGATAGCCGCGTCCAGCGCCGCCGTCTTGAGTTGGAAGCTGGAGGGGCCACTGAAACGGAGATTCTTGGAGAATTGAAAGAATTTAAGGCTTCCTCAAGAGAGGAGCTTTTGAGTGAGATGAAACTGATCTTCACCATGCAATACATTTGCGAGAAGCAGGGCCTCCATGTCGAAGAGGGGGATATTGACGACCGCATCGAAGAGATTGCTTCGTCAACCGGCCGCGACCCGTTCGACCTTAGAGAGGAGATGGAACAAAACGGTCGCATTGATGTTCTGCAGGAGCAGCTTCTTCGTGATAAGACCCTCGACCTGCTGAAGAGAAAAGCCGTCATCACTACCGCTGAAGGTGACGGAGACTAATACACCACAGTGAATTTTTGAACGATCTCTTGAATCGTAACGTGCTCAGAAGCTGGCAATTTTGGAGAGTTGGAAGTAACTCCAGCATCGTAAGGTTTTCAGAGCATCAAGGAACATCGAAAATTTCACTCTGTAGTAATCTTAATTTCAATTACAGACAGGAGACTGCACATGGTCCCATACGTCATTGAGACGACCGGCCGCGGCGAACGCAGTTACGACATTTTTTCCAGGTTGCTGCGTGACCGGATCATTTTTATTCCAAGCGCGATAAGCGATAACGTAGCCAACGTCATCATCGCCCAGCTTCTTTTTCTGCAGACTGAAAAGAAGAATCAAGACATCCATCTTTACATCAATTCTCCAGGCGGTTCCGTGACGGCCGGTCTAGCGATATACGATACGATGCAGTTCGTGCAGTGTGATGTAGCAACTTACTGTATCGGCAACGCCGCCAGCATGGGTGCCGTGCTCCTGGCCGCGGGTACGAAGGGAAAACGATACGCCCTGCCGCACGCCCGGCTCATGCTTCACCAGCCTTGGGGTGGTGTTCGTGGAACGGCGACGGATATCAGTATTCAGGCCGAAGAAATCATCAGCCTGCGTGATCAGATCAACAACATCCTGGTAAGTCACACTGGTAAGCAGATCGATCAGATTGAAGCTGACACCGACAGAGATTTTTACATGTCCGCCCGCGAGGCCATGGAATACGGTATTGTGGATGAAGTTCTTGAAACTCTGAAGGGAAGCAATGGCGAAGCGGAAAAGTAGCCTTGGCTTTGGAGCCGTTATGGCGTTAGCCTTCGAAAAATTACGCTCTCGCAGAGAGTATATCGAAACTTTTACAGACGGTAATCACCATGGCAAAACAGGGACGTAGCGGCCGCAAGAGGTCTGAATACTGTTCCTTTTGCAAGAAGTCCTACGGTCAGGTCGAACGCATGATTGCAGGACCAGATGATGTCTACATCTGCAATGAGTGTGTTGAGGTCTGCAATTCGATCATTCGAGATGAACGGGACGTCGGAGCCGCGCAGCCTCTCCAGAGAAAAAATCTGCCGACTCCGCGTGAGATGAAAGAAAAGCTGGACCAGTATGTCATCGGGCAGGATGTGGCGAAGCGAGTCCTCTCGGTTGCTGTTCACAATCACTATAAAAGACTCAGCCTGTCTCCGATGAGCGATGTCGAGGTCGAGAAGAGCAATATTCTGCTTATCGGCCCTACAGGCACTGGCAAGACTCTACTTGCCCGTACACTGGCCAAAATTCTTGATGTCCCATTTGCGATCGGGGATGCAACCACTCTTACGGAAGCTGGCTACGTTGGCGAAGACGTCGAAAACCTTTTGCTACGCCTGATTCAGGTAGCCGAGTTTGATATCGGCAAAGCCCAGCAGGGCATAATTTTCGTCGATGAGATCGACAAGATTGGAAAAACTCAGCAGAACGTATCCATTACTCGCGATGTTTCCGGCGAGGGGGTCCAGCAGGCGTTGTTAAAAATTCTGGAAGGCACGGTCGCGAACATCCCCCCGCAGGGCGGCCGCAAACATCCAGAGCAACAGTACATCCAGATGGACACTACGAACATCCTGTTCATCTGCAGCGGCAGCTTTGTCGGGCTGGAGCAGGTGATCGGAAAACGAGTTGGGAAGGGGACTATTGGATTTCAACACCACGAGGAGGGAATCACGGAAGAAGAGTCTCTCGGTCAGTTGCTTGCCCGCGTGCAGCCGGAGGATCTGATCGAGTACGGCATGATTCCGGAATTCGTGGGACGGCTTCCTGTCCTGGCGTCCCTGCAGCCGCTAGATGAAGAGGCCCTGATTCAGGTGATGACGGAGCCTAAGAATGCACTCGTTCGACAGTATAAAAAGTTTTTCGAAATGGATGGCACCCAACTTCGTTTCGAAGGTGATGCACTCCGTGAAATTGCCAAAGTTGCCCGCGAGCGAAAGGTCGGAGCCCGAGCATTGAGGTCGGTATTTGAAGAGTTCATGCTCGATATCATGTACGAGTTGCCATCAAGGAGTGACGTGACCGAAGTCGTTATCACGGCAAAGCTGGTCCGCAGGGAAGAAAAATTCTTTGCAGATGAAGAGGATGAAGAGCCGGAGGCCGAACGACGCGACAGTGCCTGAGGCCCCCATTGGCCCCATTGTGTCAGGGCGATCGAGAACGAAATTTATCGCACTCCGTACAGCCGTTTGATCCCTGGCGACCCCAACCGTGCGCTTGACGGAGCCATGTGCCTCAGGTGTACGTTTTCCGATTTTGGGGGAGTTTTGCTGTTGGGTCGTTGCGATTAGATCCTTCCCGCATTTCCTGAAGCTCAGGCAGTTTCATCCGTGGACGATCCCGGAGGTTCTTGTCATTTTCTTCCTGTGAGTTCTATGAGATTGGATAGCCAGCTATCCAGTAACCGTCCAATCAAACCCGTCTCAGATTTATGACCTTTGAAGTCTTTATTGACTTTTTGCAGGCGCAACAGCTGTGGAAAGTGGTCGTCGAGATTCTGCTTCTGGCGACAGTTTTCTATTGGATTCTGCGATTTCTGCAGGAGTCTCTTGGTGCAAGTGTCTTACGAGGTCTTGCGGTCTTTATAGTTGTCATGTTTGTTGTTCTGCTGTTCTTTGCTCAGCAGTTTGAGATGCGGGTAATCACGGCGCTGCTTACGAGCTTCCCGGAGTTTTTTGCCATTGGGTTGATCATCATGTTCCAGCCTGAACTCCGGCGTGCCCTGGTTCGGCTTGGTGAATCCAGACTTCTTCGCCGGGTATTTCGGGACAAAGGGGATGTGATTAACACTATTGTCGGCGCAGTGACTAGTATGGCCGAAAAGCAGATCGGAGCCTTGATATGCCTCGAACGCGAGGTATCCCTGAACACCTACGTTGACGGGGGTATCAAATTGGATTCAAAAATCACCAGCGAACTGATGATCACCCTGTTCTACCCCGGCACGCCGCTTCATGACGGGGCCGTTATCCTTCGTGACGATCGATTAATCGCCGCAGGATGCTTGTTCCCGCTGACCGAAAATCCCGTTGTCAGTCGCGGTCTGGGCACTCGGCACCGGGCCGGGATCGGGGTTACTGAGCAGTCAGATGCCTTAGCAATTATGGTGTCAGAAGAGACCGGTCAGATTTCTTTTGCTGTTCGAGGCACTATCACACGGGGGCTGAGCCCGGATGAGCTGGAGCGCACCCTTCGCCAGATTTACGTTGAACGAAAAGACCCACAGAGTGCAGTCGCATGAGTTCACTGGGTGATACGCTCATTTATATCCTTTCCCTTAAATGGCTGATCACCTCCGTACGGTACGCCATGAATGGCCTGCGTACGTTTTTCTCAACACGCCTGTTGTTGAAATTCATGTCACTCGTCCTTGGCACACTTCTCTACTTTGCTATCAGTGCCTCGCACGTCACTAACACCAGCGAATACGTGTCTGTCAGGCCTCAATTCACCGGAATCGAAGACGGGTATGAGCTAGGCTCGGCGGGCATCAGGATTGAACCATCCCAGGTGCTGGTGAAAGGCAGAATTGCTGTGTTGAATCGCCTGCAGTACCTGCAGACCAAACCGATTGCCCTCTCCGGCAGAGGCGCCACGGAGGAGGTCCTTGAAGGGGTGGAAGTGGATCTCGTAAACCTCCCTAATTTTGAGAAACCTATACACAAAGGTCACATTTCTGCCGAGCCTGGGATTGTCAACGTCAGGATCGTCATCGTCTCCAAATGGAAAGAAAGCATCATTACCAAAGTACCGATCCGGTTCATGGCGCTGCCCGATTATCCATATCAAGTCACCATCGCACCGGCTGCGCTCGATGTTCACGTCTCTGCCAGGCAGGAGATACTCGACACCCTCTCGCATGACAGTGTCAAGCTTTATATCGAGAGCTCAGCAATAAAATCGGATACGGAGAAGGAATTACACCCCGAGATTGTGCTCCCCACGGGAGTGCGGCTGCGTAGCCCGTTGAAATCAGTTGTAGTAACGCAGTTGGGCCCGCTGGAGCCCTTGGAACAAGAACCGACGGAGCCAGAAGAATGAGTGTCAAACTTGGAGTGAACGTCGATCACGTGGCGACCGTTCGACAGGCAAGGATGTGCAACGAACCAGATCCCGTTATTGCCGCCGCCCTCTCGGAGTTTGCCGGAGCAGACGGAATCACCATCCACTTACGAGAAGACCGCCGTCACATCCAGGATCGCGATCTCCGCATTCTGCGTGAGACAGTAACTACCCGATTGAATCTTGAAATGGCCTGCGCCGATGAAATTATCGAAATTGCCCTGGCGACTAAACCGGAACAAGTCACCCTCGTTCCTGAAAAACGACGGGAGGTCACCACAGAAGGTGGCCTGAACGTCATTGGAGAGTTTGACGCGATCAAGACGGCCGCCTCTCGTTTCAAGGCGGCCGGCATACGCGTCAGCCTGTTTGTCGATCCGGACGCCGAACAGCTTCAGGCATCCGCAGACACAGGAGCCGAATATGTAGAACTGCATACCGGCGTCTATGCAAATCAGCGGGGAGATGCCGCTCTCGAAATTGCATTGCGGGAACTGCACGCCGGGGCTGAAAAAGCGCACTTACTCGGACTGGGTGTCAACGCCGGGCACGGACTCAATTACTTCAATGTTCAGGCGGTATGCCGTCTGCCGCACATGTATGAGCTGAACATCGGCCACTCTATCGTTTCCAGAGCTGTCTATGTGGGAATCACACAGGCCGTCAAGGAAATGAAACAACTCATGAACGAAGCTTGAGCACCTTCCAGCATTTATGTCTCGATTTACTCACGATCCTGATCATTTCAGAGCCGCGGCTCCCCTGACAATTCCGCTCTTCGGAGACCAACAGTTCGGACTTGGGTGCTTCCAGGTTTTTCTGTGCACCAATCTGCGATACGAGCTTGACATCCATCGAAGATCGGATGAACGAGTCGTTATCAAGAACTTTCAGGGAGCAGACATCAGCCTGGACGCGCATCCGTCTGCAATGTCAATACTTGAAAAAATAGAGGAGAAGGGCGGAGCTTTACGAGCGGGTTTCGATTGTTCAATCGTTGATACTGGGCTCCAATACTCAGGATTGGATTATGCTGTTGCCGAGGCGGTATGCTGGACCGCTGCTTTTCTGGCGATGGCTGAATCTCCCACGCTCGAAACCACGTTCGAGCCCGCCAGGACTGCTTTCAATGCATGCGGTGGAATCCCTGAGCAGAAGGGAATCTGGGCTGCGACAGAGTTGGGGGGATTGGTGGCCCTGAAGGGTTTCGATCTTGAATCCGTTCAAGCATACGGAAATTCGCTTGATGGATTCATCGTGACGAGGACGTCTTTAATTCCGGAAAAGTCGATAGATGCCTCATCGAAAGACGCAGCAGAGGCAGTGAATCAGCTTATTGAAGGTACGGATGTCCAGTCATTTCCCTCGGCACCCACGGACATTTTGCTGGGCCGGCTTTCCGGGATATCAGAAGCAAATGCAATGATAGGTTACGCACATACGATGATCCGAGACCTTTGTGCCGAGTCCATGAATCTGTTCAGTTCCAAGAACATCGAACCCTTCGAATTTGCCCGTCTTCTTGATGAGCAGGAAAATATGCGCGGCGAATATCTCGGCCTGACCACTGATAAAATGACCCGGATGGCTGAGCGGGCAAGGAAGGCGGGCGCGCTCGCTTGTAGTGGATACGGCAATGATGGGGCGATTGTCATCTACGCGCCGCGTGCCCAGAAGTCCGTCGCGCAAACCATCGAAAGCGAAGGTCTTGTCGGTATCGCCGTGGACAGCGGCAAAGGCGTCTGCATCGAAGATATATAGGCAGGGACGCCCACTGATGATTGAGAAGAAGGCGAGCCCGGTATCCCTCTTCTGATAAAATCTGCCTCCCATTTGCACCTCATCCTCCAGCCATTTGATGACAATAGAGTTTCCAGCACTGAATGCCGCAAGGAAAGTGTCATTAGCCATTCTGGTCATCCCACTGCTCTGGGACTGCACCCTTTACGGTGAGCCAGAAGTGATGGGCCAGAAGCCATGCAGGTTCTGGTTTCCGGTTGAGAGTGGCGAAGAAACAAATGTGGATGAAGAGACCTTTGAAGCATACGTGATTGAGAAGGAGAATCGTGGCCTCCAGGCAAAGCTCAAGCTTGCGCTGAAATATGAAAACGAAGGCGCCAGTCTGAAAGCCCTTTCCGTCTATCAAAGCGTCGTCCAGAACAATCCAGAATCCCGGATTGCCTTCAATGGCCACCTGTTCTGGCCTGCACGGGATTTCGCATTGGAAAGGATTTCACGACTAGGCGATCAACCCCTCAAGGCCTACAGAGACATCTACGATTCAATTGCGTCGAAAACCCTGAGCCTGGCAATCAAAGCCTCGGACATGGACATGCTGAAAAGCGTTGGCAGAGACTATTTGCTCAGCAGTTCCGGTCCCAGAGCAATTCAGCGAGTTGCAGACCTCATGCTCTCAAGAGGTGAACTCGCCCAGGCCGTGGGTCAGTGGCAGCAGCTTGCACGTTTTAGGGGAGGTCTGCCTTTCCCCGATCCGACTACACCTCTCAAGCTTGCCCTTTGTTATAAAACACTTGGCTATGAACCCGAATTCCAGCAACTTCTCCAGAGCTTGGAGCCTCATCTGGAGGAGAAGTATGTCATTGCCGGGAAACAGACGAGAGTTGCAGATTTCATATTCCAGCTCAAAGACATTGGGGAAAACACAACGGGTGATTGGGCCGATTTCGGAGGTGACAAGCGACATTCGCGACTCTTTACCTCTCAGATCGAGATTGGAAAATTGCTGTGGTCGAGTTCCTGGCTGGGGCCGGCATTTCGTAGAGAGGGCAACGGCGAACAAGAGCAAGATGTCCAGACCGGCTCGAGCCACTTGGTGCCAGGGGGGCCAATTCTGCCCCAGATATTTCCGGTCATCTCTGATAACAACATTTATTATCGGGTCACCAATGGCGTGATAGCGCGCAAGGTTGGTAGCGGCGAGATTGTGTGGCGTCATTCACTCGTCGGGCAGCCCCTCCAGGGCGACCAACCCTGGGCGACCAGCCCACAGATGCTCGCGGTATCAGAAGATTATGTTTACGTTTGCTTCGGCCCGGAGATACGCGGGCGGTTTCAGCTCCCGGAAACCATCCTCCGCTGCATCCGAAAAAGCGATGGAAAAGCCATGTGGGATGCGCTCGCGTCCAAGGGTGTGATTGAAAATATCTTTGAAGAGGATGCCTGGAATGCAGGGGATGCCGCCGATGCCGAATCCTTCATCGGAGCCCCGATAGTGGAAGATGGCCGGTTGTATGTAGGTGTCGTCACTCGATCACGTGAAACCGAGTGTTCCCTTGCTTGCCTGGATGCTCAGACCGGCAAACAGCTTTGGAAGACCTTCATCAGCCTTAGCGTCATGCCACGGGGCAATCGAACTTTCACGCCACTGCCGGTCGGTGGTCTCCCCGCCCTGGCTGACGGTCTTGTTTTCTATTCGACCAATCTTGGTGCGGTTATCGCCGCGGATAAGGAAACCGGCGTGTTAAAGTGGATACGCCGGTACAAGCAGAAACCGGACAGCCGGTCGATGTTTCCGCTGGACCCGGATGAAGGTCTTAACTCGTGGCAGATAAACGCGCCCCTTGTTAGCGGGGGAAAACTCTTCGTCACGCCCCAGGACAGCGACTTCCTCCATTGCCTTGATGCAAGAACCGGCAGGCTTTTCTTTAGTGCCAATCGTGGACAGAACGCTTATCTGATCGGCTGTCAGGAGGGGCGGATCTATCTGTCAGGAAATCAGATCTCTTATCTTGATGCCGAAAACGGTAATTTGTTGAACCGGACGGTCACACTTGAAGGTACGCCCGCGGGTCTAGGTCTGATCGACACAAAGTTTGTTCACTGTCCCGGCAGCCGGCATATCCATCGTTCCAACCTTGGCAACGGTAAGCTTGGCCACGCACGAGCCTGGGAGCAGGGGATGAGCCCAGGCAACCTGATCCACCTTGGCAAACTGTTCGTTGTTGCAGGCACGGGCGGCCTGCAGGTTTATTCCAGCGAAGGCTACTTCGAGCAGCAAGTTGAAAGAGCAAAAGCCAATCCCCAGGATGCGCTTGCCCACATCGAAGTCGGCTACCTGATGCTCTCTCGAGACCGGCTCGACGAAGCCATTCAATACCTCGCCAGGGCCGTGGAACTTTCAAGAATGAGCAAAATTCAAAACGGAAGGCAGGTATTCGATGAGTCGCGGGACTTACTTTTCCAGGCCCTCACCCGTCGGGCAGATCTGGCAGCAAAGGGATCGGATTGGCCTGCGGCAGAAAGTGCATACGCACAAGCTCTGCAGACCGCCCCGACCGAGAAGCACACATTTAACGCGGTTCTGAACCTCTCCCGATATGCCGAAAGCCGAGGTCAATGGAAAGCCGCCATTCACTACCTGCAACAGATTGGAAACCACTCACACCGCCGCATGATCGAGACGGATGGCATCTCTGTTTCTCCGGCCCTGTATACCCGCCACAAAATCGCAGACATCATCCGCAGAAATGGTCCCGAACCTTATGAAGAATTTGAAGCCGCCGCGGCACGATTACTCGAGCAGGCCCTCCATCAGGATTGGGCGGTCCGCTGCAACGAAATCGTCCAGCGTTATCCGAATAGCCAGGCAGCAGTGCAGGCCAAAGTCGTACTGGGGACAACGTGGCTGAAGCAGGGGCAGCCTTTCAAGTCTTTCCCTTTCTGGAATGAATTATTCCTCCGAAGCGAAAGGAAGAATTTGCGAGCAGGTGTCTATCTCGCCATCACTCTGGCTCTCCTCCAGGAAAAGGAATCAGCCCGCCGGGTTATCGCCGAGCTCAAGCAGGCACATGGCAGCAATCTCTACAAATTTCTTGAGCAGGAAACGGAGTTTGAAGCCTTAGGCAATCAATTATTTGCCGCTTTGGCTGAGCCGGAGCCCACACGAAAGAGGCTCGCAATTCCCCTTAAAGAAAAATGGTCATGTGATGTGGAAACCATCAGTAGTCTGATTCTCAGCCAGTCCTTCGAAAACGAATGCTTGCCGGTATGGCATCAAGAGAGGCTTACGTTTGTCGGGCGTGGAGGCCTGGACAATCTCAGTACGGACACGGGCAAGATGGTTTGGGACAAAGAAATGCGAACCCGGACAAAAGGCTGGCTTGGCATCAGTTACGGCTTCGGGCGTGTCATAAACTCCATTATCGATACGCCGGCCCGCCGTGCTGGATTGAAGCCAGGGGACATCATCCTCAAGGTGAATGGCGAACGAATCGATGCCAGCACCGCACTCCAGGCAGCGATTGCAGACGCTCCCCGAGACCGGCCAATCCAGATTGAAGTGCAGCGTGAGTTACCCGCACCCGAGGGCCCTGCCGAGCAGGATCCGTTTCGCAGATCGAAATCAGAAATCTTGAACGTTTCCGTCCGTCTCAAATCTCCGCCGCAGAATATTCGTCTTGCAGGAGTTTCAGGCGACACCATCGTCTGCGGTACAAAGGGCGAATTATTCGGTGTCGATGCCATAACCGGCGCTCAAGTATGGACTCAGGCATTCGATGAATTTGCCATGCCTGGCGTGTTTCTGGAGCAGAAATTGAGCTTGGCGCCTATCGGCATCGATCCCCCTGGAGAGGCTGAGGTACGTTCAGGACCCGAATCTTCCCATCTCGGCCTCATTGGATTGAACATACTCGGGCGCAAGCTGCTCATGCTCAGGGCTGCCGATGGAATGATCCTGTGGGAAATGCCCTTGGACCATTTCCATGGGAACCCAATCCTCACCCCTGATGCATTGTTCGTCTTTCAACGACACCCTGAGTCAGGTGAAACTTCAGTCACCGCACTCAATCCGTTCAGAGGCGTGGTCATGCATCGAATGGAACTTGGTGTGAAGACCGATCCAGACAGTGCATTCAGATTGCTCGATAACGGGAATTTCGCTGCTCTGTCACAGTCCAGCTTTCAATGCCGCGAAGTGGCGACAGGCGAACTGCTCTGGCAACACGAATTCGAGGGAAAATGGAAGAACCAGAATTTTACTGAAGCAAAGATCTTTCTGTCCGGACGGATTATTCTTGTGGGCACTGGCAGCCTCCTTCTCGCTCTGGACATAGCCACTGGTAAGACGCTATGGAACGTTCAACTTCCTGAATCCCACAAATGGCTGAAACGCTCCGTCATCGGCAAACAGGCTTTTTACGCAATTTCGGCCTCAGGCGAGATGCATGCTTTGGAACTTTACACCGGCAAAGAGTTCTGGGCTGACAATGCGAAACGCCTGGCATTGGATGTTGAATACCCCACGTCCATTCAGGACAATCTGTTGTTCATCCCGCGGCACGCCCACGATAAACCATCAAGCACCACACTCGAAATTCGCGACCTCAAAACCGGCAAAATCGGTCAAGAATTGACAATTCCAGGTGAGTTTCGGTATAGCAGAATCGTCGGCAGCACATACGTTATAGTGTCCGGCGCAGGTGCATTCGGATTTGACGGGACAGGGGAGTAGGCTGTCCCCTTCACCTGCGAAAACATTGAAGCGAAACCGAGTCACATCCAAGTTTAGGAAGAAAGCAAAACATGCAGGAAAACACCGACGGATCCATTCCAGAAGATGATTACTCCAGCGATGCGCAACCAGTGTCCGATCCGTCCTCAGACTCAGCCCCTGAAGGAGACGATGTTGCGGCAGTTCAGAAGCTCCATGATTCCTACCGAAGGATCACGGAACAATTGAACAAGGTCATCGTCGGCCAACGAGAAGTCATCGATGATCTGCTTGTCGCATTGTTCTGCAAAGGACACACACTCCTTGTCGGCGTTCCCGGCCTGGCCAAGACCTTGATGATCAGCACTCTCGCGAAGACGCTTTCGCTGTCCTTCAATCGCATTCAGTTCACGCCGGATCTGATGCCCGCGGACATCACTGGTACAGAAGTTATTCAGGAAGACAAAACCACTGGTGAACGAAAATTTAAATTTCTTAAAGGCCCCATTTTTTCTAACGTCATCCTCGCCGACGAAATTAACCGCACCCCCCCAAAAACCCAGGCCGCGCTCCTCGAAGCCATGCAGGAACACCAGGCTACTATCGGTGGTGAGCGGCATCTGATGCCGGATCCGTTCTTTGTTCTGGCCACTCAGAACCCAATCGAACAAGAGGGCACCTACCCGTTGCCTGAAGCCCAGCTCGACCGATTCATGTTCGAGATTCTCGTCGATTACCCCGAAGAAGAAGAAGAGCTTCAGATCGTTAAATTGACTACCTCGAATTTCGTCGCCGAACTGGATGCCGTGCTTTCGGCCGAAGAGATCCTGAATCTGCAGGATATTGTTCGACGAGTCCCCATCGCCGATCATGTGGCCAGCTATGCCATCAAACTCGCTCGAATGACCCGCGTCGGCAAGGCGGACGTCCCCGATTTTGTCGACGAGTGGGTCTCATGGGGAGCCGGCCCCCGCGCCTCACAATACCTTGTCCTCGGCGGCAAGGCCCGGGCGGTCCTCAACGGCCGCTATTACGTCTCTTGCGAAGACATCCAGGCCGTTGCCTTCCCGGTCCTCCGCCACCGCATCATCACCAACTTCAACGCCGAAGCCGAAGGTGTGACTTCAGACACGATCATTCAAAAACTGATAGATACCATCCCCCGCGCGGAATCAGATGTGTCGAGGGATAAACACCTGGCAGAGGTTTTGGGGTCGTGAGGGATGGCTGTGTTGTTGGGTTTCGTTGCCCGCCAGACTCTTGCTTCTTATCCCAGCCGTAATCTTCAATCCGCTGAAGAAGACCTTCCTGAGGCAACTCAGCGTTGTAGGATAGGCTCTCGGCCTGCCGCGGAATTTGTGGATTCCATTTTTCCAGAATGAACAGGCCGGAAGCCATCCTACAACCGTTCTGATTGACTGTTTCTCGTTTGAAGCTCCGCCCTTTCCCTCTGCGAGAACACCAAATGTTGTTAAAGAAATGCCTCCCAAAGGTTCTGCTCATCTTCCTCGGAATTCCCTCGATCTCTCTGGCTCACATTGACGAGCTTGCCCAGGTTCTCCAGCCGGACCCACTCGTCAAGGCTTTCGAAGCGGAGTCGACGCCGCACAGTGGAAAAATCAAAACCGTCGATGATCCCAAGGCCCGGGGCACCAAAGCTGTCGTCTTTGAGGAGGAAAATTCTGGCCTGCAGCTCGACTTTGGTGAGCTCCAAATCGGGATGTATTGCGTTTGGGTCTGTGCGAAAGTAATAGATGAAAAGGCTGTTGTGGCCAGCGTCGACCTCAAACAGCTTGCGACTTCAGGTACCCAGATAAAGCCGCTCTACTTCCAACTCTCCGTTAACAGCGGTGTCGGGGCAAAGAGCGAAATCCATCGGATGCGGGTGCCGTTCAGTCTGCAGCAGCAGTATGAATACATCGCCCGCATCTATTTTCACGCGCCGGAGCAGAGGGACTACCGCGGCGAGTTGACCTTGTCGCATGGCACGAAGGTCAAGGGTGTGCATATTGATTTTGTAGAACTGCGAAATCCACTCGGGGAAACGAAATTCGCTCCGATCAAAAAAGGCAGACACCTGTTTGAAAATAGGGAAATCGGAACGATGCGTCTGGCTGCCGCCAAAGAAGGCAAGCTGCCCGGCCCCATCCGGCCGCGTCCGCTGCCGGATGAGGAACGCCGAAAACGAGACGGCATCATCTGGCTTCAGTCCATCATGCCAATTAATGCCAACCCCGCGCAGATTTGCGGCCCGAGCTTTCGCGGGAATCCGCTCCTCACGAAAATTTTCAATGAAGCCCCGGGCAAGCTCGGCAAGCCCATCGGCAAATGGGAACAGGCAGCGTACGAATATGATGAACCATGGGTGATTCGAAACAATACCTTGGGGCTTGCCTTCACCATGGATGACTACCGGGCCGGCCGGCTACTGCCGAAACCATGGCCTGTCCCGGAGGACCGCGGCGGATACTTTTTTGACAAGGATGAATGGGGGATTGAGGCATCTTTCAATTACGGGTTTCTGCCGCACGCGCTTCAGCAGCGATATCACACAATTGTGGCAGCCCTCGGCGGAACCGAGCAGGGCCGCTCGAACAATGCAGATCTGCCCAATCGTTATCTCCTGCTCGGAGACCTTGCGGCCGCTGAAGACGGCGCGTTCCTGCTGGCTGCCTTTGCCTACCATTACCCAGCTTACGATTGGAATCTGCACTGCATCACGAACATCATCCAGTCGCATCGCACTTTTGATCCAGGCAATGTTTACGGACGCGGCTGTTCATATGAAGGTTGGAGCACCGGAGAGATCCGTAACGTCATCATCGGTTACGACAAACTTTTTCCTTACATTCAAGACAACCAGCCGCTGGCCGATCGTGTCGGGCGCTTCGTCCCGTGGGTGAAGACGTCAGAAGATGTCATCAAGCTCATCGATACCTTTCTCGTCCAGCGCGCATTGCAGGACGGTGTGCAGCACATCCTCTATTCGCCCATCGTGCCAACCGCAGCGGCAGTTCTGGGGCCCTCTGAGGTCGCGGACAAATATCTCGACCTGTACGTTTACAAGGGCAGCATCTATTTTCGCGATACAAAAGCCGCATATGTCGACACCATCATCAACGGCTACAGCCGGGACGGTCTCAATTACATCGGATCGACCTATTACGTAGTGGGTGAGTCCGTGGGTGAGTTGTTTGATACAGCACAGACTCTCAGCCGTTATGTTCAGGCGGGCGGCAATCGTCGTTTTTTGCTTTCGGATGTACAACGATTTCCGCGTCTGGCCGCCATGCCGGACGCCCTTCTCGGCCTGCATATCGCCGGTGGCCAGAGCCAGGGTATAGGAGACGTCCACGATCCACAGGCCGCGTATCGGCCATGGGAACATACAATGAAGGGAGAGAATCTTGCCGCGTTCGCCGCGGGCTGGTCCTGGTCGAAAGACCCACGCTTCGCCTGGATTCTGGCCAATCGCCGGGGACAGGGCGATATTGCCGACCGGGAATGGACAAAGATTGTCGAAGCCGCCAGAGATCAGGTCGATCCGTTGCTTCATTCAAGGAGCCGGGTCGTCGAAGGTTTCGGCACAGCCCGGCTAGAGGCAAACGCATCGGCACCCAACCCGTTGTTGAAATTTGGAACGATGCTCCGCTTTGGTATGGGCTCCGGGCATGCACACAACGACACCCTCGATATCGGTGTGTTCGCATATGGGATTCGTGCGACCAGCGACGTGGGTGGGCGTTCGAGTGGGCGATATGGGCATCCGAACTGTATGAGCACGTATGTGCACAACACGGTGCAGGTCGACGAAGGTGATTTCAACGACGGCCCCAAAAACAGCACCGCGCAAGGTTGGCTGACCGCATTCAAACCCTACGGTCTCGCACAATATGTCAGCGGAGCGGCACGGGCGGATTCTCAACCTCAGGTGTCGGATTACCGGCGAGGGGTCTTGCAGGTGATTTCCGATCCGGGCAGCGATTCTTCCCCGGCACAGGGCTACGTTTTCGATGTATTCAGAGTCTCAGGTGGCAAGACCCACACCTGGTGTTTTCACGGTTGCCCATCTGAGGAATTCAAGGCCAATGCCGAACTCAGCCCTGCCTCGTCAGGCCTGGCGAAGCGTTACCTGGCACAACATCAAAACCAGACCGAATTGGAAGGTACAGCCCCGGCAGTCTTGCAGGCGACATGGAAACTTCGGCGAAAGGTCGAAGAGGTTCACGGCATTAAACTCGCCAACGCGGAGGAGAAAATGCTCACCCGGCTTTACGACCCGGCTGCTCCGGAAAAATTCACCAGAGTACACCTGCTCGGGCAGGAAGGAGCCAAACTCATGGCCGCCAACTGGTACTGCAACGGTGTGCGACAGCATAGCTTTCCATTTCTCTATGTGAGGCGGGACGGCAAGGAAAACTTGCAAAGTGTATATCCGTCAGTCATTGAGCCCTATGCGGACAATCCGATTATTGAATCGATCGAAAGGCTCGATGTGAAAGGAGCGGAATGGGGCAAATTTGACAGCCCCGAAAATCAGGCCGTGGCGTGCAAGATTATTACCGTCTCGGGCCAGACGGATTTGTTGTTCTCCGCTGCCGGACGCAAAGAGAGCTTTGAACTGGACGACGGTACGAAATTCTCCGGCGATGTTGGATTCATCAGTCGCGACAAAGATGGCCTGCGTGCTGTTACCCTTGTCGGGGGCACAACGCTGTCGGCAGGGAATCTGTCCATCAAGGTTCAGGAATCCGAATTCAGTCGAATCATCCGATCTGTCAATTACGCCGCACGTACGGTGACTCTCGACCAGCCGCTGCCTGACGGATTGAACAGCGAAGTTTTCACGGTCGGAAATGAACTTCACAAGACCACGTTCGAAGCCACCGAGGTGAAAGGCAGCAGCGTCATCTTCAAACGCACCAGCCGCGCCTATCGTGGTGCGGTCGATTACATCGACCCGGATGGTAAATTTGCCCAACTCGACACCACGCCGTTTCTCGTCTCCTATCACCCCAGTTACTACGACGGGATGACTGCATTAAATGAACGCAATCAAACCATCGGTCGCTGTCGAATCGCTCTTGGTGACCGTTACTGGTACACCGGCTTTCCTGCTGCTCGTCGCCATCTTGCCATCATAAACAAAGAAGATCTCACCGATGAAAACGGCGACGGTAAGATTTCGGTCGGGATGTTTGTCAGCCCCCTCAGCGGAACGAACGGCGCCCAGAAACTGGGCCCGGAGGGAGAGCTTATCGAGGTTGCCGCTGGTGAAAAAATGTTCGACCTGGAAGTCACACGCGTTCGTGAGGATGGCCTCATGCTTTTTAGCAGACAGCATCCAAGAGAGTTCGTGGACTCACTGAAAATCCCACACCCCGGCTGGCCATATCACCAGCAGATCATTCGCAATGAACGCGGGGACAAAGAATGGGTCGTGAACATGCCCGGCGATACTTTCCAGGTGGTGGTAGACGGCAAGAAGGTGACCAAGAGTTCGTTCCCCGATCCCGACGGTGACGGCCGTCCCGCGGTTGAACTCCACCACTACGGGCCTGGAGACACGATCACTGCGGCGACACACGTGTCGATCGAAAGGAAGAGAGACAACATGTACAGCTTGAGAGCAAGCAGCCCGTCGGAGATCAAAGTCTCAGGGAAGGATATGGAAGTGTCGCTTGATATGGGGGGGACATGGACCCGGAGTGATGGGCGGTTCGATTCCGGGATGCTCACGGGTGAACTGTTGGTGAGGCTGAAGTAAGGACGCGGAGCTCACTTAATTTGGAGTGCTCCAACTTGTCGCAGCTTTTTCTTTCGAGGCGTAACAGAATGAGAATGCGACAAAAAGTCACGGCACTCCAAAGAATCGCTGCGGAATTCTACGCAGGCGAAACACTCGCCCCACCGAAACTACTTGTTGCGGGTCGCACCCGTTTCCGCCACCCTCAGCTCAATCCAGCATTTCCTTTGGATTGGCAAATTTGTGGGGCAGATAAACTTCGGTGATGAAAGAGATGCCTTTGCTGCTCAACGCTTCAATCTCGTACTTCATCTCATTCTTAAGCATGAGATTGATTTCATCCTGCCAATGCTTTTTTTGAAACCAGGGATAGTTCTTGATCTGTTTGGCGCGGATGACATCGGTCTTGTTGAGGCGAAGTTTATCATCGCTCGGCAGGTCGAATTGCTCCTTGTCCCCGGCGCTCAAGCCAATGAATCTTGCTCCGGGCACCGCCATTCGGATGCTCTCGTAGGCCAGGTTGATGCTGCCCTGTTTGATGACCGAATAGATGTAATATCCCCATGGGTCGTTATCAGTGAGGACAAATACATCGAGCTTTGCTTCCATGGCAAGCCGATGAACCATTCGACGGACCCCGCGGGACGGTTGGCCTCCGCCGTGCAGAAGGACGCAATTGTAATCCTTCCAGAATTTGTCCTCGTTCAGACGACGCCAGACCGCGTCCTTCTCGACCAGGAGAACGAAGTCAGCATCAATTTCCACGAACTGGATGACGTCCGGCTCCACGATGGACGGAATCGAATACCCTCCCGATCCCATGCGGCGGCAGTCGATAGTGTCGCCTGAATCGACGAGAGTGACCTTACCGACCATGGCACCGCGATTACTGGCGAACAGATTCAACTCCTCTCGTAGCGTATCGATGGTGACTTCAAGGTCTTCGAGGCAGGCATCACTTTCGGCTTGTTCGTCGACTGTGTTGACCTTCGAATCCCCGATCGTGTGCTTGACCATGTAATAGAGGTCACGAATAGAGGTAGTCTTCCCTTCATCAAGAAGCTGCTTGCATGCCTGCGCAACGAGATATGTCTGCATGAATTTTTTTGCCATGCCGACGTTAAAAAAAGTCCGGTCTTGTTTACTGCTTCCCAGCTCGATGATGGAGCGTCGCTTGTTGAAGCTGACGTTCGAAAGCGAACGGACCGGAATCGACAGCTTGGGACTGCGGTTTCGGTCGATATCACGAATTGCCTGATTGCCCATTTCGGCAAGCTTGTCCAGGACGCGTGCGGTGCGGTCTTCGGAATTATTTGTCTTCTTAGCCATTGTTCTGAAGGGTAGTGGAGTGGCGGATTTGGGTGTGGTGGAAAACAGCGCTGCGCGGAAGCAGTTTCGTCAGTCGGTTTCTTCGTCTTCGGCAAACAGGTTCCGTTGGACGTGACCATTGCTGGCTCCATTGCCGTTTTCAACGACCAGGGCCTTCTTGTCGACTTTCTTAATAGCTTTCTTATTTTCCTTGGCTTCCTTGCGGTCGTTGGCGTCTGCGCGCAAAGTGGCCCGTTCGGCAATGGCAGCCAGTCCTTCATGGATGGGTTCTTTGGGTTTGCCTGTCAGCCGATGCACACTTTCGGCGAGTTCCTGGATATAGAGCTCAAAAATATTGCGACGTTTGGCTTGCGCGTGAGCGAGCTCGCGGCCGCGGAGGTGGCGTGAAAGACGCCTGCCGCATTCCTGGATGGCCAGCTTGAGCTCCTTGATGATGATGTCGTACTGGGCGATGGCTTCTTTGCTTTCCGAGGTAAACGGCACCCACACGGAAGCAAAGTGAACCATTAAGACGACCGGGCCTTCTGGTATGCCGCTGCGGCCTTGGGGCAGCCGATAGGATTTCCAATCGACTTCCGACACCGCCTGGGTGACCGCACAGGAGCCCGGCTGGTATTGGAGCGGTACGCGGTTGGCGATACGCATGACCTGGATGGTGCCGTCCTGCGGGATATCCCCTCCATAGGCGAGCGCCACTTCCACCTGAAATGGATTGCCGCGATAGACTGCGGGAGCGCGGGTGCATGATGTGTAAAACTCAGCTTCAAAATTCTGCTGCAAGCCTTTGATGAGAAGTTCTTCGCCGATTGGTGAGATGCAATTGGTGGGCGGGTTCATCAGCTTCGTAGCGTTGATCGCTTTGTAGAGCCGGTCCGCCTCGGTGCGGGCGATACGGCTCGGTCGGGAGGTCGGCTTGAGCTTGGCTGTATCGCAAATCTGTTTGGCAACGCTAGTGCTGACTCTGCAGAAATCCTGATTGAGAAAACTGCTGATGCTTCGGCATCTGGTGTCGTGCATCATCTTGGTCAGGATTCCCAACTCAACCCCGTAAGGATGTGGTTTGATTTCCCTCGGCTCTACAGGGAGTTCATTAGTGGCACGCTCGATCTTCAACTTTTCGCCGTCCGGCCCAAGATAGATGATGCTTGCATGTGGATTAGAGACGGCGGTGAATTTGAGATACTCAAGAACGGACTGGCGGCCCTTTCCGGCTTTGCCTTCGAGTTCAATTTCGATGCGCGTGCCCCTGGGATATTCCCAGGCTACCTCTTCTTCCTGCTGGATAACCGGGCTGTTGGTTTTGGTGTCGATGTGGATTTCGAAGTAATGGCCCATCTTCACTCGTGCGGAAATTTTTGATATGACTTTGATGGGTTTCCCGGTGGTTAGCTGCCCATACATCGCCGCTGCAGAGATTCCGATTCCCTGCTGGCCGCGAGACATTTTGAGGCGATGGAATTTTGAACCGTAAAGAAGTTTTCCAAAAATCTTTGGAATCTGGGCCTTCACAATGCCGGGGCCGTTATCGCGCACGATGACTGTCAGGCGTTCAGGGTGTTCCGGAACGGCGAGGATCTGAATATCAATTTCTGGTGTGATGTGCGCTTCTTCACATGCATCGAGCGAATTGTCTACAGCTTCCTTGACCGCAGTGAGAAGAGCACGTTTAGGATTGTCAAAGCCGAGAAGGTGGCGGTTACGGCTGAAGAATTCAGAGATAGAGATCTCGCGCTGACCCTTCGCCATTGATTGAGCATTTGCCGGTGCGCTTGTCTTTTTTGCCATTTTGTTGGTCTCCCCTTTTAAACATGCAATGTGCCGGCGCGAATAGGCCGACAGCATTGATACGCCGCTATAAGCAGCCCAAATTTGTGTGTGCGCTTTTGGGTGTCAGCGCGCCTGAGGCAGGTCAGACATTGAAGGGCTGGCAGTGTAACACAATGGATTCCAGCTTTCCATCCCCAAACCACTACTAATTGTGCTTAGAGACAGTCTAAGCACCGTTTGTGCACCATTGACACTCCCTTTGAGCGCCGCTAATATGCCGCGCCTTTGGTTACTAACTCAGCTTAATCCATCGAGATATAAATTTGAAACTTGCAACATTCAAAATCCAGGGCGAAAAGAGGGCCGGAGCGGTTGTCGGCAGTGCGGTCATCGATCTGCTGAATGCTCATGTGGCGGAATCAAGGGCATCAAAAGCAGCCGCTAACAAGGAGGCATTTGCGAGCATTCGCAATCTTCTCGATGCTGGAACAAAGGGCATGTCGGCAGCAAGAAACGCCCAGGCCTACGCTATCAAAAAACTTGGTGAGCCGATCAAAGCTGACGGAAAGCTCGCTCACCAATTGAACAAAGTGCGGCTGTGTGCCCCGATTACTGACCCGCGTAAGTTGCTGGCATTGGCTGGCAACTATGCTGAGCACATTATGGAAGGCGGCGGCCAGTTGGCCGCGCAGGATAAGGAAACGCCCCGCGTCTTTATGATGCCGCCGAGCACCTGCCTCGCCGGCCCGAAAGAGCCGATCATCATCACCAAGATCTCAACAACCGTGGACTATGAAGGTGAGCTTTGCATTGTCATGGGCCGTAAAGCCAAGGGCATCAAGAAAAAGGATGCCAGGAAATATATTGCAGGATTCACGATCCTCAACGATGTCAGTGAACGGCGACTCGTCATTCGTGAGCGGGCGGAGAGTCGGCCTCAGGATCTCTGGTTCGACTGGCTGAACGGTAAGTGGCTGGATTCGTTTGCGCCCATTGGTCCCGTCATCACAACGTTCGATGAAATCGGCGACCCGCATAACCTGAACTTTCAGACGCGCGTGAATGGTGAGATCCGCCAGAATGCCAACACCAACCAGATGATCTTTCACTACGGAGACATCGTCGAATACATTTCGGCCATCGTCACCCTGGAACCGGGTGATCTGATCTCCACCGGCACGGCTGCGGGTGTAGGCCACACTACCAAACGATTTCTCAAACCAGGGGATAAGGTTGAAGTCGAGATCGACAAAATCGGGATTCTGGAAAATACATGCAAGGCCGGGAAGTAGAGCGCTGTTGGTAGGGCCAGACGGCAAAACAAATTCTGTTTAGTCCTCCAGTGTTGAGTCTTACACAGGCCTTACCTCAGGTCTGTTGATGAATAGTGCCTCGTTCATGCTCCTGCTCATACTCCCGCATTTACACTTGGAGCATTCTTCTGGGCTCTCGTCTGCGTCTTCGGTTTCCGCCGAAAACCGTACGGTGGGCGTGCTACGGCCAGCATGGACAGTGGGCCGGCCTGGGGGCCGGACATCATCCCCCGGGATGACGCTCCAACTTGGGATCTCTGTTACCCTTCCTCGGTGGAATTGCCAAATGGCCGCATCTCCAGCATGTACTATCAGCAAATGAATGAGGACTAAGAGTGTTCTTTCTTGTGGACTTCGTGGGAATTACGTTAAGGCAATTCAGCCTCACTTCTCCGCCACACGAATGAATAAACTGTTCGCACATATCTTTGCCGCACTTGTCCTCTCGTTGCCTTGCCACGCAAAGCCAAACTTCCACAGGTCAATGCCGGAAAGCGAGCCATTTGATCGCATCAGCACAGACTATGTGACCCCTCACGTCAATTGGGCCAAGCCATTCGTAAACGGAAAACTGAAAGTGCTGGTGCTCGCTTCCCTAATGCGGCATCGGGAAACAGTCGAACTCTATCAACGGCTCGACATGGACTTCGACACCATGATCGCTTCTGGGCCGAACGAGTTTGTGGGAGAGTATTTCTTCCTGACCGAGGACGAGACGCTCAAGCTCAACATGAGCAAACTGGCGGCTGAGAAACAATATGACGTGATCATTATCGCGGTAAGTTGGTTTATCCTTCCGAATCCGTTGAAGCTGGAAATCTCCAGGCGAATCAAGGCTGGCACGGGCGCTCTCTTCACCGAGTCCGGCGGGTATTCCGCATTCATGGCCAGCGCAGGCAAGCTCATCGAAGCCGAGGAATTCCGGGATGTCAAAGTGAAACCCGGTGCAGTTCCGGTCGAACATGAGCCGGATGCCGATGAGGAGGACGAGCTGGACTTCGTGAATAAAGAGGAACCCGCTTCCGCATTGCCGGCCCTGGCCGGAAAGTTCATCCGGCTCAGCATGACGCCTGAAGCGATGATGGTTGATATAAAATTGCAGGAGACTTCATTCGGCAAGGGGCGAGTGGTAAGTGTCTATGGGGTGGGTGGGACACGTCTTACTTCGTCCACTCCGCCGTTAAGCCCCAAGGTCGGTATGGAGGGCAAACTGCGCCGCCGGGTCCTCTACGAATTTCACATGGCCCATCTTGCGAAAGCCGTGGTGTACACCGCGCGAAAAGAGCCGAAAGCTGCCATTAGTCGTCTGAGGGTGAAGGAAGGCAATCAGTCACCTGAAGGTACTCCACAAGGTTTGACAGTGGAATTGTCTGCAAAGAGGGCCATGCCGGGAGCGGAAATCGACCTCTTGATCCTGGACGAACTGCGCCGCGTGCGTCTTCGCCGGCAACAACCCGTAGACCTTCGCGTGGGTTCCCAAACGGTGAAGATGGACTTGCCTTTGCTTCCAGAAGGCGGGAAACATTTCGTTGTCGTGCGTCTCCTCCAAAATGAAAAAGTCGTCAGTTGGGATGCGGAGTCGATCGAGCCCAGAGCAGCGAACGGCGTTGAACGTTTTGTGTTTCAATCTTTTTACAAGAGTGGCGAACTGATCAGAGGAACGGTCATGCTCCGCGGGTCGCTGACCGAGAGCCAGACGCTCACCCTTGAACTCACAGACAATTTCGAACGAGTCCTGTTTCGGCAGACGGCAAAGCAGGGAAAAGCAATAGTCTTTGCCGCCCCCACGTTCAACGCGTTGGCCCCGCTGCACCGTATTCGTGCAAGGATCCAAGATAAAGAATCGTTGGTCTACGATTACGACCACGAGTTTCTGGTCGGGATGGACGCTCCAGATAACTACACCTATGTGGTCTGGACGGACAGCGCCGAGTACTACTACCGGCAGATTCTTATGGACCGTTACTACGACCTCGGGGTCACCGCATGCATGACCGCGGCGACTCTGCCTTCCTCAAATTTACGGCCCTGGCCTTACATCACGCACCTGGCGCAGTGGCGGGAAGGAGTCACTGAGAAAGAAATCCGCATTCAAAAGGAACTGGGAGAAGCGGTCCGTCAGGAAACAACACAGTTCGATGCAGGAGGGCTGGACGACAAGGAAGAGAAGATTGATGCAGCACTCGATCTGGAAGGTATCAAATCAAAACGCAACGCCACGAAATCCATCGGCCCAATTGGCAACCCGTGCTTCAACGATCCGGTTTGGGCCGCGCAGGAAACCGAACGACTTCAGAAGGCAGCACGCGACCTGCAGACCTACTCGCCGGTAGGTTACAGTCTCGGCGACGAAAACCAGGTAGGTCTGACTTGTCACTCGGAACATTGCATTCGCGTATACCGTAAGTGGCTCAAAAATCAGTTTGAGAATCTCGATGTCGTGAACAGCCGATACGACGCTCAATTCAAGGCGTGGGATGAAGTCATGTGGCCGGCGTTCCAGGAGACGAAAGACGCCCCCGGCAAACTCGTGGCATGGTATGACCGCCAGCGGTTTACCGATTGGACATTCAACAATGCGCATCTGATCTGTAAGAACGCCATCCAGAGTGTGGAGCCCAACGCACGAGTCGGTTTCAGCGGTTTCTTCAACCCCCAGCCCGAGCGAGGGGTAGATGCCCTTAGAAATTTTCCGTGGGCGACCTTCAACAATCAATACCAAGACACGCGCTGGGAAGACCAAATGCGCGCGTTCAGCCCCCGGAACGCTCACCTTGCAGTGATTCAGGGCACCTATTCCGGGTACAAACACCCGCTGGAATTCGTTTGTTATCCATGGCTCGAATTCTTCCGCGGAGCGACCGGAAAAATGTGGTGGCGTGGGCAGTATTTCAAGGATGCCATGTCCTGCCTCGATCCGGGCTATTCTCCACTTCCACCTTTCAACAACACGATCAAGATGGCGAATGAGGTCCGCCGCGGGCTGTTCCACTTGATTCGAGAATTCGAATTCCAGAACTATGGCATACGCGTGCTCTATTCGATGCCCGACATGTATGCCGCTTACGTTAAAGACCAGGATAAGGGGCCGGCCAATTGGCTCGGTACCGCCCAGGGCATGTACGAGAGCATGCGTCACCGAGGCTGGCAGTATGACTATCTAAGTACAGATCAGATCGAACAGGACGAACTGCGGTCAGTAAAACTCCTGTTCCTGCCGGGCACGGAATGCCTGTCGCCGGCGATGGCTCAGTCCATACGCGCCTTCGTCCAAAACGGCGGTACACTCGTAGCCGACATTGTCCCTGGGACTCGGGCGATGAGCCTTCGTCCCCTGAAAACATCGTTGCTTGCTGACTTGTTTGACGGCCTTGCTACTGGCCAAAGTAAGCGGGAGGGCAGGGGACACGTGTTCTTCAGTGGTGACCTGCTCCAGCGCGGTAAATGGGAAGAGGAGTCCACCAGGAAACTGGTTAACGCCATCACTTATAAATCCGGGGCCAACAGGCATTGGGAACTCCTGCAGTCAGACGGAAACCCCGTCACTGGATGGGAACTCTCCACCTACAAGAATGGCCAGGCAACAATCATGGCCATTGTTGCGCGGGATGCGCGGTTCAATAGCGAGCCGGCTGAATATACCCTCAAACTTTCACAAGCAGCCACGGTCTATGACGTCCGCGAAAAGAAGGCGTTGGGCAGCGGGACAAGCTTCAATTTCGAGCTATCCCCGGAAAGCCCCAAAGTCCTTGCGGCCCTTCCGCAGCCCATGGGCAGCTTGCAGGTGAGCCTTGCGGACAACCTCTCTCGGGCTGGTGACAAAGTGAATTTGCAGATCGAGCTGAATCCATCCCCAGACTGCGTGACCACGTGCTTTGTCGAGGTCTCAGGCCCGGACGGCAGGAGTCTCCGCCATTACGCAAAGCCGGTGATCTTGAAAGACGGGAAGGCCGAATTCGTGTGGGACAGCGCACTCGGCGACAAGGGAAATCACAAGTTTATCGTGACCGAGACATTGAGCGCGCAACAGACTGAGTTGCAAGTGGTACTGAAGTGACTTCCCTTTCCAGTGTCGGAATGATTACCCATGGAGTGATCAGTTAAGCGATATCAGAATGTGGCGGGTGCTCGTTTCTTTCTTGAGTAGATGGTGGCCGGAGTTCTGTCGAGGCCGGGGAGTTGTAAGTCCGCCAGGATTAGATCCGGTCGCTATGCTCCGGCCATTTTGATGCTCTTGAGAGCATCTTCGGCGTCGAACTTACCGGATGGAAGGGATTTCATTTACGAGCTTCCCGAAGTATTTTTAGACTGCGCGTTGCAGGCCAGACCGGATACATTTGCCTTGCGGCTCCATACCTGCGGCGATAACGTCTTCGGCATCCTCGCAGGCTCTTGCTTTTAATAATTGGTTTTGATTAAGGGCAAGAAGAACGCGCCCCGAACAGAGAATAAATCCATCGAGACCATGCCTGACAGACCAAACATTCTTCTCATTACCAGCGACCAGCAGCATTTCTCCACACTTGGCTCAGTGAATCCGCTGATCTTGACACCGGCGCTTGACCGCCTTTGCAGAGAAGGTACGCGATTCGACCGGGCCTACTGCCCCAATCCGGTGTGCTCGCCAACCCGGGCCAGCATCATCACCGGGCAGTATCCTTCAGCACACGGTTGCTGGACCATTGGGGTCAAGCTTCCCGAAGACGTTCCGACTGTTGGCCATCATCTCAGCAATGCCGGCTACGCAACGAGCCTTCTCGGCAAAGCCCACTTTCAGCCGCTTGCGACACAACCAGGCTCTGAGTCTCTCGAATGCCAGCCTACTCTGCGCGATCTTGAATTTTGGCGCCAGTTTCACGGCCCATGGTACGGATTTGATCACATTGAACTTGCACGCAACCATGCGGACGAAGCTCACGCGGGTCAGCACTACGGAATCTGGATGGAGGAAAACGGCTTGCCTGATTGGAAAGACCACTTCCAGGAATGGCCCCCCAATCGGGACGCCCCGCGGCGTCAGCACAGTTGGGATCTACCAGAAGAATTCCACTACAGCCGATGGACTTCCCTCCGAACCATCGCGGCCATTGATGCAGCGGTGGAGGAGGAAAAGCCGTTCTTCAGTTGGGCAAGTTTTCATGACCCACACCCCCCGTATCTCGTCCCTGAGCCATGGGACACCATGTACGATCCAGCGGATATGGAGCCTGGCCGACTCACTCCTGGTGAACACGACAAGAGCACGCCTCTTACCCGACTCACTCAGGAAAAGAATCCAGATTTTTCCCAATGGAAAGAAGAGTTCGGCTCTCATGGATGCGGCAGTCATCTGCACAGCGAAGGGGCCCTGAGAAAAAACATCGCCATCTATTACGGCATGGTCAGCCTGATGGACAAATACATCGGCCAGATTCTCGATCATCTTGATTCAAAGGGTCTTGCCGAAAACACCATCGTGATTTTCAGCACCGACCACGGCCACTACTTCGGCCAACACGGTCTCACAGCCAAAGGCCCGTACCATTACGAAGACGGCATCCGAATTCCGTACATCGTCCGCTATCCCGGCCACGTCCCCGCAGGTAGGGTAAACAACACGCTGCAAAGCCTTGTCGATCTCTCGCCGACATTTATGGCCGCCGCCGGGCTGGACATCCCAGGCGAGATGCAAGGTGTCGACCAGATGTCAGCGTGGGCTTCAAATGTTCCAGCTCGTGATCACATCATCTGTGAGAACCGTCACCAGCCGAACGTACTTAACCTGCGCACCTTCGTGGATGATCGATACAAAATCACCCTCTACAAGAATCACGATTTCGGTGACCTGTTCGATCTGCAGGAGGATCCTCGTGAGGTAAACAATCTTTGGAACGAACCCGCGTCCGCATCCTTGAAATCCGACCTTCTCTTCAAATTCATACAGGCCGAATTAGCCCGTGAGCAGACCAGAATGCCAAGAATCGCCGGGGCCTGAGGAGGTCATCCAGTCCCCCTCGACATCTTAAGAAATTCTTCTCCTCGTCTTTCCGAATCCTTGGGAGCTTCTTCTTCTTCTTCTTCTTCTTCTTCTTCTTCTTCTTCTTCTTCTTCTTCTTCTTCTTCTTCTTCTGAATCCTTGGGAAATTTTTTTGCTTCAATGAAATACCTCCTCATCGTTCCCGACGGGATGGCGGATCATCCGCTTGACCAACTTGGCGGCCGGACCCCTGTCGAAGCCGCGCTCACGCCGAATCTCGATGCGATATGCATGGAAGGAATCCTTGGCAGCGCGCACACCACATGCAGTTCACATGCTCCGGGAAGCGACGTCGCCACCATGTGCCTGCTGGGTTACAACCCGGACGAGTTTTACACCGGGCGCGCTCCCATCGAAGCCGCCAGCATGAACATAGAGCTCGGCCCGCTTGATACTGCTGTCAGATGCAACCTGATCACAGCCGACCATGAGAAACTGATCGATTACAGCGGTGGCGCCATTCCGACGGAAGACGGACACAAACTCATCAGGGCCGTTGCTGATGAACTCGGCACCGATGAGTTGGTCTTCTATCCGGGAATCAGCTACCGCAACATCCTCGTTCGTCGTGGTAAAGGGGATCTCAGAGTCACCGCGAATCCTCCGCACGACGTAATGAATCGGCGCCTCGAAGATGTTTTCCCGACCGGTGAGGATGCAGGTATGCTGCGCGATCTGATGCGGCGTTCACGTGATATTCTTGAGCAGCACCCGATCAACCGGAATCGCGTCCAGGCAGGCAAATCCCCCGCCAACATGATTTGGCTTTGGGGTAACGGCCTCAAGCCAGCACTGCCAACTTTCGAGGACCGTTTCGGTCGTAGCGGCTGCGTTATCGCCGCGGTAGATCTCATCAAAGGACTGGGCCAGATACTCGGTTGGGATGTCCCCAACGTGAAAGGCGCAACCGGCTACTTTGATACCGACTACGATGCTAAAGCAGACGCCGGAATCGAGGCCCTCAAAGATCACGATTTCGTGTTCGTCCATGTAGAAGCTCCGGACGAGGCCGGGCATGAAGGCAATATCGAAGAAAAGATCAAAGCCATTGAAGCCATCGACGAAAAAGTCATCGGTCCCTGCGTCGCGGCATTGAAGCAGTATCCGGAATATCGCGTGCTCGTCCTGCCTGATCATCCCACCCCGATTGCCATCCGAACTCACGTGAAGGAAGCCGTCCCGTTCGCCATGTGTGGCACGGGAGTGAGGGCCGGGCCACCAGTCAGTTACAGCGAGGCCAATGCAAAAGTGGCGGAGGTACAGTTTGAGAATGGCTATGAACTCATGGGTTACTTTCTGGATTCTTAGCCGCAAGCTGCTGCCGGCTTGTAAACTCCTTTTCAGCAAGCGGGCTGCTCGCTGCTAATACACGTCCTAAATTCATTTACTCTTATGCCCAGCTTCACCCACCAGACAGCACTCATCACCGGCGGGGGCACCGGCATTGGCCGAGCCATCGGCCTCGCTCTCGCGGCCAGGGGTGCATCCGTAGCGGTTTGCGGTCGCACCAGAGAGCCCCTTGAACAAACCGCCGGGCTCATCCGAGAATACGGCGTCAATTCCGCCGCCATACAGGCTGACATCAGCAAAGAAGAAGAGGTTGCGAACCTGATAAAAGAAACCGAAGCGCTGCTCGGCCCCGTCAGCATCCTCGTCAACAACGCCGGCGTCGCGCGGTTTGCGCCCGTCTGGGAGCTCACGCCGGACGATTTTGACGAAATGATGGCCGTTAATGTCCGCGGATCGTTTCTCTGTTCGAGAGCTGTTATCCCGGGAATGATTGAAAGAGGTCTGGGCCGGATACTGAACATAGCGTCTGTTGCCGGTCTCAAGCCATACTCAACTCAGGGCGGTTACTGCGCGTCCAAGCACGCTCAGATCGGCTTGGCCAAGGTCATGGGGCTTGAACTTCAGGAATACGGCATTGTTGTCCAGACCATCAGCCCGGGCGGGGTCGACACGCCGCTCGCCCGTGGGATTCGTGATGACGTTGATTTCAATGATTGGATGACCGTTGAAGAAGTCGCGGAGGCGGCGATGTTCTTGCTGAGCCAGCAGGGAACTGCCACGACCGATCACCTCATTCTTCGCCGGGGCAAATCTACCGCATGGTCCAACGCCAGCGCCTGATGAAAGAGAAAATCATTCAGAAGTTCACAGACCGATTCGGCCGCGCCCCGGCGGTCCTCGCTCATGCCCCGGGCCGTATCAACATGATGGGACGCCACGTGGACCACCAGGGCGGCGATGTCAACATGCTGGCGGTGAACCGGTACATCTACGTCGCCGCGGCACCACGCGGGGATTCTATTTTTCGATTCACCAACATAGATCCTCAAGGCTACGCGGATTACGAACTTGATTTGAGGAAGTCGCCACATTGTGGAGATAGAGACTGGTACGACTTCGTTGACAGCCCTGAAGTGATCGAATTTCGCCAAAGCTTGCCACTCTGGTGCCTTTATCTGGCTGGCGTCATTCTTCGGATGAACAGGGAATTCGGCAATACGTTGTCGGGACTCGACATCTGCTGCGGCGGTGACCTGCCTCCCGCGGCTGGGTTATCCTCCTCGTCGGCACTTTCCCTTTCCATGGTGCTCGCTTCCTGCGAGCTTCTCGGGAAAAGCCTCGACCACTCACATCTCATCAAGTTGTCCAGCGAGTCCGAGAAGATTATCGGCCTGAAAGGCGGCACCAGTGATCCCGCCGCCATGCTTGCCTCACAACCGGACAGCGTCGTCCAACTTGGGTGCGTCCCCTTCAGCCTCAAAGGTGTCCACCCGTTTCCTGCGGGGCACCGTATTATTCTTGCCAATTCACACGACCGGGCGGCCAAGGGGGAGAACGCTCGAAACGGTTACAACTGGCGTGTAGCCGTTTACCGAATCTCTAAATTGATTCTTCACCAACAGCATCCGGAGTGGAAGGCTACTTGTCCTCATCTGCGGGATTTGGTTGTTGGCCCCAACGCATTAGACCCCGCCGCGGTCTACCGTCTTTTGCTTAAATTACCGATCAAGATCGGTCGAGATGAATTACTCCAATCCAATGCCGGGGACGGCAACGAGCTTGAAGACATCTTCTCAAGCCACACCATGCCTCAGGGGGGGTATCCGGTGCGCGATATCCTGCTGTACGGGCTTGCTGAAATGGCGCGTTCATGCAGGCTCGGTGAGTTACTTCAAGAAGGCGATCTTGAAACCCTCGGCGCCTGGATCAGGCTCTCGCATGATGGTGACCGAGTCTCACGCATGGGAGAAACGCGGACCCCCTGGCGACCCACTCCGTTGGATAATATGGAACTGGAAAGACTCATCCGTCGTGCAGAAAAAAGCGATCCGGCGGCTGCTCTGGAAAATCAGACCGGAGCCTATGCTTGCAGCACTGAAAACGTCGACGCCCTGGTGGACCTCTGTGATTCCGTAGATGGTTGCCTCGGATCGCAGATTCTCGGAGCGGGTATGGGGGGCTGCATTATGGCTCTGGTGAAGGAGGAGGCGGAGGAGTCCATCACCCAGAAACTCCTCACAGATTATTACGAACCACGGAAATTTCCGGGCGATGTCTGGAGCGTCATCCCGGGTAAAGGGGCGAGGGTCCAGCGTTTCATCTGATGTGCATTCACATCCTGTCCCGCGTATCGCTCCTGGCGTTCACCACTGGTTGAATCTGCCTAACACCCCAATACACTTTTGCGCCTTAAGAATCTGGCGGCGCTGCAACTACACCGGGTAACCTCAAATGAGCAGAAGAATCGGCATCTCCATGCTTGGCTGTGGTACAGTCGGGCTCCCGCTCTTTAGGATGCTTGCTAACCGGGAACAGGATTTTAGCGTCCGGTGTGTGGTGGTAGGGAATCCGGAGCAAGCTAAATATGATGTGATTCGAACCGCGGGCGGGGTGAAACTGATTTCCAGCAGTGAGTATGATGAACGCAACGGGCAAGACATCGCCGGTGATTCCGAGACGGATATCGTCGTCGAAGTGATCGGTGGCTCAGGAGGTTCTGAGGGTGATCCGTTTGCCAAGACTCGGGAACGGTTACTTCAGGTGATCCGTGCCGGCAAACATGTGGTCACCGCAAATAAGACCGTGCTGTCGTCCTGGGGGACAGAGATATTTGCAGCGGCAGACGATGCTGGCGTAAATGTCGGTTTTGAAGCGTCCGTAGCGGGAAGCATCCCAGTCATCCGGTTGCTGCGTGAACACTGGCGCGGGCAACCGATCCGCAAAATCATGGGGATCATGAATGGCACCTGCAATTACATCCTTTCGAGCATGCCGGGCTATTCCCAGCCGGGAGCGGCCCTGCCGGATGCAGCAAAGCTCGGTAAAGAGGTATCTGCCGAGAGCTACGCCAATGCGTCCAACCCAGCCATGCTGTGGGCCCTCGACCATGCGAAGGTTGCCGGACTTGCGGAGGCCGATCCATCCTTTGATGTGGACGGACATGATGCGGCACAGAAACTTTCCATCCTGGCATCGATTGCTTTTCATACCGCGGTTCAACCCACGGAAGAAAACATTCCCAGATCCAGCATCCTGCCTATTTCCCTGGAAGATCTGACCCTGGTCCACAAGCTTGGCTTCGTCATCAAGCCCCTTGCGGTAGCTGAGAAGAAGGGAAATGACATAGAGTTGCGGGTGCACCCATGCCTGGTGAAGCAGAATCATCCTCTGGCGAATGTCACTGGGGCCTACAATGCAATCTACATTGAGAGCGAACCGATCAAAGGTGTGACAGAGGGTTTTGCCAGTCAATTGTATTACGGACAGGGCGCTGGTGGTGAGGCCACGGCGACTGCGCTCTTCAGTGACGTGATGGAGATTCAACAGCGCATTCAGAACGGCGTGGTGAGTAACCCTTCCTATTATTGCTCCGACAAGAAATTCAATATTGTTTCTTGCGACGATCAGGTTTCGCCGGGATACATAAAATCCGTCAGTAAGGATGAACCGGGCGTGTTCATGCGTAAGACCGTGATTCTGTACGGCGAGACTGAGAGTGACAGAATCGACATTCATCAAATTTACAACTTGCACGAACTCCGAGACGGCGATCTTGTCCCCGATGTTATCACCATTGGGCCAACACCATTCGGAACCGTTCGTCGCGCACTTGGCCGATTCACAGACGAGGGCGTTTCGGTTGAAGAGCCGCTCTTTCTAAGGATCGAAAACTAATCATGAGTACTGAAGACGAATACCGACAAAACCGGATCAAGAAGCTCGAGGGGCTGCGTGAGTTGGGGGTCGAGCCTTATCCTTATCGCTACCAAAGATCCCACGTCATAGAGCAGATTCGCGAAAAATACGGCGAGATCGAAATCGATACCAAGAGCGAAGAAAAGGTCAATACCGCTGGTCGCATCACAAATTGGCGTGAGATGGGGAAAACGATCTTTGCGGATATCCGGGATCAATCGGGTCGTATTCAGATCTTTCTCAATAAAAAAGTTCTGGGTGACGCCGCTTTCCAGCAACTCAAGCTCTGGGATTTGGGCGACTGGGTCGGAGTAGAAGGCCCAGTCTTTCTGACTCGTACCGGCGAGCTCAGCATTATGGTCGAGCAGGCCGTATTCCTCAGCAAGGCCTTGCGCCCTCTACCAGACAAGCATGCAGGACTGACAAACCGCGAGCTCATTTACCGGGACCGCAGCTCCTACTTCACAAGTGCGCCTGAAGAGCGTGATAACTTTCTCAAGCGGTCAAAAGCCATTGTCGCGGTACGCGAATTCATGACCGGACGCGGATATGTCGAGGTTGAGACTCCGCTGTTGCAGCCGGTATACGGCGGCGCGGCAGCCCGGCCGTTTACCACGGAAGTCCGCGCGATTGATGAAACCTACTATCTGCAGATTTCTCCCGAGCTTTACCTCAAGCGGCTCATTGCCGGCGGTTTTGAGAAGGTTTTTACCGTCTGCAAAAATTTCAGGAACGAGGGTATCGACAAAACGCACAATCCTGAATTTACGATGATGGAATGCTACGAAGCATACGCTGATTACAACGACATGATGGCGTTGACCGAGGAACTCTATGAACACGTTTTTAAGAACGTGAACGGCACCACCAGGGTTCTGATTGGCGATGAGGAGGGCGAACAGATCGAGATAGATTTTGCCAGGGGGTGGCGACGGGCGAAGATGCTCGATCTGGTGCATGAGCACAGCGGCATCGATGCGGCAAAGCTTGATTCCGAGGGGCTGCAAAATGCCCTGCTTGCCTTGCAGGAAGGCCATCGCCTGTTTGAGGAGGAACTCCCCCGGGGGGAAGTCCGGAAACACACCTGGGGCGAGTTGGTGCAGATCATGTTCGAGTTTTTCTGTGAGCGTCATCTGATTCAGCCCACATTTGTGATTGATCATCCGCTCGAATCTACTCCGCTCTGCAAGATTCATCGGGAAGATTCACGGCTGATCGAGCGCTTTGAGCCGTTCGCCTACGGGTGGGAGATCGGTAACGCATATTCGGAGCTCAATGATCCGATTCGCCAGCGCTGCCTTCTCAATGAACAGGTTGAAGAGGGCAGGGGAGGGAACGAAGAAGCGCACCCCCTCGACGAAGATTTCCTGGCTGCGGTCGATCTCGGCCTGCCGCCGACCGGCGGTCTCGGTATCGGAATCGACCGCATGATCATGCTGCTTACTAATCGACTCAATATCAAAGATGTCATTCTTTTCCCGTTCACCAGAAGCGGAAAAACGGATAGCGAAAAGCCAGAAGAGAGCTGAGGACTATCCAGCGTCCATTACCCATTACCCATTAACCATTAACCATATCAGGAGCCCCCGTGCCAGAGCTGAGCCAGGTAGAAGGATTTGTGATTCGTTCAGTCGAGCTGAACCGTTCGGAGGCGAAGATTACGCTTGGGGATGTGACTGACCAGCCGGGCATCGTGGCCGAGCTCTTCAACCGATTGGCGAAGGATGAAATCAACGTCAATTTGATCGTTCAGAACAGCGGCGGAGACGGGAAGGTCGATGTCACCTTTACGATGCCCAGAATCCAGATGAAAGAGGCACTCGCCATCTGTAATTCCATCCAGGCGATGGTAGGTGCAGCCTTCGTTGAATTCGATTCCAATATCGCCACCATCTCCGTCATCGGTGTCGGTATGCGCAGTCACACGGATGTGGCCGCGAGGATGTTCACAGCCCTTGCGGAAAACAACGTCAACATCGAATTGATCAGCACTTCCGAAATCGAAATCGGATGTGTGGTCAAAGGTCAACAGGCCGATGTTGCGCATACGGCGTTGCTCAAGGAATTCGCAGACGATCTCGAATAGCCAGCGCTTCCTCTACAGAAACAGAAGCCTATTTGCCCGCCACTGCCGGTGTGTCACGTGGTTGGCAAACGCAAAACTGTCGCCACGCGCTCTACGCTCTCAAAATCCTGTCGTTACCCAGATCGATCCCAGGGCCGAGACTCTTGTGAGCTTGCTCAAAGGGGAATGAGATCTCTAAGCTGAAAACGCTCAAGAGAATGAGATACGGTCCCCGCCAGCTTGGGGACTGTTGGTTTAATGATGCCACCGGGCAAGCCAGTGGCATCTCCTGAGAGAATCCGAACCTGCGCGAGAAAAGAGCGTGAAAACTCCACTGGGCAAGCCAGTGGCATCTTGAGACAGCAAGGAACTGGTTAAACCGACAGTCCCCTTGCTGGCAGGTGAAGAAGATTGCCTGGCTATCCCCGAAGTACAGGCGGGGATAGGGGTCAGAATCGACGGGCTTGCCCGTGAGGTAAAGAGACGGATGCGTATCCGCCTCGACTTTGACCGGCAGAAAGTCGTCCCGTTCGGCACATCCCAGGAAATCCACGACCTGATCGAGGAGGAAGTCCAAAAGCTCAAATCGCCCGAAGGTGAGCTGGAATTCATCGCCGGCACCTTCGGAAAACCTCGATGCCCTATGCCGCGCTATCGAGAAATTCCGCACCGGGTGGTGGGACTGACCGGCGATGAAGGTCGACTCAAGGATTCAAGGGATGCTATCAGCGTTGACATCCTTGTGTGCTATGCGACGTTTTCGCATCACAGCACAACTGTTCGGTGAGCTATGAAACTCCTATACACCACAGTAATCTTGATCGTCTTCGCTCCAATGCTTCATTCGGCGCCTCCCGACACTCGCGACAAGATGCAACTGGCGTGGTATTTGTGGGGACAACAGATAGTTAATCGCCACATCGGTACAGACGGAAAAGTTCGTTCCTCTATCCACAACGATTCCGAATTCGTCAAATGGCTGGGGTCGGCTGAAACATCGGGCATCCTCTACTTGAACACGGAGCCCAAACCGGAGCGAGGGGCTATCCTCTTCAAGTCCACTGACTACGGAGACTGTGTCATATCGATATTAGGTGAAAAGAAGTTAATTAAGTGTTCGGCGAAAGAATTTGATAAGAAAGTCACATATATCACAGACTGTATTATTCTTGAGGCACAACGTAGATGATTGTGAGCTAGAGGCTGCTAACAAGCTCACTCCACCGAACGCCCTTTTGAGCGACGGAGATTGAGATGAATTCGTCACCATTTATCCTTCGTATTCCTTCACTGCGCACGGACTCGTCAAGTCGCCGGTGAGTTCCAACGTTAGCCGCAATGAAAAAACGAGAGCACATCAGATTCCTGGCCATGACCGGCTGCATTTTCTTAATCCTGGCCATCATTCTTGTGGCCGATGATGCTCCGGGTCGAAGTATGCTGCTTCACAAGACCGGGGCTGTGGTTCTTGCCCCGCTCCTCTGGATCGTCGAGCTGACCGGTCGTCTGCGCCTGTGGCCGTTCTCGGAAAAAGCAGACCTGGCCTTGGCGGTTCTTCTTGGATCCCTGACGCTCCTTGTCTCACTCCTGTACGCAACATTGATCACGATGATTCTCAAGCTGATGAACCAGTGCAAGAGTAAGAGCATGCCGAACATCGCCTTGCACGGGTCCGGCCGGGACCGTGCAGACGCGCCTCGCCGCGGTCGGTGAAAGTTGGCGTTGGGCAGGCCGAGGCAATTCCGTTGCCTCCGTTGCCCCTGAAGCTGTAAAATTTGCTCTAGCCGAGAAAAGATTCGAGAATTGATCGCAGACCTGACCGCAACGGGTTTTTGCGAAATTCCAGGAGGGAAGGGATCGCACCGTAAGTTTATACATGATCGCTATCGCGGTGCTGTCACACTTAGCGGGAGGTCTGGCGATGACGCCAAGCCGTACCAGGAGAAGCAGGTTCGGAAAGCGATTGAGGAGG
>JAQBXN010000033.1 GCA_027625095.1 Planctomycetota bacterium | reverse complement strand
CGCCCGCGGTAGGGCCTGTTGGGTCAACAATAGTCTTCGAGTAATAGTCCCCATACCAGTCAGAGCACCACTCCCAGACATTTCCGTGCATATCGTAAAGCCCCCAGGAGTTGGGCTTCTTCTGGCCAACTACGTGGGTCGTACCTGTACTGTTACCCGATTGCCAGGCATAGTCTCCCAGGTTCTTATCACTATCACCAAAGCTGAAGATTGTTTTTGTTCCAGCCCGACACGCGTATTCCCATTCCGCCTCTGTGGGCAGGCGATACGCTTTTCTCTCCTTATCAGAAAGCTTTTTGCTGAATTCAACTGCTTCCTCCCACGATACACTTTCCACTGGTAAATCTTTACCTTTGAAGTCGCTTGGATTCTTACCCATCACGGCCTCGTATTGCCCCTGCGTGACTTCTGTCCTGGACATGAAGAATGGCTTGGTGATCTTAACAGTGTGCTGCACTTCATTTTCATCCCTGTCTTTTTCGTTAGCCGGACTCCCCATCTCAAACTCGCCGGCAGGAATCAGGATCAATTCCATACCGATGCTGTTCTTAAAATTTTTCTCGGGTAGTTCGGAGAAGGCATTCAATAAAACGAGGCAGAATAGAAAGGACGTTTGTTTCAGCATCGCTGTGCTACTCCTCCGTAAGCAGAGAATCTTTTGAATCGGTAAGTGCGAACCTTAGCGAGAGGCGAGCAGTCGTCAAGGCTTTACATCGGGTGAGCGAGCTGTCAGCGCCTCCCTACCTGTCTCATTACCTGATCGCCCAAAGATGATCGAATGTCCGAAGATAGATCGTGCCGTTTGATATCGCCGGCGATGCGGAGAGTGATTCCCCCAGATCATTCTGTGCCAGCAACTCGAATTTCTTACCGGCCTTGACCACACTCACCTTGCCGTCTCTGGCGGAGAGATAGATGTTGCCATCGGCAAATACCGGTGACGCACGGTGTCGCATGGCGTGTGTTCGTTCCTGGTAATATTCCTCGCCTGTCGCGGCATCCATGCAGACCAGGTTGCCATTCTCACGGCACAGGTAGACCAGCCCGTCACGGATCAGCGGGCACGGAACGTCCGGCGTATTCGTCTCGCGCTTCCAGAGGAGGGCCTTTTCATCGCCGGTTATATCTCCCTTTGCATCCGCCTTGATGGCGAAGACCGGGCCGTTCTTGGCAGTAGGAACAACGATGATTCCCTTGGCGGCAGCGGGCGAAGAGACAAAACGGAGTGTGGTGTGATAACGCTTCTGGGGATCGTTCTGAGGATTCAGCCCACCCAGACGCCAGATTTCTTCGCCGGTGGCGAGGTCGATTCCTGTGGCGTAATCAGCGCCGTGAGTAATCAAAAACTTCCTCTGCCCATCGTCGTACAACATAGGTGAAGCGTAGGAATGCTTGTTCTCGGTGTGTGCATCGCTCTTGCGAATATGCGTCCAGATGTCTTTACCACTCTCCTTATCGACGGCCACAATACGGGCTTCGTCTGCCGCGGGTGTGCGAATGTTTCCGTGGATAAGCTGCAGGTAGAGCGCTTTACCATAAAGCACCGGGGAGGAGACCATCCCAAAGGGATTCATGAACGGCCCAAATGTCTCAGAAAGTTTTCGATTCCAGATTTCTTTTCCTTCAAAATCGAAACAGGCGATGTCGCCGTTTGCCATCATGCACCAGACATGGCTGCCATCCGTAACCGGTGAGGGCGACGCAAAATTTCCTTCGTCCCCACGGATCGCCTGATTTCCGGATGAGATTTTCTGTCGCCACAATTCCTTTCCATCGGTACTCACAGCAATGAGGATGAGATCGTTCCCATCAACAGCACTGACGAACACTTTATCCTCCCACACCACGGGCGAGGCCCCCGCGGGGCCAGGCAATTTCAGCTTCCACGCCACATGCTCTGTGGCACTCCACTTGGTAGGGAGTTTAGATTCATCGCTGATACCATCGGTATTGGTCCCACGCCAGTGCGGCCAATTCCCGGCGAAGGTCAAAGAACAGGTTACAAGGACAAGCAACGCGGCAGGCGAAACGATTTTCATGATGGTTTCCTAAAAGAGGGGAACGCTCAGGGGCGAAATTCGGACGGATTTGATCTCTGATTCTTCAAACGTTCATTCAGATGGGCGTTGTTCAAATTGATACCAAGAATGGAACATCATTAACCATCAACTATCAACCATCAACCATCTTGATCCTCCCCCCTCCCCCATTAACATCCCGCCATGAATCGATTATTCCAGGAAGCCAAATTCGAATTTGAACAGCGGTTCGACGGTGTGCCGTCCGGCTACGCCCGCGCCCCCGGTAGTGTAAATCTCCTGGGCGACCACACCGAACACTTCGGCGGACATGCGATGCCGGTAACAGTGGACATGAGCGCCGTACTCGCGTTCAAACCCAACGACAGCAACACGGTTCGCATCCATTCGGTGTATCTCGACCGCACCGAAAGTTTTGATTTAGCCGATCTGCAGTGCGGCGAGGACGTCCATTGGCTTGATTACATCAAAGGCGTGGCCGAACTTATCGAACAGGAATGGCAAGTGAAGCCAACAGGGTTTGATGCTGTCCTCGCGGGCAATCTCCCTGTAGAAGCCGGGCTTGGGGCATCCACTGCGCTGACGGTGACGGCTGCATTGACCTTCCTGCATCTCGCCGGAGCGGCGCGTGATCCGGAAGAGGTCGCCCGGCTCAGCCAGAAGGTGGAAACCGAATTCGTCGGCGTTCACTGCGACCTCGTAGCACCTGTGGCATGCCTCTTCGGCCAGGCCGGGATGGCCTTCAAACTGGACTGTCACAATCTCGATGTCAGGTTCGTGCCGTTGATTTCTGCGGACTGCACCCTGGTAATTTGTGACAGCCGAATACGATCAGAAGACTCGCTGAACGAAATCTTGAGCAGGCGTGACCAATGCCGCGAAGGTGTCCGCAAGATCGCCAAGTTTGTTCGTGGACGAGAAATCCGGACCCTGCACGATCTGTCGCTGCGTGATTTCAATCTTTACGGCCCGATGCTTCAACCGCCGGTTCGCGAGCGCGTGAAACACATCGTCACCGAAAACCAGCGAGTAGATGAATGTGCGGATTCGCTTGCCGACAGGAATATCGTTCGAGCGGGCGTCCTGCTCGACGCGTCACATAACAGCCTGCGTGACGACTACGGCGTTTCCTGCAAAGAGGTCGACCTCCTGGTGGAGATCGCCTGTAACACGCGCATGGTTTACGGCGCCCGCATGTCCGGGCAAGGCTTCGGCGGCTTAACCGTTAATCTGGTCGAGCCGGAGGGTGTTGCGAACTTTTGCAATACCATTACCAAGCAGTATCGAGCCCGCACCGAAATCACTCCCAGTGTTTATGTATGCCAACCTGAAAAAGGGGCTGAACTCATCACCACAGAAGAATTGAACTGATGCAAAAGACCATCCAGAAACTCATCGACGGACATGACCTTTCTACAGAAGAAGCCACCGCCGCGATGAATACGATCATGGAAGGCAAGGCTACAGACGCCCAGATCGCCGGTTTTCTGGTTGCCCTCCGTCTGAAGGGAGAGACGGTCAGCGAGATCACCGGTTGCGCCACAGTCATGCGGGAGAAGGCCACTCGAGTGAACGCAGGTGACGGCATTTCCGTCGACACTTGCGGCACAGGCGGAGACGTTTCCCATACCTTCAACATCTCCACTGCTGCGGCATTCATCGTTGCGGGCGCCGGCATTAAAGTGGCAAAACACGGAAACAGATCGGTCTCAAGCAAGAGTGGCAGCGCAGACGTTCTAGCCACTCTCGGCGTTAATCTTGATGCGGATGTTCCAACTGTGGAGCGATGTATCGCCGAGGCCAACATCGGTTTCCTGTTCGCCCCCAAAATGCATGCGGCCATGAAATATGCCATCGGCCCGCGCCGGGAACTCGGTGTGCGAACCATCTTCAACGTGCTCGGCCCTTTGACGAATCCGGCCGGCGCGAAGCACCAGGTCATCGGCGTCTTCGATAAGTCACTGACCGAACGTCTTGCGAATGTCCTCGGTGAGCTCGGCTCAACTCATGCGCTCGTGGTTCACGGCCTTGAAGGACTCGACGAAGTCTCTACCACCGGCCCAACACAGGTGAGCGAACTCAAGGACGGCGAAACATCGACCTACGAAATTACACCCGAGCAATTTGGCATTAAACGAGTCCCACTGGCGCGGCTTCAGGTCGAAGACGCAGAGCAAAGCGCCGAACTGATTCGAACACTACTCGATGGCGAGACCGGCCCTGCGGCGGACATCGCATGTATGAACGCGGGAGCAGCCATTTATGCCGCGGACCAGGCTGTTGACCTGGCCGGTGGGCTTGCCGCCGCACGAGAGTCAGTCGCTTCCGGCGCAGCAAAGAATGCGCTCGCCAAGCTCGTTGAGGTCAGCCAGGGCTGATGGCCAGGAAGAAGCGAAAACCAAAGCAGATTCTGAATAGTCCCCAGTGGGAATTGGAAGTCCAAAAAGAGTTCGCCACGCTGGGGGATTCCCGGGAGGGGCTGGATCGGCGTTGGAAAGAGTTCGATTGCGAGGGAAGCGCCTTACTTCGTTTCCACGACTTCAACAACCTGGCCGCGGTTGCGGTTGATTTTGACAGAGTTTTCAGCACTGAGTTGGAGTGGTTTCACGACAAACTCGTCGGCGAATCCGAGACCGAGGTGTATTGGTACTGCCACCTGGCAAGGGAGAACATTCTTCGAGCGATCCTGTCTCCCAATCTCAAGGAAATCCTCCTGCGCGATTTCAGGGACGCGAGGGAGTCTCTCGCAAAAACGGCCACCGGTACTGAGGAAGACAGGCGATTGGTGTTCATGCTCTTCATGTGCACGGTGGCACTCAACTCGGAAAACACCCTGTTCGAGCATTCCTCATATTTCAGAGACCTGCTGCGGCATCTTCGCCGCCATTGCTGCAAAGCGGATGCATGGAGCGTGGAACTGAACAAAAGCCTTTCGGTAATGGAGGCATACGAAGATCTTGGTGACCGCTCACCTTATCTGGCCTGGGTTTCCAGCGGCTATGAAGGGAATCCCCCCGATCCTCACTACAGGGAAGACGAACCACATATGCGACTTGTCGGCCTAGTCGCAGCGATAGAAAGTCAGCGATTGCAGGTGTCGCTCTTTCGCGAGGAAGAACTGCGTGGATTCCTGGAACGAATGACTGAAGACGGCAGCAATAAAGCACCATCGAGAATTGACGAACTGCACCACTTCAAGATCAAGCAATGGATGCAAATTCGTGAATTTCTATGGAGCATCAGGCAGACTCCCCGCTGGGAACAGATTCGAACAAGTATCGAGATCGCGGCTGGAAAATACCGCATGTCAGGGCGGGTTGAATTCCGGATTTGGGCGACGCACCTGAAGGAATGGGCCCAAACCCTGAACGACTACCACCGGGGAGAGCATCCGGTCCTGAAGGCAGCCCTTGCTCAGGAATTGACAACATTCTCTGGACGCCCTGAACAACAGAAATGAATCATCTCGTCTGCACACAATGCCCGGCCGGATTCCCCGACACAGACGTTCGCTGGCGTTGTGAATGCGGAGGACTTCTCGATCTTGAATGCGAAACACATTTTGACTTCGATCAAATCGCCCGGCGACCCGCCGATATGTGGCGATACCGGGAAGCCATCCCGATCCGGTCAGACAAGAATTCAGTCTCTCTCGAGGAGGGCTTCACTCCCCTCTCCTCTCTCAAGCTGGAAGGCAAGGACATACTGGTCAAACAGGACCACCTGTTCCCCACCGGCTCCTATAAGGATCGTGGCGCGTCAGTTCTCATCAGCAAGGCCAAAGAACTCGGAGTTGATTACGTCGTCGAAGATTCATCTGGAAACGCCGGATGTGCCATCGCTGCCTACTGCGCGAGTGCCGGTATCGAATGCGAAATTTTTGTGCCCGAGTCCACCTCACCCGCCAAGCTGAACCAGATCAAGTCCTACGGGGCAAGACTCAATCGCGTACCTGGCACTCGGGAAGATACGGCGAACGCTGCCATGGAAGCCGCGCAAAGCCATTTCTACGCCAGCCATTCATGGAACCCATATTTCTTTCACGGCACCAAAACGTTCGCATTCGAGATATGCGAGCAACTGGGGTGGCAGGCCCCAGATACCGTCATCGTTCCGGTTGGCAATGGCACTCTCCTTTTGGGCTGCGAAATCGGTTTCCGTGAACTCCTGGCCGATCAGGTGATCGAGAAGATGCCAAGGTTGGTCGGCATCCAGGCAAGTGGCTGTGCCCCACTGTTTCACGCGTTCCAGTCGGGCGCAGAGGACATTGCCGAATTTGAAAGACAAGATACGAAAGCCGAAGGCATCGCCATCGCCCAGCCTGTTCGAGCGAAACAGATCCTGGCGGCAGTCCGGTCCTCCGGGGGAACAATACTGGCCGTAGAAGATTCTGATACGCTGTCCGCCCTTAAGGACATGGCCCTCATCGGGCACTATATTGAACCGACATCCGCGGCAACGATTGCCGGCGCTCGAAAGTACCTTGGTTGCAACCAGACAAGCGGCGAAACCATCGTAACGACATTCACCGGCCACGGTCTCAAATACACTTGACGATCTCCTGACAAGTCGAGCCTGGCAAACTGAGTCCTATACTCACCGCATCCAGCACCCTGAATCCCGAATCCTGAACCCACTTCTATCCATGCGTATCGCATCCGTCCTCACCCCGCTCACTGAATCCCACCTCAAGCTCGCAAGCCAGATCGGGGTTACCGATATTGTCGGTCGCTACCCGGGCTCTGATTCCGACGCTCTCCTCACCTTAAAAAAGCAGGTTGAGAGTGCGGGCCTCCAACTCAGCGTTATCGAAGGCTATGTGCCCTTGCGGCAAGTCGTCCTCGGCCTCGATGGCACGGATGACCAGATCAAAAACATTCAGAACCTCATCCGAAACATGGGGAAGCTGGGTATCCCAATCCTCACCTACAATTTCATGGCGACTGGCGATATGAGTCGCACAAGTTTTACCACCTTAGATCGAGGTGGAGCGCTCGTGAGTTCATTCGATGAAGCACTCATGGAAGACGCCCCGCCCGAAAATCGGGCTGGTTCAGATCAACTCTGGCTGCGTCTGAAAAACTTCCTTGAGCAAGTCATACCGGTTGCTGAACAGTCTGGCGTCAAGTTGGCGATGCATCCGGACGATCCTCCAATGTCACGTTTTCGGGGCAGCGACCAGATCATGAGCAGCAGGGCTGATTACGAGAGACTCGTCGATCTCGTCGAAAGCGAATCTAATGGTATCTGCCTTTGCCAGGGATGTTTTTCAGAAATGGGCGAGGACGTTCCAGCCAGCATTCGCGCCCTTGGAAAGAGTATCGTTTACGCACACTTCAGAGACGTGCGGGGATGCGTCCCAAAATTTCAGGAAACATTTCACGATTGTGGTCAGACAGATATGCCCGAAACGGTTCGCGCCTATAAAGAGATCGGATTCACCGGCCCGGCCCGGCCCGATCATGTACCGCTCCTTGAAGGGGAACAGGGCGAGGCCACCGGATATTCAATGATGGGCCGTCTGTTCGCAGTTGGATATATGCGCGGCTTGATTCAGGCCGTGTACGGGAGTTAAAACTTTGTCCTTCGGATGGCCTGACCATCTATAGTCAACTTTGAAATCACTCACAGCAGGAAACATGATGAGCACCAAATCAGAACCATTCGAATACAGCCTCAACACCAGCACCATCAAAGGCCAGGCATTAGGCATTGAAAAGGTCGTCGAGCTTACAGCCAAAGCCGGCTACGCAGGAATAGAGCCCTGGATAAATGAACTCGATGCTTTCACCGACGACGGTGGCTCTCTGAAAGACCTGGGGAAAACAATCGCCGACGCCGGGATGAGAGTGCCCAATGTAATCGGCTTCCCAAAGTGGGCGGTTGATAACGATGCCGAACGGGCCGCCGGCCTCGAGGAGGCCAGACGCAATCTCGACATGGCACAAAAAATCGGAGCCGAAAGGCTGGCCGCCGCCCCGATGGGTGTCCAGGACATACCAGGGCTGAACCTCGATCGGGCTGCAGAACGTTACCGCGCCCTCCTGGACATCGCCCAGGATTTCGGCGTCGTCCCCATGTTGGAATTCTGGGGCTTTTCAAAAAGCCTGTATCGTTTTGGGGAAGCCCTCTACATCGCCGCCGAAGCAGAACATCCCGATGCATGCATCCTTGCCGACGTCTACCACATCTATAAAGGAGGCGGCAGCCATACCGCCCTCCGCCTGGCAGGAGCAGAAACCTTCGGTCTTTTTCATGTAAACGATTATCCAGCCAATCCGCCAAGGGACACCATCGGCGACGCAGACCGTGTCTATCCCGGGGATGGGATCGCACCACTGGCAGAGATCTTCCAGACCCTTCACAGAGTCGGCTATCGCGGCATGCTCTCACTGGAACTCTTCAACCAGAGCTATTGGAAACAGGCCGCTTCGGTGGTCTTGGAAACAGGCATGAAAAAACTGAGAGAGCAAGTGCGCGCAAGTTTCGAGTAATCCCGTCTGGTGTTGATGCCGCACTTACTGACTAAAAAGAAGAGAATACTCTTCAAGGGTGATAGCGACTTTGAACTCTTTCGGGACCCTCCCCTCAAACGCTATCTCCGCGGAATCGCGCACCACGTCCCCGGGCTTCCAAAGCGTCGTTGGGTAAATCCAATCTGCCATCAAATGACGTGCTGTCATTTCGGAACCATCAGGAAGTTTGAAGAACACGACCACTTCGTATTCTTTATTCAGCACCTTGTGACACTTCCAGAAAGCATCGATCCGGACAGAATTCTCGGTCCTGCCCGGAAGCAGATTCCAACCGAGTAATACAGCCCCTTCCCTTTGTACCTGGCCTGACTCAAACTGAACAGGTGGGACATCATCAAGCAGAATGCCGTCCCACAGATAGTCTCTCGGAGCGCCCTTCTTGAAGACCAGGAATCGACCCTTGCGCAAGACAAGTCCGTAGGATTCATCTTGCAACGCCACATCCCGCGCTTCGAGCGTCCTCTCGTATCGAGCCCATCTATCCATCGCATCAAATACCAGGTAATCCTGATTACCTGGAAGGTATCGCCATGACATTTCCAATCGGCCGTAATCGGTAAGGTGTCCCGCTGCCCGATAGGTGGCAAAAACGCTACTCTCAGGAGGAATCAAATTCCGAATGCTCTTGATGATGCGATGACGGGGCCGCACATCAAAGGTAGCTTGTGACATCATCGGCACAAAGAAGGTCAGGAAGGAGAGAACGGAACACGTAACGGCTGCCCCCATCAATGCGGGCCGTGGATCCTTGTTCCACGGCCACCATTCGATCAGTTTCGCGCGGGCATTGTTCAACCCGTGAATTCCAGCGAAAAACACAACTGGAATCAGGATGGCATGATTCCAATAAAGAATTGAATGGTGGTAAGGGCTTCCACTCAGCATCAGGAATAGCAGTGCGGGAGCAAGAATAAGCAGACGAGACGGGCTCATCACCCCCGCCGCTCCAAGTGGCACAAGCAGATGCAACAGCAGGGAGAAATTGCTGTAAGCCAGCACGATACCCAATACATAAACCGGGTCGGTAATCGTGCGCCGGGCAATGCCCAGGTAGCCCTTCCCAAGATGAGCAAACACCCCCATCACTCCCTGGTAGGGGTATTCGTCAATCATCGGCAGGATGAGCTTGGTGCCGATGAGAAAATAAAGTGCGGCGCCGAGCGCCAGTCCCCCGCCATGTTTCCGGTAAGGCGAGAAAACAGCCATCACCAATCCGAACATGCAGATCGTAACCGCAGCATTTTCCTTTACGCACATGGTCAGAATCGCCCAAAGTATCGCCAGCCACGGACGTCCCGCGGAGAGGCAATACCCGGCAGCCAACAGCAATGGAACCAACTGGCCTTCTTCGGATGGGCCCCATCCCGACCGGAATTCAAGGAACATCAGCGGTGGATAAAGCAAATACGCAACGGCGAACATGAGTCCCCAGAAGCTCCCTTCCATGACTCGTTTTCCGATCATGAATGCTGGGATGGCACCCAGCGAAAGAACCAATGCATGGAAAATCAAAATCGTTTCATGCTTCGGAAACAGACAGTAGAGCGGGAAGAGAATGCATATGCGCGTAATGAAAATGTGGTCAAGGCTCGTACCCGGCCCCGGCTCTGGTTTGTGAGGTTGGTTATAGGTCCTCATAAAGTTGCCGTTTAAGGTCTGATGAAAACCTTCGGCAATCTGGCCTGAGTCATAGTAGCCAAGGTTCTGAGCATGGAACTGCCGGAGGTTCAGATTTGCGCAGATCAGAAAGTGGCACAGCCCCAGGGAACCCAGGAGGCCCCAGCAGACAGACGGCCTGGCGAGCCAGTGTGGGAGCCTGGCACCTGTGCAGCTCAAGACAATTCCTGCAGTACCGCCAATGACTAATATCGAATGGAAAACAGGTATGAGGGTGGCGCTCACGCCACATAATCCAAGCAATGGATGTATGACAAGTGTTGCGGGGAGTACCCAGAGCCAGCCCCCAGGCTGACCCGCGTCATTGAGCGTCACCTTGTGCGCCCTTGCATTCAAGAAGGTGCAGAGAAAGAACAAACCCAATCCACCAGAGGCGCCGATTACCATCCACAACAACGTATTGAGGTCCAGATAAACGTGCCCTCCATCGGGTTCGAAATACTCGTTCTGGCCAACCCCTTGATACAGATGTACGCGTCCCTGGCTGTAGACGGAGAAGAACCAGCCGGCACAAAGGCCACCAAGAGCGTTAAGGCACGCGAGGCCAGTGAGTGATTTCTTGTGATTTGCTTTGTTGGATTCCATCAGGTGAAACGGATTCACTCAGTGAGGAACCGAATACGGTGAGCAAGCCTGTCTGAATTGGATGATTGAGAATTCAATTATTTGACCTGGATTTCCTGAGCGCTTTCGACTCATTCGTAAGTCAAAATCACTTTGCCGGACTCCCCGGAGGCAAAGGTATCCACAGCTTCCTGAGCCTTTTCAAAAGGAAAGACGTGAGTAATGAGTTTGTCATATCGGAGGCCTCTTTCGTGCAAAGCAAGCATCTCCTTCCAGTCCTCGCTGGTGTAATACCACGAACCTTTAATGGTGATTTCTTTTCTAAGAAAGGTCTCTGACGGATTGAACGTCAGCTCACTGAGTTCGCCCACCTGGTACAGGGTGCCCTGCTGGCGAACCAATTCGATTGCCTGCAGGAATGCCGCGCTGTGCCCCACTGCCAGAATCACAATGTCTGCGCCACGGCCTTCCGTCCATTCAAGAACGGCTTCCTTTACATCTTCCTTTGTTGAATTCACTCCGCGAGCAGCACCGAGAGCTTCGGCAAATTTCGTTCGGTAATCGATGAGGTCGGTACCCATGACCTCTGCCCCGCGGGAGACCTGGACGACGACACTGCTGAGACCCACCGGTCCAAGACCGAGAACGACCACCTTCTGACCCGACGTGTCTCCAAGCCTCCGAGCGGCCCTGACCGGCACACCCAGCCCATCCCCGGAAAGAAGTACTCCAGCCGGCCATTCGACATCCTCCGGCAGCAGTTGGATGCCACGGATTCCAAGCCTGAAATATTCTGCATGTCCATTCTGCCCGTAAATCTTACGCGCCTTACAAGCTGTCTCGTAGCCCTGCAGGCAGAAATGACAATCGCCACAGCCCTGCACGACTCTAGCGCCGACACGCATCCCTGGCTCGAAATTCGAGCCTGCCGGGGCTGTTTCAATGACTCCGACGACCTCGTGACCTCCGTTGTAGAAACCCTCGCGCTCTACAGGTGAACCTTTAATCGAATGCAGTTCACTCCCGCAGAGGCCGGTTGCTTTCACCTTGATCAAGACCGTCTGATCGTCACTCGAAGGGCGGTCTGATGCGACAATCTCAACCTTTCCGTTTCCCAATAATTTTGCGACTTTCATCATCTGATTCTGATACTCGTTAGGATATTCAGTTCGTGAAAACAGGGTTGGAGTAACGGCTTCAGCCGGGTCTGGATTTGGACTTACAAGGGTTCGCGAACTGTTTGCAGGGCGAAAACTGCCTCGTGAGACACCTCGTAGGATAGGCTTCCAGCCTGTCCAGGCATATGGGCAATAGCCGATATGCCGTTCTGACTAGAAATCCTTTGCCATTCGCAAAACCTCTCAAATGGCACAGGCTGGGATCCTATTCTACAAAAGTGCTCAGCTTTGCAGTGAACGGTAATTTTTACGTCGTAAACAGTTCGTGAACCCGGCTTGTAAGAAGAAGAACCCGGTTGAAGCCGTTACTCAAACTCCGGCTTCCTCTTCCCCAAACTGATGAAAACTGAATCAAGGAGCAAGGTCAGGCATCTTCTCAGTATAGAGAATTTCGCCTCTGATCATTTGGGATGCCTTGCCGATAATCTTCAAATAATGGTCGCTTGGCATTCCTTCATAAGTGAGAAATCTATTTTTGTTGCTTACTGGGGGATGATTTGTGCACTTGAAAATCGCGGTGGCCTCATCTACTTCATCAAACATGGCCTGATAAACCATCTTCGCCCCAGCTTTCTTAGCATGGGCGAATTGAGACCAGAGGAATTTTCCGCCCTGTCGAGGGATCTGATCGAATTCAGCCCCATCTTTCAGGTTCGACCAACTGAATCCGGGGAAAACAACAGGCAGGAATTCTTTCTTCTTTTCTTTACACCAGGCAATGTCCGGAACAATGACCTCTTCATAATGTCGCTTCACACCGTCCGGGCCGAATCGGCCTACTGCCCACGGACTGATAATGTCTGCCTTCAGTAAAATCTTGTGCAATCTGGAATCACTGACGGCGTCACGCTTGAGCTCTCGCCACCAACTCGGAACTCCCAGCATGACCGTATTCCCACCATACTCTGGATCGTCTTTCAAGAACTCAACAATGCGTTCGCAGTCTTCCAGGTTGTAATTTCGGTTGTCGTTGAATCCCACTCCCCAGACTGCGACGACCGGCTTCCCATTGTGGTGGAGGTACGCCTTATCACTCTTGTCTCTTGTTATATGTGAGCGATCCACTAACCGTTTCCAGTCCGCAATCAATCGCTCATCGACATCTGCACTTTGGCCGGAGAGGTCATACATGATCGCGTAAGCCCGGCCATATTTGTTCGCGCCTTCTCGACAATGATTCAGAACCGTCTGGGTGAAGTTGAGCTCAATCGGGTAGTTGCTGATCGAACCGACAAAGCGCTGCACGAACGCGCCATCGATCCCGTAGTCCTCCATCCATTTGAAGTGCCGAACTACAGTTTCCTTTCTGTAGGAACTAAACACCTGCGCAGGGCTGCCATCGGAGTGCTTGAACCCAGTCGGGAATCTTTCCGCTTCGCTGCACTCAGTCATATCTGGCCACATCTCAACGGTGCATTTTTCCGGCCCGAACTCCCCTCCCCTGCCCCAGTGAAACCAGCCCTTACCGGCGCCATCGCCTTGAGCTGAAAACCATCCCTGGTAACCACACATCACCTTTCCGGTCAGCGTAGAAGTATCCACCCCTCGTTTCCCACGACCGTTATAAGGATAAAAAGCGTGTGCAAGAACCTCCTCGATCGTCGGGGGAGATGTCGGTGATATCACCAATGGAGCCTTTGCGGTCTCCGACGGAAGACAGCCAGAACAGAGGATCCCAACAGCGATCAGGCAGACAGAATTAAGGGGAACCCACTTCAAGACAGTTACTTTCGATAGATGGATCTGAATGCCAGTGTCACCGCATGCATCTGATGCTGTGTCACATCGATACCCAGAGGGGCTTCCGCTTTGTGGTTCATAACGCTACCGATTTCCAGCCGACATTTCAGGCTCTTTACGATTCCACAAAGCCGGCCGGGGATTTCGCTCTGGCGAAAATTTTCAGGAAACCATTCTGAGTCCTCGGATGCCGAATCAGACGTTGAAGTGGACTACCAGATGAGTGCAACGAATGCTCGCTTCAAGGGATATTCCTTCCGGGCGTTCGAGGCAGAACGCTTCGCTCTTTACTAACGCATATATGAACAAACGAATCCTATGGCACGCAACGACTCTAATACAACCGCACCGGCTGAGGATCCACCATTTGGATAACAGAGAATAATGGGCCGCATCTTCCCCGATCATGAACTGAATCCAGACCGCGCTCTGCATGGAAGGCAATTCCGAGAAACCGGGCTATCTTCTCGTCTTCAAAAAATACCAACGAAACGAGACTCCTGGAGCCTTACATGAAGCATTGCTTTGTCTCTCTCATCATTTTGTGTCCCTTCGTTCATGCCCAAAACCTGCAACTTCAAAAAGGCGATTCCATTTGCCTGATCGGCAACGCGCTTGCCGAACGTATGCAGCATCATGGCTGGCTCGAAACTCTTCTTCAGAACCGCTTTTCCGACCTCGAACTAAGCTTCCGGAACCTGGGCTTCAATGGTGACGAGCTTGCAACCCGTGCACGCTCCTCAAACTTCGGATCACCTGACGATCACCTGAAGCTCAACAAGGCGTCCGTGGTATTCATGTTCTTCGGTTACAACGAATCGTGGGCCGGAGAGGAGCAACTGGCCGCCTTCAAGGGCGAATACAAAGCGCAAATCAAGCACCTGAAAGGGCAAAACTACAGCGGCAGAGGCGCCCCCCGGATTGTAGCTGTCTCCCCCATTGCTTTTGAAGACCACAAAACTGCAAATCTGCCCGATGGCCAGGAAATAAATCGAAGGCTTGCGCTCTACACAAAGGCCATTGCAGAAGTGGCGGAAGCAGCGGAGGTTCCTTACGTGGGCCTGTTTCAAAACACTCTTGATGCCTACAAGTCATCAGAAAAGCGTTACACAGTTAACGGCATTCATCTAAACGAATACGGGAACGAACGGGTTGCCTTTATGCTCGAAGCAGCGTTGTTCCCGTCACCGAAACTCCAACGTGACGCCAACCACCTTGAGAAGATTCGCGCATCCGTCAAAGACAAGAACTTCTACTACTGGCATCGCTATCGCACGGTGGACGGATATTCCGTCTACGGCGGGCGGTCAACGATTCACAAGAACTTCGAAGTCATGCAGCGCGAGCTACAGGTCCTTGATGCGATGGCTGCCAATCGCGATAGGCGCATCTGGTCGATAGCCCAGGGAAAAGGCGACATCAAGGTCGATGACAGCAATACGCCCGCATTCATAGACCTTGATTCGAACAGGAAGGGCTCTAAGCCGGACGGCTCTTATGAGTTTCTGAGCGGCGAGGAGGCGATCAAACAGATGCACATGCATGAAGGCATGAAGGTGAATCTCTTTGCGGACGAGGCAATGTTCCCGGAACTCGTCAATCCGGTGCAGATGTCCTTCGACAATGCCGGACGTCTTTTCGTGGCGGCCTGGCCGTCTTACCCACACTGGAAGCCGAAGGATCCGATGAGCGACAAGCTCCTCATGTTTGAGGATACCAACGGCGACGGAAAGGCGGACAAGATGACGGCGTTCGCCGATGACCTTCACTGCCCCACCGGCTTTGAATTCTGGAACGGTGGAGTCTACGTCATGCAGACGCCAGACCTCTGGTTCATGAAGGACACCAACGGGGACGGTAAGGCCGACTTTCGTGAGCGTGTGGTCGGCGGTATCGACTCCGCGGACACCCACCATTCATCAAACAGCTTCGCCATGGATCCGGGAGGCGGGCTCTATTTCAACGAAGGCATCTTCAACCGGACCCAAGTTGAGACGCCATACTTTGGACGTATCCAGACAGTCGACGGGGGCGGTTACCGGTACGAGATCCGCACTCAGAAGATGGAAGTTTGGGTGCGTCACGGCTGGCCGAATCCACATGGGCACGCCTTCGATTACTGGGGGCAGAGCTTCATGTCGGACGGAACAGGAAGCAGCCACTATTGGGCCACGCCGATGTCCGGATATCTGGATTACGGAAAACGCGTGCCCGCCCCCAGACAGTGGCTGCAGCGTCGTTCACGGCCTTGTCCGGCGACGGAAATCTTGTCGAGCAAGCATTTCCCTGACGAGCACATGGATAACTTTCTCATCGCCAATGTCATCGGTTTTCAGGGCATCTTTCAGTTTAAGGTTCACGATGAAGAATCCGGTTTCCGCGGCGAGGAAGTCAAAGAGATTCTGTATTCCGATGACCGGAGCTTTCGTCCAGTCGACCTTGAGACCGGCCCGGATGGAGCGCTCTATTTCACTGACTGGCAGAATCCGCTCATCGGCCACATGCAACACAATCTGCGTGACCCCAACCGCGACCATGCTCACGGTCGAATCTATCGCGTGACCTGTGAGGGCCGTCCGCTGGTCGCGCTGAAGAAAATTGCCGGAGCCCCAATCGCCGCCCTGCTCGACTTGCTCAAGGAACGCGAACTACGCGTCCTGCAGCGCACACGTAGCGAATTAAGCGGACGCAATGAAAGCGATGTGATCCCAGCCGCAGAGAAATGGATCGCCGGCCTCGACAAAAATGATCCTGCCTTCGAACACCACATGATGGAAGCTCTCTGGCTGCACCAGAGTTTTAATGTCGTTAACGAATATCTTCTCAAACGAATGCTCCGTTCTCCGGACTTCCATGCCCGTGCTGCCGCTACCCGCGTGTTGTGCCACTGGCGCGACCGTGTGAATCAACCCATCGAGCTTTTGAAGATTCAGGTTGCCGACGACCACCCGAGGGTACGCATTGAAGCCGTGCGCGCAGCCAGTTTCTTTCGTCATTACCAGGCCGCTGAAATAGCAATCGCCGCCCTGAACAAACCCTCCGATGACTACATTGATTTCACCTTCAAGCAGACTATGTCGCAGCTGGAGCAATGGTGGAAGCCTGCGGCCGCGGAAGGCAAGCTCACCGCAACAAGCCCGGCTGCGGCGCAATTCATCCTGAAAAATGTCTCGACTGCTCAACTGCTTCAGATGCCCCGTAACCGTGGCGTCTACAACGCCCTGCTTACTCGAAGCGGCGTGCCGGCAGAAGTTCGGCAGGAAGCCCTTTCCGCATTGGCCATGATCGAAAACAAAGACTCCACTGCCCTGCTTATCGAGACGCTTGATGCCCTCGACTCCGGCAATATCCCGGATGCATCCGAGGCTCTGGAATCCCTCGGCAGGCTCTTCAGCGGACAGGAAGCCGGTGCGCTGAAAAAACAGCTCCTGCTCATCAAGAAGATGGCCACTCAATCTAAAACGTCAGGCATGCGGACCCTCGGTTACGCATCCTGGATGAAGGCCGATGGCTCGCCGGACGCAGCGTGGTCTGAGGCCTCCACTGACCCCGACCGCGTTCGCGAATTTCTCGCCGCACTACCGCAGGTAGACAATACACTGAAGAGCGCTGCATATGCACTTCTCAAACCGCTCATGGCCAAATTGCCGCCATTACTTTCCAGCGCGGAGGGAGAGGGCGAGGGAATCTCAGGCAAATCCGGAATAAACGTCGATTACTACGCCCGGTTTCCGCGGTCTGCAAGCAGAGAAGTGGTTGAAAAGATGAAGCCCACTGCCAGCGGTATCGCGGACGCTATCGATCTCAACACCGAGGTGTTGAAGGACAAAGGATCGTTTGGCCTTCGCTTTACCGGCGCCATCCTGGTGCCGGAATCAGGTAGATACACCTTCTACACAAACTCCGATGACGGCTCGATGCTTTACATCGACGACAAGCTGGTCGTAAGCAATGACGGCAACCATGGCCCTGTTGAAAAGAGCGGCAACATTCAACTTACCGCCGGGCCGCACAAGCTGCTTGTAACTATGTTTGATTCCGGCGGCGGGGACCATCTGCAAGCTTTCTGGGAAGGCCCAAAGATGAAGAAGACAGTCATTGAGAAAAAAGATCTGCGAACCGAAGGCGGCATGAGTCTAAGGGGAGAGCTCCTGATTGCCGTCGCAGAACTTCCGGGTCAGGAGGCCGAGAAATTCAGAGAGTTCTCCAATTTGATTCAGGCGGGCAATCAGGTCGCCGCGGCTTCCGCTGCCATTGCCAGATTGCCGAAGGAGACGTGGCCAGAGGATGCCATTAAACCGACTCTCGATGGCATCCTGAAACTTCTCATGTCGAAGAAGGGCCTGGATCGGAACGCGCCGGCCATCAACGCCACAGTGGTGCTCGGTTATGAGCTGGCCAAAGCCATACCAGGCGGCACTGAATACACGACAAAACTGTTGAACCAGGCCGTGAGTAAGTTCGTCGTTCGCCCCGTTCCCCATCAGATGATTTATGACACGAAACGCCTGACCGTGGCGGTGGGACAACCAGTTGTCATAAGATTCGACAACATTGATGCCATGCCCCACAACCTGGTAATCATCAAACCCGGCTCGCTCCAGGAAGTCGGGGAAGCCGCCGATCAGATGCAGGGCCCTGAAGCAGAAAAGAAAGGCTATTTGCCCAATAGCCCAAGTATCTTGCATGCAACCTCCCTGCTGCTTCCCGGCTCAGACGAAGAACTGCAATTCATCGCCCCGAATGAACCGGGCGAATACATCTTCGTTTGCACCTTCCCGGGACATTACCGCCTCATGAACGGAATCCTCCGAGTGGTCAAAAGGGTGGAATCGACCACCCCGGTACAGGAGATGATCGCTTCGAACGAAGAGCCGCAAGGACAATCACGCCAATTCGTAAAGATGTGGAACCTTCCTGACTTCTCACCGGAAATCGAAATCCCACTGACCGGCAGAGATTTCTCGGCCGGCCAACGGATGTTTGGCGCCGTTGGATGCAACAAGTGCCACCGAATTGCCGGCAGTGGTACTCAACTCGGCCCAGACCTGACAGAGGTCAGCAGGAAATACCAGGGCCAAAAACTGCTCCAGCAAATTCTTGAGCCTTCCGCCGAAATCAACGAGGACTTCAAGGCATTTACATTCCTCACAGAAGACGACGAAACCTTCGTTGGCACGATCCTCAAAGATGACGGCAATTTCCTGCATCTCGTAGCGAGCCTTCTGGACACAAAACAAGTGGTGAAACTGAAGAAGGAATCGATACGGGCCAGGAAGCCGTTGGATGTTTCACAGATGCCGACTGGCCTGCTCGTCACTCTTACGAAGGAAGAGATCCTTGATCTCGTTGCCTTCATTCAGTCTGGTGGCAATCCGACGGACACTATTTTCAAGAGGAATTGAGGTAAGCTGGAACGCTTCCCAAACTCCTGCCGTCATATTTCTCAATGAGATTTGGTGCAAACATTATGAAATACAGAGTAGGAGTCATTGGCCTTGGCAACATTGCAGCCATGTACGCAAAACCGGGGGACCCGCGACCGTATTGCCATGTGGGCGGTATTTGTTTGAGCGAACAGCTCAAGTTGGAGGCTGTTTGCGATCTTTCCGCAGAAGCTCGTCAGAAATTTTTGGGCACGTGGGGGGAAACATTTCCAGGCCTGGCCTGTTATGGGTCAATAGGTGAACTTTTCGAGAACCATGAGTTGGATATTGTCGCGGTGTGCGTTCGTGGACCTCATCACTTTTCGGTGACATCGGAAGTCATTCAGCATTCGCCCAAAGCGATTTTTCTTGAGAAACCGCCGAGTTGTTCTCTGAAGGAAATGGACGGCATGATGGATGCTGCCATTGCCCGGAACATTCCGATCATGGTGGACTACTCCCGTCACTGGAGTCACAAGGTCCTTCGAATGCAGGAACTCGTTGCAGACGGTCTCATCGGCGAAGTGAAAACTGTCGTCGCGTGGTGTGGCGGGACGTTTCTTTCGTTCGCCAGTCACACCACAGATCTGATCTGTCAGTTCGCGGGCTATTGCCCCACTTCAGTGACTGCTCATGGAACCTTCCCTGAGAGCCCGAATGTGCCTGAAGGCTTCGAGCCTGAACCAAGCCTCGACAACATGGTTATTCAGTTTGAAAACGGCGTCACAGGGTTGCAAGTTGGCTCTCAAGGTCCGTTTGGTTCCTTTTACTGCGAAGTCTTTGGCACGAATGGATTCATTCGAACGGGCATTTATACCGATGTTCATGCGGCCAATGCGAAGGGAGAAGCTTTGAAGTTAGAGAAACTTCAGATTCCTGCGGAGGAGAGCGTCTTCAAAGTAGCCTACGAGCAGATGGCGAACTTTCTGGATGGGGGCCCACTCCCCCATTGCACCAATCAGGACTTTATGTCCGTTAACGAGGTCGGATTCGCCGGGATCGAGAGTGTTCTTACGGGGAATACTGTCAGCCTTCCGAACTCGAACCGAACACGGAAGATCTTCGCGAACGGCTAGGCATTTAATCCGCAGGATAGATCGGGTCCAGTCCGCTCAGCACCCGGGCCACATCTTCACATACTACACCGCAGACCCTTTCCCGGCACTCATTCGTAAGTCCGGCCATGTGCGGGGTAAGGATAACGTTTTCCATACCTGCCAGTTCGTCCACCCCAGGCGGTTCATTTTGCCGAACGTCCAGCGCGGCACCCGCGATGCGGCGCCCCTTAAGTGCTTTCACAATCGCATCCTCAACGACAAGTCCGCCTCGAGCCTGATTCAGAAAATAAGCCGACGGTTTCATTCGAGCGAAGAACCCTTCATCACAGAAGTTACGAGTCTCATCGTTCAGGGGCGTATGAATTGTCACAAAGTCGGATTGCTCCAACACTTCATCGAGCGTGCACGCGAGGGCGCCGGATTCGGTGTAGTTGAAGCTGTCGGTACTGAGATATTTGTCGTACGCCAGAATTCGCAGCCCAAACGCTCTTGCACGCATAGCAACCCGAAAACCGATCTTGCCAAGCCCGATAATGCCAAGGGTCTTCTGGTAAATCTCCATATTGCAAAAACGATTGCGCTCCCACCCACCGGCTTTTGTGCTGATATCCATATTCACCAGGTCACGGGCCAGAGCAATGAGCAGGCACATAGTCAGTTCGGCGACAGATACGGTGTTCTGATCCGGAGCGTAGGTAACGATGACCCCCGCCCGACTTGCAGCAGCAACATCTACATTATCGAGGCCGATGCCGTGTCGTCCGACCACCTTGAGATTGGTCGCGGCTACGAGCAGTTCCTCATTCACCTGAGTGTGATTGCGAACGATCATTCCCTCGAATTCAGGAACAGTCGCAAGCAAACGGGGCCGGTCTCGCCCTATATCGAAATCATGAAGCACGTCGAACTCAGTCTTGAGCCTGTCGAGGCGTTCTCCCGCGATGTCTTCTGTAACAATTATTTTTTTCATGGTGCTCTCTTGAGTGTTTCCGTAGGTTTATTGACGTAACGGTTTTCTGGAGGTACCACAACTCACTAAACTCTGAGCCTCAAATATTCGTCCCGGCGGTCCTGATTACTTCTCAATTGGAAGACCAGATTTCATGTCCGAAAAATACGATCTCATCATACGCAACGGAAGAGTTATCGATCCTGCCCATAACCTGGATCAAAAAGCAGACATCGGCATTCAGGACGGGAAGGTTGCCGGCATTCAGGCAGACCTCGAGGGCGAAGCAACTCAGTCGCTGGACGCCTCAGGCAAGATAGTCTGTCCCGGCCTGATCGATATCCATACCCACCTTTATTCCAAGGTCACCACCTGGGGGATCGATGCGGACCCCACCTGCCTGGCCAAGGGAGTTACTACAGCAGTGGATGCAGGGAGTGCGAGTTGGGTGACGTTTCCCGGATTTCGAGAATTGAGCATCAACAAGTCACAAGGCCGCGTGCTCTGCTATATCCACATCTCCGGTCTTGGTCTGGTCTATGGCCCAATCGGCGAGATGGCTGACATCCGATACGCCTGCCCGGAAGAGACTGCCGAATGCGTGCTCGAGAATTTGGATGTAGCGATTGGTATCAAAGTGAGACAAGGCGGAGCGCAGGTGGAAAAGAATGGCGTCGAGCCGTTGAAATACGCCATCAAGGCCGCTGAACTTTCTAACACTCACGTGATGACGCACCTGGGCGGCGGAGTCCCGATTGGAGATGTTCTGAGTCTCATGCGGGCCGGGGATATTGCCACTCACTGCTATCACTGCCGCAGCGACACGATTCTTGGCGGAGATGGGAAGGTTCTGGAGGTTGTTCACCAGGCCCGCGACAGGGGGATCCTGTTCGACGTGGGACACGGCGGCGGGAGCTTCGGGTTTGAGACGGCGCGTGCGGCCTTCGAACAGCACTTCCTGCCGGATATCATCAGCAGCGATCTTCACACGCTCAATCATGGCGGGCCGGTCTTCGATCTTCTGACCACCATGTCCAAGTTCCTGGCACTGGGCATGCCCATCGAGACGATCATCGAGAAAACAACCATCAGCCCTGCAAGAGCCATTCGCCGTGAAGAATCGCTCGGCTCCCTGGCCATCGGCAGCGAAGCAGACATCACGATTCTTGATGAACAGGAAGGCAATTTTGAATTGATGGATACAAAGGGAGAAACGGTAAAGTGTGAGAAGAGACTCGCCTGCGCAGGAGTTGTCAGGGCTGGCGAACTCATCGATATAGCTTCCTGGGACGACTATGTGCCCCGCATGCCCAAGGCGATAGAATGGCAGAGCCTGCCCGGCATCAGAAGAACTCGGCCGGAGATATTTGAAAAGATAAAGCACAAGCTGAATCAGGCTGCTTTGGAGTAGTTGGAACCAGCCCTGCCGATTACAAATTCAAGAGTTTCTTTTAAAGATCGAGACAAGTAGCGAGAACGTCTGTTTCAGATGCGTTTCCTGGAACAGCTATTGAGCCGGAGCAGCAATCATGAATTTTCCTCCGGTCTGACGGTCGGCCTGCCTTCAGCAGTTGGGAGACCTGTGTTCCTGTAGAGCCGAGACAAATGGCGAAGTTTAAATCAAAGTTGGTTGATGACGCTCAGGACGCTGCAGCTCTGACTGAACTGCTGGTTGAGCAGCGCGGCGAGATCGAGTCGATTGAACGCGGGGCAAGCATAAATGAAGAGCGAAGTATCTTTGCGGCCCGAGATGCCGCGATTCGTCGCACAATCGCTGTCAAAGTGCTGAGTGCCGATGATGCAGAAAAAGATTTCAAGAGAAATCGTTTTTTTCAAGAGGCCCAGGTACTTGGCCATCTCGAGCATCCGAATATCGTTCCAATCCACGATGTGGCAAAAGACGCGGTCGGAAATCTCTATTATTCAATGACCCTGATCAAGGGGCGTTCTCTCGCACTGATTCTTCGGGAAATAATCGAAGGTTCAGGGGGAAAGGTTGACGGGGTCCGGCGGCGGCGAGTCATCAAACATCAGCCATTAAACATCGACCATCTCCTGGACGTTTTTCTGAAGGTCTGTGACGGTATTTCTTTCGCTCATTCCAAATCGGTGCTCCATCGGGACTTGAAGCCGGCAAGTATCATGGTGGGCGATTACGGTGAAGTAGTGGTCATGAACTGGGGCGCGCTCAAGGTCATGACCGATGAAAATGAAATACCGGACGAGCAAACCCTGACCTCCATCCATTCCGAAACTTTTGACGGCACCGTCCTCGGTACACCAGCCTACATGTCGCCGGAACAGGCGGAGGGGCTCCCACTGGATCCTCGGACGGATGTGTATTCGCTGGGCGCTGTGCTTTACGAAATGCTCACTGGTGTCCCCGCATTCACCGGAAAGTCGACGAACGAAATACTGTTGAAAGTAATTGATGCGGATTTTGTCCCACCTGAACAACGCAAGCCCTCCTTACGCATCCCACAGGAACTCAACGCCATTGTCATGAAGGCCATGGCGATAAATCGGGACGAGCGCTATTCAAGTGTGCCGGAACTGGCCGGGGACGTTCGGCTCTTTCTCGAAGGCCGCGAAGTTTCAGCGAAGCACGACACACTTGGGGAGAGTGTTGCAAAACTTGTCCGCCGCAACAGGGCGGTGAGCATTGCCAGTGTTGCCAGTTTTCTGGTTCTTTTCGGTTTGACGATCTCTTTCCTATGGGACTTGAAGAAAGAGACCGACCGATCCGTCCGTCGGGAGCAGGATGCAGAGCTCGGCCTGATAAAGGCAAAGCGAGCCCAGTCCGGCCGGCGAACTGTCGAGCACGAGGCGGCTCGTGAGTTGGCGAAGGAAGCCATCCGATCGTCGCGCAGTGGATTATTTCAGGAGGCAGCGATGCGTATCGAGATGTCACGGAGGATTTCCGACACCGCATGGGGCATCTTTGCTGCGGCGATCAACGCCAGTGAGCAGGGCAATGAACAAGAGGCGTTCGAGTATCTCAAAACAGCCTGTGAACTGGATCCTGAGCATGGGCTTTCTCGTACCTATCTTGCTCGCGTGTATGCAAAGAAAGGAGAGAATGAGAAGGTCCGGGCTTTGCTCACTGGACTGTCGTCGGAAAATGATCCGGACAGCCTGCAGGCTGCGGGCGAGGCATTTTATGCCATCGGCGAGTATACCCGTGCTCTTGAGGCATGGCAGCGATCAAAGAAATTCGCGGCTCAGTCCAGGCACGTTCAGGTTCAGCAGATCGAAGCGCTGGAAGAACAAATCCTGATGGCGCGGGCCTGGGTTAGCACGAAAGGGTTCTACGAATCGATTCGTGAATTGTCCGCCAAAGAGCAATTCAACAAGGTGATCGAAAAGCTGAATGAGCTGAACGGAACTGAAGGCAAACACGTTTCAGCAAATCCAGTGATCGAGAACGACAAACTGATCGGCATTATTTTCAGTGCCCACAGTCCCCTGCGATTTCTACAGCCGTTGATTGGCCTACCGTTGGAAAAGTTGGAGATCAGTGCAGCGCGATTCCTTTCCGACCTTACCCCACTCAAGGGTATGCCGCTTGAGCACCTCTCCCTGACGAGCAATCCGGAGGTTCGCGATCTGAGCCCGCTGAAAGGAATGCCACTCACTTACCTCAACCTGGGGCTGACTGGCATTGGAGACTTGGGGCCCCTTCAGGGAATGCCGCTCAAAGAGCTTCATTTATCGAGAACGAGGGCTAACAACCTGTCATCCCTGGCAGGCTTGCCAATCGAAATTCTCAGAATTTCAGGGTGCGGGATCGTAGACCTTTCGCCATTGGAAGGTATGCCCCTTCTCGAGCTTGACGCTTCATCCAATGATGACCTGCGAGTCCTCGCCCCTCTTTCGGGAATGCCCCTTGAGACTCTGATTCTCTCGAATTCGATGAACCTCAGAAACATCCTGCCGCTCAAAGGGCTTTCCCTGAAAAAATTTGTGATTTCCAATTCTCAGGTCAAAGACATCAGCCCACTCAACGGAATGAAACTTGAATCCCTTGACCTGGATTCGACGCATGTAGAAGAGCTTTCTCCTCTGATGGAAATGCCCGGTCTTCTACTAAGACCACCCAGTCTTAACCAGCTAAACAATGCCTCCATGAATTTTTTTGTAGCCATGTATCGTGATGGCCGCGCCTTGAATACGACGCCTGAATTGGAACGAACCCAGTTCAGTGATCTCAAGCTCCTCAAAGGTCTGAAACAGAGTGAACTGCATCTCCGATCCACGAGGGTGACGGACTTGAGCCCTCTCAGGGAGTGGGACGCGCCCATTGAGGAACTCGATCTCTCGGATACCCGAATCAAGGATCTTGGTCCCCTTGCGGGACTGAAAATCAGGAAGCTTATGCTCAGCAACACAAAGATAAGAGATCTCAGCCCACTGAAGACCGCACAATTAAAAGAACTGCACCTGGACAAAACTCCCGTCACCGATATCAGCCCACTGGCTGGGAAAGACATTGAGTTTCTGAGTCTGGCTGACACAAAAGTCCAGGACCTCTCTCCCCTGCGTGGAATGAAACTTGAGCATCTGAACCTCTCGTCTGTACCGGCAACGGACCTCTCTGCCTTGCGTGGTCAACCTGTCGAAGTCCTCATTCTCAATCAGACTCGCTTCAAAGATCTGACTCCCCTCGAAGAATCTCCAATCAGATCCCTGAGCCTGGCCAAAGCCAATGTGGCTGACATGCGAGTATTCGCTCGATTGCCACTGCGAAGCCTCGTTCTGAGCGATACATAGAAGACCTCTCCCTCATCAGGGGTCTGAAGATTCAATCTCTGGTTCTGCGAAACACGCCGGTCAAAGACCTCACCCCTCTTGAAAACATGGCGTTGATCGACCTGAACATCAGCCGAACCGCGGTCCGAGACCTTGCCCCCCTCAAAGGCATGATGCTCAAGAGCCTGGACTGTTCTTACTCACCGGTCAAAAGCCTCGATCCCCTGAAGGGCATGCCATTCAATTACCTGAATGCGGTCAAGACCGATATCGACAGCATCGAAGCGCTGCGCGGGATGACCAGGCTGCGATTGCTGAATATCTCTGCAACCAGTGTCTCTGACCTCTCACCCCTTTCCGGTATGAAGGGACTGGCATTCCTGGCTCTCAGCGACACACAAGTTAAAGACATCTCTCCCATCGAACATCTGCCCCTGAAGTATGTGGCTCTGCCTGCACTGGGGTCGATGAATCGGGAGTCGGCGGTCATCGCTCTTCGACTCAGAAACGAGGCGATAAAGGTAGTTCACACTGCCTCCAAGAACGTTGATGAAGGGCTGAAGAAAGCGGTGGAAGCGGAAACGGATAAAGAGAAGTATAGGAAGGAGGAGCAACCACCAGAATGATCGAATTCCTCTGCACACAGTCTGATTGCCGAAACCCTTTGAATGCTGATGAAAGCCAATCCGGCTCGGCCATTCTGTGCCCTGAGTGCGGAGGAGAATCTTATGTACCCAGCACATCAGAAGTGGAGAGCGTCTATGAGGTAGTATCGAATGTGGAAACCGTGGTGACCGTGGCCTGGGCCGAAGAAACCACGCCGGATGGCGATGAGAAACTGCACAGCCTCAATGCATTTCTGGATCGAAAACGAGGCAGGCGTGAAGCATTCGTTCGACAGGGCGAAATCGCACACGGGGGCATGGGCACAGTCCTGATCACCACACATCTGGCGCTGCGCCGTCCCATGGCCGTAAAGCTGATGCTGCCGGAGATCGCAGACTCACGACCGCACCGGCTGCGTTTTCTGGAAGAGGCACAGGTAACCGGACAGCTCGAACATCCGAACATTGTTCCTGTTCATGAGCTGGGCAAGGACGCTGAAGGACGGCTCTATTTCTCCATGAAGCTTGTGAAAGGTAAATCGCTGGCGGAGCTGATAGATGACGTTAAATCCGGCAAACCAGATGCAGCGGATCTCCAGGTTCTCCTTGGCGTTTTTCTGAAAATCTGCGACGGGGTTTCATTCGCCCACTCAAGGGGAGTGATCCATCGCGACCTGAAGCCGGACAACATCATGATCGGTGATTTTGGAGAAGTGCTGGTGATGGACTGGGGGCTTGGCAAGGTCGTTGGCGAAGATGAATCGAAAGGCAAGAAGTTGAAGGCCAAAAAGAATAAAGCGAAGAGTGAAACTGTGGGCTCCATTCGTGCGGACTCGAAGGTTTCACAGACCCGAGTGGGCGCCGTGACTGGAACGCCGGCCTACATGTCACCGGAACAGGCTGAGGGGGAGATCCAGAATCTCAGTCATCGTTCGGATATCTATTCGCTCGGAGCCATTCTTTACGAGATTCTGAGTCTTAGGCGGGCAGTAGAAGGAAAGACCGTTCATGAAATTCTGCTCAATGTCACCGAGGGAGACATTGTTCCTCCGGAAAAGCGTGCTCCTGAATTACGCGTCCCCCCGGAGCTGTCCGCCATAGCGATGAAGTGCCTCGAAAAGAATCGATGGCGCCGGTATCCGTCAGCAAAAGCGCTCGCCGGCGACATTCGACTTTTTCTTGCAGGGCGGGGCGTGACAGCTCGTACGGATTCATTCGGACGCAGCATCCTCAAGCTCATCCAACGCAATCTCAAGGTCAGTCTGACCATCGGTGCGTCAATACTGACGCTGTTAATGCTGACCGGTCTGTTCACCCTCCGTCTCAGCCGCCAACGCCGAATATCAGAACAGAACGCCATAGTAGCGCGGTCTGCGCTCGGCGCCGCAAAAAGTGCCGATGCGAGCCGTGGCATCACAGAAAGGGCCACGGCTCGCGAACTGGCAATTCAGGCAGTACAGGCCGCCCGCGACGGTTTTCTTCAGGAGGCTCTTATTCGCACCGAAGCAGTGCAGAAACTCTCGCCCGATGGCCCCTGGGCCCCTTACGCGCTCGGAATGATCGCGTTCGAGCGGGGCCAGTTTGATGTCGCGCGAGGGTGGTTTCACAAGGCCAACAGTGTTGGCAAGGGGATGAAGATGGCATTCAAGGCACTGCTGGAAGTGGATGAGAAACAGCAGGACATCCAGCGGAATATCCAGAGGCTCAATCAGTCCAAAGATACTGAACGCGACTGGGAGAGCATGGAAAAGCTTGGTGACCACCTTTACGAACGAAAGAAGTATCAGGAGGCGCTCACTGCCTGGCAGCGGTCAGTTGCGCTCATGGAAGGGGTAAAGCAGGTTCGGATAAGCCGCATTGATTATGTTAAAGGGAAGATGCGCCGCGCTAACGCCTGGATTCATTGTGAAGGATTTTATGAGTCCATCAAAGATCTGGAAGCCAGGGAGCAGATCGAGGCCATTTCAGGCAAGCTCATCGAGATTCATACCAACGTGAGCCAGGTGAGGGTGCAGTATGAAATCAAACGGGGCGTCCTCACTTCTCTGAGACTGTCTGGTGTCGGGTACCTGCAGCCGCTCCTGAATGTTCGCCTGGATCTCCTTGAACTCAATCAATCGGATCTCCTCGAAGATCTGAGCCCCTTGCGCGGTATCCCACTGCGTGAGCTTGTCATTCGTAACGCTTCCAATCTGACAGACCTGGGGCCATTGTCCGGCATGCCGCTCAGAGCCCTGCACGTGGAGAACACTTCTATATGGGATTTGAAACCATTGAAAGGCATGCCCCTCAAAAAGCTCAGTCTCTGGGGCTCAAAGAAAGTTGAAGATCTTAAACCTATAGCAAGTCTGCCCCTGGAAAGTCTCAACGTCGGACAGACCAAAGTCTTTGACTTGCTGCCAATCACTGACATGAAATTGAAACACCTGTTTCTGGATAATCAGGAACGCCTCTGGGATTGGCAGAAGCTCAAACACATGCCGTTCGTCGAACTGGACCTCATGAAAACCGGGATAGACGACCTGACATGGCTGGAAGGCAAAAAAATCCAGAAACTGGTCCCACCGCCACTAGACAAACTGAACTCCGAGTCGTTCAAGGTGCTGTTCGATCTTTATCGACAAGGCTGCGAACTCAAGTCCAGCAATGTCAAAGATGACTTCAACATTTCTGACCTCAAGGGGACGAAATTAAACAACCTCGCTTTGCTGCACGACCTGAATTTCGAAACTCTCGATCTCGAGGAAAGCTCCGTCTCTGATCTCACGCCGCTAAAGAAAATCCGACTGCCGCTGATCCGTCTGAATTTGAAGAAGACCTCTGTTACCAGTCTCGACGGCTTGCAGGGCTATCCAATTCAGGATTTGGATATCTCCGGTCTGGATATCAGCGACCTGACTCCGCTGAACGGAATGCCGCTCCAATCCTTAAAGATGAGCGGGACTAAAGTGAAAGACCTCTCGCCATTGAAAGGCGCACCACTGAGTTATCTCGAAGCGCAGCAGACACCGATTCAACGATTAGAGCCACTGAAGGGGATGCCTCTCATTCACCTCAATATTGCAGAAACGGAAGTGACAGATCTACGTCCCCTTGAAGGGATTCATATCGCATCCTTGAATCTCTCAGCCTTGGATATTCAACATTTCGGCGACCTTGCTTCCCTCGAACTTACAAACCTCAACCTGAGTGGCTCGACCATTGCAAAGCTTGAGGTCTTGAGCGATCTGAAACTCGATTCGCTCAATCTGAACGCCGCGATCCTTGTCAAAGACCTTTCACCGCTCCGTGACATCCCACTCAGGGCTCTGAGCCTCGCGTTCACAGGAATCAATGATCTTAAACACCTCCAGGGAATGGAATTGACCGACCTCGATATCAGTAATTCGAAAATCGCCGATCTGACACCCCTGGAGGGAATGCCTCTTCGATCTCTCATCCTGAATTTATGTCCAGTGACCAGCCTTGCCCCATTACGGGGAATGCCTCTCGAAACAATTTCTCTCGAGAACACAGAAGTGGCTGACCTGACACCGCTGATTGGCACCGACAGCCTGAAGAAATTAGTCGTCCCGGATTTGAAGAACCTCACCGAGAGCTCTGTGGAATTCTTGAAACGATTAGAGAGACAGGGCACAAAAGTGGAATATCCAAGGAACAGGTAGGCCAGGACGGAGGTGTTATTACGGATTTCTGCATTGGCAATGTAGGATGGGAGTCCCCGCCAGTCTTGAGTTGTCGGGCAAGAGACGGCCGAGGACGGCCATCCTCCGAAAACGGGCCGACCCGTCAGAAATCCGTCAAAACTCATCCGTCTTGGACTAGTAGCGCTTCGCCTCAAACCGTCGAGCGGTCCCTTGTAGCGCTGCCCTTCAGGGCGGCGAAAATGTGGGGCAGGTTTTTAACCTGCCATAATCTCAGTTCGCAAGAACTCCGGCCTGGAAGCCAGAGCTACGATTGTCCGCCGCTCTGAAAACTTGACACTTCTGTTAAGTTTTGAGCAGTTGCAGACGGCTAGTGAAAGCGGGGCCCAAGACCAAATCTGTCTGCCGGGCGTCCCGCCTGTAAGACTCAGAGAAGGATCTCTAAGGACACTGATCGAAATCATGTTGCCAACTTCCGGCCTACGCAGACATGCGATCCGAAGTCCAGGAGGGCGACAGGCGAGTAGCCCATGGTTTTGACCCTTGTCATTACCCAAACTTCATATCAGTTACGCCGGAGGCGTAAAGGCAAGTAGCCGGTGGTTTTAACCACCGGATTGTGTGGAGATAGACCATTGAAGCCCCTCCGGGGCTTGAAGACGAATTTGTGCAGGTTTCCGGTGGTTAAAAACCACCGGCTACTTGCCTGAGCCCCTTCGGGGCAGAAAAGTTTGGGTAATGACAAGGGTCAAAACCAGGGGTTACTCGCCAGCGGCCCCTTGGGACTGTAAACAATGGCAATATCATTTTGGCCTGGGCTCTAATGCGGCCCTTGGCCGCAACCAATCGTAGGCCGGACTGCCTAGTCCGCCGGGTCAGGGACTAGGCAGTCCGTGCTACAATGTTCTCCGCACCTCGCGGAGGAGTCACAGCCAAAGACTCTAAGGCGCGGCCGCGGTCCGCTGGGGAGGTCCTGACACGGGAGGAAGGGCCCCACACTGAGAGGCGGCTTTCCTGCGGATTTCAATCAGAACCAATCGAGAACTGCCGGCTGCTGGAGTGATAAAGCCGGTAGTTGATATCGTCCCCGACCTTCTCCCAGACGGAAACATAGCCATGCAGGAGGTCCGCGGTCTCGTCATACCACGCGCACAGAGTCTTGATGGTTACATCCTTGGGTCTTACCACCTCCGGTTGCTCGCCGAAGAGCTTCCAGGTCATGCCGTCCATCGAATGAATCCGCCAGATAGCTTCTGGTGGCCATTTCTCAGAAATCCACGCATACCAGCCATGTTTTCCCGCGCGCATCACGTGCGGAAAGATCATACTCCTGGTTCGCAACGGCTCGGGTAAGAGATTTACGATATTTCCCTCGGAGCGATAAAAGTGCCATTCCTTGCCGTCCGCAGAATAAAGAAGGGCCAGACACCCCTGGCCTGGATATTGATTTGAGAAGAACAGAAAGCGATTCTTCGTGGGTTCTTTTGTATTCAGCTCAGTGAAGTCGGGCTGGTAGAAAAGGCCACGTCCATCAGCCCAGCGAGAATTCTTGCCAGGCCAGAACTCTTCAATCTCACCGCGTAGTTTGCCGTGGTACACCCATGAACCGGGGTTTCCCGTCTTCGATGCAATCAAAGCCGGATAGACACTTCCCTGCCGCGGCGGATATCCATCAGAGACGTGAGGGACGAGAAAGTATCCATCCTTCTCGTGATACAGAACCGATGGCCTGGTGTATCGCCGTATGACGGACGGTTTGCCATCTTTGTCGAAGACATCGTTGATGATGTTATGAGGCACAACAATCTCGGGAGCACCCCACTCGGTCGGGCTCGTTCCAATGAAACGGGCAAGGCCGTCTTCCGGTCCGTCGCCGATGGTGTTGTTCCACAGTTCCAACTTTCCGTCCGGTCTTTTGATGAACGAGTTGTAGGAGCCATACGCTGCCGTCGGCAGGAAAGCCTGATCCCAGTACCTTCCTTTCAATGGTTCGGCTGGCGGGCCGAGACGTTTGTCCTCGCAGTAAGACGTTGAAGTTAGAAGAAGAAAAATCGCAACTATTGATTTCATAATCGCTTGGGCTCCAGACAGTTCATAAAGCAGGACAGGCTTCATATTGCAGCCTTAAGAAAATGTTCAATGTTGGTGGTGATGTTTGGGAGTCCTCCGTAGCCAAATTCATTTCATCGCAGCGCGTATTCTTTCAACACGACGTCGATTAGCGCCAAAATCCGAATACCCAACTCGCGAGGCTGATCGCACGTGGATGATCCCTTTACGGGCTTCAATCAGGAACTCGATGTCATCCACAAAACCGAAGAAAACGCTCTTGCATTCATAATGCAGGTAACGGTCATCTTGTTTTAACAATTTCGAGCGGCCGATGGTTAACATCGCTTTACTGATCGCTTCGGCGGCATCTTTTAGTGAACCAGTAAATGTAAGCGGCAAGACCTTCGAGGCACTGTCGTCCTGGGAACAGACACAATTCGGGGCCGAGCCGCACGGAGACAAACTGATACCGTCAAATGATTCATTCATTCGTGATTGAGATGCCCAGGCAAGGAAAAAGCCGCCGGCAACGAGAAGAACCGGGATCAGAAACAGGGAGACGACCCTCCTCAGGCCGCTTTTTTTGGTGTCAGGCATTTGCAAACTCGTAAAGAAGGGCCCCGGGATTGGCGGCTCGCATCAGTGACTCGCCAATGAGTGCCGCGTCCACTCCCCAGTCGCGCAGTCTGCGAATGTCATCGGCAGTTTTGATTCCGCTTTCGCTGACCAGCGTCAGGCCGTCTGGAACGAGCGCACGAAGCTTTCGGGTCGAATCCAAATCGACTTCGAGGGTATCGAGGTCGCGATTGTTGATGCCCAGGAGTTCCGCTCCGGCAGCCAGTGCACGCTCGATTTCGGAGGCGGAATGAGTCTCAACAAGGGCGTCAATTTCAAGATCTTTCGTCAGACTGAGAAAATCTCGAATCTGGTTGTCCGAAAGAATTCGAACGATCAGGAGTATGCAGTCGGCCCCAGCCGCTCGGGCTTCCCAAAACTGATACGGATCGATCATAAAATCCTTACGCAGCGCTGGGAGGTCGATAACTGTTTTGACTCGTTCAATAAATGTAAGCCGGCCCTGAAAGTATTTTTCATCGGTCAGAATCGATACTGCAGCGGCACCATTGTTTTCGTACATCTCGGCGATGCTCTCCGGATCGAAATCTGACCGAATCAGCCCCCCTGAAGGGGATGCCTTCTTAAGCTCCGAGATGATTCGAATTCGGCCAGGCGTCTTCAATGCCACCGCAAAACCACGAGGCGCCCTCTTACTCTTAATCTCTTGCTCTAACTGCGACTGCGGTTTGAGCCACTTTGAGTTCTCAACTACCAGGCGCGTATTTTCAACAATTTCGTCGAGAATCATGGGACGTAAGACGTAAGGCGTAATCTGTAATACTTAAGGAGAGGGTAGGTCCAGCTATGTGAATACTCCTGGGGGACTCTCCACAGGTGAAATAGTCTGTGAAGCTCTTCGCTGCGATAGCTCCATCCCGGGCATTCTAATGCACACACTAACATTTGGGATCTGAATTCGGGCAACAATTACGCCCTACGCACGGTTACAGTTGAGTTTCTTGTTTTCTTTGAAAGATTTTGGCTTCCCCATGCGTTGTTTCCTTGAATTCGTTGGAAGCACTTCTCTTCCTTTTGGTTACGGCCTTACGGCGGCGATATGTGTTACGCCCACAGCTTTGCCCGTCAGGAACCACGCGGATAGAATCCCGCGTATGACGTTCGAAGAAATGTTAGCACAGTGCAAAGGGACTGCGGCATCGGATCTTTTCATCAAGGTCGGATGTGTGCCCTCGGTTCGGGTGGATGGAAAGATACGAGTTCTCCAATCGGAACCGGTTTCACCTGAGTTCCCAAGGTCAGTGGCAGAGTCTATCTTCAGCAAAGACCAGTTGGAAGATTTGAACAGAGTGAAGGAATTAGATACAGCCCACACGCATCCTGAATTCGGGCGGTTCCGGGTGAACGCTTTCTTTCAGCAGGGGCACATTGGATTGGTCCTCCGACGCCTGATGAGCACGGTTCGCCCCCTTGAAGAGCTCAACCTGCCCGCGGAAAGCCTCAAGAAACTGGTCTCTGCCTCGCGAGGTTTGTTTCTGGTCAGCGGCCCGACTGGATGTGGTAAGACCACAGCCCTGGCCTCGATGATCGAGCATTTGAACCAGACCCAACCCAAACACATTGTCACTCTGGAAGATCCCATTGAATACATCTATAAGGACAAAAAATGCATCATAAATCAGCGTGAGATAGGGCGGGACACTTCTGATTTCTATCTGGCATTGAAACACTGTGTTCGGCAAAGCCCGGACGTTATTCTCATCGGGGAAATGCGTGACCGTGAGACTATGGAGGCCGCTACGGCCGCGGCAGAAACCGGCCACTTTGTACTCAGTACACTGCACACGATTAATGCTTCCCGGACTTTGGAACGCATCATGAATTTCTTCCCGGCAGATCAACATGCGTTCCTTAGACATCAACTCGCCATGAATCTGGTTGGGATTCTTTCATTGCGGCTGATTCGGTTGAAGGCCGGAAGGGGCCGTGTGCCGGCATTTGAGCTGATGGTGAATTCGCCAACCATCAAAGATCTGCTTCTTGAAGGGCGGGTTAACGATCTAACGAACGCAATGAAAGAGGGCCGGCACTTCGGGAGCATGACTTTCAACCAATGCCTGCTTTATCTCTTTCGGAAAGAAGTGATCTCACTTGAAGAGGCGCTGGCGGCCTCAGATCACCCGGACGATCTGAATTTGGAAATTCGAGGTATTTCGAAGGGGGCCTTCTGATGAAACCCAAAACCTCTCTACAGTTCATGCGGCTCTTAATTACCGGATTGATTCTGGGGACGGCCTACACTGGCTATTGGGCGTTTACCTCAGAGGCGAGCCAGCCGGCGATTAAGAAACACCGTCCGGCCAGTGCGCCCACGAAGGACCAACTACCAACTGAGGCTAAACCGGAAAGAGAGGTTTCCACTGAGGAACTTCTAAAGGTTTTTGCCAGGCGATTCGCCCCTCCCGGAGCGAAGGACTTGACCGATTCCGAGCGAACCCGGCAGATGTTGGACCAGGTAGTCCCGGTAAGGGCACCGTCTCCTCCCGGGCTGGATGTGGCTTCAGAAAAGGCCCCGGAAACAGCACCAGCATTTCCCCCTCAGCAAGAAATTGTCGAACCTGCAGGGCCGACGCTGGAATCGCTTATCAGCGTGATTGGCGTCTTTGACTATCCCGCAAAAAATCGCAGCGGAGTGGTTGTGTTAATCAAGAAGACCAGAGAACAAAGCCTCTGCATGCTCGGCGAAAGCCCGCAGGGGATGGAGGCAAAAGTGGTCCAGATAAAAGTGGATGCAGCCGTCTTCGAATATCTTGGAAGGCGTATCACCCTCAAAATGGAAGAACAAGAGAATAGCCTCGGCAGTTCCGCGTACAAGCCGAGACACCTTGAACCGGAGCGACCAACTCAATTTGATCCCCAATTCCACAAAGTGGTGAAACGTGACGACGTCATGCAGGCCATGTCACGGCCCGTTGAGGTTATGAAAGGCATCAAGTACGTCATCGTTCGTGAAGAGGACAAGGTGATCGGCTTCAAGATCGGAGGGGTAACCAATGAATCCATGTTGGCCAGATATGGCATGCAAACCAACGACATCGTCCGGGCAGTCAACGGCAAACCGCTCGATGAGACGTTCAATCCGGTCCTCATGATGACGGATATCATTTCCAGCGACGTGATTCGTGTGGACCTGCGGCGTCAGAACCGTGACATCACCCTCACTTTTGAACTTGGCCAGTAGGCGAACCATGGCTCTCGTTGCGAATATTGGAAACACCAACATCAGCCTCGGCCTTTGTCGTAGTGGCGAAATTAAAGAATCATGCCGTCTGCCTGTTGATGACTTTCTCAGGATCAAGGAGTTCCCCTCCTGGGTTCGGGAAGCCACTGAAGGGGCAGCGGTGGCAGGCGTGAATCCCAAGATGCAGGAGCAGGTCTGCGCTTCTCTGGAATCTGAATTCGAACTGGTAATACGACTCGTCGTGCGGGAAAGCATTCAACTGACCAACCTGTGCTGGCCACCAGATACCGTTGGAATGGATCGTCTTCTGAATGCGCTTGCGGCCCACCATCTCTTTCCTGTCGATAATGTAGTGGTAGTAGATTTTGGTACGGCGATGTCCTTCAGTGTAGTTAGCGGGATCGGTGAATTCCTCGGGGGCGCTATATCGCCCGGATTGAATATGTCAGCACGCGCTCTCCATAATCAGACCGCAGCCCTGCCGGAGGTTGCGCCCCAAAAAGTAGATTCCGCCATCGGATCGGACACAGTCTCCGCCATCCGCAGCGGGTTGCAGTGGGGATGCGCGGGAGCTCTTGACAGAATCCTGGACAACCTTCTCAAAGAGTTGCCCGATGCCATAATCCTCGGGACGGGCGGCGATTTGAATTGGTTTCTTGAGCACACAGAACACGCGATTAATCCTCAGCCGAATCTCACTCTGATGGGGATCGCCCACGCGGCAGGGCTGGCAGGTTAAGAACATCACCCGAGGAACAGGGTGACCAACACGACGTCAGGTTGTGCCTGACATCGCAGACCGTATTCCGTCGAAGATAAGCCTCATCCTCGCAGCGAGGAACCCGGTATTAGAACCTACCTTATCGCCGTCCAATACCATGTGGTTGACTGACGACAGTGCATCTGGACAATCTTTATCAGCTTAAATTGGCAAACCTATTAAATACTGGAGAACAGGTGAATGGATAACACCCTTAAGAAGGTGGTTGCCATGTTGCATCACGAAGACGAAGGGGTGCAGTGTGCGGCGGCCAAAGTACTGAGTGAAATCGAACATCGCGACAAAGACGTGGTGCAAGCTCTTGGCCAATGCTTGTCGGATTCAAAGCTTGCCGTGCGATGTTCCGTTCTCGAAGCACTCGGCAAGAGCGGTCGTTCCGAATCTCTGCGTTACATCCTTCCCTATCTCACCTCTGCCCAGCTTGGCGAACGAAACCGGGCTGTCTCGGCCACGGTTGCGCTAGGGGCTGAAGTCCTTCCGTCCGTCCTCAAGGAACTCACCGACGACGAGCCTGTTAACAAGTCCACCCTGTTGACAATTCTGCAGCGTTTTCCTCTTACTGACTCGCTTAAGCATCTTCTCGAAATCTTGCCCAAAGCCGATCGCGAAGCAGTGGACAGCATCTGTGAAGATTTCCACAGAAAGCTGTCCGATATAGATGACGAGAGCGTGCGTTCAGAAATGGCGGACTCCATCCGTTCGACCGCATCTAAAGCGACGTTCAAGCGGTCTGAGATCGCACTCGCGGGTGCGCTCCGGATGCTCGGCGTTCTGAGAGACGAGGGTTCCCTTTCTCTCTATATGAAACTGCTGCAAGCGGAGGACACCCCTCCTAGAGTTACACGTCAGGCCCTGCTCTGTCTTGCCAAGATTCACGTGCCGCCGCAGGATCACGCGAAATTGTGGCCGGTCTTGTCCAAGTTCCTTTTGACCGAAGAGAATCCCGGTCTTGTCCAGGCAGCGAACGATCTGACCTCCCGCATCAACCTGACAGCCACGGCTACAACTGACCTGATCAAACTTCTCGAGCATCGTGACCCTTACGTTCAATTAAATGCTGTAAAGAAGCTCGGCATTATCGCCAGCAGCGAGGCCGGCGCGGCTCTTGCCGGTATGTTGAGTGTAGAGGATTGGAAACTTCGAGAGCAGGTGATGACCAGCCTGCAGCAATGTCCGAACGTTGGCGAGATGCTTCTGGCGCAGTTACACGGTATTGAGGACGATGCCATTTTTGGCCAGGCCGCTCACAAGGTGCAGGAAGCGAAGCCCAAGCTCACGAAAGCGCAGTTCGCCAAACATCTCGGTCAAGCCATCAAGACTCGCGAACAGAATCCAAAACGCGGGGATAACATTCTCAGCCTTTTGTCGAGTCTCGACCCTGAGGCTTTTTCCAAAGCGATCCTCGATAAGGGGAAGAAACTCATTGAAGCCGGCAACTATGAAGAAGCGGAATCCGAGCTTCGATTTCTAACCAGCGGAAGGAATCAGGACAAAAATGCCAAGTTTTTGCTGGCGCTCGCCCGTCTTAAGACCTCAAACCGGGGCCTGCTGAAGCTGGAACGCGAGAAAAATAAAAGCCTGGCTCTCTTCACACAGCTGATCGAACTCGATGGGATGGATGTGGCCAGCATGTTGATCAAAGAGAAATCACTTATTGACCTTGCAGATCTCTACTATCTGGGTTTTCACTTTGTTGAACAGATGAGCAAGCTTCGCCAGTTTGGTATCGACCTCCTCAAGCACGTGGTGCAATCGGGTGAAGGAGGCAAGGAAGCGACAGATGCGCAAAACAAGCTGAAGCTCTCTGGCATTGAATAGTTCCGGTTTCCGACGGGGGCCCCATGGGTAAGGCTTGGATCCAACAAGTCTTGGGACCCTGATGAGCTTGTTTGCCTCATTCACGATCGGAATGAACCAGGCGGTGTCATTAGGAATCGATCATTCAGAGACGAGAAACGAACATGTTGAGAGCAGGATTCATTGGCGCCGGCCCTCGCAGCCAGGGAGCGCATTATCCAAATGTGAGCCGCGTTCAAAATGTTGAAATAGTCGCCGTATGTGAGATGGATGAACAGAGGCTTGGCCAGGTGGCCGGGAAGTATGGCATTCAACGGACGTTCACCGACCATCGCAAGATGCTCGACACGATGGATCTGGACGTGATTTATTGCGTGATGAATGAGAAATGGCTGTTGCAGCCCGCGCTGGACTGCCTGAACGCAGGAAAGCACATCTTCATTGAAAAGCCCCCCGGCGCGAACAGCGATGAAACGCGACAGCTCCTCGACGCCGCAGTTGCTAATGACGTCTATGCGATGGTAGGTTTGCAACGGCGTTTCACCGCCGTCAATCGTGAGGCCAAACGGCGGGTGGATGCCACCGGCCAGGTCACGTTGGCCAAAGGGATGTTCAACAAACGTATCCTTGGAGGCAATGGGAAAGAGTTCACGACGACGCTCTGGAATGACGTCATCCACATTGTTGACATGGTGCGTTATCTGGCAGGCGGCGAAGCGACGGAAGTGACCGCCTACCGAGATAAGTTCGGCAGCGAAAGCCGAAACTGTTACACCGCACTGATTCGATTCGACAACAAAGCGACAGGAATTATCGAGGGCAATCGCGCATCTGGCGGCCGTGTTCTCCGCGGAGAATTGCATGGCGTTGGCGTTGGTTGTTACATGAAAATTCCTGAGGAGATCGAAATTCTGGAGGACAATAAGAGAACCTTACTCGGCGGATGGGACATCGAGGGAGTCGATAAGGAGGACGTCCCGGCATACGAAGGCGTCCTGACCATGCACCAGCATTTTGTCGGGTCTATTGAAAAGCGAGAAGTGCCACTGACTGACTTGCGAGACGTTATTCATACCGTCGAGCTGGTCGATCAGATAGAAGGAAGCATGGAAGATTAGGAGCATTGGGGCTTCCAGACACTTCAGATGCGTGGCAACCCTGGCAAGACTGGGGGTAAAGCACCGCCCTCTATTTCCGATGTCGCTCTTCGAACAACTTTACAGCCGTTTTCGCTGCGAGGGTGGAGATCTTTACTCGATGCTCAAAGCTGCACTTCATGCCAGTTTCGATCGTGAAGGCGAGTCCATATTTCTCCGCGGCGAAATCGGTCAGATTCAGCCCCTCGCCCCGGATCCCGGCGTTCAGACGGTAGGCGCCGTTTTCCAACTTCGTAAAAAACGTATCGGGTAAGTAATCGTTATCTGGGAGCGATGCGCCCGCTTCAAGGGCCGCACCGACCGTGGCCCTTGCGATCTTTTCCTCCCACTCGTCATCCTCCCTGGTACGCTGGCTACGTGCGGATAGCCAGAAACGATCTCCGTCATACTCGTGGAGGTCGAGCGTGAGGCCGGGATGAATTTCGGCCATCAGATTGCGGACACATTGGGATTCAACCGGCCCCCATTCCGTATCATGAAATCGATTGATGTGCAGCACCTCCCCTTCAGGGGTGACGATGAGTGTATAGGCACGAGTAAATGGCTCGGTGCCCTCAATATCGTCGGTTAAGGACGGAAAGAAAACCCGTTTGCCTCTGAGCGGTTTCAGAAAATCTTCACCGGCCTGAAAACGGCCGTGAAGCCCGTGAAGTGAGTACCCGTATTCTCCGATTCGTGCCACGAAATCTTTGTCGTTTTCGAGCACCACATCTCCATGCTCACGAAGTACGTCCTTCAGTTCCTCTGGTGAATCGAAATCGGGACACTTGGAGACTGACAAACCAATGACATAGCGAAGTCCGTTCATCCCCATCGGATCCCTGCTGGGAATGATGAAAACCTGGTGTTCAGTTTCGAGTGAATTGAGGAGCTCTACCGCAGCGCTTACCCCTGCCTGTTCAGTCGAATGACTTCCCGCACTGATAAGAATTGCCGGCAGCTTCTTGCCGCCACTTTTGATCGCGACAATCGGCGAACGATCCGGCGACAATCCAAGAACGCGGGCTGTGTGTCCTTTCGCCTCCAGATGTTCAAGCAATCTACTGTAGCTGTAAAAGATTTGCATAGGTGAATTTCCATGGTTGTCATCGGATACCCGAATGATACCTCTCATTCATTGCATGAGTCCATCATCCTTCCCGACCGCTCGCATCCAAGTGGCCTCGCGGGTGGCGGCCGGTTGAAGATGCATCCTGCTTGAAGTTAGACTGGGTCACACCCGTGATCTGAATCTTCAACCTCACTATAGACCATGTTTCCCAAACTCACCGAATCACAACGCATCGAAGCGTTAAACCCGCCACAAGGCAAAATCTCGCTGGTACTTGACACCGATACTTATAACGAAATTGATGACCAGTTCGCGGTCGTTTATTCAATCCTTGCAGACGAACTCGATGTAGAGGCCATTTATGCTGCGCCGTTTCAGAACTACCGTTCATCCGGTCCGGGGGATGGAATGGAGAGGAGTTACGAAGAGATCTTGCGGCTTCTCGAACGTCTTGATCATCCGGCGGACAATTTTGTTTACAGGGGCTCAGAAGTGTACCTTTCCGCGGCCAACCAACCGGTTGAAAGTGAAGCCGCACGAAACCTCGTGGAAAGGGCGTTGGCAGACCGGGAGGGGCCGTTGTATGTCCTCCCCATCGGCGCTATCACAAATATTGCCTCGGCCATCCTCATGGAGCCTTCCATGATCGAACGGATCGTTGTGGTCTGGCTTGGTGGACATCCTCACAACTGGCGAACCACAAATGAATTTAATCTCGGACAGGACATTCACGCCTCACGACTGATATTCGATTGTGGCGTTCCTCTGGTCCAGATCCCCTGCAAGAATGTTGCTGAGCATTTGCGAACCACAATGCCGGAGATGGAACGCTACGTAAAGGGGAAGGGAGCTATCGGCGATTACCTTTTTGAGATCTTCAAAGATTACGGCAAGGACAAATTCGCCTGGTCGAAAGTCATCTGGGACATTTCAACCGTCGCCTGGCTCATCAATTCCGATTGGATTCCGACCGTTCTCACGCACAGTCCCATCCTTACTGACCAGATCACCTTTAGCCATGATCCGTCACGGCACCTGATGCGGGTGGCCATAGACGCCAACCGGGATGCTGTCTTTGGGGACTTCTTCAAAAGACTCAATGGCTATGCGCAAACGAAGTAACCATCCGAGCCCAATTACACTCGCCGGTAGCACTAATCTGCTGCCGACAACTCTTTCACCAGTTTGGCAGCAGTCAGTGTCTCGTCCTCCCAATTCGCCGCTGCCATCTTCTTTCTTGCGCCAGGACTGAGCGGCATCCTCCACCGATCTGCGAAAGTCGGCGATAGGTCTTCCTTGGCAGCGCAGGAAGCTGCGGCCAACCAGTTGAGACTTTGTTGGAGGGCGTCGTCCTTCGTTTTTGGCTCCACAGGCTCACATCCGGCAAGCTCACGATAGAAACGTTTCAGCCATTCGTTGCCGCCGTGTTCCCGCCAGAGCTTTAACATGGCGGAACAATAAATGACCGGTTGATCAGAGGGGTGTATGTCCTGCCCCTTCTCACCTTTCAATCGCGGTGCCTTCTCACCCAGTCCATCCATAGTGGTGAATCCCCTCAGAAAGCCCATGTCGGATTCGGCGAACTGAGCTTCCGCTTCATCGATTTTCTTTCGTAGCGATTCTTCGGGATCGTGACACTTCAGGGTGTCCATACAGACGTAACGCATGAAGACAGCAAAGCCGGTTATGAAAAGGGAATGCCTCGGGCCAAAAGTGTAATAGTTACGCCCCATTTCGTAGAAGTAGTAATGCGGCATCGCTTCGATATCTCCCTGCAGCATTTTGTAGTCGTGGCCATAGAAACCGGCGACTTCGATGCCCGTCGCGCCGATATACCCGCAGCCGATTCCACACGAAAGGTTACCCTTCGGGACGGCAGCGATAGTTGGTTTGCCATTCAAGTGTTTGAAAGGTTGCGGTCGCTTACCGGTAAGTTCTGCGTACACCTTCCAGCCTCCGTCGAGACGTTCGAGCATCTTCGTCATGATCGTTTTATCGAACTCTGTGCCCGCGGTGAGAAACACAACTTCGGTCCCAGTCCATGGCACCAGAAGAGGATCGATCTTGTTCTCGACCCACCGTTGGGGGTAGAAGGCAATCTTGCTGTAATCGACGGGCTCACCTGGTTTGGCTCCATCTTCCGCGTTCACGAGAGCAATCGAGAAGATCAAAGCAAAAAGAGAATTTATGGTGACATTCATATTCATTTGTTCGGGTGACCTCTGTCTGATGGGACATACGCCATAGGGCAGTGACCTCAACTTTTTCTGTGTCTGAATATATCCCAACCGGAAGGCGGTCAGAAACTCACTGCGCCTGCACCACCTCCGGCTGCTCGGGATAACGCCCCTTGGTATCGCGCTGCCATTTGCAGGCTGTTTTCTCATCGAGCAGTAATGCGCATGTAATCAGAGTGTACTCTTCGTCACCCGTCTGATCCGGATGATACTTGACGCCTCCCTTGTTCAGGCCTTCAGGCCAGGGCGTTCTAAAGAGTTTCAAGACGTCATCTACCTTGATTTCTGTTTCATTCATAAGGGCTGCCAGCTTGTTGTGAGCACGTTCGCATGCCTGCCAAAAGGCTCTGTCCGTGCCATCAGCAGGCAAGTCGAAGAGATCAACGTACTCGTTGCGTTTTCTCTCAAGATGCTGAGCCTGCGGTGACTCCCGGCAGAAATTCCCGCTGATGTAACTCGGCCGGTCAGGCTCAGGTTCAAAAATTTCGATGAAATTGTAACTCGCCTTTTCAATCGCCACCGCATTTCTCTGATCGTCTCGAAGAACGATATTCTGCGCACCCCAGAAGGATGAGTATTGTTTCAAGAATTTAACGGCCGTTGGCACGTCTTTACACTCGCTCATGCACATAAGGGGGATGGGCAGTGGAAAAATCTCCTCTGGTTCGTCATCGATGTGCATGCCGTTCCCGACACCGTCCCAGAAGAGCGGCGGCTCCTCAAGGCTGGACTTCTCCATCGGCGGCTGTGGCTTCCAGAATAGGATCGGGTCATCCACGTTCTTGATATGCATCCGGCCCTTGTCTGTCTTCGGTAAATAGGCAACACGACACCTCTCTGGTGGCGTATGTCGGAATCGTGCAAAGCCACGGAATGTCACGTAAGCACCGAGACTGCGATAGAGGGCCATCTCCTGACCACTAAGTTTCCCCAGGTCTTGAAGCTCTTTATCGACCTCGAGCGCATATTCAACCCAAGGTCCTGATTGTGGAAACTGAGTCGAATCCGGGATTCGCGACATCCTCTCCTGATGGAAATCCGTCAATCCGCTGAGAAGAGCATCTCTATCTGCGAATGGTGAATCTTTAAGTATTCGCTCAAGAGGTCCAGTCAGGAACTCATCCCTGGCATTGAGGATGCGTTCGGCTTCTTTTCTTGCTGTGGCTCGTGGGTCAGGCAGAGGAGGTTTCATCGGTACCATTTTTTAGGAAAGCCCTGGAGCGGGGAATTATTGGAAGGCAGCCAGGTCACAACTCCTTCAATTCGTTTGGCCAATTCGACGTCACTGAAAGTGATATTCAGAACGCGGTGAGTCTGAATTTTTACGGTGACATTTGCGTAGCCAATATTCATATCCGGATGATGCCACGCAGCTTCGGCGATCATACCAATGGTATTGACAAGCATGATAGTGTGCGTCCATCCCGGCGTCTTGTAGGACTTACGGAGCCATTGGTCGCGCACCTCCCAGCCCGGAAGCTCCTTCAGAGCTTCGGCAAGTTCTTCTTCAGTGAGTACATGGTCTTCAGGCATGACGGTGCTCCGCAAGGATCAGGACAGACGAGGAAGATGAAGTAAAAGGAATGACCGAATGAATTCTGCAGGCTCACAAACTGTCATAAGTCCCTCTTACTCTATCTCCTAACGTAGCTTTTGGCCCCAACCAAACCTGGGAACTCAGGCGTCTCGCCTCCGCACAAGAGCGAGACGCTTCCGCCCCCTTAAGAAGCAAAATTGATCCCTCAAACAGTGTGCGCACCCGACGGGCTACTCACTTGTCCGGCCGCCAGCACACTCGAAAGCCCAAGCTGGAATATCGAGAGTCCTCCCCCATGGCAAAACGCATTGCGGATCGGCCGCGGCAGCGAATATCCCCCGCAAAACCACCGCCCCTGATATTCCTGCTGCCGGCCATGTTCGTACGAACCGCGCCTTCCACGTAGGCGCCATACATGTTCTCGCACCATTCAAATACATTACCGATCATGTCGTAGAGACCATACGCGTTCGGCTTGAAGGTGCCAACCCGAGCGGTGAATGGGTGCCCGTCGTTCACAGGATAGATCCAATTGTCGGGATAATTGGGATATGCGGCCTGAATGCTCTGATCGGCACTGTTGCTGAATTGACCCGCCTCCGTCTCGTCCTCCCCCCAGAAGAAACGAGTCTTTGTGCCGGACCTGCAGGCGAATTCCCACTCCGTATCGGCGGGCAGGCCGAAGTTTGCCGACGTTGAGCTGTCATTCAGCCACGTGATAAATGCCTGTGCATCTCTCCAACCGATCGATAACGCCGGATGATCATCAGTCTGGCTGAATCCGGGACTGTCCCATCTTGACTGCCCGCTCCAGCTTAATGCCTCAAAATCAAAGCGAGGCCCGCCGCGAGTGGTGAAACCAGTGGCCTCGGCGAACCCCCGGAACTGGCCGACAGTCACTTCATATTTACCAAGGTAAAAGGGTTCGACATTCACTTCGTGCTGAGCCTCGTCAGCGTCCCTGCCCGGTTCGCCGGGTGGGCTGCCCATAGTGAACTTACCGCCGGGAATGTAAACGAACAGAATGCCTGACTTGTGGCGCAATTCTCTGGGCCGGACGGTACCCGGATGATTCCCCCGGAGGATTGGGTTTCCAAAGCCGTCCTGCCTCTGATTGGGAACTTCAAATCCTTCGGGAAGCTGGAATGATTTCCCCGGCTGTGGGACGTTTCGACTTCCCGGAACACTTGTAGACCCCACAGACTCAACAGAATTGTCTCCTGGGACGCTTGTCGTCGGACTGGCAGCTTCTTCTGTTGGTTCATTCCCCCCGAGCATAAATATCAGGATGAGAATCAACGCCAAAGCCCCCACGACAATTTTCAACCATTTCGGTTGAGGTGACAGTTGCTCGAATACTGATGTCAGGCCCGCGGCCGTCACGGTCTGGGCCGCGGGATGTGCTAACCCAGGTGCAACGAGCGTTGGTGCGAACCCCACTTCCTGCGAACCCTTAATTTCATTCATATCCGACAAGAGTGACCCATAGTCCTGATATCGGTCTTTTGCCTTCTTGGCGCACATCTTCTGGATCAGAGCATCAAAGCTAGGACTCAGCGGCACACCAAGTTCAGCGCCGGTCGGTAGAGGCTTATTAATATGGGCAAGCATCACCGAAATGGCCTTTTCGCCATCATAAGGCGGTCTGCCTGTGGCCGCGTGAAGCATGGTAATGCCAAGGGAATAAATATCGGAACGGTGATCCGCCTCTTTCGCATTTTCCGCCTGCTCAGGTGACATGTAATAAGGCGTACCCATCGCGGCGCCGGTCTGCGTGATGCTGCTGTCTTCCGTGGTGCTCTTGGCAAGGCCCAGGTCGGCAAGTTTGGGCTGGCCATTGGCGGCCAACATGATGTTGTGGGGTTTGATATCCCTGTGGATGATCGAATGGTCTTTGTGTGCGTAACATAGTGCCTCTGCGATCTGTAATCCGATTTCCAGAACCTCTGGTTCTGGGATATGGCCCTCCGTCTCAATCCTTTGCATCAGGTCGCATCCTTCGACGTACTCCATGGCAAAGAAGTGATCGCCTCGCACTTCACCGATGTCATAAACCTGGATGATATTTGAATGGTTGAGCGCAGCGGACGATTGCGCCTCTCGCTCAAACCGGGCAAGGAAAGTTTCGTCTTTGGAAAACCTCCGGGAGAGCACCTTCAGGGCGACCCGCCGTTTCAACTTGGTCTGGATTGCTTCGTAGACGGTGCCCATGCCGCCCTTGCCAAGTTTGCGAACAAGCTCGTAATCGCCCAGCCGCTGAACCCGCTCCTCCTTGGTTTTCTCCGGCACAAGCATATTGGTTTTGCACTGCGAGCAACGAACTTTCTTGCCCGCGTATTCATCGGGCGCGGACATCGCCTTTCCGCATTGCGGGTTGCTGCATTGGAACTTGATTGACATTAAGTGAGTTCCGTTCGTGGAATGAGAAGATAGTACGGCAGTACCGTACCGCTTCAATGAGTAAACTTTCCAACCCTTGTGGAAGTTACAACGAAGCTGGGTTGTGAAGTTCGGGCAACGATTTATGTATGCCCAATACCTGGACGATAGATGAGCGGACACGAAATTATCAACCCCGGGCTCGGTTTTGCAGACGTTCCGGAATCGGAACGCACCAAGCATGTGCACAAACTGCACCCCTACCTGGGAAAGTTTATTCCCCAGCTCGTGGAGCATTTCCTGAAGAATTATTTCAAAGCCGGTGATTGGATTCTCGATCCTTTTATGGGCTCGGGCACCACCCTGATCCAGGCCAACGAACTGGGCATTCACGCCGTCGGCTGCGATATCTCGGATTTCAACTGCAAGATAGTGAGGACAAAATCAGAGGTCTACGACCTCGGCGCTGTTGAAAAGGAAATCCAGTCCTCGCTGAATCGGGTGAAGGCTTTCAGCGAAGAGCGATTCAGTTCCAATCGCACAGGGTTGGTGGAAGAATCGAAAGAGTTTCACACTGAAAGCGATTACCTGAAAACATGGTTCGCCGGCCGTGCCCTTCAGGAAATGCTCTTCTATCGTTCCATCATCCCCGAATACGAGCACGAGGACCTCCTGATGATTGTCCTCAGCCGTGCCGCGCGGTCTTCTAGACTGGCAGCACATTTTGATATCGCCGCGCCCAGAGCGCCCGTATCCGAGCCATATTACTGCTACAAGCACAACCGTATCTGCAAGCCCATACAGCAGTGCCTGAAGTTTCTGCGCAAATACTCAAAGGACACCATGCAACGGCTACGCGAATTCCGGGACCTTCGCACCGATGCTGAGATTCATGTGTTTCATGCCGATACTCGCACCCTTGAATTGGAGCATACGCTGGACGGCATCTTCAGTTCGCCGCCTTACGTCGGCGCCATTGATTACCATCAACAGCACATCTACGCGTATGAACTGTTCGGAATCGAGAGACGCGATGATCAGGAAATCGGCCCAAAAATCGGAGGTAAATCAAAGAGGGTGAGAGATGAGTATGTGAATGACATCGCTGAAGTTCTGACAAACACCAAACGATTCTTGAAACCGAATGCGCCGATTTTCATCGTGGCGCACGACAGCTTCGGGCTATATCCCTCGATTGCTGAACTGGCCGGCTGCAAAATTCTAAATGTGCAACAGCGTGCCGTCACCAGTCGTACAGAACGGGAAACCAGGCCTTACAACGAGAGTGTCTTCCAGCTCGTTGATGCCAGTTGAAGACGAGCATTCAGGACACTCGAATTCGCACCGCAAACGCCGCGCTCTTGATACCCCACGGCCCCGGCGAAGGTTGCCAGCCATTGGCGAGGCGATCGTAGCAGAGGACGGCTTCGTCCGGCCCGATGGCCGAGAGACCCGTGTATGAGGTGGTCTGGGTTGGGGTGGGTTGGTTCTCCCCCGAGCAGACTCCTTCTTCATAATGAAATTCCGGATCGTCAAAGAATTCGTTGTGATGAGCAGCAAGGCTGATCCGATGCCAGTTCTGGCCAAGGCCATCCGCGCAAACCCACAAGAACAAACCAGGACGGCCGCCTGACAACAGAAGTAAATGATCACCAATCGAGGTGAGCCGAGGTTGAACGGACCAGGCGTTTTCAATTGACTCTGGTTTGGACCAATTCCGGCCCTGATCGGTACTGACAGATTTATGGAACAGTTGGTCTCTCCCACTGCCGATGCGGTAGACACACATCAGGTTTCCATCGGCCATCCTGACGGTAGCAGATTCATCGGGGCCCTCCTTCGCTCCTGGTGTGTCTTTCCAGGAGGCGGCGGTGCTCAGGTAATTCCAAGTCGTTCCGCCGTCCGCACTGGTTAGGCACCATACACAGCACTTCTCTTCACCGGCGAATTTTCCGTAGACGGTGGTGAGCAGAGAACCATCCCGCAGTTTGAGGATGTTCCCGTTGTTCATGAGAGAGAGCTCGGTCTCGTGGTAATCGGCAAGGTCCCTGGGGAATCCAAGGAACTGCATCGGAGCCCGAACGGACGCGACTTCACCTTTGCCCGTCATGGTGATGATTGTTCCTTTTGCAGAGCCGTTCCTTTTATCCCCGGCCTCCCGCGGCCATGTCTCGTAGGGCATTAACAGGATTTCACCTTCAGCGCGCTGTACGGAAGTATGTCCGTAGCTCTCGATATCTGCGGCATGAGACCAGGTGTCTCCGCTGTCCCTTGATAAGAACATGGATGCAGGCCACTCGCCCTGTGCGACATCTGCACTCAGCACGACTCCACAGAGGACGTCCGAACCACCCAGCGGATGAACGGTTGGAAACCAGAAATGGCCCTCGTTGCTGCCAACAAGTGAAGGCCCGCTGATTTCGAGACTGATGTTTTCAAATTTGTAAGTCTTCAAATTCGCTCCTTTGGTGAAACACAAAACCTAACGCGGCCTTTAGCCGCAATCAAACCTGGGAGCGGAGGCGTCTTGCCTCCGCACGGAAGCGAGACGTTTCCGCTCCCAGGAAGATCTCCGCACCACGCGGAGAAGTAACAACCTGGGACTCTAATCTACTTCTCAACCGGTACCACAATTCCCCTGATAATGATGTTCTGGCAGAAAACAAAAACCAGAAAGGTGGGGATGGCGGCGACAAGGAGAGCGGCGAAAGTCAGACCCATGTGGCCTCGGTACTGAAGATTGTAGAGAAAGACCATCAGCGTCCACATCTTCTCGTCGGGACAGAGAATGAATGCGAACATGAAGTTTCCATAAGCTTGCGTGAAGGCCCCAAGCGCAAGCACCGCCAGAATGGGTTTGGATAGCGACATGGTGAGATTCCAGAACATCACCCACTCCCCCGCGCCGTCTATGGTGGCTGATTCATAAAGCTCACGGGGAAGAGAGTCGAAAAAACCTTTGAGCAGGAAGATGCTGAAACCATTGGCCATGCCGGGCAGGATGAGCGCCCAGAAGGTGTTCAGAAGCCCGAGATTCTTTACCAGCAGGAAGCTCGGGATCATGGTCACCGCGGCCGGGAAGGCCATCGTGGTCATGCAGAAGAGCAACAGCTTATACGAGCTCGGAGGACGAAACCTGCTCAGTGCGTAGGCGGCGATTGGATTGACTGTCAGGGAAACAAGTATGGAGAGCAGGCAGTAAATGATCGTGTTTGCCAGGCTGTAGCCATGGAGCACGATGTAATCGAGTACCTGCACATAGTTGGCGGTTATGAACTCCCACCGAATGGCATCCTGATTGGCGATGAAATCCGCGTAGTCCACTTCGATCGAGGAGATTGGAACGTGCTCGAATGAAAGGTATTCAGTCTCGTGGGCGCTGATCAGAGCCTCGAGGTCCTCTGTATATTTTTTCTTGAGGAACGACCTGAATTCGAGTTCCGGACTCGTCAGGTAGAGAAATTCAAGGGGAACGTTCTTGATGAATTCTGCCCAGTCCACCAGTTGTTCCGATGCATAGACGAGGTTCTCAGGGAAGGCCGCTTGAGCGAATGCCGGAAAGTTGGTCTTGTATCTTTGATTCAGGAGACCAAGGTCCCCCGCGTATTGTTTGCTCAGGAACTCGCGGTAATGGGGAAGCGCTCCCTCATCCACCCGGATGAACTGCAGGTTCAGCTCTTCCCGGACGAAGTGCTCCCACTCACCGCGCTCCGGTTCATTCGACGGTGCGGTCGGCCAGAGGATGATATCGCTGTAGCGCTTCCAATCAGTATTGTGCGCCTTGTTGTATTCTGATATCTCCTGCCCATATGTCGCCTCCAGGTAGGTCTGCACATACTTGCCATCAAGGCTGGGATAAAACCGAAACCAAACCGGCTGCTTCTCTTTGAATTCGTAGTAAGCCTTCAGCAGCGGGTGCTCGTTGAGTTGATACCGCCGCTCAGTCAAACGCTCGGTCATGCGGCCGACGCCTATCCAGCTCTCTGCATATGTTTCGAACTGTTTGTTGAATTCGTCGAGATCGCCTTCAGTGGTTTCCTGCAACAGCGAGCGGAATTCCCGCTCCTTCCAGGGCATGAGTTTATTCGAGTGCTGAGTATACCCGAGCCAGTAAGTGCTCGGGGCGGGATTGTATTCGGCTTCGAACTCCTTCCAGTCTTTAACCTTTTGCTCGTTGTATTTGCCGGGGGGAATACTACCTGACCACCATTGAAGGGTATTTGCACCTGCAGGCTTGGAGGTATCGGCATCAGGCTTACCCGGAATCTGAACCTGTGCGAATTCATATGCCCTGACCCGGCTTGAATGTTTGTACTCTGTAATAAGGTTGTTGTATTTGAACTCGAGATGTTTGCGGAAGAGGACGTCAGGATTACGAAAAAATGCCGGCACTACATCGAACTCATTTTTATCCACGTCCGATTTAAACGAGCCGGAAATCATCAACAGAAACGGATACACCATAGTTGTCGCGCCAAGCGTCAGCACCACGTACAGGCTGGCAATGAGCAACCTGACGTGCAGTGAACGTCTGCCGACTGTTGAAATGAGGGGCATGGGTTAAGAATGGTTAATGGTTAATGAACAACCATCAGCTTCCTGCGGTGCGGAACTCGACATTCGATAGGCGCTTCAGTTGGAAAACGGTAAATCCGATCAGCATTGCCCCGAGTACCCAGGCGGATGCCGTGGCGAATCCAAATTTCAGATAGACGAACGCATCGTAAAAAATCTTGAGGGCAAGCACGCGGGTGGATCCTGCGGGGCCACCACCGGTCATGGCAAGGATGTATTCGGCGACTCTGAATGCGCCGACAACCGCACCGATGAAATTGATCACGATCAAGACTTTTATACTGGGGATGGTGATGTGACAGATTTTCGCGATGAAGCCGGCGCCGTCGATATCAGCGGCTTCGTAGAGGTCTTCCGGTATCGTCTTCAAGGCTGCCAGATAGATGAGGCAACCCGGCCCGACGCCCGACCAGACGAGGGGAAGGATGATACAGGGCATGGCCCAGGTACTATCGTCCAGCCATTTCTGCGGTTCAAAAGGTAACTCGACGAGGCTATCCAACAGCCAGGTGCATAAGCATGCGGCGATTCCCAAGGCGCCGAAGACCGGGCCGGCCACCTTTCTACCTTCATTGTGATTGAAGTATCCAGCACCCAGAAGAATGACAGAAAGCAGGCCGCCGAAGAGCCATACCCCATTTGTTGGAATAGCCAGAATTAGCTGATTCAGAAGACCCGAGGACGACGGGTCGAAAAAACTTTTCCACATCAACATGACAACCAGCCCGGATATTACTGCCGGCAGGTAATAAAGGGTCCGGTACAGGACCTTGCCCTGGGGGATCTCATGCAGCAGGATGGCTAAGACTACAGGAGTGAAAAAGCCAAAAAATATTGACAGAAACGCATACCGCAGACTAGCGGAAAGCGCCTGCCAGAATTCGGAATCCCAGAACACCGTGGCAAAGTTATCCAGTCCGACCCACTTCGTTGGCAGGACAATCCGGTAATCCTGGAATGCCATGAGACCGCCCCACCCAAGAGGGAAGTATTGCCAGAGTGCAATCGCTCCCATGGCTGGGACAAGCAGCAGGTAGGCGAACCAGAATTTTTTGAATTGCCATCTCCCCTTTCCGGCGGTCTCCGGAGGGGTGAAGATTCTCAGTATGTAAAAGAAAAGCACGCTGAAGAGGACGAGAATGGCCGAGGCCACCACCAGGGCAATTCGCCGCCGTTTCTGCATGACATCCTCCGGCACACGTCCGATCATCTTTTCGTTGGCCAGGCGAACGTATTCATCCAGCCATTTCTGAATTTCCTTTCTGACTTTTGTTCGAGAGGCAGCGTCAACTTTTACGAGCTCGGCAGACAATTCGATATCAGAGATGCCAGGCTTCTGTGCCTTCAACTTCTTGCGAGCTGATTCCACGGCTTCGAAAGTCCTGGTGGCCATTCCGGCTTGCAACATGTGATCCGCCGGTTCGCTCATGAATCGGTAAACCATCTGGCAATTGCGTCCGTAAGGCTCTGGCTCGCCGTCGGACATGGCGGATGAAAATGACTCCTGCCATTGCTTGGGGATACGTCGCAGGTACTCGGTGTATCCGAGCTTTTGCAGATAGCGGGGGTTAGCAAACATACCGTAGCCGTTTTCGACCAGGACCTTGGTCCGAATCTCCTTGGCCTCGGTCGAGCCGAGAAAGTGCACAAACTTCCATGCAGCCTCGAGAACGTTTCGACCCTTTTTCGCAGCGCCGGAAAAGATTCCGCACATGGTGCAATTCAATTCTGAACCACGGAGACCTCCCGGCCCAAGCGGGACCGGCGCTATCCCGACGAGCTCGGGATTGATGTCGACCAGGAAATCTTCTGTGAAGTACATTTCCATCATCGCTATCTGCCCTTTGTCCCAGAGGGCCCATCCATCAAGATCTCTGTTGACCACCCCTTCGATAACATCGCCATTGGGATGCCGCCATTTCCCCTCGACGAGTTCAAGAATGAATTCGTATGCCGCAACGGCCTCAGGTGTATTAAAGGAAGCGAACCATTCGTCTTCGCCACGATCCTCCATAGCTCTTGCTCCTGCCGAGCAAATGATGCTGTAAAAATACCAGGACCAGTGATCGCCCTTACCCCACAGCAGGCCTTGAGTGCCCTTTGCCGGATTTGTGCAGCGACGGGCATAATCCATCAATTCCTTCCAGTCCTGAGGCGGTCTCTCAGGGTCCAATCCGACGGACTTAAACAGGTCTTTTCGCCAGACCATCCCCTTGATGTAGTTGCCATATGGCAGCGCCCAGTAATGTTTTTCAGTGTCTTCACCGGTCACCTTTCCCGGGCCCCAACGCCGAATAACTTTTTCGACCTGCGGCAGAATGCGCTCCTGCCGTTCTTCGTCGGGCAACTTTTCCAGCCATTCATCCAGAGGATAAAGAAATCCCTCCTGGATGTAGGTGTCCGACTGCCGAAAGTTCACGTAAATGACATCCGGGCTGACACCTCCGGCGATGGCCATCAGGGGGCGGCTGTCCATACCGAGTTCCGGAATGGAGATTCCCTGTGGAGCGTAAAGATTGATGTATGGATACTTCTTCTTGAATGCGCGGATGACCTCGCGGTCACACATCGCCCGAATACTGGTCGATTCGGGACGTGGTAACTGCCACACGGAAAGTCGAACTTCTTCTGGCTGCTCGGCGTTCAACGTGAGCAGAAAGCTGGCGAGAAGCAGGAGAGGTTTCAATGAAACCATGATGTGGGGACGAGACATTTGTCGGTACAAATCGGAACAGCTCTTTAATTACTTGCAGCGGGATACTCTATGGCCAGATCTAAAAGGCTCAATTGGGTGTAGTGTCGCCATGTGAACTGAAGGAGGAAGGCTGGGGAGCCAGATCGCGTGAGCCACGGCAGACATGAAGGTATCCTCCGAGCCTCTTCATTCGCACCTCACTGTATTGAATCTCAAGAACTGCTGCCCATCTCTTGATCGTTTTACTGCGGTCTGCCTTGCAGGAGGCATGCTCGCATCGATTGTTATCTTCTGGAATGACCTGGGAAAACTGCGTCGGACGGAAAATGTTCGCAAAGAGACGCAGGCCACATGGAAATTGAGACCTGGCGACAGAGATCGGTCGAACAGCATCATCATTCGAGCAGAGCACGAGCGTGTGATGGTTGAGGTTTCACCCATCGAAAACGTCAAAGCGGTGATGACGATTGCAAATGGTACCAGAGAAACCAGCATGCCACTGCACGAACAGAAGGGTGACGGAGTGGATATTACAGAGCTGCTCCCGGTGGGAGAGCCGACGCAGATCAGGATTGCCGTGAACGATCCCAGAGACGACGGTGAAGCGAGGCAGACCCACCTGATTGTGGTTCGTCTTCATGCACTGTTTCCTCTGGATCTGTTCGCTTGCTTCTGTGCGGGCGCGCTCCTGACTTATCTCCTGATGTATTCCGCGCTGAATACACCCTTTGAACGGGCAGTTGGTTTTCTCGCCGCCCTAGGCTGTCTTGCGGCGGTTCATGCCGTCCTCCCTGAAGACCTGCGACTATTTGCCAGAGAAATTGTTCTGGCTCTGGCAGCGTTATTGTTGTGGAGGTGGCAGCGTACTGAACGGCTTACAATATGCCGGACTGAATCACTGGCCCTTGGCGTCATCCTTGTGATGGCGTTCCTCATGCGTTGGGAGAAGCTCGTTGAATTACACGCCGCAACACTGGACCACGATCCACAGACTTACCTGGAGATTGCTCAGCGTTCGTCTTACTTCATTGATACCGAATTTCGTGAGCCGCTATTTCCCTTCCTGGTAAAGGTTGGTGGCTGGTTCCTGGGGCACAGCGCAACAAGTCTCCGGCTGACCACTATCGGTCTCTCACTCCTCGTCATCGTTATGACCTGGCTGACCGGCCGCGAGCTGTTCAATCGTCCGGTGGGATTGCTCGCCGCGGCCTTCGTCGCGTTTAACGGGAATTTCATCTACATCAATGTGCGGGGATACCGGCTGGAACTTTATGCCATGCTTGGGTTGGCGTTCGTAATTCTTTGCTTCGGGAAAAAAGACTGGTCCCAGAAGAAGCGGACCATCTGGCTGGCAGTCGTTGGCTCTCTGATGTGCCTCACCAGAACCAACAGCTTCTCGACGCTCGTCGTCATGCTGCTTTTCGTTTACTGGAGCAATGGCTGGAATAAAAAGCTCTTGGTTGCAGCCATTCTCATTCCTCTAGTGTTCCACCTGCCCAGCTTCATCTATTGGCAACAGAAATACGGCGACCCGATGGTCGCGGTGAATAAACATCTGAAGTATTACCGCAATATTGAATTTGTTGACAATGAGCTTGTGCCAAAAAGCGACGACCCGTATCGAGGGCCGGAAACCAACTCCATAAAGTACTTTCTGACGGAGTGGCACACGCCAGGCGAGACAATCACTAACATCATGTCCGGGCTGCAATCCATCTACATTGGCAGTTACGGATGGGAATTTCTCTTCATGGGATCGACTTTGATGATGGGGCTGGCGATTCTTGGATGGCTCAGATGGTTCTTGACTGAGAACAGGAGATTGCTGTTCTGGATGTTCCTGGTTTCGGCGCCAGTTGCCTTTTTTCACGCCATCTCGCTGGATTTCCGTCTTATCCTGCACATTTTGCCATTCCTGGGAATGGCATTCGGCGATGCACTGGTGACCGCGGTGAGGGCTTTACTGAAAGACACTGCCTGATGCGCATTCAGCTCGCTGGAATCTCGAATCTTGAAGACGCTCTCGCAGCGATTGATGCAGGTGTTGATTCGCTCGGGTTCACCCTTCGCCTGCCGAAAGGCCCGCACAACGGGCTTGAGGATGAGGGCGCACGTGACATCATCCATCAACTTCCACCATTCGCATCGCCCACTTTGATCACTTACATCGACACCGGACTTGAAGCGGCAGACCTATGCGACTACCTGGGTATTCGAATCATTCAATTGCATGGGGAAATCGATCAGTTTGAAGTGGCACGCCTGCGCGGTTTACGGCCTGGCATCAAGACCATCAAGAGCATCATCATGAAAGATGAAAGCGCCATTGACGAGGCTAACGACTGGCAGGAAAGAGTGGATGCTTTCCTGCTGGATACTTTCGACCCCGCGACAGGTAAAACCGGAGCGACCGGAATGACGCACGATTGGGAAATCAGCCGACGCCTGGTTCACGAAATTTCCAGACCCGTGATCCTTGCGGGTGGCCTCAATCCGGACAACGTTGGAGAGGCCATTCGAATTGTCCGACCCTGGGGAGTGGACTCCCATACAGGTGTTGAGAACGAGGATGGAACTTTTTCAAAAGAGAGAGCAATCGCTTTCGTGAATGCAGCGCGTCATGCTGAAAGGTCTCTTTGATGAACGTCCTTGCCGCGGGCCTGAAACGAAATCACAGGCCGGAGTTGCATTCCGGCATTTCACGGGGTGCAACTTTGTGCTACAAATGTTCTCCCCAATCGCAGAACTGAGGTAAGGCAGAACCGGGGTTGGAGTCACGCCTCCAGGCGGACTCTTGGGGCAGGGAAGCTCCGGTTACTGCAGCTACTCCAATTCCGACTTCGAATTACTGCCCGACCGTCGAATAGATACTAACTCCAATACAATTACCCAACTCAGAGACAAAAAATGTCTGGTGAAAGAATCGATAACCGCGACTGGTCTTTATTACCGTTCGAAGAACAGCTCTTTCAGTTGGAGGTTGAGGGTTATCTGGTTATTCCAGACCTCCTGTCTGCTGAGCATTTAGAAATGCTCAGGGCGGAAACAGAATCACTGAAAACGAGAGCCGTTGATTACAGTGTCCATCAACGGGTCCGACAACATCTCTTTCGCGACGGCGGGGAAATCACAAAATTAATTGCTCATAAACCGACCACTGAATTCCTTGGGCGTGTGTTCGGTGACGATGTGGTTTTCATGTCATACACCTATGCCTGCTCCGAACCGGGGCATCCAGGTATCAGCCTGCACACAGATGGCCAGCCATACGGTTCAAAGATTTTCGGTTATGAGGGAAGTGTTCCGGTAATGATTCGCGTTCTTTACTATCTCCAGGACCTTACTTCAGAGGTTTCCCCATTCCGTGTAGTTCCGCGTTCCCACTTGTCTATGCATGCAGATGGAAATCCATATCTGCGTTTTAAGGAACACCCGGAACAGGTTTTGGTCACTGCTAAGGCTGGTTCGGCTGTTTTCCTCAATCACAAGACTTTTCATGGCAATTTCTCCAATGTCGGTAACTATGCGCGGGAAATGCTCGCCATCGGCTACCGCCCTGCATGGGGTGGCCCGGTGAGGGAAGTTGATACCTGGACAGAAGAAGACTTGAAGGGGCTGCCCGCTCAAGTTCTGCCTTTTTTCATTGACCCCAATATTTCAAAAGTCAATTTCGACGGGGACAACAAACCTGCAGGAATGAGGAGCGTTGCGCCCGGGATCAACCCGAGTCGTTATCGGAAGGGAATGGATGGGGGCTTTCGATGACTCAGCCCAGAGTCGCTCACTGCAGGCATGGTTGACTCAAATCCGTGGTGTCTGTGGAAACACAATTTGCCTGTGTATCTCCCATCGCTTTCAGGAGAGATCAGTTGGCTTTCAACGGCTTTACCCCGTGAGACGCACGAACAGCGTTCGCTGCCGCCAGCAGGTCCGGTTCAATGCTCAGGAAGTCAATGAGTTGTCCCGTTGAGCAACCAAGCAGGTTACTGCACTCGCTGACCCGGCCTCTGGTGGCCTGCAATAGATCGAGAATGTGACTGACAACCAATGGCCAGTGCGGATTCTTTTTATTTATACGAAACCGATTCGAGGCGTCCTGATACCCGATCGTCAGTGCGGGTGATTTGTAGTGATCCAAATCCAGGTCCCTTCGTATTTCGAGAGCAATCGTTCTCCGCAGGTGTCTGAGCGCGCTGGTACGGTTTTCCTCTCTGGATCGGCTCTCTGTGGCCTTGACGATAATGCCCGTGGGCAGGTGTGTCAGCCGGACTGCCGAAGAAGTTTTGTTCCGCTTTTGCCCGCCAGGACCTCCAGAACGAATGAACTCCTCTGTACAATCTGAAAGGAGGTCTTTATCAGAAAAGCAGAGCCAGGGAGTTTCATTCGAAGGCATTACCTATGTACCTTAATGATTTGAGCCGCCTCAAGAAGGTCTGCAGCGATGAAATCAGCCTTGGTTTCGGTTTCAGGTACGCACAGCCGAATCGTGCGGCATCCAGCACCTTGGCCGGCTTCTACATCGGTCTCTGAATTACCAATCATAAAAGAAAACTCGGTGGCCAGGCCGTGGCGCGATGCTGCCTTTAACAACATGCCGGGTTCAGGCTTTCTATCTTCTGAGACGTAACGGTACTCCGGCAGTTTGGCTTCAATGTGAAAGGGACAGAAGAATTCATCAAGAAACGTAACGCCGGCCGGTTCCAGGAGTTCACGAAGGCGTGACTGGACCAGATGAAAGTCGCTCTCCGTAAAGTAACCACGTCCGATCCCCGACTGATTGGTGACGAGGACAAGCTCGAAACCCATATCCCGCATCCGGCACATCCCCTCAACTGCATTGGGCAGAAGTTTCAGTTTTGCCGGGTCACCGAGGTAGCCTGGGTCTACATTAATCGTCCCGTCTCGGTCAAGGAAGACAGCAGGTCTTGGTTTGGATCTGTCGGTCATTTTTGTCCCTAACTTTTCTTAACTGTTCAGGGGTGGCAGGTGAAGCTTTTCCAGAAACATAGAATGCCTGACTCACAAATATTTCAACTTGAGTTCAGAATATTATTGGGGAGAGCATGTCGTCGAGTCAAGAGATTCCAATTCAGAAAAAAATAATTGGCGGCATCGCCGTAATCGTTGCAATGGGTGCGTTCATGGCTGCGGCCAAAATTGACGTTGGTAGCACAAAACCACAGGTGACTCCTGAAAAATCAGAGATTCCTCCTTCGAGAGCAGACACGCCACCGGGGATGCTCTGGATACCCGGTGGCACTTTTGCCATGGGCGCGTTTGAACCCGGTTACAACGAAGAGGGGCCTCAGCATGAGGTAACCGTCGATGGCTTCTGGATGGATATACACGAGGTGACGAATGCACAGTTCGCCCGATTTATTGAGGATACTGATTATCAGACAACCGCGGAAAGAGCGCCGAACCCCGACGACTTTCCGGGCGTGCCGCCTGAAAATCTTTACGTCGGGTCCGTATGTTTTAAAGCGCCCGAAGAAGAGGTGACAAGTAAGACAAATTTCCTGCAGTGGTGGGAATACAAAAGAGAAGCGAATTGGAAACAGCCTGCCGGCCCTGGAAGCAACATCAAGGGCAAGGAGACTTACCCGGTGGTGCACGTCTCATGGTTTGATGCTGTCGAGTACGCGAAATGGGCGGGGAAGCGGTTACCAACCGAGGCCGAGTGGGAATTCGCGGCCCGCGGCAAGATGGAAGGCAAACGCTACGTCTGGGGCGATCACAAACTTATCGATGGAAAGTGGCCGGCGAATATCTGGCAGGGCGACTTTCCAAACGTGAACACGGAGGATGATGGTTATGCTGGTTTGGCGAAGGTGAAATCCTTCAAACCGAATCCGTTCGGTCTTTACGATATGTCCGGCAATGTGTGGGAGTGGTGCTCGGACTGGTATCGGCCCGACTACTATCTTAAAAGCCCGAAGAATAACCCGAAAGGCCCGAAGGACAGCTTTGACCCGCAGGAGCCCAATATCCCAAAACGCGTAATGAAGGGCGGATCCTATCTTTGCTGTGATTCCTACTGCACTCGCTATCGCCCCAGTGCAAGAGACAAGAATTCACCGGACACCAGCACGAATCATGTAGGTTTTCGATGCGTCAGGGATCGTTGACTTCAAAGATCCAATTCTTCTTGGATCGCTTTCAATTGGATGATCGCCGGGATGTCCTTGGGACGGGACATGGCTTCTTTGGATGTAATCAATTTCTCAATATCAAGGACCCGAAAACTGCCAAACCCCAGGTCCAATTCGATGCTGTGCTGCAGGGCTTCCTCATACCCGCCAACACCAGCCACCTCTCCAAGGCAATCCAACTGCCCCCAATCTGACTGAATGTACAGGTTTTTCAGGCCGCGACAGTTTTCGGCAGTCAGCCCCAGTGGAAGCTTTTGTGGCGTCATACGATGGAACGGATTGAGTTCCGACAATGCCCGCTGGATTTTGAGAAGATTTGTCTCCGTCATCCGACAGCAAACATCCACATCGAATGTCGCGACGGAAACTCCGTGAGCAATGGCTGCAACACCACCTACTACTACAAACTCAATTTCATGCTCGACCAGCCGGGCTACGAGTCTCTCAAGATCTGTCACGGGATTCCCTCATCACTTTGCGCAATTTAAGAGCAAAATCCACGGCCTCACAGTGCTGTCGTACTCGCTCTGCCGGCGTCTTGGAAAGGTTGGCTTCAACAAGCGACATATCAAAGCCGTAATCTTCGGCTGCCTTCCAGGCCGGCCCTCGGTTGCGTGGTCGCTCCTTTTTTTGAGATTCTGGTTCAGGTGACGGCATAGGATGAATAATGAGGATTGCAGACGAGAAAGAATGATACACGTCAATGGAGACAAATTCTCTTGGTCGAATGCTTCGGCCGCGGTCATACTGACGCTTCGTGATTCCTCTTCCTGAAGGCAAGCGAGAAAGACCATGCCCAAGCACATTCCTCCATCGACCGAAGTGCGTGATGAGGCGCTCCGCCGTGCCAGGAAAATGGCTGAGGGGCTGTATCCGCATCAAATCGAAGGCGTAGCATTTCTGCTCGCACGGCGTCGTGCCATCCTGGCTGATGATATGGGGCTTGGTAAGACCCGGCAGTCCATTGTTGCTCTCACTGAAGCCGAACCGCTCGGGCCTTACCTTGTGGTCTGCCCTGCTTCAGTGAAGCGGAACTGGGCGCGTGAGATCCGTGTCGTTAAACCCTGGGCCGAACCGGTAATTGTTGGGCCGGGGATGCCTCCTGAGCCGAACTGGAAAGACTGGGTGATTATCAATTACGACATTCTTGGCAAACACGCAGATGCCCTGATGGAGCATGATTGGACGGGAATCGTTTTTGACGAGGCTCACTACCTGAAAAATCATCGAAGCAAGCGGAACCAGATTTCCAACAAACTAATCCAGTCTGTCGGCACTGACCCGATGATTCATGCCCTCACGGGGACTCCCCTGACCAGCCGGCCACGAGACCTCTTTCCACTGTTACAGCTCGTGCAGCATCCGATGGGCAAAAGTTTTTTGACTTTCGCTCGCCGGTATTGTGACGCGTACAAGGGCGAGTATGGATGGGTTTCCGATGGCGCCAGCAATCTCGGAGAGCTGGCTGTCCAGCTTCACGGCATCATGATCCGTCGCAACAAAGACGAAGTTCTGGATCTTCCACCAAAATTTCGAACCTGGCTTGAGGTAGATGTACCGCCGGGTACCGCACGCGAGATTCGCGGTTTCCTGCACGCGCTGATGCGCTCTTCCCACAGGAATCAAGAGGATGGTGAATCGTCCAAAAAAATGTCGGAAGAGGAACTGCAGAAGAGGAGAAGGCGTCAGGGCGCGCTGCTTGGCGGGCTCAGTACTGCACGTCGAAAATTGGCCACCGCGAAGGTCCGAAGCACGTGGAATTTTGTAGACGGCGTTATCGAACAAGGAGAAAAGGCGATTATCTTCTCCTGTTACAAAGAGGCGGTGCTCCGTCTGCGCGAACATTACGAAGAGATCGGCCTGGCGATCGAGGGAGATACCCCGGCAGCGCAGCGCCAGGACATCGCCGACCAGTTTCAGCAGGACGATGATGTTCGGGTCCTTATCGCAAACATCCAGGCCGGTGGAACAGGTCTAAACCTGACCGCAGCGAGGCAGGTAGTTTTCAATGATCTGGACTGGGTGCCTGCAAATCATTGGCAGGCCGAAGACCGTGCCTGCCGAATCGGCCAGACCCGGTCGGTGAACGTCACTTACATGATTGGCGCCGACACGATCGATGAGTTCGTCCGTTCGGTGCTCATCTCCAAGGCACACATGATCGACCAGCTCCTGGAGGGCAAGGCGCTTGAAAAGGACGTCAACTCAGATGTCATGAGCGAGCTCAAATCCATTATGCGAACCATCGGCCCCCGACTCGGCGAAATTGCTGAAGATGAGATCGACGAACAAAGTGTTGTGGCACTTCTCAGGCAGGTAACAGAAAGCTTTGAAGCACAGAATTCAGAACTCATGATCCAGGTTCAAAAGCCGCACGCCCCCTACTCTATCGAGGCACTGTCCGCACTGGCCAAAGTGCTGTCCGGCCCTGAGAAGGATGTCTACCGGGTGGAAAGTTCAAAGAAGGGTAATTTTTACTGTCTGGAGGTCGTCGGCCCCGACGTGAACTGCGATTGCCCTGGCTTTGATTTTCGAGGGGCATGCAAGCACTCGCGGGCCCTGAAGGAAGCGCTGGTGGAGGGCGAGGGTTTGCCCGATGGCTTTGAGCAGCTTGACAGTTGAGGTTATGTGGATTTTGACTGACTTATTGAAGTCTCGCTGACCCCAAGGCAGCCTCTGGCCTCAACAAGACCTAACCCAGGATGCCAGCTTCTGAACACTCAGGAGGAAAGCTGACAGCTTTCTGAAGCAACAGCACTGGAGCTCCGCTCAGACTTTCGCGGGTCATTCTTCAGTGGGAATTACCCGCTTACGCCGGAACAAAAGGGAGCAAATCCCCAAGGCAACGTATTGTTGTGTGCGGCACATCCAGGCCATCCGGCCAGTCCTGCCAGCCTTCCATCCAGAATGCACGCATACCGAGACGTTGGGCGCCCATGATATCTTTCTCCGGATGATCGCCGACGAACCATGCTTCCTCTGGGGCGACATCCAGTCCAGCCAATGCATCTCTGAAAATCTTTGGGTCAGGCTTATCCACCCCTGCCTGTTCAGAAATGACTATCTTCCGAAAATAGTCAGCGATCTGGAGCGTTTCGATTTTTTTGGACTGCATCCGGATACTGCCGTTGGTCACCATGCCGAGTCTTATCCTGCGAGCTTGAAGTTCATCGAGTACCTCCACAGCGTCGTCCATTAAGACCGCGTCCCGCGGAGTAAACTCCCACCAGTGTTCTTTTATTTCTTCTGGGGATGGAGGACTGTTCCAATCGAGACCGGAAGCTATTTCGCTATAGCGTTCCTCTTCGCGATAGCCACCTCTGTCAGCCTGGATGATAAATGCGGCAGTTGAGCCTACATCGTGCGTATCAAGCTGTGAGCGATAATCGTCAATGAACCTCTCCGCGTATTTGTGTAGAGACTTTCTTCTTTCGATTAGCGTACAGTCAAGATCGAAAAGGATGGCTTGAGGTGTCATGTAATTTCTCAGGGACTGAGTGAGTGGTAAGAACTGCTTTACCAAAAGCTGCAGGTGACCGTCCGACTCAGATTGATTCTCTTCAGTAAGAGCAGTGTGGGAATTCCATAAAACACTGATTGGCATCCTTGGGAGGCTCAAGTGCAATATCGTGCTACACGACGATACCGGATCCAGCCCTCTCAATGATTCATGATGAACTCTGCAGAATTGATGATTGCCCACATCAAATCTTCGGTAGCGGCCTGGCGATTGTTTTTGTCTTTCTCGAAGTAGGCATTCATGGCCGTCTTTTCCTTTTCATTCGGGCGTCGGCTGAATGCCGCCAGATAGAGTTCTTCAGCGATGTCGGCTGGCAGCAACTTGCCCGTGGCGAGTTCTCGGGCGCGGCCTTTTTCGTTCGATATCCACGAACTCAGTTTTTCGGAATGCATAAGGTGGAGGGACTGCACGACGTTTCCTCTTGCGTTGCGCTCGCAAGGCGGATCACTGCTGGAGTTTGGCCGGCCGAAGGCATCCATGAATTCTGAGGTGATCTTGTAATTCCAGGTCTCCATGGCACGGGCCCCCGGCCAGGTGGCTTGATAGGTTTCTGGAAATCCTGTGACGTCGCTCACCGCGTCGAGCAAGACTTCCGCTCCCAGCAGACGTCTGTAGCTGCGTGAGAAATGGCGTGTATCACTCCTGTTAGTCTCATTCGGCAGGGAACTGAGTTGATAGAGACGGCTCTGCATGATGGTTCGGATGATTGCCTTCTGGTCGTAATTCTGTTCAACAAGATGTCGGGCGAGCGCATCCAGTAGATGCGGATTTACCGGCGGGTTGGAGACACGGATGTCATCCACCGGCTCGACGATCCCGCGACCGAAGTAGGCGCCCCACACGCGGTTTACCATCGCCCTGGCAAAGAACGGATTCTCTGCTGCGGTCATCCAATCCATCAGCGCGAGCCTGGGATCCGACTTGGCCGGAATTTCCGAAACTGCCCCACCAGGAGGCTTGGGAGCGAGAGTTTCCCCGCTGACCGGATGCTTCACTTCCCCTGTTCCGCCATGGAAAAACCATTCCGGCGCTCCTGAAATCGGTGGTGACACTCCACTGCCCTTTTGCTTCACCTGCCCGAAGTAAGCCGAAAACGAATAGAAATCGGTGAGAGTCCATTTTTCGTTCGGGTGATTATGGCAACTGGCACATTCCAGTCTCATACCGAGAAATATCTGGCTGAAGATTTTCGCCAATTCCTTGGGGGTGCGTTTATCGCGATAAATCACTGTCGGTCCGACACGCTGCGTACTGCCCGTAGCGGTGACCACTTCGCGAGCGAACTGATCCATCGGACGATTCTCCCGAAACGCCTCCCTCAGCCACTGGTCGAGAATGTAGACGCTTTTGAGCCCGGCCCGATCTGGATTGGGCCTCACGAGATCGGCCCATTTGTTCGCCCAATGATCGGCATAGGCCGGGTCTTTAAGAAGACGTTCAATAAGTGCAGCGCGTCCGTCCGGAGAAGGCTCATCCAGAAACGCCTTCGTCTCTGATACAGTTGGCAGACGGCCGATGGTGTCCAGCGAAGCCCGTCGCAAGAACTCTCCGTCCGTGCACAGGTCGGAGGGGAAGAGCCCCAACCGCTCAAAATGTGCGTATGCAAGTTCATCTATGAAGTTGTTTCTCGGCAATGCGGCATATCTATCCGCAGGCAACCGGTGGTCGGCCTGAACGGTGATCCGTGCAATACCAACCTGTCCCATGTAACGGGCCATAATTGTGCCCTCTCCGTTCAATTGGCCAACCCTCACCTGCCCGTGCTCATTTACTTCAGCTATCTCGCTATCATTGGATACGAAATCGGTAAGCCGGGTGACATCTCTCGTACTCTCATCTGAGAAATGAGCAGTGGATTTCAACGTCTGCTCCTGCCCCTTCTGATAGAGCCCTTGTTCCGGTTCAAGGGTAACTCTCACAAGCAACGGCTCGTTTACCGCCTGATACAACATCCCTTGCCGAATCCACTGCAGCAGAGCGTTGTGAGAGTCTGACCCGGGCACGATGCGCTGACCGCCCTCATGAGCCATGGCAAGGGTTGGTTTTTTGACGAAGAGGCTTTCCTCGGGAAACGCGGGAAACACCCGACGGCCTCGGGCGTCCTCGACAATTTCCATCCAGTCTCTCCTGGGGTCGTAGGAAAAAATTGAGAGCTGGAATCCATTCTGTCCGTCCGGCGGTTTGGCGTGGCAGCCACCTGCGTTGCACCCGGCTTTGCTGAGGATCGGAAGGATATCCCTGATAAAACTCAGTCGAGTTTGCTCCGGGGATTTCGGTTCTTCCGCCTTGAGCGTGGCGGCAAGCGTGTCACCCCGCCAGAGGTAGACCTCACCCCCCTGCCCTCCTGCGACTACCAGATTCGCGTCGGATGAAGCATCCACGCAATGTAGGATCCCGCCGCCTGATTGCAGCTTCCGTTCCTCCGCGGTCTTCGAACTTTGAGCGCCATCGTGGTGTTGAATGTTTGTGAAGACTCTTGCCAGCCCATCCGAACAAGCCGTCACTATCTTTTTGTCGTCTGGGGTCCAGCGAATCGCATTCACGCTGCCCTTATGAACCTTTACCCCAATATTGTCTTGAAGTGAGGTGAGTCTGAGTTTTGTCTTCAGGTCCCAGATAATCAATTCATGACCCGCGCTCACAGTCGTCAGTTGAGATCCGTCCCTGTTGAAGGCCAACCCATTGATAGCGCTGTCGTGGCCTTCGATTTTTGCTATCTCCTTGCCTGTAGCCACCTCCCATATTTTCGCTAAATCATCTCCACCTGCTGTGGCGAGTTGCTTGCCATCTTTACTTATCGCAAGCCCGAATATGCTGTCCGGATGGGCCAGCCATTCAGCGAGCTTCATTCCATCCGCCAGCTTCCAATGCCGCACCGTGCCACTCTGCGCGGAAACGCTGTCCGCGGTAAAGATGGAAAAATTGTCCGGTGCAAATGCCAGCGCGGTAATGCAGCCGTCTGGCGTCTGGATTTCCCTGACTGGCTGCCACTTCTCATCCCATAACCGCACTGAGCGATAGCCGCCAGAGGCCAGCCATTTGCCGTCCGAGCTCCAGGCGAGCGACCTCACGGCATCGCGGTGGCCTTTGAGTGTAGCGAGGACTTTGTTCTCCTGGGAAAGGTCAAACACCACCACCATATTCCCTCTACCAGCAGCCAGTCGTTTGCCGTCCGGTGCCAAGGCAATGGACAGCACAGGAGAATACTCCGCTGGCAGTGCCTTGAGATCGGCGAGTTCGGGGGCCGGCTTGTCCGTGAGCGCTCCGGTGTCCCACTGGGCTCCGTCATCGATCCATGCTTCGAAGGTTGCGATGGCACGTGGGGAGAGCTGGTCCTTCGGCGGCATGTGGGGGTCGGCCCCGGCCTGGAGCACATGTATCAGCCGGCTGACCGCCGCCTTGCCAGGCACAACGACCGGACCGTCTTTACCCCCCAGAATCAATGATTCACGGGTGGTGAGATCCAGCTTGCCCTTCAACTTTTCCGGATTGTGGCATGAAAAACAGTTCGTCTTCAGCAACGACATCGCCTCAGGCGTCCCAGCCCGGGCAGGTGACGTGAGACTCAGAAAACTGAAAAGCAGTCCAATCATTTCTTAAGCAACAGGACGAAAGGTTTTGTCTGCGACTTCATGATTATTCCATGCAAGGAAAGCTGAGCACCTGGAAAATAGCAAATTCATCACGGGACTTTTCATTCGTGGATCTTACATCCTTTCGGAGTGGATGGGGTAAGCAGCCCTTTTTAAGATAAGACGCTGGCCCGTATTTTTCGCAAACAGTGGGCGTAGACTTACAGGGAGCCGGCAGCCGGATTCGCAAGAATCCGTGGCTTGATATCTCCAGTGCCCGCAGCCGCAGAACCTCGGCTGCCTTGCGACTTCGGGTACGGCTCGTGTGAAATGCGGGCTGGGACCTCGGAAGGCCAGATGATTGTTCGCCTCGCGCCCGTGAAAATGACCAGAATTGTCTTGGATACTGATATGGATACCGACTGTGATGACGTCGGAGCGCTTGCCACCCTCCACGCATTGGCGAACTCGGGAGAGGCAGAAATTGTCGCTGTAGTATGCGACATCCCTAATCCATCGTGTGCCCGGTGCGTTCAAGCCATCAACACATGGTGTGGTCGTCCGAATATCGAAGTGGGTCTTATTGCGATTGGTGACTCGCAGACCAATCCCCGATTCGAAAGGTATAGGAAGACACGTCAAGGATTTGTTGAACGCAAAGGTGCGCCGTTATACGTCGACCAGATTGCTTCCGAGTGGTCGGAGCGACTTGCGTCGCATCCCGTGCACGACGCTGTTCAACTCTATCGAACCAAACTCGCCATGGCCGCTGACAACAGCATCGTAATATGTGCAGTCGGATTGCTAACCGCCTTGTCGGAGTTGCTCAATTCCGGCCCAGACGGGACTAGTCCGCTCAGTGGAGTTGAATTGGTTGAGCGGAAGGTGAAAAAACTGGTGACCATGGGGTTAGGCGCTTTTCCAGCCGGTCATGATAAATGGAACTGGAAGATGGACGCCGTTGCGGCCGAACATGTAATCCGCGACTGGCCAACGCAATTGGCGGTCAGTCAGGTCGGGGAAATCATCACCACCGGTGAGCGATTGGGAAAAGAGACACCCCCTGGAAATCCAATTCGTAAGGCATACGAACTCTGGCACAACGGCGCGGCTGGAAATCGTTCAAGTTGGGATCAAGTTGCGGTGCTGTACGCTGTCCGGAGTATTGATGACTGCTTTGAGGAGACGGGAGGCCATCGGATTGAATACAACGCATCGACCGGAGAGCACTTCTGGAAACCTTTGGGCGAAGGCCCAGAACACATCCACTTGAAATTGTCAGTCTCGGAAAAAGAGATGGCTGCACGCATAGAAGAACTGATGGTAATCGCAGGGAAAGGCAAGTTATCTTCATGATGATTCGAAGAGACAACATTAGGGCCGCTGGCCCGCTCCTATCAACACACACAAGACCGAACATCCTGCTGGGATTGACGGATAGTGCTCAGGCGCAGGTTTTCGGAGCGGATGGCGGCCGTAACTTATCGGAGCCTTACTCTTTCAAAGACTTCAGAATCAGAAAAACTCCGCCAAACCGCAAGACTGTGCAGCTAAGCCTGTCGGAACTGTTCGGGCGATGTTGGAGTGAACGCTTGTCTCGGAAGGTCTGGCCAGTTTAGCGGTAAA
>JAQBXN010000032.1 GCA_027625095.1 Planctomycetota bacterium | reverse complement strand
AGAGCCGCGGTTTTCAAAAATCGTCGCATTCCCAGTCGGATCCCCCGGATCTTGCTCCGAAATGATGACGTCTTCAATTTCAATGTGAAAGGCGGCAAAAGTGAGCCGGTAATTTCTTGCGATGTATTGTTCGAGAATCGCCTCATACGTTCTGATGGACTCGGGTTTCAGATTCGGATTTGCAGTCAAGAAAAGTCCGTCGTCAAACAAAAGCTCGAATGCATTGGGCGCTCGGAATGCCTCCCCATACAGAAACTTCAGGATTGTCTTTGAAAGCGGATTGTAAATAATCGCGGCTCTGGGATTGGTCGTATCTCCGAAGGTGGAATAGCGATCGTAGCGGAATCCAGCGTTCAGGATCAGATTGTCGAAGATCTCATACTGATCCTGAAAATAGAACGCCAGAATGTCAGAATCTTCATGGATATCGGTGAAAAGAACTGTCGGATCGGTATCGAAATTGACGAGTTCCTGATTGAAATTGTCGCGAAACTCAGCGCCCGCCACGACCTTGTGGTGCTCGAACAAGGTCTTTGTGACCGACAATTCAGTTCCCCACCACTGTCCAACATCTTCGGTAACGTTGACGACGCCCCCAACAGGGAAGATACCGTCGTAGGAATAATAATCGTAGTACACGCGAGCCGTCAGACCCCAGTCCTCTCCAAACGTATGGTTATACGTAAGGTCGAGGTAATAGTGCTCGTCAGTATTGAGCGTCCTTAGATCATTGAAGTCGGCGAACTGGCCTGAAGGGTCCTGCTTCTCCCGCTTTCCGTAACTGCCAGCGAAAGTGAAATCCATATAGGAAAGCTTGCCGTTGAAATAGATATTCTTATCCCGGTCGGTATTTGCAATGCCGTTGTTGGTGGCCGGATCGTCGAAATCTGCCAGAAAAATCGAGTCACTTCCGGGATTGTCTTTGAACGTTCCTGAAAGTACCAGATCCAGCCCATTCTCGAATACTTTCCCGAAACTGACGCGGCCCTTATATTCATCAAATGATCCATAGCCCGCGCTCGCTTCGACGCCATTGAGGCCTTCCCCATTTCGCGTGATGACCTTTATTGTCCCGAGGAAAGCATTGCTGCCGTAGAGTGAAGAAACCGGCCCGCGGATGATCTCGATCCGTTCAATCATTCCCACATCCAGGGGGAATTCCGTTCCAACCACCCCCGCGTCAAACAGGTTGTCATTGATTCTGTGGTCGTCGACCAAGACCAGGATGCGTGAATTGATGTCACTCGGATTGTTGAACCCGCGCATCCCTACGAATTCGATGGTTCGGTCATACGTTGTGGTAAAGCCCCGAAGGCTGCGGAGGACATCCCCCAACGTTCGATAGCCAAATTTTTGAATCTGTTCCCTCCGGATGACTGTTACCGCGGACGGGGCTTGAACGGAACTCTGCGCAAACCGGGAGACTCCATAGACGTTGGGAATTTCAATCTCAATACTTTCCGCACGCAACCACTTCAATTCCTGGACAAGGGCGGGGGCGACCGCCACAGGAGCTTTTTCAGCCTGAGGTTCTTCGGCGAATGTTGAAAGGCTCGCCATCAATGTCAGACCGCTGTAATAAAGAAAACTTGGAATTGGCCTCCGAAACCTCTCCTCACACATGTCCACTTTTCGATAAAACTCATCACGTCTCCCCTTCCGTTGTTGAGTTAACGGCCTTGAAACTCCATCCAGCGGAACATTTCAGACCAACTGTGATATACCTGTACGACCATCCCATGGCCGCGATGCGAGTTCGGATCTCTTTCCATCCGAACGCGAAGTGTCGCGGGTTTGGCTACCCACCCAACTTCACAAACCGCAGTTCGGACTTTATCAATCCAGACAAAAATTTTAAAGAGAATTTATGAATCTTTGAGAAACATCCCCAACATTGCGTCATCGCTCAGGCCGATCCTCTAACCATCCAATCTGAATCAGTAAGTACCTGCCATACCTCCACAGTGCTCGCATGCCATCGAGCGGCCATAAGTGCACTTATTGCAGTCGGGACAGTGCCACTCTCGCCAGTCACGGCAAGTGCCGCAAACATCGCAGTGCCATGAGCAATTATCCTGCACGACATCGCGCCAACAGAACGAGTACCAGTATGCCTCACCGCACTTGTCGCAAGTAAAGTCGTCCAGGAGCTCTCTCAATGAAGCTTGCTGTTCATCGCAAGGCAAGTCATACATCTCATTCAGTTCTTCCTCTGAAAGAGATTTTACAATCCCTATGTTCTGGATGGCACAGGCCGAGTAATTCTCAACGTCAACGCCATTCAGCGGATTGGCGCAACTCACACATTTGCATTCAGGCACGCATCCCTGTCCGTTCTTGAGACAATTGCATCGCCTGTTTTTGCATCCGCCTTTGCACTGACATTTTACCAAATCATCCATACATGCAGACCTTTGTTAAAATTTGTGGTGACTGTTCAGGGCCGAATCTTTCATACTTTTAATCTTGCTTTAAATCTCCCCTTTCTGCTCTTTCTTGTGGCAAGTGAAGGCATCGGCGAGGAATGGAGATTCCCGCAGAGAATGGCCATCTGGAGCGTTAAACTTTTTTGCAGCATATGCCTGCCTGAAAGTCACCACTTGCCGCATTCAAATTTCAGTAGAAGGGGAAAAGGGGCATCGCCACAAATTTAAGCAAACGTCTTAATTTCTGTTGGGCGCCATTGACTTCTCGTCCCCTCAGAAGCGAAGATAGATGCTCTGCAAAATTACCCGCAGCAGTAGAGGCGCACACCTTGGCGGTCAAACCCGAAGAAAGAGCCAGAGAAGTCATTGACGAGCAGCTCGAAGCGAGCGGGTGGCTGGTGCAGGACCACAAGCTGATGAATCTTTCAGCCGGGCGGGGCATCGCGGTGCGTGAGTTTCCCCTTGGGACAGGATTCGCCGATTATTTGCTCTACGCCGACGGCAGAGTTATCGCCACCGTCGAGGCCAAGCGCGAAGGACACTCACTGATTGCTGCCGAGCGGCAATCGGAGACTTACGTGCACGGCCTCCCGTCCACGATACCGTCCTGGGGAAAGCCGCTCCCTTTTGCCTATGAAGCCAACGGCACCGAAACACGGTTCACCAACTCTCGGGAGCCGGACTTTCGCAGCCGTGAGGTATTTACGTTCCATCGACCGGAAGAACTCGTCCGGCAGGCGACTCTCGACAAGCAACTTCGCGCCGCATTACGTGAGATGCCTGCTGTAGAGGACGCCAAGCTGTGGCCCATTCAGCTCAACACGATTGAGAATCTGGATACCTCACTTGCGCGCAACCATCCCCGTTCACTCATCCAGATGGCCACTGGCAGCGGCAAGACGTTTACCGCGTGCTCCTTCTGTTACCGGCTGATCAAGTATGCCGGTGCCAAGCGCATCCTGTTCCTCGTGGACCGCAATAACCTGGGCAAGCAGGCACTCAACGAGTTCCAGCAGTTCGTGAGCCCGGTAAACAGCTACAAGTTCGACGAGGAATACAACGTCCAACGCCTCACAAGTAATACAATCGATCCGGCCAGTCGGGTGGTCATCACCACAATCCAGCGGGTCTATTCCATGCTAAAAGGTGAAGACGAATTCGAAGAGGCTAACGAAGAGCAGTCCATGTTCGAGAGCGGCAGCCCGCTCCACAAGGAACCGATCCCGGTGGCTTACAGACCGTCCGTACCCATCGAGACCTTTGATTTCATCGTCATCGATGAGTGCCACCGCAGCATCTACAACATCTGGCAGCAGGTGCTCGATTACTTCGATGCCTTCCTCATCGGCCTTACGGCTACACCAACGCCGCAGACCATCGGGTTCTTCAATCGTAATCTCGTTCAGGACTACTCCCACGAAAGGGCCGTCGCTGACGGCGTCAACGTCGGCTACGACGTTTATCGCATCGCCACGAAGATCACCGAAGCAGGCGCTAAGCTGTCCAAGAAGCCGGGACACTTCGTCCCGCATCGTGACCGCCGCACCAGGAAGAAACGACTGGCCGAACTGGATGATGACCTCACCTACACCGCCAATCAACTAGATCGGGACGTCGTCTCCAAAGACCAGATCCGTCTCGTCATTCAGACCTTCCGAGACAAGCTCTTCACCGAGATTTTCCCTGACCGCAAAGAAGTCCCCAAGACTCTCGTATTCGCAAAGACCGACCTCCATGCTGACGACATTGTCGAGATCATCCGGGAAGAAATCGGCAAGGGATACGAGTTCTGCCAGAAGATCACCTCGCAGTCTTACAAGACCGGAAAGAAGTCCGACGACCTTCTCAGCGAATTCCGCAATTCCTACCATCCCCGCATCGCCGTCACTGTTGACCTCATGGCCGCCGGTACAGATGTCAAGCCGCTCGAATGTCTGCTTTTCATGCGGAACATCAACTCCGCTTCCTACTTCGAGCAGAGGAAGGGCCGCGGCGTCCGCATTATTTCGTCTGACGACCTCCAGCAGGTCACACCGGACACCACACACAAGACCCGTTTCGTCATCGTCGATGCGGTAGGCGTCTGCGAACGCGACAAGACCAACTCAAAACCCCTCGACCGCAAGCCCACCGTCTCGTTGGAAAAGCTCCTCCATCGTGGCCCAGGGAATGGTGCATCCGGACATCGCTTCGACCCTCGCTATCCGACTGGCACGCCTCGAACGCCAGATGACCGACGACGAAAGGTCCGAAATCAGCGAAGAATCGGGAGGCCTGATGCTGCCGCAACTGACCGGCAAGCTTCTGGAATCTCTCGACCCGGACACCAACGCCGAGAAGGCCGCAAAGAAATTTGAACTCCCTGCCGGACAAGACCCGACAGAGGAGCAAATGGAAGCCGCAGAACAGGAGAGCATTACCGAAGCCCTGAAGCCGTTTCACAATCCGAAACTACGTGACCGGATCATCGGCATCCACGCCAATATCGAACAGGTCATCGACGAAGTCACCCAGGACGCCTTGCTGCACGTTGGTTACGACGAAGTCGCGAAGGACAAGGCTCGCACGGTCCGCGCCGATTTCCGCAAATTCATCGAAGACAATCAGGACGAGATCGAGGCCCTCCAGATTCTCTACAGCCGCCCCTACCGCTCGCGACTCCAATACCGGCACGTCAAAGAACTCGCCGCCGCCATCGAGCGTCCGCCACTTGGCATCCATGATCCACAGAAGCGTCTCTGGCAACTCTACGAAGCCATCGAGCCGGAGAAGGTGAAGGGCAAGGGCGGCAGCAGCCTCGTGGACCTCATCGCCCTCGTCCGCCACGCCATCCAGCCGGAGGAAGACCTCGTCCCCGTCGCCGAGACCGTTGAGCAACGATACACCGAATGGATTGCTGAACAGGAAAGTACGGGCACGAGTTTTACAGAAGACCAGCGCCGCTGGCTTGACGCCATCCGCGACCACATTGCCAACAGCCTCAGCATCGACCCAGACGATTTTGAATACGCCCCCTTCAGCCAGCTCGGAGGTCTGGGTAAAGCCCACCAGCTTTTCGGCGAAGACCTGCAAAAGATTCTGGATGAATTGAACGAGAGGTTGGCCGCATGAGTGAGTTAGTTTTTCCGAGCGAAAGGGAAGGGGAGTGGGTTTTCGTAATCCCAGTTCAGAACTTAGTCCTGGACAATTCCGTCCAAAAACAATTCTCCGTTGAAAGGGTTACATTCGTAGACATAGCTAAGTTTCGTAGACAAAGAAGGCGATTTTGTGTTCCTCGGCCTGTCTCCAAACTTGATAAGTATAGTCGAGGAATACTCACTTCCTGCAGAACAGTTGGTGTTGTAAGGCAAACTGGTAAGGGCGGTGAAATCACAATTCCATGTCTCAGGTTAGTTCAGGACGAGCTATCTATCATCGCTTGTTCACAGCTCGGCTACAGTAAGCGCAAATACACCGGACTGATTGGGATTCAAGGCGAGCAAGGATTTGGTGAGATTAAGTTCACGAAGTTCCGAAAGGGAAAACAGGATGCATTGTTCTCATTCCGTTTAGCCCGAAGCAATTTCCCTCTGACATTAAGTGAAACGTGGCTCAATACTCATAAAGACCATTCATTCTTTTTGCCACTTCTAGCGATTCTCAGAAAGGAAACGAAGGTAACTGACAAAACAAGAAAAGATTTGCGGAAGGCCGCTATCCTTATTGGAAAGAGCATGAACACGAACGACATTGGCTTGGCTTTCCTGATGAACATGATCGCTCTTGAGATGTTGGTGTCGGTGGACGGACTGAAGGATAGAGAGGCCATTGTCAGGCACCTTGAAGCAATTCTAGGTTGGGTTGGTTTCTGGGATGAGGAGGGATTCCCGGAAAGAATAGGGGAACTCTACGACCGCAGGTGCAATGTGGTTCACCAAGGCGACCTTTCAGGGGTTTCAAAGAAACAATTACTCCTCAGTGACGAACTCCTCTTAAACCTTGTAAACAATCTTGTAAGGCATCCTGAGTTATTCAGCTCGAACAGAAAGATTGCTGAATTCGCACATTTGGTTGAGGCGGAAAGGCTACTAGGACAGAGCAGTAAACATCGCCGCGAGAAGTTCATATATCTACGTAGAGATTATACAGAGCGAGATCTGGAAGAGTTTTGAAAACATGGCTGAAGTAACTCGCATACCACCTGAAGGATGGGTTGAAACTAACATTGAGGAATTGGGGGACCTCATTTCCGGGCAGCACATCCTTGCAAAAGATTACAACTTAAATGGAGAAGGAGTCCCCTACATCACGGGCCCTTCTGATTTCAAGAACGGCCACATTGATGTCACCAAATGGACTCCCAAGCCAAAAACTGTAGCGAAATCGGGTGATGTGTTGGTGACCGTTAAGGGTTCGGGAGTCGGAAAAACAGTCATGCTGAATCTTAATAAGGCGTGTATCAGCAGGCAGATCATGGCGATTCGAGCCCCTGATATTTCTCACCGCTTTTTATTTCATTTTCTTTCGTGTCAGTATGAACTGTTTCAGCGAAAAGGATCCAGTTCTTTGATTCCGGGCATTGAACGAAAAGACGTTCTCGAACTGGCCTTGGGCCTCCCTCCAGTCGCCGAACAAAAACGCATTGTTGCCAAGATAGAGGAATTGTTTTCGGATTTGGATGCGGGGGTGGCTGCGCTGAAGCGGGTGCAGGCCAATCTCAAACGCTACCGGGCCGCCGTCCTCAAGGCCGCCGTCGAGGGCAGATTGACCGAACAGTGGCGCAAGGACAATCCCCCCAAAGAGCCCGCCTCCGAACTCCTCACCCGTATCCTCAAAGAACGCCGCAAAAAATGGGAAGAGACCCAACTCGCCCAATACAAAAAGAAGAACAAAAAGCCCCCAAAACACTGGAAAGAAAGATACAAGCCCCCCGCCAAACCGAATACGAGTGATTTGCCGAAATTACCGGATGGGTGGTGCTGGGCTACAGTCGACCAAATGACGACTTTGGTAACAAAGGGAACATCCCCTAACTGGCAGGGATACGAGTATCAGGACTCTGGGATGATCTTCCTCCGTAGCCAGAATGTGAGGTGGGGAACTCTCGATCTATCCAAACTTGTATACTTATCGGAAGAGTTCAACGAAACTCACCAGAATTCGATAGTTCGGGATGGCGATGTCCTCCTGAACCTTGTCGGGGCCTCCATTGGCAGATCGGCAATTGCGTCCTCAGAAATCGACGGAGCAAATCTGAATCAGGCGGTGGCAATCATAAGGCTATGTGCTCAAGGATTGCTTAACAGGCTGCTTGTGCACTTCATTCTCTCCCCGCCAATCCAGTCATACATAGCGAACACAAAGGCAGATGTCGCGAGGGCTAACTTTAACTTGGATGATGTGCGTCCCACCCCAATCCCAGTTCCTCCATCAGAAGAGCAATCAGAAATCTGCAACGAGGTCGAAAAAACACTTTCAGTAATCGAGGAGCGTGAAAGGCAGTTGGAACAAGACCTTCAACGAACCACCCGCCTCCGCCAATCCATCCTGAAACGCGCCTTCGAGGGCAAGCTCGTCCCCCAGGATCCGAACGACGAACCCGCCTCAGCCCTCCTCGCCCGCATCCAGTCCGAACGCCAGGCCGCCGACCGGTCTGCGAAGAACGCACAGGCAAGCAAGAAAGCCAAAGCCGCCAACCTGTCTGCCAGTAAGGCACAGGCAAGAAAGAAATCCAACCTGTCTGCGTGCAACGCACAGGCATAAAAGAAAGCAAAGGAGGACTGAACCGCAGAGGACGCAAAGAAGAAAAACAATCTATTTGAATTGACCTCTGCGTCCTCTGCGTCCTCCGCGGTTAAACTTGATCTGCATCCAGTCCGAACGCCAGGCCGCCGAACAGAAAGCCCAAGCCGCCCAAAGAAATCCAAGAGGAAAGCAAAGAAATAATGAACCGCAGAGGACGCCAAGGACGCAGAGAGGAACAGAATTTAACTGGATTGACCTCCGCGCGCTCCGCTGTTAAATCCAAGTTCCGTATCCAATCCGGGCTTATACTCTTGGCGGTGGAAAAGGTCGGGAACCAACCGATAATCACTGTCGGCAGGCAACAAAAGGCCATCGCAGTTCCTAATCGTACCCCAGGACGATGTCACGACTGGAGGTCAAGATCATGAAGACCGTTGAACAGCAAATCATTCTTCGCAGTGACCAGCACTACGGGAAAAAGGTCCCGCCAGGCCCATTGGGTCGTGTTCTGGGCGAGATCCCCAAAGCCGTTCGTCAGTCTGTCCGAATGGCGTTTGACGGTCGCAGCACGCTGAGCGGAAAGCGTCCAGGTTGGCTGGAAACTGCATCTGATATCCGCTTTATCGATTACAGCGGAGATGATGAGACGATCCTCCATTTCGAGTTGCCTCTGTTAGGCGAGGCTGCACCTGAACTCTATGAACAAGGGGAATTGTGGCCCACGAAGCCGTCACCAAAGGACACATGCTTTGATCTTCTTGCAGATATCGTAGTCGATGTGGCCAAGAATAATCCGGACAGCGACAAGTTTGACAGGCCGATGTTGAATCGGCTCACTAAATTCAATGGCAGTATCAACGCTGCCTTCCGGGAAGTCGCAATCACCGGCCAGAGATATACGGTCTCTCATCCAGGAATTCTCAATCGGGAAGTTATCGATACTGCCAGGACGTTTTCCTCGAACACCCCAGATTCGCAACAGGCCCGCGTTGTAGGTTGCCTGGACATGATACGCGCCAGCACTCAGAGCTTCGCTCTGATGCTCGACGACGACGAGGAAGTCAGAGGCGTCCTTGTGAATGGTGATATTGTCCATTTCACGGCGTTGTTTAAGAAACGAGTGATGGTTCTCGGAAAAGCTGTTTTCCGTGCATCAGGTCGCCTGCTTCGCATCGATGCCGAGGAAATAGCTTTGGCCCAAGATGACGATACTTTTTTCTCGTCGGTCCCAAAGCCCACAAGGCAGAAGCTGGATGTTCACCAGATTGTCCGGGATCAGCAGCACAAAAAAGGGCTTGCAGCAATATTCGGCAAGTGGCCGGGTGATGAAACTGACGAACAGATTGAGCAGGCACTCCAGGAAATGAGCTGATGGCGAACACTGATGGCTACCTGCTCGATACAAATATCCTGATCCACCTGATACGCGGGAATCAGTTGGGAAAGCAAATTGACGCCACCTACGACCTCCGGGCCAATCTCTATCGTAACACGATCTCGGTTGTGTCAGTTGGCGAGGTCCACTCCTTCGGCCTCAAGTTAAGCTGGGGCCAAAAGAAGGTCGAGGTAATGCAATCCATGCTGAAAGAGCTGGTTTGGGTGGATGTCAATTGTTCTGAAGTGCTGCAAGCATACGGAGAGATTGACCATTACAGCGAAAAAGTCCTGAAGCCAGCTCGACCGATGGGCCAAAACGACATGTGGATTGCCGCATGTGCCAAAGCCACCGGGGCAACATTCCTGACAACTGACAAGGATTTCGATCACCTTCAAGGTCAACACATCAAAAGAATCTGGATCGCCCCGGTTACAGAGGCGGACATATGAAAGAAGAAACTAAGCAACCTGAGCGATCACATGGCCGTAAAGAGTCTACTCCGGAGCCCGAGATTGAGGTCGCTGACTACTTTGAGCCGGCGAAATTTGATTGGAGTGAAGAGGACTACGTAATGAGTTTGGCGGTAGAGAAGTTCAGCAATAGCAGTAAAGCCCACTATTGATGTCCTTGAGACTCATCTCCAATCTCCCAGAATTGGCCACTAACACCAATGACCAACAACACCCAACAGATCGTCAACAAAGCCTGGAGCTATGCACACGTCCTCCGTGACGATGGGCTTTCCTACATGGCATACACGGAGCAGATCACTTTTCTGCTCTTCCTCAAAATGGCGGACGAGCAAACGAAGCCGCCTTACAACAAACCGCCTGTCGTACCACCCAAACTTGGCTGGCCAAGCCTGTTGAAGCTTGATGGTGACGAACTGGAAATCCATTACCGGCACGTCCTCGAAGAACTTGGACGTCAGCCCGGGATGCTGGGCGAAGTCTTTAAGAAGGCCCGGCAGGATATTCAGAATCCGTCCACACTTAAGAAATTAATCGTTGACCTAATCGATACCGAACAATGGTCGTCCATGCAGGCGGACGTCAAAGGCGACATCTACGAAAGGCTTCTGGCCAAGAGCGCCGCAGAATCACCCAAGGGGGCTGGACAATACTTCACACCCCGCCAGCTCATCAAGGCCATCGTAGACGTCATGCAGCCCGGACCAGACGATACGGTCTGCGACCCCGCCTGCGGTACTGGGGGCTTTCTGTTGTCCGCTCTGGATTACGTCATTCGTGAACACGGGCGCGAGCTGAACCCAGATCAGAAGAAACACCTGAGGAAAGCGTTCGTTCGAGGCTGGGAACTGGTGCCCAACACCGCCCGCCTGGGAATCATGAATCTTTACCTGCACGGTGTTGATACTGACCCGTGTCCAATGACATCAGGGCTGGACAGCCTTTCCGGTGACCCGGGCGAACGCTTCAGCATGGTGCTGACCAATCCGCCGTTCGGTAAAAAGAGCAGCATCAGCATCGTTAACGAAGAGGGGGACATCGAGAAGGAGGCCCAGGCATACGAACGGCAGGACTTCTGGACGGCCACCAAGAATAAACAACTCAACTTCCTCCAGCACGTCAAGACTCTCCTCAAAGTCAATGGCCGATGCGCCATCGTCGTTCCGGACAACGTGCTGTTTGAAGGTGGTGCCGGCGAGAAGGTGCGTCGCAACCTGATGCAGCAGTTCGACGTCCACACTTTGTTGCGTCTGCCCACCGGCATCTTCTACGCCCAGGGCGTCAAGGCGAACGTCCTCTTCTTCGATGCCAAACCCGCACAGGAGGCGGCCTGGACAAAGAAGCTGTGGGTCCACGACCTGCGCACCAACATGCACTTCACCCTCAAGACGAATCCCCTCAAACGGGCCGACCTCGACGACTTTGTAAAGTGCTACAAGCCCCGCAAACACCATCTCCGTAAACCCACCTGGAGCGACGAGACACCAGAAGGTAGATGGCGTTCCTACGACTACGAAGAAATCACCAAGCGCGACAAACTGAACCTCGACATCTTCTGGCTCAAAGACAAAAGCCTCGAAGATTCCGACGACCTCCCCGAGCCGGATGTGCTGGCCCAGGAAATAGCGGATGACCTTCAGACCGCCCTGGAACAATTCAGCTCGATTGCTGAGGAATTGAAGGCCTGAATCACTAACCTGAACTGAATCGCAGGTTCGAGGTTTTATGCGCGATGCGCTAAGAAAGGCTGCGGGATATGGTAGGAAATATGGCTGACGTGGCTCTTTCAGGCTGAAAACGTGACCCCTTGTGCACGCCGCTGCAGCGGGGGCAGAAAGAAAAGGGCCTATCCCATTTCAAAGAAACGAGATAGGCCCATCCGGAGGATTTGGAGGCGGCGGGAATCGAACCCGCGTCCCGTGACATTTCATTAGCGGCGTCTACGTTCATAGTTCATCGATGTTTCTTTGCCTTGCGGTAGCTGATGAACAGGCGCGCTCGGCGCAGGTCAGGTTGTTATCTCACGTCCTTACCACCTCACCAGGAATTTGGACGCCAGCCTGCTATGGTTACACGCTCTTCAAACCACAGGCTGAAAGTAGAGCGTGGGCGGCTTTACGCTGCCAGTCTGTAATCTGCGTTGGCAGATAAGTTGTTGCCAGGTTTTTTACGAGGCCGCCTGACAACCTCGAAACGCAACCGATAAATCCATTATCCGGTCGATACCATTCGCCCCCGGAAATTAGACATTCCGTCAATATGTGAATGAACTGTCGAGACTCTACCCGATCTTTGCGCTAACTGTAGCGCTTCATTTCTTTCTCGTGGTCTTTTTTTCTCAGGTCTTCTCGCTTGTCGCCCTTGCTCTTGCCACGGGCCAGGGCGATTTCGATCTTGGCCAGGCCCCGTTTGAAGTAGAGACGTGTGGGAATCATCGTCAAGCCTTTCTCCTTCAACTGGGGGGTAAGTTTGTTGATTTCACGTCGATGAAGCAGGAGCTTTCTTGGCCGTTTGGGTTCGTGATTGTTGTAGGTGCCGTGGGAGTATTGTGGGATCTCCATTTCGTGAACGAACATCTCGCCGCGAATCAGGCGGGCAAAGCTGTCACTCAGATTCGCACGTCCGTCTCTCAGAGATTTTACCTCTGTGCCCTGCAGCACGATACCTGCCTCGAAACGGTCTTCAAGGACAAAGTCATGACCGGCTTTTTTGTTGCGGGCGATGAGCTTGTAACCGTCAGGGTCCTCATCGGCGGCTGGCTGTAATTTATTCTTTTTTCTGGCCATTTATAGGTGCTCCGAAAAACGGGGCGGGAGTATAGCAGTGACGCGCGGCAGGGCAAAAACCAGATGTTTGATGGTTGATGGTTCACCGGTCATTCCGGCTTATCAGGCTTCTTTGTTTGACTCTTGAAGATCATACAGAGGGGCACTCCCTGTCGAGCGTTCACGAATACCGGTTCTTGATGTCGGTATAGCTGCCAGGCTTTCTCTGTAAACATTCCCTGTCGACAGATTAAGACCAGTAGATCCCATTCTGCTGGTTCAAATGAAACTCGGCGAAGGTCAGGACGAAGGCTTTCGACCAGCGGGTCCAAGAGTTCTTTCGAGGCGAAGTGGCCGTAGGGGAAGATGCAGTATGTTCCATTTCGGGGAGTGTTTGCCATTACGTATTGCAGAGCCCTGTCATCAAAAACTTCGTTCCAATAATTTGTTTCCATTCCGAGTTTTTGCGCTCCAGCCGTTCCCCCGAGCAGACCGCCGTAATAGCAGAGATAGTGCGGGTGAATCCATATAAGGCCGCCGATCTGGATGGCCAGATACAGACACCCGGCAGCGATGGCTTTTTTCTGATTACCAAGCGTTGCCTGGAGCCACTTAAAACCAGTCTCCAGCCCCAGCCCTGCAAGACAGGCGATGAAAGGGAATGCCGGGAGAAACAGTCTGACTCCGTCATACTTTGGCACGTTCGGCGAACATGCGGAGAGGATGATAAACCCTGCGTTCAAGAGAAGGAACGTCTCCACCGGTCTGGCCTTCTTGATGGTTCGTCCCGTCTGCCAGCCGCCCAGGAGCGCGGCCAGGGCGGTGCCAAGGGGGATCGTTCCGAGGGCCATGATGATCGGGTAGAACATCGGTGGCCGATGCCCTTCGCCATAGACCGTACCGAAGAAATAGACCGGTATGACTGTCCGTTTCGAACCGAGAGTGCCCAGGTAATTCGATAGATGCCCGACTGGATCAATCCACAGCCACGGCCAGCCGATGAAGAAAACTGCGACTCCACCGATCAGCGAAAGGCACGCGCCCATACCCTTTTTCCTGAAGTGATAGATTGCCCACGGACACAGGATTGCCGGCATGGCGAAGGCGTTGATTTTGGTAAGAAGGGCGAGCCCGAAGCCTGCGGCCGCAGCTAGCAGCCACCAGCCTCTCTTTTCTGCGGCGATTGCGAATGCCGCTGCTCCTGTAAACCAGGTCAGCGCCATGGGCATATCGAGTTCAGAGAAATGGGCATGGCCGAACATTCTCGGCATCAAAAGCAGCGAAAGCGCTGATAACACGCCAACCCGAGTGGTGAAGTGGTGGCCCATAAAGAGAAATGTGAGCATCACCAGAACACTGAACGTTACCGCCATTCCAATCCTGGCAGGAAAAACAAAGCTCTCCGGGCTGCCCCAGATTGCCATGGCAAGGCGGATAATGAGTTTTGCCACGGGCGGGTGTTCGTGGTTCACCTGCCAGTGATGCCGGATGACTTCCGCCTGAAACGCGTCATTGCCGATTCGAGAGAACCACTCGCCGTATGAATACCCACCGCCAAGGTAGAACACTTCGTCCCAGGCGATACCTGGTGACGTGATGGTCATCAAAACAGAGAGGAACGTCATCAGAAAGATGGCCGCAGCCATTGTCCCGAACCTCTGATTCTCTGAGAGCCTGTCGAACATACGCACTTTTCAGGGCCTGGAAGTCTTAACCACCGTAGCGCGAATCCTATCTCAATGCCTGTAATCGAAATACTGGGTTGCATCCTGGATGAACCAAACCATGCTTCATGGCTTTTAGAATCATGATCCACCAGGTTATCCATTAACCATTAACCATTAACCAGATGCCCCTGACACAGGAACAACTCAAATTCTTTGACAATGAAGGTTATCTGGTCGCTGCGGGAGTCATCCCACGCAATTACATTCATTCGCTGCAGGATGAACTCGACCAGGTCATCGATGCCAAGGCACGTGAATACAAGGAGAGTGGTGAAATCACTGAACTTTACGAAGACCTTGGCTTTCTCTACAGAGCTTCCAAACTTCACGGACAATGCCCTAAGATTCTGGGGCCGGTCGATGGTGGGACTCATGCAGGCAAGGCCATGTTTGCATTGATAACGTGCCCGGAATTGCTTGACGCCATTGAACAACTGGTCGGCCCGGAAATCGTGGCATCGTCCGTTTATAGAATTCGCCCAAAGCTGCCGGACCGGCCAGAGGGGATCGTCCCCTGGCATCAGGATTCGGGCTACTTCCACACGATGGGTGACGACCATCTCATTGTTACCGCCTGGATACCGCTGATGCATGCGACTGTGGAAGCGGGTTGCATGGAAGTCATGCCTCGGAGCCATCTCCACGGGGTCAGGCGGCACTACTGGGCCGTAAACCCGGCCCCACCACTCACAGTACATCCGGAAGACGTGCCCGATTGGGATCCTGTCCCGGTGCCGGCTGACATCGGCGACGTGGTTCTGCTGACCAATAAGACCATGCACCGTTCGACGGCCAACCTATCCGGCAAAATCCGCTGGGCCGCAGACCTCCGCTACAACGCGCCGGAAGCCGGTGATTACTACACCTCCGAAGCAGGTTTCCTCGCCCGGAGCGCGAAGCATGCCGAGAAAGTCCTGACGGACCCGCAAGCTTTCGAATCGTTAAGAAAGAGCCACGTCGGAACAGGTTCGATAGATCGAACCTGGCCGGATCAACGAAAAGGCGAGATATCGCTTGGGTAGAGCAGGGGTGTTCGTGTTGAGGCCCTGCTGTCGGGGAGTAACTCTCGTGCTCTCGTTGTGGCGGTGACAGAACTCGACCTCTACGACTCGAAGGACTCGAATCTGTTTCGCGGTTTGGGGCACATGATGAGGTAGGGCTCACAGTCCTCACCTTCCGACTGTTCCTTCGAATCACGATCTGACTTCGAGGCGGCGATCACCTGGCAATCTCTGGCTGCGATAAACATGTCCCGGAACGGCTCAAGCGCGTCAGGCCCCGGATTGCGAGTCCACTCTCGTGTCGAATCCAACTCCTTGAGCTCCGTTTCCAGCTCCGGTGAGATATCCCATTTCTTCAAAAGTGGCTCAGTCCTGGTCACACTCACTCCCTCCAGCCCTGAGTTCGACCTCAGACAGGCTGACAGCGGAAAAGAAACTCTCGAATGGCTCAAGGAAATGAATTCGCACTCATTCTGACTGAAGTTCATATGCATGAAATGAAGAGGTACGAAACCACAGGAGGAATTCGTGACATTCCCAACCACGGCTACGTGCCGAACCTGCAAGTTGAACCGACACCGGGCGAAATTTTTTCAATCACTGTCGCCGACAAACTGCACATCGACGTCTATTGTCACGACGCCTGATTCCACGCCACGTTTCAAGAATTCACGGACTGCGCGTCGACCCTCTTCGCCGTAATCCAGAGTACGGCCGTTGACGTACATACCGACAAATTCGTCGGCAAGGGATACCTCCATTTCGGGAGCGTACTGAAGGGCGTATTCGAGAGCTTCCTGGCGATTTTCGAGGGCGTACTGGATGCTGTCGTGGAGGAGGCGTGAGACTTCGAGGATGGTCTCGTCCCCCAAGTCACGGCGAATGACATTGCCACCCAGGGGCAGCGGCAGTCCGGTCTCCTGATACCACCATTCACCCAGGTCGAGGATGAGTTCGAGTCCGGCGTCAACGTATGTGAGCTGCCCCTCGTGGATGATGAGGCCGACGTCGATATCACCGCTCTGAACCGCGGGCATAATCTCTTCCATCGAGAGAACTTTGTATTTCGGATTCGGCATGAAAAGATTCAGGGCCAGAAATGCCGAGGTCATCGTTCCCGGGATACCAATGGTGCGGCCTGCCAGATCGTCCGGACTGATTTTCTCCCTGGCCACCAGGCGGGGGCCATATCGCTCGCCCATACTGGCCCCGTGCGGCAGGAGCGCGTATTTGTCTGCCAGGTAGGCATAGGCGTGGATGGAGACCGCAGTGACTTCATATTTGCCTTCAAGAGCCCAGCGGTTGAGAGTTTCAATATCGTTGAGAACGTGTTCGAATCGAAAGTTTCCAGTTTCGATCTTTTCATTAGCGAGCGCGTGGAACATGAACGCGTCGTCGGAATCAGGGCTGTGGGCGACACGGATGAGTTGTTCGGGCATGAGGTTGGTAATGAGTAATGAGTAATGAGTAATTGAGTAAGGTACCGAATGTTAACTCCGTACCGTCGGCCTCAACGGCGGTAATCTCTGGCCTCGTTTCAGACCTCGTCCCTTACTCCACTTCTAAAAACAGGAAGCCACGGCTTTGGAAGATTAGACGCTGAATCTCTGCCCCCATGCGAAGCTCAAAATTCAAGCTTCCATTTGCTTTGGCACCGGGATCAATGGTTGCAGTTCGGAAATCATTCTCACTGATCGGCTGAAGAGGGCGATAGGCAATCCCCACAGTATCTACCGCGAGGAAGTCCTTGGCCTTCACTGATAATTTTTCAGTGGATACGTTGATGACCTCCATATCGATGACGTAGGTGGGCGGGCGTGACAGGAGCATGCGGAGATTCTTGACGACCACCTTTGCGTCGCTGAGCTGCTCCATAGGCACCGGGCCCTGCGGCTCTTCCTGATGCGTGTATTCCATGAGCAGAAATGCAGCCGCACCGACGAGGATCGAAACAGCCGCTACAGCGGCAATGGTAATCAGGGTCTGCTTTTTCTTCGCCTCCGGGGAGGCAGAAGGGGCCAGCGTGCTCTTCAGTTCAGCGGGAGGGATGTCCCCGGCCTTAACCATGGCCATGCCCGGATCGCTGTCATCGGTGTCGTAATCTTCGTCCTCTTCCTCATCGTCATCCGGTGGGGCGAAAATATCCGGGGATGGTTTGGCCGCATCCATCGTCGGGCCGAACTCCATAGCGCGGGTTTCGAATTGCTCTTCATCCTCCAGATGCAGCTTTTGCTTTTCTTCGTGCTTTTGTTTGCGGTCGGCGGTCCATTCAAATTGCAAAATGCTTTTCCCAAGCCGGATTTTGTCCCCGTCCGTGAGCTCAATGCTGCGGCGGACGATTTCGTCGTTCACCCTCGTTCCATGCCTGCTGCCTTTGTCTTTGAGAATGGCCTTCTTGCCATCGTAGATCACTTCGCAGTGGTAGCGTGAGAGTGAATCGTCATTGAGGGGCAGATCGTTATCGCTGCGCCTTCCAATCTGGCACTTTTCACCACGCACGATCTTGAATGTCGTGCCAAGGTCGGCACCCTTGATGACTATGATTCGCGGCATGGACGGAGCGTTCTTCCCACATCAAAAAGCAAGAGAGGCATTAGACACCACTTCAGACAATGTCGCGGATAGTAGGATTTCCTGCCAGTCGGATGACTGGCTGCTGGTTGATGGTTTGAGCCTGACTACTGAATGGCGACTCAAAGCTGTCCTCTTGAATTCTTGAGACCACTCAAAGTCAACGAATCCATATCTTTTGACTGGATCAGCACTTTGTAGGCACTTCCCATCATCTGCGGATGGAACAGAGTGCGGATGGCGGCCCGGCGTTTCGCATCTTCGATGCCGGGTCCCGGGTAACCTGCCATAGCTTCGGCGAGGTCTCGTTCACCGATCCCCAGCAAGAATCTCGACTGATCAGTGAATCCTTCAGCGCGCAGTCCTGCTTCTTCACCCGCTTTGGCAAGCGAAGTGAAATTCACATGCGCGGTGATGTCCTGCTCCCCTGGATTTCGGAACACATCGCCGCTGATTTGATGCTGGTGAAAAGAACGGAGCGTTCCTTTCATCCGCGCAGGTGAGTAGTAATTGGACTGTGCGAGGCCGTAATCGATGGTGATGACGAAGCCGCGCTGAAGAACTCGCGCCACGCTTCGCATCCAATCCAGGGCATTCAAGTTTAATTCGGTCTCGATTCCTTCCGGGAGTTCGATATTTTCGAAATATTCACGGATAGCAACATCGGAGAGCGGGCCCGGCTGCTCCCGAAACTCACCGTTCTCTTCGGTGAGATAAATCTCGAGCAGTTGGTCGTTTTGCTTGCAGATTTTATGCACGGGGAAGCTGTCCAAAAGTTCATTGGACAGTATGCAGCCAATTACAGGTTCGCCTTTCAAGGAGTCGAGTGATTCCAGCCAGCGGACCCGCTCGCCAAGGAGCTGCACCTGTTGTTCACGCAGCCTGCTGCTTGATTCAACAATGGAGTAACTGAGCGCATCTTTGAAGCCTTCCAAGCTCTTGCCGCTGTCCAGAATATCTGTTGCCAGATGTCCGTGGCCCGCTCCCATCTCAAGAATCTGGAACGAAGAAGGACGCCCCATCAGTTCCCACATCTCCTCCAACTGTTTTGCCAGCAGTTGGCCGAACAGTGCGCTCACATGAGGGCTGGTATAAAAATCACCCTTCTTGCCAATCTCAACCTTTTGCTGGTAGTAGCCATGCTCCGTCTGATAAAGGGCGAGCTCCATGTACCGGGCCACTGTCATCGGGCCCGACGCTCGTATTTCGTCGAGGATGATTTCTTTGAGTGCAGACAAAGTGATCTTTTATTGAGCAGAGCGGGAAAGCTACCCTCCACGATTCAGTGAATTCTCGCTGAGCCGTGACCATGAAAAAAGGGGCAAGCCCAGACGGCCTACCCCTTTTCGGTATTGCAACTATTGTCGTACTTCCGCTTCGCGGCGAATTGATTGTCGCTTAAGGCACCACCTTGGCGAAAAACGTATCCGGCTCTTTCTTGAACTTGGCGAGGCAGTTCGGGCAGCAGAAGCCGACGCGCTTGTCTTTGTATTCAAAGGTGTGAGCAGGATCGACATCCTTGCCGCTGAGCGGGCACTTGCTGTTAAATGCCTTGGCAGCAACCTCGGCTTTTACTTCGGCTGTAGCTTTGACCGTTGCCGTCACGCCAACAGTTACCGTGGCACCGACAGTTGCGGTCGCGCCCACGGCAGCCGGTTTATTCACGCGAACAACCTTGCCTATGAAATCTTCAGGTTTGTCTTTGAATTTGCCAAGACAGTTCGGACAGCAGAAGCCAATCTCTTCATCCTTGTAATTGAAAGTGTGCTCCGCAACGACCGGCTTACCGGAAATCGGGCAGATAGCGTTGACCGTCTTGGATTCGGGTTCAGGTTGTTTTGCGGGTGGTTTCCAGCCGTTGTCGACCATCAGCTTGGCGTGCGACTCCCGGAAAGCATCGGCTGCCGCATCCGTCACCTGGGTCTGCCAGAGGTAAACCTTTTTCAGGTTCGGCAGTTTGGCAATTGAGGCCAGGCCCTTATCGGTCACCTTCGTGCCATAGAGGTTGAGGTATTCAAGATTGGCGAGGCCTTCGAGATGAGCAAGACCGGCGTCACCTATATCTGTCTTTTCAAGGTGCAGGCGGGTCAGGTGCTTGAGATCTTTCAGGTTTGCCAGGCCGGCGTCTGTTACTTTGGTGTCAGCCAGATTCAGCCATTCGAGCTGGGTGGCGATCTTCTGGAGCTGGGGCAGGTGCGTATCATTGGTGTCCTTTGCGACTCGCATGAAATTCACGCCGACGATGTTTGTATTCTGAGCCAACGGGCCCGCAAGGGCGCCGGCATCCTGTAAAGCCTTGAGCGTGGCGGGATCCGCAGGAGGCACCTCTCTGGCGGCCTGTTCCTTATCCTCACCTTCGGCGACCACGGATCTTTCTAATTCTACCCAGACGGCGCCTGTCTGAATCCACTTATTGATTGCTTCCTTTTGTTCTTTAGTCAGGAAGGGTTTCTTCGGCGGCATCACGTCATCGTGATCTTCCGCCAGGTTGATGCGAACGGACATCTGACTCTTTTCAAGGTCCCCCGGAACGATGCTCGGCTTCTCGCTCTCACCGCCCTTGTATGCCGTGGCCTTCTGGTCGAGTCGCAGCTCGCCTTTCTGCTTTTTGTCACTGTGGCATTTGAAACAATTGGCCTGCAGCGTCGGCCACACGCTCTTTATGAACAGTTCTTTGCTGGTCTCTGCGTCATCCCCGCGAACAGAGATGGAGGTAAGGCCAAGGATGATGGCCACTGCACTCAATCGTCGAATCATGGTTTTCTCCTGTTTGGAACTCGGATTTCTGGAGGGGGAAATTTCAATATGTCAGTCTTGCTGGCTGGCAAGCTATTGCATTTCGTCTACATGTGCAATCAGGCGAGGATGTCGTGGAGGACCTCTCCATGGACATCTGTGAGCCTCATATCCCTTGCGCTGAACCGCACTGTAAGTTTCTTGTGATTCATACCGACCAGGTGGAGCATGGTGGCATGCAAATCATGAACGTTGACTTTGTTCTCAACGGCCTTGTAACCAAATTCATCCGTCGCACCGTAAGCCATCCCACCCTTGACCCCGGCCCCAGCCATCCAGAGCGAGAAGCCAAACGGATTGTGGTCACGGCCTGAGCCCTGTGCGAAAGGCGTTCGGCCAAACTCTCCCGTCCAAACCAGCAGCGTTTCCTCGAAGAGCCCACGGGCCTTGAGATCTTTAATCAAGGCCGCAATGGGCTGATCTACGGCACGTGCATTCTTGGTATGGCCGTCTTTGATATTGCCATGCTGGTCCCAGCGATCACCCGAACCGCCAGGGCAGGTCAATTCGACAAAGCGAACGCCCCGCTCAATCAGTCGACGGGCCAGAAGGCATTCGCGGCCGAAAATAGAGGTCTGATTAAACTTGCTGTTCACTCCGTAGAGTTCTTTGGTGGCTTCGGACTCGCCGGACATATCCATGAGCTCCGGCACGGCACCCTGCATCCGATAGGCCATTTCATAATTCGCTATGGAAGACTCGAGCTGATCCACGTGCCCCATACGACCCAGCACGGACTGGTCGAGTTGCCGGAGAAGATTGAGCTTGTTCTTCTGATGTGCAGGGGTCGGTTCAGATGGCTGGATGTTTTCAATGGAAGAGCCACTCATGTTCACTACTGTGCCCTGGTAAGTGGCTGGCAAATACCCGGTGTTGAAATTGTCGAGCCCGCCGGGGGGAATCAGCCCGCCGTTGAGGACTATAAAGCCGGGCAGATTTTCGTTGAGGCTGCCCAGACCGTAGCCAAACCAGGCCCCTATACTCGGATGGCCCTGCTGCCCATTCCCGGTGTGGAGGAAGTAATTTGCATTCGTGTGCTCGGAAAAATTGGAGGTCATCGAGCGGATCACGCAGATATCGTCGATGCATTCACTAACGTACGGGAACAGATCGCTGACTGGCAGGCCGCATTTGCCTCTTGGACTGAACTTCCACGGCGATGCCATAGTTGTGCCACGGTTATCGAACTGCGTTGGCTCCATCCTGGCCGGGTACGGCTTGCCGTTGTACTTGTCGAGCATCGGTTTCGGGTCGAAAGTATCGACCTGCGATGGCCCACCGTCCATATAAAGGAAGATGACGTTCTTGGCCTTCGGCTCGAAATGTGATGTCTTTGGGGCAAACGCGCGGTCAACGCTACCGACCGAAGCGCCGTACGACTTTTCGCCCATCAAAGAGGTTAATGCGAAAGCGCCGAATCCCTGGGCACAGATTCCGAGCATTTCACGCCGAGTGCGTGGCCGGAATGTTCGTCCGCAGTGATGTGTGAATGTCTTTTTCATCTGGATCTCTGATGCTCTGTCTTGAGCGGGCAATTTATACATCTCCCGGATATTTGGCCACTGTTGAGGCAAGGGCCACTACGTCAAAAATACACTGTCGCTGATTCCTTGCCCCAAAAAAGATCGGGCTTAATATCCATGTCCCCCATCCTTATTTCCAGAGACAGTTCCATGAAGTGTAACACGTCTTATTTGGCAGGATTTCTCGTCCTGGCCACGAGCCTTTCGATTGCTGAACAGAAAAAGACCCGCGACCAGATGGTCCTGGATGACCGGCAAGCTTTGCAGGACGATGAGAGCTGGATCTACAACGATCTGCCCAAGGCTCTCGATATTGCGAGCAGGACAAAGAAGCCACTACTTCTCGTATTCCGCTGAATACCGTGACACGCTTGCGTGGATTTTGACGGGCAGGTTGTCCGTCGCGAATTGCGGTTGAAGGCTTTGATGGATCAGTTTGTCTGTGTTCGCATGGTGCAGGCGAACGCTATGGACCTGAATCTCTTTCAGTTCGATTACGACCTGACATTCGCCGCGTTCTTCATGAATGCGGATAAGACTGTTTACGGCCGGTACGGATCACGTTCGGATCGCAGTGCTGTCCGTGATATCTCGATGCAAGGTTTCGGAGACGCTATGGAAGGGGCGCTCGAAATTCACCGAGGCTATCCAGCGAATCGTGAAACCCTCGCAGGAAAACAGGGGCATAAGTCGCGCTATGAGAGGCCCGAACAGTATCCATCGCTGAGCGGTTTCAAGGCAGATATCGACTACCTGGGCCAGGTAGCCCGCAGTTGTATGCATTGCCATCAGATCTCCGATGCGGAACGCATGGTCTACCGGAATCAAAAAGAATCATTTCCCCTGAAGGTTCTTTTCCCGTGGCCCATGCCGGCAACTATCGGCATGGAGATGGATGCGGACAAACGGGCGACGGTCAAGACCGTCAGCGAAAATTCACCCGCATCGGCGGCTGGTTTGAATGCCGGGGATGCGATCCTGTCACTCAATGGACAGCCCATCCTTTCCACTGCGGATATCCAATGGGTGCTACATCACTCGGAGGATATCGACCAGTTAAAGGCAGTTGTTCGTAGTGCTGACAAAGAACGGGAATTGACCCTCTCCCTGGCAGCCGGCTGGCGGACAAAGGGTGATATCACGTGGCGTACGAGCACCTGGGATTTGCGTCGAATGGTCGGTGGAGTGCTTCTGAAGGATCTCACCGATGAAGAACGCGAACAGGCCGGAATCGGCACGGCTGGCCTCGCACTCAAGGTGGAGCATCTGGGTCAGCATGGCCAACATGGCGCCGCCTTTCGGGTCGGCTTCCGGAAGAACGACATTTTCACCGCCTACGATGGCAGAAAGGATCGGGCCACGGAAACGGAGTTTCTCATGTACTCGCTGGACGCCATGAAGCCAGGAATGAAAATGCCGGTCACGGTGCTACGTGAGCAGAAAGAAATGAATCTGATGCTGCCGATTCAGTAGGGTGGAACACTCATCCTGTGATGCCTGCCGCAACCAACCTCTGTTTCTGTGCTTCCAGTATCTCCTTCTGACGTCGAACGCGTTCGGGAATGAGCCCTTCACGTTCGCCGGTTCGCTTCCAATCGAGACGATCTTCGCAGCCAAGCCCCTGGATAATCGCCAACTCAACCGGCGAATAGTCGTCAGGATTCTCTCGATCAAATCGCATCGGCTCGATCAGACTCACCGGCGGGTTCGTGATAATCCGTGGCCGACCCGATGGATTGAAAGATGCGGAATGAAGGATGAATGGATGCAGCAGATAGACATCCCCCCGTTGGCCAAGAGCCTCCTCAAATACATGGCAGTTTTCGATCAGGCCGCCGAACCCACCGGGCAGCAGTCCTTCCGGATGTTCGTTCAGTCGGCGTGCCACCTGGGGTACTGAGTCACACGCGACAAACGTGCCTCCGCTTTGTGGCAATACGTCGTCCCAGAGGACGAGTGTGAGCAGGCCCTGCTCGGGGCTGTCCAGAAAATGCCTGAAGAAATCGCCATCCTTGTGCCAGCCTTGCACTTCCGCAGAGGGCGGCTGCCACGGCAGATCCGCACCGAGGTTGAAATTGATAATGAAACCATCGCTCCAACTGGCCTTGGGGTTGAACCGGTCTTCCCCGCCGAGCAGGTCACAGAAGGCGTCAAAGACTTTGGGTGCGAATTCTCTTACCTCTACTCGATGGATGCCGGGAAGATGGACTTTGGCCTCTGCCCACGTAGAGGGATTGTCCGGTTCATATCCGAGCCGAATGAATGCCTCATCGATCCACTGTTGTGCGGCATCTTTGCAAAAGCAGTCCTCAAGCTTAATGAAACCGCGTGAAAGGAACTGCTCGATCTGTTCATCACTTAATGAGCGGTATCGCATAGTTGTTTCCTTAGGTGAAAAGCGCTGCATTTTATAGCGGGTCGTGCATGAGGTCTTGCAGGCAGCAAGTCAGTCGGGCGACGGATTGGGAACTCCTGCTTCCACGCCTGCCTTTGGACAACCATGATGGCCGGCTTACACTCAAAATCATGAAACTGCAGACCACCCGATTACGAACTTTCGATCTGAAGGAGACGCTTTATTCCGGACAGGTCTTCCGCTTCGAAGAACTGGATGGAGGTTTCTGGGTGCGGGTCGGCAACCGCGTCCTGCGCATTGAGCAGCACGGCGACATGCTCAGATACGGAGGCTGTGACAGGCAATTTATCAGAAGATTTCTGGCCCTCGATGAGGAGTTTGAATCTGTCCATCGCGCGATTGAAGACGATGAAGTCCTGCGGCCTGCCCTGCATGCATTTCCGGGCCTTCGTCTTCTTCGGCAGGAGCCTTGGGAATGCCTCGTCAGTTTCATCTGCTCTTCGGCTTCGAATATTCCTCGCATAAAGAAGAAGATTGACGCGCTCTGCCGGCTCTTTGGCTCTCCCATCGAATTCGGCGGCTACCGGAGCCTGAGTTTTCCGAAGGCCGGTGAACTCACAGACGAGGCAGCGATGCGCAAGGAAGGTCTCGGCTACCGTGCCCGATTCCTCGCTGGACTGAACGAAGTCTCACAATCACTCGATCTGGAGTCGCTTCGCTCTGCGACTTACGAGGATGCCAAAAACACGCTGGTTGAGTTACCGGGAGTTGGAGAGAAAATCGCCGATTGTGTCCTGCTCTTCTCGCTTGATTTTTCAGAGGCGTTTCCCGTGGACGTCTGGATCAAACGGGCAGTTCAGGATTGGTATTTCGGCGGCAGGAAAACCCCGGATCGGGACATTCGCCAGTTTGCCTCAGACCGGTGGGGAGAGCATGCCGGGTACGCACAACAGTACATTTATCACTACGCACGCATGAGAGCCAGAAATGGGTAAAGAAGTCGACCGCACCCAATACGTCAATCCCCTCGTGGATCGTTACAGCAGTAAGGAGATGAGCTACAACTTTTCAGACGTCCATAAATTCCGCACCTGGCGCCGGCTTTGGATCGCACTCGCCGAATCCGAACGGCAGCTCGGCATCGAGATCACCGAGGAGCAAATCGCAGAGCTCAAAGCCAACGAAGACAACATCGATTTCGAGTTCGCACGCCAGAAGGAAAAGGAACTCCGCCACGACGTCATGGCGCACGTCCACACTTACGGCGAGGTCTGCCCCAAAGCTCGCGGGATCATCCACCTGGGCGCAACCAGCGCGTATGTCGGTGACAACACAGATCTCATCCAGATTCGAGACGGGCTTGATATGGTCATCCGGAAACAGGCTGCGATCATCGATGCCCTGGCCACTTTTTCGGCAGAATGGAAGGATCTGCCCTGCCTCGCATTCACGCACCTCCAGCCTGCCCAGCTCACCACACTGGGCAAACGCGCCACGCTCTGGCTGCAGGATTTTGTACTAGATATGGATGAATTGGAATTCCGCAAGAAGTCTCTCAGATTTCGTGGCGTCAAAGGCACGACGGGCACGCAAGCGAGCTTTCTGCAGCTTTTCAATGGCGATCACGCAAAGGTCGACGAACTCGACGAAATGGTCACTGAAAAGCTTGGCTTTGCTCAACGATATGGCGTGACCGGTCAGACTTATCCCCGCAAGGTGGATTACTCCGTCCTCTCGACACTGGCCGGAGTCGCCATCTCTGCCCATAAAATGGCCAATGACATTCGCCTCATGCAGACCCGTGGCGAGCTGGAAGAACCGTTCGAAACGAAGCAGGTCGGATCTTCGGCCATGGCCTATAAGCGCAACCCAATGCGTTGCGAACGTCTCACCGCACTGGCCAGGCACGTTATCTCGAACACGATGAATCCGGCGTTCACCGCAGCCAGCCAGTTTTTTGAACGCACGCTGGATGATTCCGCCAATCGCCGGCTTTCGATTCCTGAATCATTCCTCGGCATTGATGCTATCCAGAGCATCTGTCTCAATGTCATCCGAGGCCTGGTCGTTTATCCCAAAGTTCTTGACCGATATGTGCGTGAGCAGCTCCCGTTCATGGCCACCGAATCCATCCTCATGGCCGGAGTCCAGGCTGGAGGCGACCGTCAGGAGCTTCACGAATCCGTCCGCCAGCACTCAATGGAAGTCACTTTGGCCCTCCGTGAACAGGGCGCGCCCAACGACCTCATAGATCGTCTTGCGGCTGACCCCGCCTTCGACGCCATCAAAGACAAAATGGGCGACCTTGCGACGCCGGAACTCTTCATCGGCCGATCACCGCAGCAGGTGACACGATTCATCGAAGAACACGTACAACCGATAAGAGAGAGATACTCTGAGCATCTGGGGCAGACGGCAGAGCTGAACGTTTAAGCCCTCAGAGAGCAAAAGTCTGTGAGATGAAGACTGCAAGTTCTAACCTGATCAAGCCAGAGTTTGTGCTCCGCTCTTCGTCTTCGTTGTAGTTCCGGGATCGTCAATTTACTGACAGAGAAAAGGACGAAGACAATTACGAAGTGAAAGCAGCGGCCGTCCAACCATTAACCATCAACCATTCCCCGTTCCCCATCCCTCTCCATTGAATGCTTTCAGGGATCTGGAGATGATGCCCTGACCCACTATGGAATACCTGATCGCATTCATTTTCGGCGCCATCCTCGGCAGTTTCTTAAACGTCTGTATCTACCGGATGCCGAGGGAACTCTCCCTCTATCGGCCACCTTCCAGGTGCTCGTTCTGTGCGCAGCCGGTTCTGTGGTACGACAACATCCCCGTCTTCAGCTACCTTCGCCTCGGTGGCCAGTGTCGTTACTGCCGCACATTTTTCTCGGCCCGATACCTTGGTATAGAAGCCCTGATGGGGTTGCTCTCCGTTCTCTGCTATCAGCAGCTTGTGGCTTCGCATCCTTACTATCCTGAAAGTGTTTTCGATATTGATCTCGTCATTCTCTTCTGGATGCGGTATCCACAATTCATGACGGCATATTTCATCGGGTGTGTGTTCCTGGCCACACTGGTGATTGCGACGTTCATCGATTTCGATTTCCAAATCATTCCCGACTCGATCACGCTTGGCGGCCTGGCGGTTGCGATTCTTATCAGCGTGGCCTTCCCTTACTTTCACAACAATCTTCGGTTTCGGGGGGCAAAAGATCCCCTGCTCGATGTACTTCTCCATCGGCAAGTAGAACAAATCGCCTACGCATTCTATCTGAGTTGGGGGCCGCATATTAAGTCGCTTATTGCGTCCCTGGTAGGCGCTGGGGTTGGGGCAGGCATTGTCTGGTCGGTGGGTGTATTGGGAAAGGTACTCTTTAAGAAGGACGCTATGGGATTCGGCGACGTGAAATTCAACGCCATGATCGGTGCATTCCTCGGCTGGGAGGTAGCCACTGGAACGCTGCTGCTCGGTTCAGTCATCGGAGCGATTGCGGGCATCGCCATCATTTTGCGCACAAAGCAGACCCGAATGCCGTTTGGGCCCTACTTGTCGCTGGCGGCGGCTCTGCTCTTCCTTTACAGGGATAAGATAAAGGTGCTCGTTCTTCTGTGGATGCAGTTCGTGTCTTCAATGGTGGATAAGGTGATGGGGTAATGAGAGGTAACGAGTAATGAGTAAGAATGCACGCAATCCTGCCATCATTTATCACGATCGGGTCGCCCATCGTTACGACGACATATACCGGGGTGACTATTGGGACTTTTATCGGGCCGTTACCTGGGAATGCTGGAAACCGTTCCTGCCGCGAGATTCCACCAGCAGGATTATCGATCTCGGGTGCGGCACGGGTGTCTGGGGACTGAGGCTCGCTAAATCCGGATTCCACGTCACGTTCCTGGACATCTCTCAAAAGATGCTGGACGTTGCCCATCGCAAAGCGGAAGAAATGGGTATCGAAGCTCGGACGAGCTACGTGTGCGCCGACATCTGTGACCTGGCTGAGCTGGAGGGCAACTCGTTCCAATTTGCGGTAGCTGAGGGGGACCCCATCTGTCATGCCTCACGTCCGGAGAGGGCGATGAAAGAGATTCAGCGGATTCTGACGCCAGGCGGCATTCTTGCGGCCTCTCTGGATAACAAGTGCGCGGGTATTGACTACTACCTTGAGCGTGGCGAGATCGAAGAACTGGATAAGTTCGCCAGGACAGGGAAAACAATGTGGCTCGCCGAACGCCACGAGGAGAGGTTTCCGGTGCACATGTATTCCCCGGACGAGGCGAGACTGCTGGTCAAGGGAGCGGGGCTTGAATTAACAGCGCTCCGCGGCAAGACCGTATTGCCGGTCCGCAAGCATGCCGAGTTGCTTTCCGATCTGAAGCAGTTCCAGAGGCTGTTGAAGCTGGAACTGAAACTGAACAAGAATGAAGCCTGGATAGGTCGGGCATCGCACCTGCAGGTGGTGGCGATGAAAACGGCGGAATAAGAATCTGGCGGCCCCATCAAGCTGGCACGTATACAGACAAGTCGCATTCGTGGAAGACGAAAAGTGGATACCGGATTAATTCCGGGAGACCCGCTCTTCCAGTCTCTTTGTTCTTTCCAGCAGGTCCTTTCGTCCGGGCTGTTTCTTTAATGCTTCTTTGAAAAGGACAAGTGCCGTTTCCGGGTCCTGGGAAGCTATCTTGTCCGCACGGCTTGTGAGTGCTTCCACCTGTTCGATAAGGCCGAGCACCTTCTCCTTCAGCTTCTTCAACTCGGGGTCTGGGGAGATTTCGATACCGTCGTCAGCCAAACCAAGTGCGCCTTCAAAATCGCCATCCTGCAGGAGCTCACGAACCATTCGAACACCGCGGTCGACATGTTCGGCCCGTCGTTTCACACGATCCAGAGATTTATCGCTTACGGCCTGGGGGTTGAGTTCCCGTGCCTTCTGGAGCTTCTTAAGTGCCTCGCGCCAGAGAAGATCTCTTACGAAAAATTTACCGGCCTCACGCAGTTCTTCTGCTTCGACCCAGATCGGGCCGTATTTCTTAAGGAGATTCTGTGCTTCTTCTGATTCTCCGATCTCGAGCGCCTGCTTCAGACGCCGGACGCCACTGGTAATCTTTTTTTGCTTCAAACGCTCGACTGCGGCACTCATGGCATTTTCAAAGTCTCTCCTGTGATCGTGCGCTCTCCGCAGACCGTCAGCGATAGCTTCGTTTCCGGGCCAAGACTCGCTCGCGACCTGCCATAGCTTGCCGGCTGTCTTCCAGGAACGGGCGGCGGATGCTATCTCGGCCTCGCCCATTGCTTTTGTTGCCTTGACAAGCTTGGCGTTCAAATCTTTGAGAATTGGTTCAATGGCTCCGCTATCCGGCTCTATGTCCATGATTTTTTTACTGACATCAATTGCCTTGTCCAGCTCACCGGAGGCCTGATATTGATTCAAGGTGTCATAAAGAGTTGCCGTATCTTTAATTTGCTGCTGGCATGCCTCCAGGCCCATCTGTGCACGCTTATTGTTCGGTTCAAGTGCCAGTGCCTGCTGAAAGAATTCGATAGCTTGGAGGTTGTTACCGTGGGCGAACGTCCGCTGTGCTTCGTCGATCCTCTGGTTGACATCTTTGCTCAACATTCGGGCAGGCAGCTCGTTCAGCTCGTCCAGCACTTCCGGATGGTCCGGGGTGATTTTCTTTCCCAGTTCCAGCAGTTGTTGAGCTTTTTGAAACTCATCGGCCGCTATTGCTTTGCGCGCCTGATCCAGCAAATCCCTTACTCTGCCGAGAGTATCCTGTACTCTGGTTCGAATCTGGCGCGCCGGCTCAAACGTGGGATCTACTTCAAGCACTTTTTGCACAAACTCCAGTGCAAGTACGTACTGGCTCTCATCGAGCAGTTTGCGCGCTGCACGAAGATTTTCGGATTCTTCCCGGGACAGGAAGAGTCTTGAAGCGCACCGTTTGCAGTATGAACGCCCGAAAGAAACGGCAGAGTGGCAGTCAGGGCACTGATTGAACTGAAGTGCGCCGCAGTATTCACAGAACTCATCTTCAGAATCGAGCGGACAGCGGCAGGAGGGATTGCGGCAGCATGGGAACTCAGTTGTGGCCTGCACTTCGGTAGGCTGATACGCGTGCACAAAAGCGGGCGTCATAAACGATCCCGTTGCCATGGTTACAGGCGACGGCGGCGGCTTCTCCATCTCGTCGAGTTCGTTGAGCACATCTCTGGCGGTGGGATACCTCTCTTGAGGTTTCTTTGCCGTCATCTTCTTCATGATTTCGACCAGTCCCTCAGGCACTTCTGGGGTGATATCCCTCGCGTCAGGGAATTTGGCAGAGCAGTGCTGAAAAACGAGCTCGAAAAACGTCTTACCCGGGAAAGGAATCTTGCCGGTCAGCAGGTGATAAAGGACGCAACCGATGGAATAAATATCGCAGGTAGCATCAACGTCTTTGGGATTCTCCGCCTGTTCCGGTGACATGTAATGGGGTGTGCCAAGAATCATGCCGGACAAGGTCTGGGTAACCTCCCCTGTTTTGCGATCCAGGATGGCGCCTACTTTTGCCAGTCCAAAGTCGCCAAGCTTTGCGATAATCTTTCCATCGGATGACTTCTTGAGAAAAATGTTGGATGGCTTGAGATCCCGGTGGAGGATTCCAAGTTCGTGAGCGGCCTCGAGCGCTTCGAGCATCTGGCGGATAATCCCGATCGCGCTCTCAACTTTCAGTCGCTTCTCGCGCTCCAGCATGACATTTAGAGGTTCCCCCTTGATATATTCCATGATCATGAAGGGGAAGCCACCTTCTTCGCCGATGTTCATGACTTTGACGACGTTCGGGTGATCCAATCTCGCCGACGCTCGAGCCTCTGAACGCAGCCGTCTGACGAAATCCGGATTGTTCCTGGCAAAGGCTTCGGGAAGGAGCTTGATGGCCACGTTTATCGCCAGGCCCTCATGCTGGGCAAGATAAACCGTGCCCATTCCGCCTTCACCGAGTTTGTGGAGAATCTGAGCGCCGCCGAACCACTTGCCGACCATCAGATCCGATGGGTCTTCCTTGTACTTGGTGATGACGTTGCATACGCTGGTAGTCGGACCGTCCTGGCGGTCCTCGCCATCAAAGTCTTCAAAGCTGATTCCCTGGAGTTCCATCGATAAGGGCGCAAGAAAGATCACACCACAGTACGGGCATTTGATTTCGATACCCGCATCTTCATCGAATACTTCCAGTTGTTTACGGCATTCCGCTTTGGGGCAAATTAACCGCATAAGATCTCAGATTTCAGGACGCACAATGGCGATGTCGTATCTTATTTAGCGTCAGCCCGCACCCCCGTCTAACACGAGGGTAGGCCCGGATTGTAAAGATTGGAGCGCATTACGCGCCATCATTTGTGAAATCGATTCATGGGGGGCACTTCTTAACAGAATCGGATACCTTCCTGCATTCGTCCGATTGCTCTCGTTCAATCCAATCTCATGGCAAGAAAACCGCAAAAGGTCGCCTCACCTCGCGGGGAGGGAATGTCCTCCAATCGAACCGGGATCGATTTCCAAACTCCGCCACCCCGCCGCATTCGTGGGCCCATCATTGACGCGCACACGCATGTCGGTAATCCGCAGATGGCAAAGCTCTTTGTAGAGGTGGCTCGTACCTACAACATCGACAAAGTCGTTGCGATCAGCACAGTTGAAGATGCTGAGGCTCTCAGGAAACGATTTGGGTCGTTTTTCGAATTCTTTTATCGGCCCCCTTTCGATGGAAAAGACAAGCCTCGCACTTTCAAGAAAATGACCCTCGAACGCATCGACGAAGCGGTTGAGAAGGATTTCAAAGCGCTCAAGTTCTGGTTCAAGCCACAGTTTAACTACGATCAGAAGATGTATTTCGATGACCGGCGAATGTACCCCATTTTCGAGCGCGCGGGCGAACACGGCATCCCATGCCTGACCCACATCGCTGACCCGGATGTCTGGTTCGAACGGGTGTACACGAGCCGGCGGAAATTCCTGACAAAGCGGGGCAATTACAAACAGTTCAGAAATGCGTTTCGTGACTTTCCAGAAGTCACGTTCATAGGTGCGCATATGGCCGGCGACCCGGAAGACCTCGACCATCTGCAGGAACTCTTCGACGATCACCCGAATCTCATGGTCGATTGCAGCGCAACCAAGTGGGTGGTCCGCGAGATCAGCAGGCAGGCCGAAGAGTCACGAGAATTCTTTATCCGCAATGCGGATCGCATCATGTTCGGCACGGATTTGGTCACCTTCCCCGGAATCACCGATTTCGGCCGTTACGCCTCCCGTTACTGGGTGCATCAGATCATGTGGGAAACAGACAGACGATGCGAAAGCCCCATCGACGATCCGGACGCAGCCGGCGTCCCAAAACTGCACGGCCTCGACCTGCCGGACGATGTCCTGGAGAAACTCAATTGGCGGAATGCCATAAGGGTCTTCAAGCTGAAGAAGCCGAGAGTGAGGACGGCACTGCCGAAGGGTTAGGGGCAGTACTGTTCAGTTAAGAAGAGGCTAAGGAGAAGACAGATTACGCTGCCTTACTCCTCCCCGTTTGCGCTGGAGGGTTAATTCCCTCTATTTCCAAACGTACATCTTGCTCGTACCAGGCCCCCAAAAGGATTGCTCCATTTGAGGAGTTGTTGGCTTGTTCTTTGACATGTCCAATAACAGGAGTCTCTGAGGCTCAGCAAGCCGAGTGTTCTGAAATGCTTCAGCTTAAATTTGCGGTTGTGCGTCTGGTTCTTGCTCTTAAATTTCATGCAGCGCAAGGGCATGCGAATCCAGTTATCGAAGTTTTCAACCATGATGCGAATGGTCGCATTGTCTGTACAGAAGTAGTTCGCGATTCCTCTTATGACTCGGTTGAGCTGCACAATGAATCCACAAAACTCAAACTCATCATTAGCCTTGGCTCTGACCGAGCTTGGCGAAGCTTCGGGAATTCAAGGCTCAGAGGAATTCGTTGCGCTCGCCGCTGCCGCGGAGCCGGCCGACAGCCAACCATTGCAGACAGCTTTTCGATTGGTCACTCACTTCAACAGGCATGAGGATCTAACTGCAGCTTTCGTGGACGTGCTGCCGGATACACTCGACCTGTGCGAGAGTCAGTTCGGGTTTTTGGCCGAGATTTGTATCGGACACAGCGGCCTGCCTTACCTGCAATCACACGCAGTATCGAATGCGCACGCCGGCTGGCCCGGTGGCCCGATTCTGTCGGGGCTGCAGTTCCATAATTTGAATACGCTCAACGGCGCGATCATAACCTCCGGCAAACCGGTGCTCTCAAACGATCCTCCAAATGATCCCCGGAGCGGTGGCCTGCCCGCCGGACATCGTCACTTGGACTCGTATTTGGGGCTGCCCTTCCATTTCCAAGGCGAGCTTGTAGGAGCGCTCGCCGTGGCCAATCGGCAGCCGGGTTACGATGAAGCACTCGTTGAATTCTTGAGACCCTTCAGCCTGGCCTGCAGTCTGGTAATCGGGGCGTGGAGAAGTGGTCCGGGCGTTCCCAGACCGCATTAGCTTGCAGCGGAGCGCCAGGACCACCAGCCCGACCTCCTTCCTGGCCGGCAAACCATCATTAACAGCAGCAGGCTCACCCCACTCAGCGACAAGCCGGCACTCACAATCTCGGGCCGAAATTCGAACTGGACTTCATGAGTACCGGGCCCCAGAGCAACCGCGCGAAACATGTAATTTGCGCGGAGAATGGGCGTCGGTTGCCCGTCCACCGTGGCGCGCCATCCAGGATAATAACTGTCATGCAGAACAAACAGGCAAGGGGCACTGGTAGAAACTTTGACCTTTAACACGTCGTTCCCATCCTGTATCCATTCGACGTGGTCTTCAACGGACGTCGCCACGCTCTCGCCCGCAAACTCGGGCTGCGCATCCAGTAATACTTTCAGCCTTGGATTCCAGTTCGGGCCGGCCATTCGCCTGAGCGCAGTCTCATCTTCGACCACTTCGAACTGATGAGCGATGTAGGCTCTTGGAACAGCATCTGGATTCATGAATGCGCGGAACGGGCCAATCTCGAAGGCCACTGCTTCCTCCATTTCGTCCAGCTTACCGTTGTCCAAAATGAATCGGGCGCCAAGAAGGTCTTGAATGCGCCGTCCTGGTTTCTGTGAATCGGGCGATTCACTGAGAGCGCTGACCATTTCATAGTAACGGGCCGATGGCGAGAGGCTGCCCTCCCAACCGGAAATGTCCTTCAGATCGTATTCGAGATTCTTGCAGACGCGGAGGTCCAGGCAGTGATGGGAGTGAACGCGCCACTGGTCGCCGAGTTCCTCTCGGACTCTACCCGCAAAGAGCCTCTGTTTGAGCAAGCGCTCCGTATCCGGTTTGTTCAGATTCGCGAATTCCGATTCACGAGTAAGAACCAGAAGAGGGAAAAAAATGGACAGAAACAGGAATACCTTCCGCCAGGGAAAAGGCCTGAACCCGGTCGCTTCAGGCAGCTCGTGCACTCTCGACATATAGAGGCACGCAATACTGATGAGCGTGAATGCGAGGTCGGTAAGCACCAATCGAGTGAATCCCTGCTCGGCAAAAAAAGTGAACCCAACCGCCGAGATAATCCCGGCGGCCAAGGCGGTCAGAGCCATGCGTTGATGGCGTTCCGGAAGTCTTGCCGAATGCAGGCAGAGCTGAATACCACCGGCAGCCAGAACCGCGATGCCGAGGTTGGCGAGATAAATGAAGCGTGCCGGATTTCTGACGGACTGAAGACCGCTCATGTAAAGAATCCGGTAAATGGGTGTGAATTTGCCGAACGAGAGCACCAGCGCCCCCAGGCTCAGCCATACCCAGACTTTCACGTCAAAGCGGACACGTTCCCGCCATCCATAGAAGCAGGCCAGAGCTACGGAAGTGAGCCCGACGTATCCCGCAAGTTCGGAGGCCGGAATACCATCAAGCTTGTTACCGGTTGTGCCATAGTAGCCCCAGAAATTCGGCATCAACAGTTCGACCAGCGGCTTCCAGGGCGGAATCGAATTCTGGCCGGCGCTCTCCCATGCAATGCCTCCGGCCCGAACCGAATACTTCAACATTTCATAGCTGGGCAAAAGCTGAAAGGCAGCAAGCAGACCACCCAAAAGCATCGCCCCGCCCAATCCCGCCGCAGGCTTGACCCCAATGAGTCCCTCCCGCCTGCGCGAAATCGCATGCATGAACGCCAGAAACACCAGGCCGAAGGACATGTATAGACTGTTTTCGAGCGCGCCCGGAAGAAACTGAACAGAGTAAAACAATACCAGCGCGGCGAATCTCCTTCTGGATGGAGCGTTCAACCAGCAGAAAGCTGACCAGAAGACCCAGGGCGTCCATGCACAGGCCATGATGTGCATGTGATGCCCCATGTGAAAACAGAAATAGCCACCGAAGGTGTAGATCGTCCCCGCGCAAACACAGGCGAACAGTGAGGCTCCGGTTGACTCCCTTGCGAGCAACGTCGTCCCCACCCCTGCAAGGCCGAGATGCAGGATAAGACTCAGCCAGATGACTCCAGGTCCCAGGTGTAAGAAGAACAGCCAGGTGGGTGGATAGAAAACTGCGTGAGAAGGGTCTGCCAGAAACGGTATCCCCCCGAATAGATGGGGCAGCCAGAGAGGAAAATCCCCGTTACGAAGGGCCTGCGCGAAGAAAAACCGGACAGGATATAAAAACATGCCGGTATCCCCGATGAGATAATCGTACCCCTGCGCCAATGGCTTCAGGAAATAGATCAACGCAAGGCAGACGAAAACCAAATAGAGACTGATCAGTTCTTCAGCGCTTGTTTTTCTCATAACTATTTTGCAAAGAGAGACACATGACTCGCGACGGCGTCTGGGAGTGGTGGAGTTCTGGAGTGTTGGGGGCCGTAAACTGCGGCGAAAGGCCACCATTCTGCAGTATTCCAACACTCCAATACTCCAGAACTCCGGCCCACAGCAACGGGGAAAGCAGCCGAACCCACCCCCGGCTGGAGCAAAATCTAGCGCTGTAGAATTAGTTTGCGGAGGCCTGGCATGGCTCACATTATGTGATGGAGATTGAACGCCTCCACAGTGAATCAACCCTCCGGCATGATTGTGTTCTGAGCACCCCCTCTGGTATACAGCCCGAGGCAACAAATACAGAAATCTGGAATCCCACTATGCTTTCATTGCTCATCTGTGCATCCGCAGTGTTGCCTTGCTTCGCTGAGGTGCCCTTCCTCACTCCTCTAAAGGCCATCGAAAAGATGACCTTTCCGGAAGGTTTTAACGTTACCGCATTCGCAGCAGAGCCTGACGTCGTCCAGCCGTTCGCATTTTGTTTTGATGCCCGTGGACGTATCTGGGTCATCGAAAACCTGAACTACGAAAGCAGACAGTCAGACACATTCAAAGATGGCCCAAAAGGAAGAATCATAATTCTGGAAGACACGGACGGGGATGGCGTCTTTAACAAACGAAAGGTCTTTAAAGACAAAATCTTTTTCCCAACCGGTCTGGCTCTGGGATTTGGCGGCGTGTGGGTTGGTTCGCCTCCCAACCTTCTATTCATACCGGATCAAGACGGCGACGACGTGCCCGACGGAGACCCAGAAGTTGTCCTTGATGGCTGGGGGCGGCAGGACAGGCATGAGGTCCTTAACAGTTTTCTATGGGGTCCCGACGGCTGGTTGTATGGCTGTCACGGTGTTTTCACACATTCGAACGTAGGCAAACCCGAGGCGCCCGCTCACGAACGGACGCCAATAAATGCAGGCGTCTGGCGCTACCATCCCGTGAAAAAGAAATTTGAAGTGTTTGCCTGGGGCACCAGTAATCCCTGGGGGATGGATTTTGATAATCACGGCCAGATGTTCATTACAGCCTGCGTGATTCCGCATATGTGGCACATCATCCAAGGCGGCCGGTATCACCGGCAGGGAGGGCGGCACTTCAATCCCAATGTTTTTGACGACATCAAAACCATCGCCGACCACCGGCACAAATCAGCTCACGGTGGTGCACGTTTTTATCTGGCTGACGCCTTCCCGGAAAAATACCGCGGACGCCTGTTCATGTGCAATATCCACCAACATGCCCTGTTGACGGATGTGATGGAACGCCGCGGTTCAGGGTTTACGGCCAAGCATGGCGATGATTTCCTGAATTCAAACGATCCGCAGTGGCTCGGCTTTAATCTCGAGATCGGACCGGAGGGCGCCGTCTATGTCATTGACTGGCATGACGCAGATATCTGTGGCCGCAAAGTGGAGCATCCCGAGACTGGCCGCATTTTCCGAATCGCATACGAAGGAACGCAATCGCCGCAGAACCCGAATCTCAGTGCCCTCACCGATGCCGATTTAGTCAAACTGCAGACTCATAAGAACGACTGGTATGTACGCCAGGCACGCCGGCTTTTACATGAACGGGCGGCCACTTCGAGATTAGACAAAGATACTCATGCTGGTCTGAATAAACTCTTAAATGACCATGCAGAATTATCAGTGAAGTTGCGCGCCTTGTGGTGCCTGCATGTAACCGGAGGCGCCTCCGAAGATTTGTTAGTTGGACTGCTGGAAAACAGCGAAGAGTACCTTCGAGCATGGGCTATTCAGTTGCTCGCTGAAGACGGACGAGTCAGCGAAGGTGTTTTAACTAAATGGGGTGAGATGGCCGGGAAAGAAACATCCGCCACCGTTCGCTTATATCTCGCTTCGGCCATTCAGCGCATACCGATTGAACAGCGATGGCAAGTGCTTGAAAACCTTGCTAAGCACAAGGAAGACGCAGACGACCACAATCTGCCGCTAATGCTCTGGTACGCCCTCGAGCCGGCAGTGATGCAGGACCTAAAGAAATCCCTCGCCCTGGCGCGCACCACTCAGATCCCGCTTTTAACCAAATATGTGACGCGCAGAATTACTGGTGGTACACCTCAGGCCATAGAACCTGAAGGCCAGACCAATCTGCCTCCAAAGGTTGCGCCCGCAAAATCGGTTTCAGATGAAGGTATCATGCTTCGCCTGAATCCGGATAATGTCATCGCAACAGAAGACAACAGAATATCCCAGTGGCCGGATCATTCAGGTGAGCGAAACAGCGCTTACCAAGATGTTGCGGAGCGACAGCCTCTGCGTGTGGAAATCGAGGGACGCAAAGCTGTGGCGTTCGAAGGTGACAGACACCTGGTTATCAATCACAACCCGGATATCAGTTTCAAGGCAGATGACGCTTACACCGTTTCAGCCTGGGTATACCTTGGTAAATCTACGGGCAGCGGTTGGCGTGGCATTGTGACTAAATCGCGAGATAAGAGTCCCTGGTATGGCTTGTGGATGGATGGTGGCGATCACTGGGTATTTGGTGGAAGCGGTGGCAATGAGTCCGGCGGTAGTAACTCACCGGGTTGGCATCACGTCTGCGGCGTCCAGGAAGCAAAGGTGGGCCGTCGAATATATGTTGACGGTGTTCTAAAAAGCCAGGGAAAGGTCTTGGACGCGAGCGGCGCTGGTGATGTCTGGATAGGTGGTGCGAAATCCGTGAACGAGTTCTTCCTCGGTGCCGTCGGAGAAATCAGAATCTATAAGCGTGCCCTGACGCATCCGGAGGTGGCTTATCTGGCGGTGTACAAGAAGCAGTAGTACAGGCGGGATTTCTATTTATGAAAGGATCACTCACAGCCCTGCTGGTTGCCTTGCTGGCCTCTCCGTCGCTTGCCGAAGACGGCTCTGGCCTGGTTGCATTAGTTCAGGTACTTATGCAGGTAGAGGACCCTGGCTTCCAGAAAGACGTGCTCGAAGGAATGCTGGAAGGATTGCGTGGTCGCAAGAACTTACCGATGCCGGAGGGGTGGCCGGATGTCTATTCAAAACTCTCCAAGAGTGAGAGTTCTGAAGTCAGGGATAAAGCCTTAAAGGTGGCTTTGATTTTCGGCGATCCGCTTGCCCTGAAAGCTTTGAGAAAGATTGCCCTGAGTCCCGATGCTGAATCAAGCGACCGGCGTAGCGCGTTGCAGAACTTAGTGAACAGGCAGACCGAGGGATTGGCTCCCCTGCTTCACGAGCTTCTTAAGAATACGGTTTTGCGGAAAGACGCTCTTATCGGCTTGGCTCGTTACTCAGATGAACAGACCCCCAAAGTGATCCTTGCAAATTACACTGGATGGTCACGGGAGGAGCAGGCAGCAGCAATTAACACACTCGTCTCAAGAAGATCTTACGCTCTGGTTTTGTTAAGAGCCGTCCACGATGGCCAAATTGCAACAAAGGACATTTCAGCATTCGCCGCCCGCCAGATGAAGAACATGGACGCCCCGGATGTTCTAAGAGAGTTGAACCGGGTCTGGGGGACAGTTCAAGAAACTTCAGCAGATAAGAAGGCGCTGGTCTCCGAGTACAAAACGTTTCTCTCAACGAGCTTCATCAAGAAAGCAAATCTAAAGAATGGACGCGTGCTCTTTAATAAAACTTGTCTGCAGTGCCATACTCTGTTTGGGACTGGTGGCAAAATCGGACCTGAGTTAACCGGTTCGAATCGTGACAACCTGGATTACGTCCTCGAGAACGTCCTCACACCAAATGCCTTTATCGGTAAGGGGTACGAATTAACCAATATTCTGAGCAAGGATGAGCAGTTGATATCGGGCATCATCGTTGAGCAGAATCCCACACGAATCGTTGTCCAGACTTTGAGCGAAAAAATAGTCCTTGATCGTTCCGAAATTAGTGAGATGAAGAGTTCTCAAACTTCCATGATGCCCGAGGGTCTTGTTGAGGGCATGACACAGGAAGAGGTTCGGGATTTGATCGGTTACCTGGCATCACCCGTAGAAGTGCCCCTGGACTGAATCGTAGCTCTGGCCTCCAGGCCGGAGTGGTTCAATCCAGGATGACCGCTCGCCAGCCTCTGGCCCTGGAAGATCGGCGCCATACTTTTCCATCCACTCTGCCGTGGCCTGTTCTGAAGTAGGCCCTCTACCTTCGGTCTCGCAGTTGTCAGGTGCCAGGCGCAAAGGGGGCTCAAACTTATAGAGATTTTCGATTTGAAGAAAGCATTTGAAAAGACCTCTAAATTGTAGGCTGAATCCCACTGAGCAGGGCCTTCATGTAGTGCGCCAGTTATGGCGCTTTCGGGGCGACTTCGTCACTCCGAACGGCGATAACTCGCCGACTACGAACGACATTCTGGTGGCAGAGAGGCTGCCCCGAAGGGGCTCATTTTACCAGGCGACAGTCCCGGAAAAATTCTAGAGTCTCACTTTGTAACCTCTCCGCGTACCGCGGAGAACTTTCCTGGGAGCGATAGCGTCTTGCTTCCTTGCGGAGGCGAGACGCCTCCGTTCCCAGGTTTGGTTGCGGCCAAAGGCCGCGTTAGATCAAGAGTAAAGATTTACTTGGGAACTTCTGCTCGTAGTGTATGGCCATCTGGAAATGGGCTACTCACTTTCTTGAAAGTTCTTGATTACCGATTCGTCGGAAATTCTACTGTTGCCTGATTCTGCAATTGTTCGATGCCGGTTGAGCGTTTGAAGTTCTGGTAGCTCTTAAGCTTTCGAAAAAGGGCGAACTCCTGGGGTATCTTGGGATGTGCCACCGTCAGCCCCGATCCAGGGAGCAGGTAGTCGGCCTGGGTGGCCTCGCTCAGCAGGCGTTCGGCAAGCTTATGATTCAGCTTTACCTTTCCGAGGACAGCGCGCTGCACTTCGCGGCACTGCTGTTGAACGTAGGCGAGATAGAGTGGAACGAGGGCGGACATGAACTTGCGAATCTCACCATTCAACAATTCTTTGATCTCATCGATCTCTTTGAGCTGCTGTTCGGCGGAGCGGAAGATGCCATAAACCTCCCTCACTTCCTCCGGGGAGTGGGCCTCGATGTTGCCCCAGTTGCTACTCGCCCTGAGCTGGTGGATACCGTCCTCCTTCACCATGAACAACTGGTCGGCATGGTGATCCGCTTCATAATGGCTTCGAACCCGGTCGAGCCGCCGGTGGAAGAGCCCGATAGAGTTTTCAAAATTCTCTGAAAGTCGTCGAAGCTGGTCGACTGTCTCATGCACAAAGGCGTCATTAATCTGGCAAGCCCATCTTCGCAAGGCTTTCTTGACAGGCGACTTCTCACTGAGGTGGGCCATGGAATCACTGCCGCTTGCTCCGAGGGCATCGGCCAGAGAGAAATTAGAAAGCAACATCTCATACCGGCTCGCCTTATCGATTCGCGTAGGAGCCATCATGTCAGCCAGGCGAGACAGCTTACTTTTATCAATGAGCTCGTTGAGCGTTTTTTCAAGGACCGGATCTTCGATCTGCATTGGATCCGGGCCAAGGCCTTCCTGCAGCCGATACTTTGCATATTCCGCCTGTTTGGACTGTAACCGCTGATACGTCTTAACCGCTCGAGTATCTGATGGATTGGGCGGCACCGCCCCATTCACCTGGCCATTGATGCTTTCAAGCTGTTTCCTGTATTTCTGAACTGTTCGGTGCTGTTTTTCGTCCATTGACCCTTTTCCTTTGAGGGGCTCGGTCTTCGGGCAGTGAAGCGGGGATTGTCTGCCCTCATGCCGGTTTTGCAATAAGGAGTAGATTTACAATTTAGAATAGTGGACTTTCAAGCCGCTCTTCTTAAGAGCCGCCTTCGAATTTCAGGATATTGCGGCTGTTTCATTCTTTTTAGGAGGATTCAGATGCTGGACAAGATTTTCTCAGGTTTGTGTTTCGGGGTTTTGAGCCTTGGATTCGTCGTCACTGCCCATGCAGCCGATGCGGTTAACTCCAAGTGCCCTGTCAGTGGCAAAGACGCAGACGGCCCGACCGTAACCTTCAAGAAGGCCACCATTGGTTTTTGCTGTGACAAATGCAAGAGTAAGTTTGAGGCCGCACCCACAGCCCTGCTGGCAAAGGTGACCCCGGACAATGGGACGGCCATTAACGCCACATGCCCCCTCAGTGGTAAGGATATCGATGAGGACCAGCTTGCTCTCAGCGCCGAAGGTGAAACGGTCGCTACCTGCTGCGGCAAATGTCTCGCAAAATTCAAGGTTGATCCGGCCAAGTTCGCAGACAAGCTGAAATAAGACATCCACTGGATGTAGTTAAAGTAGCCCCCATCCTTTGGGGGCTTTTTTATTTTAAAGACTTGTTTCTGTAGAATGCTGCTCTCGCTCAGGACTATTCCGTGAACCTCCATACAGGACAATGAACCCTCAAGAACTTCAACAGAAATTGACCGGTGTCTTCTCCTTTCCTGCCACTCCCTTCAATCAGGACCTCAGTCTCAACACCGAAGCACTTAGAGAAAACATATCCGTCGTAAAAGGCACCGGCGTATCGATGATCGCACCGGGTTGCGGTACCGGGGAATTCGCCAGCCTGACGTTCGACGAATTTACGCGGGTGCTTGAAACGACTGTGGAGGAGGTCAACGGCCAGATCCCTGTCATCGCCGGGACTGGTCACGGGGTCATCATGGGGCGGGAGATGGCTGTCGCAGCCCAGGAGATCGGTGCGGATGGGATACTCGTGCTGCCCCCCTACCTGATCACACCTGAGCCGGAAGGCCTGGCAAAATATGTAGCGGCTATCGCCCAGGCAGTGGATATTGGCATTATTCTTTACAACAGAAACAACGCGATTTATTCAGAATCGGTTGTGGAACGTCTGCTCGAATTCGAAAACGTCATCGGCTTCAAAGATGGCAGTGGGGACCTGGACCATTTCAGCATGATGCGTCGCCACTTCGGTGATCGTCTTGCCTGGTTCAACGGTATGCCTACCGCAGAAATGACAGGGCCCGCTTACTTTGCGGCGGGAGCCACTGGTTATTCGTCAGCGATCTCAAACTTTCTTCCAGAAGTCAGTCTCGATTTCTACAACGCCTACCAGGGAGGCAAAATGGAAGTGGTGTGGGACATCACCGACCGCCTGGTAAAGCCGATTTGTGATATCCGGGATAGGAAACGGGGATACAACATCTCGTTCGTCAAGGCCGGCATAGAAATAGTTGGCAGGCAAGCCGGCCCAGTGCGGCCGCCCCTGGTGGATCTCGATGAAAAGAGCCGGGGAGACCTCAGGAAAATTATCGGTTTCTGGACAGATCTGCCAGAATGATCCAGTCGGCTCGGTTCTATGCGGTGAGATGATTCCTGAATTACGGGGGGTAAGCGCCCCATGGATCAAAAAAAGGCCGTGGACATAAGTCCACGGCCTTTAGTTCAGGTTGGATCGTTGGGAGGAAGAGTCCGATCAGAACTCGTCCTAGTTGTCTTCGTTCTCTTCGGCAACTTCGACGATTTTGTAGCGTGAAATCTTCAGCCACTTTTCCGCACCCTTTTGGGTCAGAATGGCTGATACCACGACCGACTCACCGTCGGCTTCCCCGGCCAATGCCTTTCCTTTTTCATCGAGGGTCACCTTGTAAGTACCTTTGTCCTTACCTTCGGTGACTTTGAGATTTACGGCTTCGATAACACCGTCATCGTTTTCCACCACCGAGACGGTTCCTGTAAGAGATTTTTCATCTTCGGCCCGAAGGTCACTTGTAAACAGGAACAGGCTCAAGCCTGCGGCCAAGGTTGCAAGTCCAGCCAACATATGCTTGTTGGTCATTTGTTTTCCATACTCCAAAGTAGTTGATGTGAGACACACGGCGCATGCATGCTTTGAACTCTAATCTCAACAGGTGTGCCAAGTTCTGTGCGGACTCTAATCACAGCCGAATTGCCCCCCACAAACTGTAAAAGGCCCATTCGGATCGATTATGAAAAGCTCTTGCCGTGTTTCCGTATCAGCGGAGCTTCAATACGCTACACACCCGTCTGTCCAGTATCCTTTGGTAGCCGAGGCGCCCAGCCAAATCGACATGCCAGCGTCAAGCTGGCGCGCCAATCCAGCTTACCCAGTTGCCATGAGTGAGGCGGAAGAATCGCTGGAAGGCGCCACTCCAGCAATCGTCAAACAGCAAAGAGTTTCTGGGGTTTGGAGGCGGCACGGAGTATGGCTCCGTGAAGAACAGGGGTGGCAACTTCCACCTGACACCTGGATGCCCGAAGGGCTATTTGTCCTGGCAAAGTCTGGGACAAAGGTAGGCGGCTCGTAGCTACGATAGTGTACGCTGGGCGTTAATATGCAGGATGCGGTTCCAAGAATAACCGATCAGTCAAGCTCATCGAGGTCTTCCAGGATGTCCACTTCCCCGCCGCCCGGGCCTCCTTTCAGCAGGTCTTCGGGGCCGGCCATTTTCCATTCCCGCTCGAAACGGATGTTGCCCCAGAGATGTGGTTGGAGTTTGGCCTCCGTCGGCTCGTCCGTCGTGCCGACGGCCATCTTGTTGGCCCAGTAATTCCTTGCTGTCGTGAGGTTGCCTTCCTCTGTTGAAAGGACGCCCCAGTCCATCTTGAGCAGCAGGACTTCCTTGATTGTTATGCCCAGGGTCTTGAGAGGAACAGCGGCTTCGACGATATAGCCCGTTTCACCTGTCTCCTGGAACGATATGCGGACATCGTCGAGCTTGGACACCAGGTCAAAGGAGGTCGTGCCTCCGGCGGGGGTGGAGGTCTTCCAGGCTTGACTCGGCATGGCGCCGGGGGCAACAGGACGGTACAGGACGGCGACCGGTTTCCCTTGGACAGCTGTGATCAGAAGACGAAGGTCGCCTTCCACGGGCTGTTCTCGGCGCGGGTCGGCGCTGGGGTCCGTTCCGAGCTTCAGGTCAACGGCGGCGCCAGTCTTGAAGTAACGGTGGAAGTCGTCGCCGATGTTCTTGAATGGGCCTCCGCTCTTCACCTGCCAGCACAGGTAGAGGAACTGGGCATCGTAGCCCACTCGGAATTCCGCGAGCCGTGTTATCTCTGAGCCACTGGCCTTTTCGCCCCATTCGTTCTCACCTACGGAGCCGTCGAGCCTGGGCACAGCATTGACTGGCCGGCACACAATGAGAGGCGCTTCCGCAAAGACCTGCCGGCGTACCTTTTTGCTTTCCCATTTCCGGGTCTGAGCCGCTATCTCAGGCGTGATGTTGATCTCGCCGCTCAGGCGTTTGAACTTTTCGATGCCCTTCACTTCGACGACGCTGATATGGTTTCCCCCGGCGACGATGTAGTACTTGCCGTCCTGCTCCATCTTGCAGAAGTAGTGATGGAAGTGTTCCTGACCGAGCGTAAGCCCGTCGAGTCTGGCGCCCCGCTGATGATCGGCTGGCCATCCTTTGCTTCTGGGGTCACGAGTATGGAGCGTAACGTGTGCCGCGAGCAGGCCGTCTGCGGTCCAGAGGTTCATCTGCCCGGTGTTCGCATGGATGACGAAGAATTCGCCGAGGTCGCCCTCGTCGCTCGCGTGCCCGGATATTCCGAACTGGTTGGTTACGTAGCCGGGGGCCCATTCCGGGATCCAAAGACCAGAAACGCCGCCCCACGCTTTGTAGGTCCAGATTCGCTCCCCGTTCGGCGAGAGGACTTCGTTCACGCTGTTCTCGCGTGCGTTGCCGCGAGTGCCATATCTGAAGTAGTTGCCGTTGTTCAGCCGATAAAGTGAGTCGAAGGACAACCGCTTCTCCTCAAAGATCGGCGTGCCGTCCTTCAGGAATTCCTTGACTTCATACCGCGCCGAACCGGCCATCACACCGAGTTCCCTATCGAAGCGACCCAGGCTCACGGATGTTCCGGTCATCCGCGTGAAGGTGACTTCAGCCGCCTGCACTTCCCCATCGCCGTTCCGGTCGGCCCAGTTGAACTTGAACTTTCCTACGGGTTCACCGCCTAGAAGTTCGAGGAACTCCGGAGTCTTAACGAACGGAAATGATGCGGCTGAACCGATGGCCGCAACCATACGCATGGTCAGGGTTTGCTCATCTACAAGGTACACCACGCCAACGGATTGGAGATGGGTGTAGAGAAGAGGAACAGTCACAAGGTAAAGACGGCCTTCGATCTTGATGGGCATCATGTCCGAGCGGAACGAATCGCCCCAGGGACTTGCCTCCCAGTAATTAAGGGACAGAAGGCTCTTGATGCTCGTAGTGCCACGTTCCCAGTCAAGACCGAAAACCATGTCCTTGTAGAAGAGGCGCGTTTTGTCGTATGGGTCCAGGACGCCCCCACCACCGTAGTGGGTATTACAGAGGAGTTCCTTCACAAACTTCCCGTCCGACTTGAACTGGATTATCCGTCTCGGGTTCTCGTGCGGATAGACCAGCCAGACGTTATCCGCCTGATCGGCGCTCATTGCGCAGACTTCGCCGATGCTTGCCGGGTCCCAGTCGCCGGCCTTTTTCGGGCCCCTTGTGCCGATGAGGTGAAGGAACTTTCCTTTCGGGTCATAGACTCGCACCACGCGTTCTTCAGGGGCGTGGTCATACAGGTAGAGCCGTCCCTTCCCGTCAAACGTGAGATGCCTGGGTTGTCTTGCGTCTGTGACGAAGTCGGTCTGCTTGCGTGTCTCTTCATCGATTCTGACTACTTTGCTCCCTACGATGCCGTAGAGGTTTCCCGCGGGATCGAAAGATATCTGGCCGAGGATGTCGGAAGGTGTCTCGCGCAGGAGCTTCCCGCTCTCCCCGTCAAAGACGGCCAGCCTTCGTGATATCAGGTCATCTGTCGGAAGTTCACCGCCCAGGTACTGCAGCGGCGCGATGCCGTAGGTTCGGCATCGTTTCGGGTCGACGGTTGTGCCGCCGCGATCCCGGCGTACTCCCGCGGGATAGCCGCCCTTCTCCGCCCACTGCCTGACCACGCGCAGACGGACGGCGCGGGTCTCGTAGTCTTGGCCAAAGTCTGCGAACCCACCCAGATAACGGGCACTGGCGTTATTACTGGCGTCCGGTTGGTAGAAGTTCCGCCGCGACTGGCGGTAGTCCGTAACGTGCAACCAGTGGGCATCAGCCTTGATATCAATGGGCTCGTCCTCCGGGCCCTGATAGATGTCGACGTGTGTCAGCTCTCCATCAATCTCTTTGATAGCCAGGCCGCGGATGGACTGCGGCTTTTTCCATTCCATGGCGAAGATCGCTGGGTTCTTTTCGCTGAGTATTTGCGAGCGCTCCGCGTCCCATTCTCCGATGGTGGGATCAAATTTTCCGGAGTTGACGCGAATGGTCGCGCTATCAAGGAGGCTGGTGTAGCGGCGCCGGAGCAGGCGCATGCCCTCGATACGCGTCTGCCACAGCTTCCGATTGTTCTCCTGGATCAGATCGTCGGGGTCGTCTTCTCCGAGGTCCGCCAGCTTCGGTTTGTCAGGATCGTTGCCCTCCTCATCGAGTTCGTCCAACTCGTCTCCAGGCTTAGTGAACGTAACCAGGAGCGCGCGGGTGGAAGCGCCTTCGGGAGCAGGGATGCAGTTCCAGTAATTCAGATTCCCGGTCTCGATCTTGATCCAATCGGCCTTGCGCCGGGGAACCGGAGGCCATTGGGCCTGTGGTTTGAGGAGGCTCAAGCCAAGCTGAAGAGAAGGGTCTTCGTGTCGAGGAAATACGAGGCATCCAATAGGCACGGGCTCTTTGAAGGCAAGCAGGATGGACTGTCGGCGGGAATAACCCTCAGTGGTTTCGAGATAGATGAGAGAGCCAAAGCTCGGGTCACCGCCGATGTACCCACCCAGCCTGAAGAGGCTGATGAAATCGCGCTGCGGCTGGGCCGGGATACCGTAGTTGGCGGTTCGCTTTACTTCGCTCTTCAGCTTTGGCAGGCAATTATCGATATCCACTTTCCCGCTGTGCGTTGCATTATCGAAATAGGGGACGGGGGCATGGAAGGCCATGTAGACCTTGCCGGCATTAGCTGCGAGGCCGACGAGTTCGCCCTTCCGATTCGGGTCAAGCCCGTAATTGATGATCCCCACTTGCTGCCGCGTCTTCTGGTCAAATCGGGAGATGCTGTTTCCCGCCTGGATGAACAGAGTTTTGCCATCAGTGAAGAGGCGGCTGGCACCCCAGTGGGTACCCCAGAGCTTCTCGCCGTTCAGAGAAGTCTCAATGAAAGCGTGCCCGCCTTCCGTCCCTCCCGCTGCGATATAGAGCCGGTCACCCACCGCGCACACTGCGGACTGATTGCCGTGATTCGAGAGCCAGCCGTCCTGCGGTCTGCCATTCCATGGCCGGCTGTTCGGCGAGTGCAGCTCCACGTTGGGATAAGGCGTGAACTGGTAATGTAGCTCGAGTGGAGGCGCGTAGATGGCTTTCCACCGATACGTCCCGACCGGGACAGGCAGGTTATCTTCGTCCTTCAAGTCCCAATATTCCGTATTCAGACCTGCTTTGCGCTCGACCTGTGCGATCAGGTTACGCACCCGGTGGCCCTGCATGTCTTCGACCACGAGAGCCACTTCCCCGTCACGTTCCATCTCATAGGGAATTCCGAACGGTGGTGGTGCGTCCCTCACGGGCGGCGGGGGTATTTTCGCCTGCCCGAGATCCGACCAGGTGGTCAGTTCATTGATGAAGACGACCTGTTGCTCCCGGGGCAAAGTCTCGATGATGTCAATCTTGAGAGCAATCGTCTCGATGGACTCCAGTCGCAGCAGACGCCGCGTTCCCTCCGCCTCCATCGTCGGCTTCCGCATCTCAGTGAACTGAATGCGCTGCCAACTTTCTTTCGGAGCGACGGCCGGGTTCAGCCGTTCGTCTCCGACATAGGCATAGAGTTTGAACAGGTCGATATTCGAGTGCAGGCGAATGATGTCCGGCTTCTGTTTCGTTTCCCAGGCGAGGCTGAACCAGGAGGGGTTCGCACTGCTCACCGGTGGGCGGAGTATCTGTTTGTCCTCGTTCTCGCCGACATTTTTCCAGGCCCCGCCGCGGGTGACGCCATCGGGGTCCCAACCGTACGGCAGCCGTTCCCCCTGAGCAATTGCATACGGCGTGAGGTCATGCAGCCGGGCTTTCAGGAGAGTCCATTTGTAGAGCGCCGAGCCCGGCTGGGAGCGCTTCTCAGTGAGGAGGAGCGCACGGGTCTTGAAGCCACTCGAAAACGTATGTACAAACTGCCCGCTGTATTTCCTGGCAGGTATCGTCTCCCAATCCACTGCCCGATTCGGATCGCCAGGGTACACTGCGTTTGAATTCAGATAACTGAAGGTGACTTCACTACCGCCCTGATGCAGTAGTGCGATCATGGTTCCCACCTCGATAGGGCGGCTGAACGCGAGCCGATAGTGAATAACTTTGGATTTCTTGGAGGAGATCGCAGGTTCTTCAGCGGACCAACTTGTCCCGGTTCCAAGGGACGAAAGGAGGTCGACCAGAACCTCTGGCTTTATTGTCTTGGTCTCGCCATCGAGGAAAGCGGCCGTGTTTGCAGAGTCGATATCCTTGACTGACACCTCGGATTTGAAGGCGTCCTGGCTGAAAGCAGAGGCGACGAACAGCAATAGCACAAACAAGTGTGAAGAGGATGGGGTAAAGTTTGAAACTCCAGCTTCCATTCTCTTTTGACTCTTCGGTTTTCTCACTTCACCCCTCATTTTTCTCCTCCCTCGTAAGTTCGGCCTCGATGTCCTCGACAGATGGCAGGCTGCCCTTCAATTCCCTGGGCAGCTTTCGGACGATTTGAGTCTCCCATTCTGCCACCCCGATGGGCTTCTTGAAACCACGCAGGGCGTACTCGACTACCAACTCGTCTTTCGATCGGCACAGAAGCAGGCCGATGGAGGGCTTGTCTTCCGGGTGACATAACAGGTCGTCCACTGCGGAGAGGTACATGTTCAGGGTGCCCACAAATCCTGGATCGAAAGGGACTGCCTTGAGTTCCACGACAATGAAGCAACGCAGCTTCAAATGGTAGAAGAGGAGGTCGACGTAAAAGTCGGCGCTGGCGAATTCGAGATGGACCTGCCGACCGACGAAGGCGAACCCTGCGCCGAGCTCAAGCAGGAACCGTTGGATGTGGTCCACGAGAGCCTGTTCGACTTCCCGCTCGCGGCGCGGGTCAGCGGTGCCCAGAAAGTCGAACAAATACGGATCCTTGAACACCTGGGCGGCCAGGTCCGAATCTTCTGGCGGGAGGGTGCCGGGAAAATTGGTGATGGCCTGTCCCTGGCGTTCGTGGACCTGCGACTTAATCTGAAGTTCGAGGATGTTTCTGGACCAACCGTTTTCAATGACGGCCTGTATATACCAGAGGCGAGAGGGCGTATCGGAAATCCGATCCAGAAGCACACAGTTATGGAACCAGGGAATTTGTGCAGCAAGCTGCTGCACAATTGTTCTCTCTGGCCATGCAGCGGCGAAGGCCCTCATATATTTGAGGTTCCGGGGCGACAAGCCCTTCATGTCCGAATAGGCATCACGGAGATCCGCGGACAGCCGGTCAATGACCTTGGCGCCCCAGCCCTCGGCCTCCTGACGCTCCAGGATCAGGCGACCGATATCCCAGTACAGGAGGACCATGGCCGAGTTGGCGGACATAACGACCCGCAAACGTTCCGTCCGGATGCGCTGCTTGATCTCTTCCAACACGGCAGCATAGCTTTCAGACAGCCCTTCATGGGAAGGCGGGACCGGGAACGAGGCTTCTTCCCGCGTTCGGCCTCTCGATTTCCTCCCGGAGGCACTGGCACCGGATTTCTTCTTGATCTGTTTCTTCATGCGCCTGACTCCTCAACACTCCTGGCATTCTTCGTCCTGAATAGGTGGCCGAAGACACCTTCCGACCTGGCCTGCACTTCATCTTCAGTGTAAGAGAAATGCTTCTCAAAAGGCAATCTTGAGCTCCTATCGATGTTCATACACTCGACAGAAATTAGTACGGGCCATTAACGAACCCAACGATGTCCGCCCATGGACGGTAAAGGTTACCGTCCGCCCACAGCTCGTGCACGCCTGTGACGTGGTTGTGTTGGCTAAGCGCAGCCGAACACCCTCAGACGCTGCCGCACCGGCTCGCCTTTGTCGTTGCGGAAGGCCACCTGCACGCTGTCGCGCGCCAAGCCGTGCTTTTCACGGTTCGTGGCGGTGACAGTTTGCGAGGCGACGATGCCGGTGATCTGCCGCACACCGCGTCAGGCAGCTCAGGATTCAGCTCGACAAGCTTTCCGCTCAGGATGCGTGTCAATACCACCTCGCGGTCGGAGTCGCGGCCAAGCAGGCTGTCTGGCCCGAAGTCTTCGTTGTTGTAGGCATAGACCGACTCCCATCCGAGTTGCAGCTCCAAGTACTCGGCCATGGTCTGCTGAACGAGCGTGTCTTCGGTGTACCGGGCGCTCATTCCTGCCCCCCGTTGATCCTGTCCAGCAGGGCCTTACCCTCAGCGGTGATTCGGTACTTCTGCTTACTGCTGGTCGGCTTGTCCGGTATGGTCATTTCGATCCAACCCATCTTAAGCAGAGGCCTTAGATAATTCTTCAGGAATGTTTCTCGATGCTTCAACTCCAGCAAATCTTGAATCTCGCGGCTTGCTCTGGCTTCCCTGCAAAAGAGTAGAACTTGTCCGGCGACTTGTCCGGTGACTTGTCCGGTGACTTGTCCGGTCAGGCTATTCAGTTCCCTCGACAATGCTCGTAACATGTTGTCGAATTTGGCTTTATCGTCGTCCTCTCCATGTGCGGTCTCCTCGTCCTCAACTTGTTCGGTCGGTCGCCTGAACGTCGTAGTCACCCACGAATCAGAAACTTTAATCTCCGGTTCAGCGACACCGTAATCCCGGCAAAGTTCGCGGATGCGGCGGATTCCGGAGCCGATGTGCTCCACTGCGTCCATCCGGTGCAACATGCCGAACAGCAGCGGATTCCTGGGAACGCTCTTGATTCCAAGGTCCGCTTCCGTCATTCCGGCCGGCAGCCCGCCCGGACTGACAATTTCGATCCGGTCCTTGAAGAGGTAAACCTGAACATTGGCGGTGGAACGATAGTCGCGATGAGCCAGTGCATTTACGACGGTCTCGCGCAGCGCCTCCTCCGGCAGTTCCGGGCGCTCTTCCCGCTTCACGTGTTTGATGATGTACTCCACATTGATCTTGGAGAGGATCCAGGCCACCACCTCGTCGATCATGGAATAGACATCACGGTTGAAGCCGCGCCGATCGAGGATCCGCACCTTGTCAGTGCCCATGAAGAGTGCACAGGCCACGTCGGCGCTGATATTGAACTTCTGGATATCCCGCGCCAGCAGCCAGGCGCCGGCATGTGTCATGCGACCGTCTTCTCCGATCAGGTGCAGGTTCCTGAGCGCGGTAAGGGGCTCCATGTCAGCAGGGATCTTTGCCCGGCGACGGAAAAGCGCCCAGACATCCTCGCCAAGGTCGGATTCCAGAGAGAACTTATCGCAGGGGGTCTCGTCGAAATGGATCAGTCCCTCCTTGTAGAAAAACTCGCGGATCTCGTCGCGGGACATCTGCTGAGTGCTGGCACCCTCACGGATGAAGAACTTGCCGCCAAAGGAGTAGGGCTTGCTCTGTTGGGCGGGCACGGTCACGCACATTACTTCGCCGACGCTCTCCACTTGCACTCCTATAGGCGGTTCGGCGGAACGGGCAGTGGCCTGCACTTCAGATTTCAGACGATTGTGATTGCCGACCCCGACGACCTCTCCATGATCGGATACCCCGATCATCAATACCCCGCCAGTTGCATTGGCAAAAGCGCATATCTCCCGCCCGATGCCGGACGTGCCGGATCGCTTGAACTCGGTAGTGAAACCTTCACCGAGGGCAATGAGATTGGAAAGCATCTGTTTGTTAACACCGCCACCTCCCTGATCGTCAGGATGACCGGACCGAAGTCCTTGTTGTTGTACGCCAAAACCCATTCCCAGCCGAGCTGCTGCTCCAGGTACTCGGCAGTGGTCTGTTGAGCGAAGGTGTCTTCTGGATACCTGCGAGAGTCACGGTTTGAACCTCTGCTTGATGTAGGCCTGTGTCTGACTCGCCGTCAGCTCAGTCGTGGATGGACCGGTGCGGACGTAGAAACGTTCAATTTCGCCGTCTTTGACAAAGACCGGGACCGGAGATCGCTGACAGCGTATCACCAACACTCGGTTGTCGTCATAGTCTTCAAAGTGAATATTTGTAGCGGTCATAACCTGTGGGCCCATACGGGCCTTGACGATATTCACAAAATGCAGGCTCATTTTGTCTTCATTTGGGAACTTGTCGGCCTCAATGCCTACTGGCGTCCCGTCGTCGGACACGCCTACGATCAGTGTCCCGCCGTTGGTGTTCAGGAACCCCGCTAACGTCTTCAGCGCCGACAGTTCCATCCGCTTGTCCGGTTCATTCGTGTGCATGTTGGTCCGGAGTGTTGCTTTGAACTCCACCGCCTCGGACTCGCCGCTGCCGATCACCGCAGTCAGATCGAACTCCTCGAGAGCAGCCTCGGGCTTAGGTCCGACAGTCAGCTCCTGGTAGCCCTCGCGAATAATCTGCGCCATCTTCTCTCGGCGTTTCTCCAGGAATGTCTGGTACTCCATCTGCTCCCACTCCTCCGGCAAAGCGTGGTAGTAATACATCTTCGCCAGCTCGGCCCCGGTGAACCGTTCTTTCAACTCCGTCAGGTAGTTAGCCGGCCCCTGAGCGGAGATTTTCATATTGTCCGCCCACTCCACGTAGGCATAGTTGGCAATCTGGTTCGTCTCCCGCGTACCCGAGATATTCAGGGTGGCCAGGTAGCCTTTGGGGAAAAGGTGATGCCGTTCGATAGCAGACCTATTGGCCTGGATCGCCGGATCCAGCAACTCGGCGACTTTCGCGGTGGAGAACAGCACTCTTGCGTCCAGCAGCACCAGAGCCGCATTGTAAGCGAACAAGGATGGGCTGCGCGGTGACGATGTCGCCATGTCGTTCGGCAGTGTTACGCCCCAGAAGTCGTTGGTTAAAGTGATATCGCATACACGCTGGAGCCGGCTGACAAACTGTTCGGCCTCGGTCGTGTCGCGAAGCCGGGCCAGGTCAAACTCCATCGCCGACTCCGGCGAGCCAGTGAATCGGCCGGTCACTGCAGACATGAAGAACCACTGCGCGATGAGTTTACGCAGTTTAAACTCCTCCACCGCATATTCCGTCCGGCCGATCAAGTAGAGCATGTACGAGAATAGCAGGTTGTTCTGCGAACTGATCATCTTGCCGCTGCGGAAGCCCGCTAGGCGGATGCAGGCCATGAAGTCGTGCCAGTATTGCAGGTTCAGCGTCCGCGCCTGGGCATTCTTGAGTTTGTCGAACTGCTCGCCCCTGCGCTCATCACTGAACTGCTCGGTCTCCAGATCCTTGCCTCTCAGGATTGAATACACGTACTGCAGCCGCGCACGCTTGAAAGCCACGCCTACTCCCACACGCAGCAACTGGTCCGGGCCTGGTTCGATGAAGTGGTTGAACGGCGATGGCGTGCCCTTGGTTGGCTTGCGCGCGGCCCTGCAGAATTGCTCCAACTCCGCCCGACCTTCGTCCCAGAACACCGACATCAGCGTCAGGATGAAGTCCGCCTGGTTCAGCGGTGTTCCCTCGCTGTTTATTCGAACGAAGACCTCGGAAACATCCTCCTCGGAGATATTCGCTGCCAGTTCCAGGGCTGTTAGCGGAAAACTCAGAAGAGATTGTAGCTTGGCAATAGCCTTGCGAACCCACTTGGTTTCCTCCGCGGATACTTCACGGGAGGCACCCAGCCCGGTGAGGTACTCGTCGACCACCTCGAACATGTCTGTCTTTTCGCTCCACACTACCGAGATGTCTGGGATGAAGGCCTTGTCACGCTGGATAGCCGCGTCGGCCACTTCGAAGCGTTCCTCCAACGAGTTGAAAGCGATGAAGATTTGTTCGCTCTCGTAATTCTCCCGCACGACTGGGATGCCTTTGGTCACCGCGTAGAGCGACGTCAGCCGCTGCTGACCATCCACAATCACCAATCGGGGAGGCTTCTGCTTGGCATCCGTGCCGATGGCTCGATCGTCGGACTGGCCGTTCTGCCAAAGCAGCAGGTAACCGACAGGGTAGCCGCGGTACATGGAGTCGAACAGGTTGCGGACCTTCGCATTCTTCCAGATCAATTGCACAAAATTAAGATTGCAGGCCTACTAGCCGAGGGGATGTCAAAGTCACCGCGGACGTAAGGCGTCCTGGCTGGATGCCGGCGCGGTCTGTGGCCACCACTCAAGACGCAGCTTCGTCGCGCTAATCCAACGCCTCTTTTATTTCAGTAATTGCATCCGCCAGGCCTTCTGCTGACTGGAATCTTTCTTCTGGTCTCTTTGCCAGCAGTTGCATGACGAACTTCTGGAGTTCGGTGGGGATCCCCAGCTCTTCGGGGAACGGGGTTGGATGGTCTTTCGTAATACGCTTGAGCATGACGAGCGGTGGGCCATTTTCGATTGGCAGTTGGCTCGTCAGCAATTCATAAAGAATCACACCAAAAGAGTAGACATCTGAAGCCTTCGTGACCTCCTGGCCTTCGGCCTGTTCTGGTGACATATAAGCATACGTTCCAAGCAACTGGCCGGTTTCTGTCATACGGTGTCCGGTCAGGTGTGAAGCCACCGCAATGCCGAAATCCGCAATGTGAATCTCACCGGTCTTGTCCAGGAGGATGTTCGCCGGTTTGAGGTCACGATGAATGATGCCGACCTGGTGTGCCGCGTTCAGGCCAAGGGCCATCTGGCGAGCCATCTCGAGGGCTCTCCGTACTGGTATCGGTCGATCCTCATTGATGAGATCCTTAAGGCGCGGGCCTTCGATGTATTCCATAGTGAAATAGAGATCTTTTCCGCCCCTCCTCTCTGCCACGCCGAATTCATAAAAGTCCACCACATTGGGGTGTCGTATCCGCTGTGCGAATTCTGCTTCCTGCCGGAAACGATCGATGACGATGCCACTTTCACCGAATTCCGGTTTCAGAAGTTTCAGTGCAACGAGTCTTCCGTTCCTTTGATCCTCGGCCATGTACACCATGGCAAAGCTGCCCGTGCCTTTAAGCTCGAGCAGGCGGTAATGGCCGATATCTCTTCGTTGAATTTTCGGTAGCCGCCAAACTGGGGACACCCTCTCAGGTTGGTCAGGGGAGGATGAGGTTGAGGCATTCGGGTCAGAGAGTAACTCGAGCAAATCGACGATCTCCTGCTTTACGTGCATGGCGGAAGGATCACGTTTCAGTGGATCCAGGGCGAGCAGATGTCCGAGGATCTGATCGATGGCCTTGGGAAGGCTGGGATCGATTTCCGTCGGGTAGGCAATCATTCGTCGCACCCGGATCTGCTCCTTCACCTCCTCAGGGGTCTCTCCATCAAATGGGTAGTGCCCGGTAAACAGATAATAAGCCGTCACGCCAAGACTCCAGAGATCAGTCCTGAAATCTACCTCATTACCTTCAATCTCTTCAGGAGACATAAACCTGACACGCTCGATATTGCCATCCTGTGAGGGCAGCATCTCGGTGAGGCCAACCATGGCCATGCCGAAATCAATGATGATGGGCCTGCCGCTGGGATCGATAATGATGTTGTGCGGTTTGATGTTGTGGTGAACGATGTGCTTGTCGTGCGCAAAGGCCATGGCGTCCGTAAGAGCTTCAAGCAGTCGCAGGCCTTCATTGGGAGAATAGGGCCCCTCGTTCTCGACGATATCGCTCAATTTCTGGCCTTCGATGAATTCGGTCACGATGAACAGGAGGTTTTCATGCACGACAAGGTCATGAATCTGTGAGATGCCGGGATGATTGAGCCGGGCACCAGATTGTGCCTTGTCATGAAAGATACTGACCACCAGCGGGTCGTTCCTGAATTCAGCATTGAGCACCTTGATTGCCACCGATTTGCCAAGGTTTGTATTGATCGCCCTGTATGCGGTAGAAATACTGCCTCTGCCGATTTCTTCGTAAATTCGGTATTTTCCGATTGTCTGACCTGTAAGGTCCATAATTCTGTTCAGCAGTTGGAGAGGCCGCGACCACGAAAAAGTTGAGGAGGTCATCCCTGTCAGCAGTTGCTGATCTAAGCAGATCATCCGTTACTTATTTGATGAATGCCCACGCGGTCTCATTATTTGACATCTCTGATGGAAAAGGGCAAGGCTCTTCTTGAACATTTTTTGACGCCGGTATCTTAAAGTCGTTCCCAAAGCCGAATAAGATCCGCCGCTTATTTCTTTAACCATTTATTCCAGGTTTTTTTTCGATGCAATTCTCCAGAGAACAAAAGCTCCATTTCATAGAAGAGGGATACGTCGTCGCACGCGGCGTCGTGCCCCAGTTGATGATCAACGAGGCCCTGCGGGCCATCAACAACCATCTCGGCGATGAAGGGATGAATCACGATGACCTGCCGATCATGCGCTCGCAGACTTACTGCCGTCCGGTGACCACCTCGATGCCTATCACCGACCTGGCAAACAGGACGCCCCTGCTGCCGCTGGCACTGTCGCTCATGGGTGAAGGAAATATCAAAGAACAAGGCTACGGTCAGATCGGGCTGCGGTTTCCCAGTCCGATCGGAACTTCTCCCGGAGAACCGCATGGGCACCTCGATGGAATCGGCAGCGGCCTGAACGGCAGCGAACAGGGCACCTACAGTCGCGGGTTTACCGCGCTGGCCGTGGTACTGTTGAACGATTTACCAGAGCCGTTCAGTGGCAACTTCACCGTCTGGCCGCGCACTCACAAAATGTTTGAAGATTACTTCAAGGAACACGGCACCGATGTCCTGAAGGATGGACAACCGAAAATAGAAGCGCCTCTTCCACCCGTTCAAATTACCGGAAAGGCCGGCGATGTCTGCTTCACGCACCACCAGCTCAAACACTCTGCGGCGCCGAACACCTCGGCCCACATCAGATACGGGATCATCTTTCGGCTGAGTCACAAAGATGCTAAAGAAAACGGCGTGAAATCTATGACGGATATATGGATGGAATACCCCGGGCTTCAGGAGCTTCTGAATGAATGAAAATGCCACCGCTGAAATGCTGATGACCTATTACAACGAGATGGTTCAGCCCAAGCCGTTTCTGATTCGAACCGGCGAGGATAGGCATCAACACCAAGCTGAACTGCGCTCCCGAATTCTCGAAGCCGTCGGCCTCTCGCCGCTGCCGGAACGGATTCCATTAGATGCGATCCAATCCGAGGCCCTTGCACATGAGTGGTGCACGATTCATGCAATTACATTCAGCCTCTGGCCGAACGTCCGCGCAAAGGCATTTCTGTATCTGCCCAAAGAAGCTCAGTTCCCGGCGCCCACGATGTTGTGTCCGGTTGGACACTGGCCCGGCGGTAACATGCACCCGGACGTCCAGGCCCGCTGCCTCAACTTCGCACGGCTTGGCTACGTTGTGCTCTGCACTACCCAGCATCATTACGAAAACCTTCCTCTCGGCGTTTCGCACCAGACCACCATGGTCTGGAACAACATGCGGGCACTGGACTTCCTCGAGTCGTACGAAGGGGTCGATGCAGATCGTATTGGATGTGCTGGCTGTTCGGGCGGGGGACTTCAGACTCACATGCTCACAGCCGTCGACGATCGCATTAAGGCCGTCAGCATCGCCGGCATTACCTGCGACCTGCGTGAAATCATGTTCCCATACTCGAGCCATTGTGTTTGCAATCACTGGCCGGGCGTCATGCAGTTCACCGACCAGGTTGAAATCACCGCCCTCGCATTCCCGCGCCCGGTCCAGATTCTTACGATGGACGACTGGACGCAGAACTTTCGGCGCGACAACTTACCGCGGTTTAAAGAATTCTATGCGGCCAATGGACACCCGGATCGGGTGCATCACATGTACTGGCCGACCCCTCATACTTACGAAGCGCAGAAGCGAGAACAAACTTACTGGTGGATGGAACGCTGGCTGAAAGCAAAGGACTGCGAGCCTGAGCCCGAGCCGGCGACAGCGACTTTTCCGCCGGAGCAGTTGCTCAGTCTCATGAAGACCATCGAGCCTGCAGAGGGAGATTCGCTCATGAGCGGCGTCGGCGAACATTACGCACGCCTGGTGAGCAGGCCCCGTGAACGAGGCCTCGACGAAGTAAGAGAGGCTCTGCGCCGGCTTCTGGGATTCGATGCAGTCCTGCCCCGTACTCTGCTACTGCAACGCTCTGATCCCGTGGAAACCGAATTCTGCACAACCGAACAGGTCACCATCCCAAGCGAAGGACCTGTCTCGATAGACACATTGATCGTCCGTCCGCCCGGCAAGGCGCCGCAATACATTCTCCTCTTCTGCGACGACTCCCCCAAGGAAGTGCGGCTTCAGTCTGCGGAAGCAGGGGCTGCTTTGGCAGAAGGAGCAATCGCCATACTGCCCGACGTACGATTCACCGGCACACTTAGCCTGGATTCGCTCCGTGGTAAATCAAAACCATTGGTTTCGTTTCCCATTGCCATGCCTTCCGAAGAAAATCCTGGCGGCGATTACGGCCGTGCCTGGACTCGCAACAGTATTTTCTGGGGACGCCCTCTGCCCGGCATGACAGCCACCGATATTCTGGCGGTTGTTGAGTTCATCTCAGAAGAAATGCCGGCATTGTTACTGACACTGAAAGCGGCGGGCTCCATGGTCGCGGGGGCCGTCTTTGCCGCGTGTCTGTCTGACAAAATAAGCGAAACGGATATCGAAACCGAAGGTCTGTCGTTTAAGAATAATTCACTGCCGCTCGTACCGAATATTCTCAAATACGGCGATATCGATTTCTGGCAGGAAAGGATGGGGTCGTAAGCGGCAGGTGAATCGTCCGTCGAGACACAAATCACGAAGCTTCCAGCAGATTCTCCGGCATGTTTTCCAGGCGGCTCAGCCAGTAGCCAAGATCAAACTTCTTGTCGCCTGAAAGAAACCGCCAGAGTTTGATGTGGTTTACGACCTCAAGGCGGTCTTCATTTCCCATCCAGCGGTAAGTCTTACCAAGGGCGCCTCGCCAATCGCCGCTCTCATAGTCATCCGTATTCCACAGGCGGAGTTGGCGGACCATCGGATTAAGACGGAGTTTGAACATGTATCGAGTGTCTGCCGTTCTGTTCGGCTGAGCACAATGCCACATACCGTGGTGCACGACAGCAAGCGTGCCTGCTTTGCAGACAAACTTGTGCTGTCCCATGAAATTCTGGTACCTGCCAATGTCGACCGTATTGATCTGTCTGAAATGGCTGCCAGGTAGAATCATCGTACCACCCATCTCGAGCGGTGTGTCGTGACAGAAATAGAAATACTGGATATCGAAGTGAGTCCTCGTATCGATGATGGCGTCCCCATGCCAATGCTGCCCGTGCTTTTGGCCGGCAGGCACGGTATGAACCGCGTGGTGATCATATAAAGGGTCTGGGCCGACAAGACTGTGCGTGATGCCCTGGACCTCGGGCAAACGAAAAATCCGCCCGACAGGGTGGTCTTCCGGCATGGCCTCAAAAAGCGGTTTGCCCTGCTTGAAGCGTCCGAAGTTCTTGCTTTCAAAAACATCATGGGCGGCTTTATTCAGTTCTGCGGGTATGAACTCGTCAAAACACAAAAAGCCATCGGCCACGAATTGAGCCATCTGTCCGGTCGTCAGCAGATATTTTTTATCCATCAATCGTCTCCAGTTTTTCGAGAATATATTCGTAACGCATGAACGAAGTTGAGTATTCCTGGCCGGTCGGCTGGGGCAAAAGCTGCGGAAATTGAATCACGCGCCAGCCATCTCGCATCGCTGCCAGGACTGATTGATAGGGTGACTCATCCGCGTCGCCGGAGGAGTGGGTCTCCTTGCCTGTTCCATCGAATACCGCCCAGCCGCAGACAGAACTGCCCAGATCTGAGTTGGATAGATACAGGACGAGCAATTTCTGACGAAGTTCTGCCATGAGAGTTTACAATCCCGATAAACACAAGGTGGTTGACTGGCAAAAAGTAATACTTAATCAGTTTACGCTGTATGTTCCAGTCATACTTGCCTGCCGGCATCCGTTAAACTCTGGTTCGAGAACACCATGCAAACCAAACCATTCCATCCACTTGCTTTCGCCGGATTGCTGTTAATCCCTGCGATGGTTTGTGCGGAAACCGACCCTGCGCCTCTTTCTGCCGAAGACTCGTTGAAGACGTTGCGGCCGCAAGCCGGCTTCAGCGTGCAACTGGCCGTTGCGGAGCCGCTGACCATGGATCCCATCGACTTCGCCTGGGGGCCGGATGGGAGGCTGTGGGTCGTTGAGATGGCCGACTATCCGCTCGGTATGGATGGTGAAGGAATGCCGGGTGGACGCGTCCGATTCCTCGAGGATACAGACGGCGATGGACGCTACGACAAGTCGTCTGTGTTCATTGACGGCATTGGTTTTCCTACCAGCGTCATGCCATGGCGCGACGGCGTTTTGATCCTGGCCGCCCCGAATCTGTTCTTTGCGAAAGATACGGACCACGACGGAAAGGCGGATATGAGGGAAGTGCTTTTCACCGGATTTGGTGAAGGCAATCAGCAACACCGGGCGAATCATCTCCGGTGGGGGCTGGATAATTGGATCAACATTGCCAATGGTGACAGCAGCGGATCTATTCGTTCTGCGAGATCGGGCAAGGCGGTGAACATGGGAAACCGGGATCTTCGCATCCGGCCGGATGATGGGGATATCGAGGCTACGAGTGGCATGACCCAATTTGGCCGCAATCGAGACGACTGGGGCAATTGGTTCGGGTGCAACAATTCCAATCCAGGCTGGCATTACGTGCTGCCAGATCAATACCTCGGAAGAAACCCTCACGCGGCAGTGTCAGGTACACATTCCGACCTCACGAGTGCCCGCGAGATTTTTCCGATCAGCCAGGTGGTCAGTCACTGGAAGGGCTACCGGCCCCCACCCGCTGGCACGCCCGGTCGTTTTACTTCCGCGTGCGGAATCATGATTTACCGGGACGCCCTCTTTGGGCCAGCCTTTGAGCAGAGCGCGTTCGTGAGTGCTCCAGTACACAACCTGATTCATCACCTGACTGTTGTCCCCGCGGGGTATACGTTTGCAGGTGTGCGGCCAGCCGACACCCAACGATCTGAATTCCTCTCGTCGACCGATTCGTGGTTTCGTCCCACTACGATCCGCACCGGTCCGGACGGCGCCCTTTGGGTCGCAGACATGTATCGGCTGGTTCTGGAGCATCCGAAATGGATAGATCCGGATCGCATCAAGGAACTGGACCTTCGAGCCGGGCACGAACGCGGCCGCATCTATCGCATCGCACCGAAAGGCGTGGAAACGCGGAAGATTCCCAATCTCGCTCAACTGAACAATGAGCAACTCGTAGCCGCACTCGAATCAACGAACGGGTGGCAGCGTGACATGGTGCATCAAATGCTGCTCTGGCGAGAAGAGAAAGATGCCGCAGGCCCGTTAAATGAACTGGCGACGAACTCTCGAATGCCATTGGCTCGGCTGCATGCTTTGTGCGTCCTGGATGGGCTCGGTGGCCTGACCGCGACGGTGCTGATGAGCGGCCTGAAGGATGCGCATCCGGGAGTCCGGCGGCACGCCGTTCGGCTCTCCCCGCGGCTCGTTCAAGAGAGCCCTGAACTGGTAGATCTATTGACAAAGCTCGTGAAAGACCCGGACGCTCAGGTACGTTTGCAGCTCGCGTTCAGCCTCGGCGAGTGGAATGATCCCCGCGCCGGGCGCGCTCTGGGAAATCTTCTGCTGGACGCAAATGGAGATCGGTTTCTCGAAGCTGCCGTCATGAGTTCAGCTCTGAGGCATGCGGATGTGATGTTGGCCGAACTGATGGCGAACGGCAGCCAGACACAGCAAGAGCGGCTGGCGAAGCCACTGATGACAACACTCCTTGCCACGGACTCTAAGATGGCATTGGACCGCCTGATTCGAATGGCGGCGCCGAATACCGGGGGCAGCTATCAGGGATGGCAGTTTCAGACGATTGCCCTCGCTTTGGATCGGAACAAGCCACTCAGCGATGACGATTCGCTGAGCGAGTTCTTCGAGGTAGCCCGAAAGATCGCGGCGAATATGGATGCCGCCGCAGACCTTCGTATCGCAGCGCTTGGGCTTCTTGGCCGGCAGCCGAAAGAGAGAAAGAATGACATTCGGTTGCTGTCAGACCTGCTGGATAAGCCCAATACCACGACGATTCAGCAGGCCGCGGTCAACCAGTTGGCGAGCCAGAATGATCCGGAAGTTCCTGAACTGCTCTTCAAGAATTGGGATGGGCACGGCCCAGAGCTGCGAACAGTAATCCTGGATGCGATGCTGAGCCGTGTTCCGCTCGCGAATGCCTTGCTTGCTAAAGCTGCAAGTTCGCAGTCAATCCGTTCGAGCATCGACCGGTCTCGCCGGCAGGCCCTGCTGTCACATCCGAGTCAGGCGATTCGCGACAAAGCATCGGCCCTCTTCGCCTCGGCTTCCAGTCAGACCCGGCAGGAGGTCATCGACAAGTTCCTGCCGGCCTTAAAGCTGGTGGGGAACACCGCGCCCGGTCGAGCAACATTTCAAAAATCGTGTGCCACCTGCCATCAACTCGATGGGATCGGCAATGCCGTCGGCCCCGACCTGATGTCATTGAGCGACAAAACACCGAACGGGTTTCTCGTGGCCATTCTCGATCCCAATCGGGCCATCGAAGCCAAGTATGTGCAATACACCGCGCTCGATAACGACGAGAATCTGGCTTCCGGCATTCTGGCCGAAGAGACCGCCAACAGTGTGACTCTGGTGAATTCCCAGGGCGATCAAAAGACGCTTCTCAGGCGGGACATCGCCTCGCTCAAAAGTAGTGGCGTCTCACTTATGCCTGAGGGACTGGAGGCCGGCCTCGATGTACAGAGCTTTGCTGATCTGATTGCATTTCTTGTCGGTACTACAAACCAGACCCCCCGAAAAGAATTCAAGAACAATCAGCCGGCAAAGATCATCCAGGCTGAGGATGGTTCATTCACGCTCCCTGCCGCTGCCAGTGAGGTTTTCGGCCCGAAGATCATTTTCGAACAGCAGTATCGAAACCTCGGTTACTGGACCAGCCCCGAAGCACGGGCCGAATGGACCGGAGAAGTGACCAATGGCGGTGAGTTTGACGTCTGGATGGACTGGGCTCTTGCCGGCGATGGACAGAACACGATGGTGTTGCGCATCGCGGGAGAGGACGTGGTGTTCAAAGTTCCATCGACCGGAAGTTGGGATGTCTATCGATGGCAGAACTTTGGGTCCGTCAAGCTCAAGCCCGGTGACTTTCGCTTCGTTGCTCAGTCCGTCGGAGCGCTGAGAGGCCCATTGATCGATCTGCGCACGATTAAGCTTCTTCCTCCCGGAGCGAAAGCGCCCGCACCGACGCCTGTTCCCAGTCCGCCGGTGCAAGCCGCACCCCCTCCAGACAATGCATTGCCGCCTGCGACGAAACGCGAACTCGAGCCAGTCACTATCGCGCTGCCCCTCCATCCAATGATTCCAGTCGGTACAGCGAAGATTGACATCACCCCTTCGTACCCGGTCACGCTGGCAGGATATGCGGGCCGGCGTCAGGAGACTGACAAGGTGGTGAACAGGCTCTGGCTGCGTGCCATGGCATTGGGCGACGATCAGAGCGGGCCCGCCGTCATTCTGACGGTCGAGAACTGCGGCGTCCCGGCGCACCTGACTGATAAGGTGGCAGCGGCTCTGAAGAAATCAGCCGGCATCACCAGAGAAAGATTCCTTGTCTGCTCGACGCATACACACAACGCGCCCACCTTAGCCGGTTACGCGGTGGGGATGTATGGCGACTCGCTGCCTGCCGAGCAACGGCAGAGAACCGTCCGTTACACGGATGAGTTGGCCGCCCATATGGTGAACGCGGCAGAAGCGGCGTTGAAGGCTCGAAGGCCGGCCAGGTTGGCATGGGCACAGGGCATGGCCGGTTTTGGAGGGAATCGGCGTACGCTCAAAGATGGCAAATGGCGAGGCTTTGGATTTCAGCGGGATGGCGTGGTCGACCACAGCCTCCCCCTGCTGGTCGTGGCCGACGAAAAGAACATGCCGATCGCGCTTATTGCGAACTATGCGTGCCACTGCACCACCATGGGATCATCGCTGAATATCTGTGGCGACTGGGCAGGCTTCGCTTCGCAGTTCATGGAAGAAAATTATCCAGACGCCGTCGCCATGGTGACCGCCGGATGCGGCGGGGACGTCGGCCCTCAGCCGACGGGTGCGGTGCAGCACGCGCGGCAACACGGCCGGGAAATCGCGACGGAAGTTCAGCGTCTCCTGAGCGCGCCGCTCCAGCCGCTGACGCCAAAGCTTTCCGCGACTTACATGAAAATCAAACTCCCACTTTCTCAGTCGCCGCCCCGCGAGCATTGGCAGGGCTTCGCCGGACAAAACAACCCGAACGGCTACAGGGCCCAGCACCTGCTCAAACGGTTCGATGCCGGTGAGGCCCCGGTGACACATGTCGATTACCCGATTGCCACGTGGTCGTTCGGAGAGGATCTGGCGATGGTGTTTCTCGGAGGTGAGGTAGTGGTGGATTATGTCCTTCTGCTCAAACAGAGGCTCGACCCCAAACGCCTCTGGGTTTCGTCTTACTCCAACGATGTTCCCTGCTATATCCCGACCAAACGCATTCTTCAGGAGGGCGGATACGAACCTTCATACTCGATGACCTACTATGGCCAACCTTCAAGCTTTGCACCTGAGGTCGAAAAAATCGTGATAGAAGGTGTTGAATCGGTGATCCCGCAGGCGTTCAAGTCCGTGACCAGGGAAGTCGATTCTTTGACCAACGAGTTCACCATCCGGAAGACGGCGGCAGAAAAGACTCGATGAAGTATTCGCCCCAGCGGCAACAGATCATGGAGTCGGACTTTTCAGTGCCACCGATCCAGTCCGAGCAACTTCCTGCCCAGCGGGGTAATTGCCGGCAATTGATACGTCCATCGCAATGCCAAATCAGGCGAAGCTATCGAGGTAAAACCAGCTCCGCTGCCACAGATCATCCGCGGCAGGCTTCCCCACGCCGATACCGGACAGGCCGACCACACACACCTTGTAAGTTTTGTTACTCATTCTGACTGTTTCGTAAGGCATGAAAAGGCTCCGCCGGGCCTGGGATAACAACGGCCTCCTCAGCACCACGGGCACGCTGCCGGTCAACCATTCAATTGAGAAGGGAACCTCGGTGTGTTCCAAATTACACCGGATGAATTGAAAAACAAGAGAGGACCTGCATCTTGTCTCTCATGAACATCGCCTCTCAACAGACATCGAACGGGCAGCGACCGTTTTCGCTGATTCTGGCCGCCTCAGCGCTCCTGCTCGCAACCCAGGTTTTTGGACAGCACGACTACAAGGCATCGCGGAAACATATCCGTTCCGGTAAATACGATGAAGCACTCAAGGTTCTGAACGATCGTCTTGAAAAATTCCCTGAAGACAGCGAATGGCATTATCAGATGGCGATCGCCCAGGGCCTGAAAGAAAAGAATGTCGAGGCGCTAAAAGCTCTAAAGAAAGCTCTCGAGTTGGGCGTTCATCCTGGCCGGGTTGCCGCGGATTCATTCGGCCTGCTGAAACCACTGAACGAGTTACCCGAAGTTAAAGCCCTGTTGGAATCGCAGAAAAGTGTACCCATCCAGGGCCCCATGCTGGGGGCTCTCAACCCGGACGGCGTCAGCGTGTGGCTGAGGACCTTCGGTTCGGCCGAAGTAAAGGTTTTCCTCGCCGATGAAAAAGGAAAGCTGCTGCAGACTACCGATCCTGTGACTACTGCTGCAGGCAATGATTTCACCGGAGTGATCCGCGTCAACAACCTTCAGCCAGACACCCCTTATAAATACTCCATTCAGGTGAACGGCAATCCAGCGCAGCCGACATTCGAACACACATTCAGAACAGCAAGCTCCGGCAAGTCCCGCTTCGCCCTCGCATTTGGTGGCGGTGCAGGCTACGTCACCGGACATGAATACATGTGGGAGACGATCTCTGGCCTCAGGCCCCTCGTCCTGTTGCTGCTCGGAGACAACATGTACAGCGACGATCCTGAAAGCCCGCAAATGCAGAAATTCTGCTACTACCGAAGACAGTCACCACCTCAGTTCCGTCGGCTCGTATCTTCAACTGCAGTCTACAGCATCTGGGACGACCATGATTTTGGCACGAACGATTGCAGCGGGGGCCCAGAGATAGACGAGCCCTACTGGAAAAGATCGGTCTGGGAAGTCTTCAAACAGAATTGGGTTAACCCGGACTACGGCGGCGGAGTGGCGCGGCCCGGCTGCTGGTATGACTTCCAAATCAGCGATGTTCATTTCATCATGCTCGACGGCCGCTACTACCGCCATCGCCCGGACAAGACGATGTTAGGGCCTGTACAGAAGGAATGGCTCAAGAAAACTGTGAGAGCCTCGATAGCCACGTTCAAAGTTCTGTGTTCACCTGTGCCATGGGATTACCGTACAAAGGGCGATTCCAAAGATACCTGGAACGGCTTCCAGGCAGAGCGTACCGAGATCTTTGATTTCCTTGCCGACAATAAAATCGGCGGTGTGCTGTTGATGAGCGCGGACCGCCATCGATCTGACGCCTGGGAAATTGAGCGTCCCAATGGATACGCCCTCTACGAATTCAATTCATCCCGCCTCACGAATAATCACGTCCACCCACCCATGCCTGGCTCCATTTTCTCTTACAACAAGAAACAGTCGTTCGGTCTGGTGGAGTTCGACACAAGCCTGGATGACCCGACAGTAGCCTATACGGTTATCAATATTGATGGCGAGAAGATCCACAGCCTGCCACTCAAACGAAGTCAGATGGAGTAGATGGACGACTGCTTAACGTCTTCAATGCTTGCAAGGCTCACACTCGGTTACGGCATGAGCAACCTCAGCTCCGTGTTCTCGATACTCCGGTACGTGAAAACACCCCGGACAGACCTCTCTGCCGGGGCGTTATGAATCTTTCTGTCAGATTCTTATCGACTGAATCTACTTCAGCGCGTTCGGATCGACTGGTTTACCTTCCTCGTCCATCGGATAGGAAGGCCAGTCGTGTTTCTTATATATCTTCTGCATCTCGCCAGATTTGTTGAGTTCAACCATTCGTGAGTCCCACAATTCGGCGAGTTTTTTCCCTTAGGCGTATTAGCGAAGGCCATAGACATGGGAAGGTAGAGGAACTCATGAAGTTCATAGTCTTCCTTCTTGACCGTGAGATTCTTCCATTCCGGATCCAGCAGAACGGCCGGGTCGATCCAAAAATCGATTTTCCCGGCATCCAACAAAGCGAAGCCGCTCTGGCGATTATTGACTTCGCGGTGTTCCACCTTGACCTTCAGATATTTGTCGAGCGTGAATTCTCTCAACCAGGCAACCTTTTTTCCTTCCAGCGAGGACTGCCCCTTGAACTCTTTGTATTTTCCCTTGGGAAAAATCGCCAGAACAATGTCCAGATCGAACCAGTTCTTAGGATAAACAGCCCACTCCTGTTCGTTTAAATAGGATGCGGTGAAGGCATCTGCTTTCTTCTCTTTGACCGTGAATACAGTCCTGGCATAGGGCATGAGCTTGAATTCGACCTTGATGCCAAGCGGTTCATAAATTGCCCGCATCAGGTCAAAGTACATTCCACTGCCGTCCTTTTCAGTGCAGGTTTCCCATTCGTCGCTTACGACGTTGAATTCTGTGATCTTTTCTTCAGCGAAAAGGGTAACGGAAAGTGCCAGCAACAGGCTGGTAAGTGCCAATCTGGTAATGATAAAAGGCTCTGAGAAGTGCAGAAGTATTGATTACCACTAGTGTCGCGGCCCAGAAGTTCTTGCCCATTTCTCGGCAGTTTGAGTTCCTCGATCTTGCCTGTCCGTGCCTATGTGGTTTCTCCAGTCCCGGAGG
>JAQBXN010000165.1 GCA_027625095.1 Planctomycetota bacterium | reverse complement strand
CCCTGAAACAGTGCGAATCGGCTCGATCTTGCCCTCTCGCCTCACGCACTCACCGGCCCCATGCCCGCCCGCCTTCTGACTTTGACGTGATCGTGGGGGGGAGCGGGGGCGCCTGCCTCCCTTCCTCAGCTCACAGCGCGGCCGCCTTGTCATTGAGGCTTTTCATGAACTCCGCCGGTTTCTGCTGCAATTCCAGGATTCTGAAATTCCTGAGACAGAACTGTTGTGCTACTCCTTCGATTGCCAGGAGGCCTTCTTTAGCAGAGGGTCGCTGCCAATGGGTAAGGGCAACTCCCTCCCGGGTGGTATAGACATCACGTTCCCATACGATGAGTTCGATGGAATTCCATCCCGGCTGGAGTGGCAGTTCGGTGGATCGGAGTGTTTCGTCTTTATGGGAAATTGACCCGGTCCTGGGGCCTGACAGCTCGATTTTGAAGGTGTGCTCCGTCTTATCCCTGGTGAGGTCCTGTCCATTCATGGGATAGAAAATGCCGGCATCCGATTTCAAGAGATCGCTGGCCAGGCAATCGAATCTGAGGATGAAATTTTGATATTTCTTTGCGGTATAGACAATGCCGCCAGGGCCACCGTCCGTCCAGCCGAGGCCTGATCCCCAATTAAAAAAGCCATCGCCCGAGCGCACCCATGATTTCTGCTCTCTGGCCTTAAACAGGTTTTTGAAAACCGGGTTCGGCATGCCAGGTACCTGGTGCTCTTTGCGCGACTGCTCGAGCATTAGCCTGAATCCGTTGCTCTCATCACTGGCCCCAAACCTGCTTCTACTGCGCTCGGCAGATCTCAACTGGCCGGCATCAGATAAAACACCGCCGCCTCGGATGGTGCGCGGGATCGTTCCAATGGGCGGATAGTAAGGGTCAGTCTCCGGTTCAGTAGGGTAGACATCGTAGTTGTCGAGAACATATTCCCAGACGTTTCCGATCATGTCGTAGAGACCCCAGTCATTCGGTTTCTTCATCCCGGCCGGTCGAACCTTGCCGCCGGAATTCTCTTTGAACCACCCGTAGTCCGCGGTCATTGCATATTCCGGATCTGTGCCGTAATGCAGAGGCGTGATGCTGCCGGCCCGGCATGCATATTCCCATTCGGCTTCAGTCGGCAGTCGAAGCCGTCCTCCGGCCAGTTGCCGGCTCAACTGGCTGGCAAACATCATTGCGGTCAATTTGCGAATCTCTGTAAGTGGGAAATCTTCGCCTCGAGCATAAGCCCATTTGGCTCCGTTGGCCTTCTCCCAATCCGCACCGGTGACCTCATACTTGCCCATGTAAAAAGGGCGGGTGATTCCCACAGGATGTAATGGACCTTCGTCTGAGTGGCGATCCTGTTCAGTTTCGGGACTTCCCATCATGAACTGTCCGGCTGGAAGGAGCATGAAATGAATTCCGGACGATCTATTACGGATTTCAAATGGCAGCCCCGACTTCTTATCCACACCTTTTCGAATGGGATTTCCGTGACTATCCTCTGATTCCTCTGGAATCTCAAAAGCACCACTCATCCATTCCGGCAAATCTGCACCCAGCAGGTGAAGATATAAACGGACATCTTGTCCGGATTTCGATGCGAGCTCGAATTCAGGGATAGAATCCCTCTCTTCGCCGAAGTGAAATTGATGGAGCGCCTTTTCAAGGGGCATATTTCTGGCTGCCGGTTCAAGTGATTTTTCGATCAGAGAGGTGTGCCTGATCAGCAGGCTCTTTTCCTCCGCCTCCAGAGGTTCGGCCTCCTGGACGGTCGTGCGTGCCTGCTCGAACTGCTTGCTTGTAATGAGACGCCGATAGGAATCCCAGAATTGACTCTTAAGTGCGATTCGTCTGTCTTCATGTGCTCTGTATCGGGATACTGCAGAAGAGACTTGCTTCGAAAAATCACGAACTTCCTTCGCTTGGAGAAAAGAAAGGCCGAGTTCGCCACTTTGGGTTCGCTTCAATACCCAGTTCAAGGTGGAAATATCTTCACGGGAGAGATCGCCGGGCTCTTTTTCAAGAATCGGCTTTCCGCGTGACTTAAGTTCGGCGATAAACGCGTCTTTGGCTGCTTCAATCTGCAACCGGAGCTTATCAATTTCTTCCACTACACCCTGATGAAGCAATGCAACCGGGAAGTCATTCAAAGCAGTCTGGGCCATCCCGAACTGCGATGCTGCGAGATGAGCCTTCACGTTATTTTGAGTTCCGTTGAGGGCCTCGGCCGCAGCTTCCTCCCATTTTCTTTTCCATGAGTTGATGAGTGCGTCCGCCCGCATTTTGTCATTGACGTTGTCGATGCTGTCCGAGATCTTTCGATACATCCCGATGATTTCGCCATAGGCGTCCGGATTTTCTTTTACATAGTCATTAACCTCCTTGAAGGTCGCAAAGGTCGTCTTGGGAGGGACTTGACCGGCGGAGGGCGGCTTGGGGATGGTGGTCGTAGAGGCAACCGTCTTCTCTATTTTCTTGTAACCCACCATACGGTGCGGCTGAGGACCTCCTGAATCGAACACCATTACTGTGATGCCAATGACCACAGCAATGGCTGCTGTCAGCCCTGCATAAAGCGCGATTGGAATCTTCTTCTTGCGCGGCGTATCACGCCTCGGTTTGAGTTTGGGCTGCTGGATGACCTTTTCAGGACGTTTTTCCTCCTTGTCATTCTGGGCAGTCTCAATTGCGGTGAGCAGCGATTCGTAGTCCTGAAAACGATTGTCGGGTTCCTTGGCCGCCATCTTCTGAATTAACCGGTCAACCGCGTCAGGGAGTTCGACGCCGAGGTCGGCGCCTTTCGGCAGTGGCTGGTTCACATGCTTTTCGACAATGTCCCAGGGCTTGTCGCCGTCAAATGGCCGCTTGCCTGTAAGCAGATGCAGGAGGGTTACTCCGAGTGCATAGATGTCGGCTCTGTGATCCACATTGGCCGCATCTTTTGCTTGTTCTGGCGCGATGTAATGTGGGGTGCCGATGGCCGCGCCGCTCTGCGTGACCGTGGTTTGATCTTCGACATTTTTGGCAAGCCCGAGGTCGGCAAGTTTTACCTGGCCTTCCCGGCCCAGCATGATGTTGTCCGGCTTGATATCCCGATGGATGATGGACTGCTTCCCCGCGGCCTGAAGCGCTTTCGCAATCTGGCCAGCGATCTCGAGGCCAGCCCTGACGGAAAACGCTCCATCACGCTTAAGTTTTTCAAAAGCGTTTTCGCCTTCCACGAATTCCATGGCGAAGAAATGTCTTCCATTGTCCTCGCCAATGTCGAACACCTGGATAATGTTCGGGTGCTGGATGGCCGCTGCAGCTCTTGCCTCACGGACAAAACGCCCGAGGTATCGTGCATTGCTGGAGAAATTGGGGTCGAGCACCTTGAGCGCCACTCGCCGCTGCAGGCTTACCTGAAGACCCTCATAAACTGTGCCCATTCCGCCCTTTCCTATCTGGCGCACAATTTTGAATTCGCCGTACTTGGTAATCCCTTCCGGTACCTTCAGCGTCTTGCCACAAGCAGGGCACTTTACTGCCTTGCCCGCGTGCTCCTCTGGCAGGCTGAGACTCTTCTTACATTCCGGATTGGGGCATTGGATTGGGATGGGCATTGGTGCGGTCTATCGAGAATGTGCCTCGGACTTACCGTCTTCGTAAGAATCTACGTAAAGGTCGATGACTGTTTTATTCTCTTCGTAGAATTTCAGCACCGCCATGAGATAACAGACTGATACATGGCGGTCATATTCCTCGTAGAAGTATTTATTGAGTTCAACGGCATCCAGGCCTTTGCTGCGATGGAGGCTGACCAGACGGAAAAAACCGACTCGTGAACCGGCCACGCGAAGAAAGCCGTCTTCGTCCCTGATGAGTTCATCGGGCAGGCGCAAAAGCCGTTTATCCGGATCGACGAACTGTGGCACGTTTGCAGGCCTGAACATTCCAAGTTTCAGTGACATGCGGTAGAGGGCTGCCGATTTCTTCAAGCGATTGATTATGCCTTCAGGGGACATATCTACCCTAGCGGGCTCTTTGTTTACGTTACTGTCCGACATTGTTTAAGCCCAGTTCTTCAATGTCTGTAAGGTCCTTTGCTCTGCCAGCCTTTTCCTTCATCTTTTTCAATCCCAACCGTGAAACTATCGAAAATTTCCTGCCCTGATACTCCGCCACTGATCTGCTTTCCCAGACTTCGGTATGGAAGTCGCCCACAAGAATCAAATCTAACATTAAATCGTGAGAACCAACGATCTTCAGAATGCGGAAGATCGTTCGTTCACCAGGGGTGCCACTATTGAATCGCATAAAGCCTGAAGCGATGTCAAATCCAAGAGGCCGGACTACGTTTTGTATGCTTTCGAGATCTTCTTCTTTGACCAGGATATCGATATCCTGGGTCGTGCGAGCATAGCCGTAGATGGCCACAGCAAGGCCACCACAGACTGCGAACTCGATACCCTCTTCATTTAGCGTATCGACAATTGCACATAGTTCTTCGAAGGGGTCAAGGTTGTCAGTCACCATTACTCCTTCGCCTTTTTCACGGCCGCGCTGCCCTTGGACAGAATCTTGAGCAGGTTTTCGTCCACTACTATTTTCAGATTTTGATTGAAGCCCTTGTCCATATTCTGGGCGAGGTAATTTGCTGCACCCGCGATGACTTCGCGCATGTCGCCAAGGTTTTTGTTGAAGCCGCTGAGCTGGGAGAGGACTTTTCCGATGTCGTCTTCGTCGTCCATACCGGCGAGTGACTGGCGGCGATTGAATTCGCTCTTGATAGCTGACCAGCGTTTTTTTTCCTCTTCGCTGAGGATCTCAATGATCTCTTTGAACTTGAGCAGATTGGATTCGGCGCCGGAGGTCAGGGTTTGGGCTTCGTTGTAGTAGCTATCGAGAATCAACCTTTCGACTTCCTTATCTGTCATCACCGGAAAGATCTTCTCCGCGATACGGTTCATGTTGCGATATGAGCCCTGGAGCCTGAAGGGCGGCTCGGTACGATAGTCGTCTTCTTGCGCAGCTGAATAAATGTATTCCTGATTGACCCGCAGGACTACGTCACGGACCCGAAACAGTTTGCTGAGGACATTCACTATCTCGGTCACCTCCTCGGACGAATAGCCGTGTTCCAACTCGACTCCCTGCCGGCTGCCGGTCTCGACGATCTGCATGAGCCGGTAAATGTCATCGTGGCCGTGACTGCTGATCTTGCTCAGCACAGGATTCGAGGTCATCGCATTTTCGATGAAACTCATTTCAAACGCTTTGCTCTCTGTGCTGGAAATGTCGCCCAGATTGTAGGTGTCAGCACGGTTGGCGAGCATGTCCGGGATTTGAAATTTATCACCGCTCTCGGTGTATGGGTTTCCGGCCATGACGACCGAGACCTTCTTGCCGCGCAGGTTGTAAGTCTTGGTCTTACCCTTATAGACACCTTCGATTTTGCGCTGGCCGTCGCAGAGTGAGATGAATTTCTGCAAGAGTTCCGGATTACAATGCTGGATGTCATCCAGGTAGATCATGATGTTGTTGCCCATCTCAAAGGCGAGATTGAGCTTCTGCAATTCTTCCCGTGCGGTTGCATTCGTGGCTTCAGCCGGATCGAGCGACGTCACTGCATGTCCAATAGCAGGGCCGTTAATCTTTATGAAGGTAAGTCCGAGACGACTGGCGATGTATTCCATCAGAGTGGTTTTGCCGTAACCCGGCGGGGAGATGAGCAGCAGCAGTCCCATCAGATCCGTCCGCTTTGAATCGCCGGCCGCCCCCATCTGTTTAGCGAAGTTAGCGCCCACCAGATTCAGGTAAACGTCATTTATCAATTTATTGCGCACAAATGATCCCATGACCTTCGGCTCAAATTCGGAAAGTCTGAGTTCCTTGCGACGCGCCTGGGTGAGTTGAGTTCGAAGTTGCTGGTACTTTTGAAACAGAGGCACTTGCTCCTCTGCGAACTGTTTGAGGCGAATCAGGAACAGATCGAAATGAATCTTGAGTTTCTTGTTTCCAATAAGCCGATGCTGGCCAAGCAGGCCGTCTACCTCAGCGAACGTCGTCACAGACGTAGTATCACGATTAATCACCTCACCCGCGGCAATGAGCGCAACAACCTCCCACACAAAATGCCCGGAGTCTGCATCTTCCTGAGTGCGCACGTAGGTTGAGACCCAATCATGAATCAGATCGATTTGTGGTTTTGTGCTGCCGTTCAGCGCACCAATGTCGGACCTAAAATCTTCGTCTTTGCCCTTCTTGGCGAGATAGTCGAAGAAATGGTCATGTAACTCCTGCGCGAGAGCGTTAATCGTGAACTCCAGGAGATCGCTGTCCTGCAGTTCGTTGTAGAGATACTCCGCTGCCAGACTCAGGGTCGGGCCGCAGACCTTCCTTCCGAGGCTTTCAAAGAACGGCCCCATTGCGTTTCGAATTTCAATGACATAAGCCGGGTTCACATCCTTGAATTCGAATATCTTGCCCAGCGCACCGAAGCTTCTGAGTTTATTGCGGAGCTGGAGCTTCTCCTCTTTGTCCGGGTAGAAGCACCAGAAAAGGATGGCAAAGGCCCGGGACTCTGAATCGTAACGCAGCAAGGCGGTAGTGTTATACAGCCCGATCAGAGCCTGCAGAATTTTTGTCGCGTCACAGTCGTGAATACCCTTGTCGTAGCCTTCGTTATAGAGGCTCCCCGAATAAGCGCGCACACGATCAAGGAGCGTTTTCTCTTCACTTACCAGTTCGGTTAGTTCTGTCAGGATGAAACCGTCTTTATTGTTCGCCGCGGCCATCAAGATCTTATAAGCGAGATATTCTCCCCGGTACACATCACGGTTCTCGCTGATGATTTCCTGCCGCCACAACTCACGAGTCTTAAGAAACTCTTCGTCTCGAATTTCCTCGTAATAATCCGTTCCGGTCAGATGGAAGAGCATTTCCTCGTCACGCAGTACAGTAGTGAGTTCCAGCTTCTGCGTGTTGACGGTGAATTTGTAATCACCGAATGAAATAACGTTATCGCCTCCTTCGAACAGGTCTAACTTGTCTCGCAGACGGCGGAGAATTTCGTCCTTGGTGCTTTTCAAGCGACCGGAAAAATCATCGGCCTTGACCGATTCATCCATGTCATAGAAGCGCTTAATAATGTCCCGAAGCTTCGAGACCATCAGATCCGATGCGAAGTATGCGTTGACCTCATCTACATTGCTGAAGCTCTCGGCCCGGTTGATGATCCCTTTCAGGATTCGTTCGGCAGAGGAGATGAGCGCCCCGACCTTTCGCTTCTGCTCTTCGTCGAGCACCTGCTTGCGGTTTGAGAACGCGTTGTATGCCTCTTCACGTTTCTCCGCGAGCTTCTCCGCGAATTCTTCGAAGTCCGAAAAGCGGCCCTCAAGCTCTTCGATAGTGATCATTAATTTGGTGAGAAATTCGTCGCACTTTTCGACTGAATCACACATGCCGATGTAGTTGGTAATACTCTGGCTGAGCAATTTGTATTGCGCGGCGAACTCGGCCCGGGCCTCGGCTTTGCCGAGATCCTGATGCAGGTTTCGGATCTGGGCTCTGGTGCGATTTACTCCGGAATAAACGTCTGTGATCGCATCGACAATCTGCGTGGTCTTGGTGGCATCTTCGATATTCAGGTTATTGACGATATCTGTAAGCAGGTCGAGTCTTGATGCCAGGTCTTCGAGTTGTTTATGCTCATCTTTTAGTTCCGCCACCTTCTGGATTTCGCCCAGTCCGGATTCGATCTCCTGGTTCCGATCAATGTATGGATTCAGCGAATCTGGCAGGAGCAGGTAATCAACGCAGCCGATCGAGACATCCTCGTTGGACCTTTCGAGCTGTTGGTCCATCGCTTCGATGGCCGGCAGATCTGCATATCGGAGCTCGCGCAAAGAAATGACTTTGCCCCTGCGACTTCGAATCTCGCTTAGCCCGTTAACGAAATCATCGATGCTGCGCATGCGGTCGGGTGTGGTCTCAAGGGTCAATTTCCGAACTGCTTCCTGGTTCTCTTTGATCTGGCCAGCCGTGTTTTGCTTGATTCGGAGAACCTTTTCGTACTCATCAATGGCAGCAATGCCGGCGCTCTTGACTTCGACAACTATCTCCCGAACATTGAATGTTTCCTCATGGGCGAGCCAGTGATACCCGTCCATCATGTTGGTACACGAGGTAATCAGATCTTCGTAAGTTGTCAGCGTGGCGCGTTCTGTCTGGACGAGCCGACTGATAGTGAATCCCTCCGAAATGCCGCGCACCAGATCGCGGTTACCTACCTTCGTGAGGAACGTGTCCGCTTTGAGCGGAACATCGTACGCATCCCCGTAAAACGGCGTTTGCCAGATTTGCATCGGATGATTCCGGCGCGGTTCTTGGTCCGGTGCGGTGAAGAGCACCATCTTTCCATCTTCGTACAAAGATTTGCCGTGGCAGAAGACTGGGTTCGAAATCTCCTTGGAGATGAGGTTGTATTGGAGAAGGATGTAGCGTCCGTGCTCGCGGTGATAGAAGACGTAAAGGTAGTCCTCGCCGTTCGGAGAGGAGATATAGTCGTGATAGACCATGCCCTGGACGTCTTCATCAAACTGCCGATAAACTCCGTTTTGAAGGTAATAGCCCTTGGGAAAAATTATGCCGTGTCCTTCCGGCAACTGTATGCAAGCCTGCTCGATGGAGTCGATCCGAACGGCTGAATGATCCTTTGAGTTGAAGACAATATATCGATACTTGATTTCACGATACGGAAGAATCTTCAGAAGGATCAGGTCACCAACTTCAGCATAGGCGATGAACGCGTCGTCGAGGGATTGATCGCGGTCTTCGACGGGCTCTGCGTAGATGCCTTCGCCTGAGCGGGTGTTGTCTTCAATTTTGATAGTCAGATCGCCGCCGATGGTTTCGACAAAGACCTGATCTCGAATGGAGACGTGTGGGTGGGCGCCGAACACCTGATCGTCGCGGGTAGTGACCGTCCATCGGAAGTCGTGCTGCGCAGGCAGCTTGTATTCGACGTCGCCCCGATCGTCGATGTAAACCAGGGATTCATCACGCTCGATGAGAAATCGGAAGATTTTGTTATCGGTGATGCTTTCGCCGGCCTGGAAAACAATCAGGAGTTTACCGGGTGATTTTACGAACTGAAGAAATCTGGCGTTCTTGTAGTACTTGTAGAGTTCATGAAAATCACGAATGAAATCCGGGTGACCAATAATCGTGGGCTCAACAGCCTGAAACTCAGCGCCATCGAAGCGATGAACTGCGAAGACGTCCGTCAGTTTCGTCTCAGTTTTCAGTCCAATAAAAACGTTGTAGCCAAAGATCAGCAGATGGCCGAGCCCGACAAGATCTCGGGGAATACAATTGTTATCGGTGTGAATTCGTTCGTTCCCGATAATCTGGCTGTCCATCCCCCCGAAGGTTTCTTTCCGCTTCGAATTCAGTTTTTCGAGACGATCCACCAACTGAGAGTCAAGCGCTTGCAGCCGTTTGCGGAGAACCTCGTAAGCGCCACCTTCGAGGGCTTGGCCTTCTTGAGGCTGCTCGTCTGTGTTGGGTTGGATGTCTTCTTCGGCCATGGGGCGTAATACGTAATTCGTAATACGTAATAAGAAAGTTGTTAATCTGGCATTGGGACGTTGTTTAGGATGTCCTGAAATTCTTCAACTCCACTTCCACTTGGACTGGTTTCATATATGACTTCTGATTCTCTGACTTTGTATGAGTTTCTTCTCTCAGGGATCATTGTTAACAGCAGTTGTATGACCTCTCTAAGAAGTTTCATTCGGTGGTCAGCCACCTCATCTCCGAGAGCGTGTCTGGATTCGTAGTACCAGCCTCTTGTCTCTCTTGCTGAACCCAATGCATATTCGTACATACGAGCTATATCCTTGTCTGATTTGCGGGAGAAACCTTCCTCTATATTCGCACTGATCGAACCCGCAGCCCTGATCAACTGGCTGGAATTGTTCCTCGCAAGGCGATGCTTGTTGAGGTTTTCACAGTCCACCCAAGCTAGCTCACTAATAAACAAGGCGTACCTGTAGGCGGTAATTTTCCACACCACATCTTCACTGATCGCTGCGGGAACTGAATTCAACCAATCCTAGTAGTTCATACTCCTGAGGGTGAGGTGGCGTGAGTAGATGGTATCGAGCGAGGAGTCTGATTACGTATTACGTATTACGTATTACGTTCACTTCGCTAACCACATGGCCATCAGATCTTCCGCACCGAGGCTCTTGACCAGGCCCTGCAGACCCGTTGCCTCATCCCGGATGTTGTCGTCCTTGCCCTTGAGGGCTAGGCGAGCCAGCAGAGCGGAGACTGTCAGATTCTTGATGTCCTCCGAGCCCAGGCCTTCGCGGCCGATCAGGTCTTTGACCTTTGCCATCAGGCTGTTGATATCGCCGTTAGAGAGCTTTTGAATGACGTCGCTCTTATCGACGAAGCCGTCCAGGGACTTGGCCAGGGTGATGGATTTGAAGAAGTTGTTCAGGAACTGGCCATCGCCGCCGACGATGTCGATGTTGGCTGACTTCAACGCCTCGCCGAGGATGCGGGACTGGGCCTCGGCGATCTGGCGGTTGACGTCGATCTGAGCAATTTCGACACGTTCCTGTTTACCGAGCCGGAGCTTGAATTCCTCGTGCTCCTGACCGACCGCGTCGAATTTTTTCATGGCCTCGGCCTTCTGGTCGATGGCCTTGGCCTCTGCGAAGCCGGTGATTTCAATGCCCTGGGCCTTAGCGTGGTAATTGGCGGACGCTGCCTTGGCTTCAGCTCCACCCCTTGACTCGATTGCAAATGCGTCTGCCTTCGCCCTTTCCATCGCGGCCGAGGCTTCTGCCTTGCCCTGCAGCTCGATAGCGTTGGCCTCGGATTCTCGGACTCTTACCTGCGCCAGTCCTTCAGCGGAACGCTCGGCGATAATGCCTTCGGCGAGCACCTTTTTGGCCTCGGATTCTTTGATCGCAGAGAGGTGTCTTGCCTCGGCCTGAGTAATAGCCTCTTCGTAAAGACTCTTAGCGGCCTTTTCCTTGGCTTCCGCGGCCTTGACCTCGATAACCATGTTTTCCTCAGCCTCACGCTGCGCGGCGATTACCTGGATTTGGCGCTGACGTTCGGCGCCGGCGAGCTCGACTGTGTCCTTGATTTTCTCCTGTTCCACAGCAACGCCCTTCTCAACGATGACGCGTTCGCGGATGACCTCCTGAATGTTCTTCTTCTCGATCTCGACGGCCTTTTCCTTCTCGATGTCCTTCAGTGTGACAAGGCGAATACGTTCAACCGCCTCGAGCTGCTGGTCGCGTTCGACTCGTTCTCCCTCCACCAATACGGCGCGTTCACGGGCTTTACGTGCAATCTCAATCTGACGCTGTTTGTTTTCTTGAGCAACAGCCAACTCTTCGGCGGTCTGAATCTGGGCACGTTCGTACTTGAGATGTTCTTCGGCGCGCACTTTCTCGGTTTCTGCTTGTTCGCGGGCCTGGATGGTTTCTATCTCCCGTTTCTGGCGGGCCTCGGCGTCGGCCAGCTGCTTTTCCAGCTCGAGAATTGTTTCCCTGGCTTCGACGTCCTGCTGCTTGATCGTTTTCTCCTTGTTCCGCCGGAAACTGTTAGTGGCGATGGATTCGATCGAGGTAAGGTCGACGATCTTCCGGATACCTTGAGCGTCGAGGATGTTGTCTACGTCGAGGGATTCGAGAGGCGTCTGCTCGAGATAATCGATGGCGACGTCTTCGAGCTTGTAACCGTTCAAATCGGCGCCGATGATATTTATGATGGCTTCCTTGAATTTCTCACGCTCGGTAAACAGCGTCGTGAACTCCATCTGCTTTCCGACAGTCTTCAGTGCCTCTGAAAACTTTGCGGAAAAGAGCTCTTCCAGGGTGTCCCGTTTGGAAGCACGCTCGCATCCGATGAGGCCGGCCACTCGTTTCACGTCCTCTTCGGTTTTGTTTACACGCACATAGAAGGTGACTTTGATGTCGGCGCGAATGTTGTCTTCACAGATGAGGCCGTTCGAGCCGCTGCGGTCAATCTCCATCGCCTTGACAGAGATGTCCATGTACTCAGCTTTGTGAATGATCGGGATGACCACGCCGCCAGTAAAGGAAACGATCACTTTGCCGCGGGTCTGGTTGATAATGAGCGCCGTGCCCTGTGAGACTTTGCGATAGCACCGAATAATCAGGATCAGGATTCCGACCAGGATAATAAATCCGGCGAATCCGAGGGCGATGAAAGGAGCCATAATGTTTCCCCTCCAATAGGACTAAAAAACCACAACGCCAGGTTCAAATATGAACAATTTCGTAAACGTTTTTCTCGATTTCGTAATCAATAATGATGGCTTCGTCACCTTTTTTGAAGCCGAGTTCTTCTTTAGTTCGAACCGCAATCAATAAGTCAGAGTCTTCGACCTTAAGTTCAGCCTGGCCGAACGAATTCGTTACTTTCGAGGTCTTCACGATGCAGATTTTTCCAACAAGCTGATGTTCTCCGTGTGTGGTCTTGTGGAGAAAGAGGCGCCGGAATGGCCTGGTCGTGATGTGTGTGAGCGCAGTGCTGACAACGAAGAAAGCGGAAAAAGCCAGAAGCCCCATTACCACCGGTGGAAAAATCCCGCGCAAAGATGCCGGCAGCCAGAAGTTATAAACGAAGGCCAGAAACCAGAGCTTTACCGAGATGAAACTGAGCACGATGGTGGCCGGCACAGTGCCGATATTCAGAAATACAAGGAGGGACTTGAACGCGCCCATCGAACCTTCAAGCGCGTCTCCAGCGGACTCAATCGCGCCATCGCCGACCGCGTCGGCTGCGCCGTCGAGCCCATCGACGTCCGGCATGTCGATATCAAAATCGAGCAAATCGATTCCGACAAAACCGATAATCATAAACAGCCAGTAAGCCACCACGATGCCCAGAAAGATGGTATAGGGCAGCATCCCAACTGTGACAATTTGCTGGAAAAACTCCATGGCCTTTTGCCTCCTGAGGACAGATCATTCCTACCGCCAAGAAGAAACTCAGGTTGCCGTACCCGTTGCCCCAGGTATTTCACCTGCCTCGTTATTCAGTTCTCGTCGAAACAGATCGGCACGAGACTTTTTGTCGTGGAAGTGAGCAAGATTGTCAATAGATTGTTTGCCACAAGTCTCGGGAATCACACCCCGATTTCAGTCCTGAGAATGGAGTCAGGGCTTGCGGCTGTCCGGAAGGATCTCCAGATTACGTTATCCGCACCATCAGTGCGAAGGTATAAAATGGGGCGGCCGTCAGACGCTTTTTACTGATAAACAAATGGACCACCATGAGTAAATATCACGTTGTCACCTTTGGCGAAACGATGCTTCGCCTTTCTCCAAAAAACAATAAAACACTCGAACAAGCGGATGAATTTGAGGTCTTGTGTGCCGGCAGCGAATCAAATGTGGCGGTTGCGCTCAGCCGTCTGGGTTTGCGGTCGTGCTGGTTTTCACGGCTGGTGAATAACCCCGTCGGCAGGCGTATTACGAACATGATCCGAGCACACGGCGTGGATGTATCTCAAGTGCGTTGGACGGACGAAGGCCGCAACGGAGTAGCCTTTATGGAGTTGGGCGCGCCGCCTCGTTCAACGGAGGTTGTGTACGACCGGGCAGGATCGGCTGCCAGCAGGCTCGATCCGGAAAGTGTAGATTGGAGCGTGCTCAAGAAAGCAAAGCACCTGCACGTAACCGGCATTACGGTGGCGCTCAGTCCGTCATGCGCGGAATGTGTGACCACTGCGATTGCCAGGGCGAAAGAGGATAGGCTGACGATCTCGTTTGATGTGAATTATCGTCAGAAACTCTGGCCTCCTGGTCGCGCCTCTGAGGTACTCGAGCCTCTGATGAAGGAAGCAGATGTTTTGTTCATGACGTCCGACGATGCGGAAGATCTCTTCGCCATCAAAGGCAGCGCGGAAAAAATGGTAGAAGCCGCGGCCGCGCGATTTGGAACAAAATGGACGGTATTGACGCTTGGCGGCGAGGGAGCGATCGTCCGTGCCGAAGGAAAAACCCTGAAGGAGGCGGGTCACACGGTTCAAGAGATCGACCGAATCGGCGCGGGGGACGCCTTTGTCGGCGGATTTCTCTACGGCTATTTCAAGGACGATCCCGATAAAGCGCTCAAGTATGGGCTTGCGATGTCAGCACTGAAGATGACGACGCCCGGAGATCTGAGCTTCGCCACGTTGAGTCAGGTGCTCGCACTGGCTGCAGGTGACAATAAAAGTGTGAAGAGATGATTTGGGCGAATGCTTTATCGAATGCAAACAGCAGTCAAAAGAGAAACCACACCCTTATGGTAAGCCAGGCAGGTAACCCGGTTCTTTGGGTGTACTGCCTTCCCTCCTACGAATGCGGCGTTGGTTCCGAGTAATTATGAGAGATTGCTCAGTCCACTGACTACGACAGCACCTTCCGATAATCTGCTGGCATCGTCTGCACCAGCTTCAAAGCGCCGTCAGCACCTGCAAAAACAGGGTCAGGCACACGTCGCACTGAGGTGCCTGCGCCGAGGGGACCAATGGCATGCTCAAGGGCTTTCGGCAAGCCGTTGATGAGCGAGCCGCCACCGGAAAGCCAGATTTGCGACTTAAGCTTGGATTGGAATTCCGGATCGTACGAACCGACCAGTTTGCGGATGGCCGTGGCGATGGGTTCGATGATACTGCTGCACGCCTGCTTCATATCGCTGGTAATGTTGTGCTTTGTCGGCACACCATTCACAGGCAAAATGACTTCGATCGGTTCGCCCGGCGCGACGCTGGAGAACTGCTCCTTGATCTGTGTCACCTGCTGGCGGGAGAACTGAGCGCCCTTGTGGTTTTTCTCCAAGAGTTCGTAGAGACAAAAATCGATGAAGTCTCCGGCCTGCTCAAGCGTGAGATAGTCTTCACTATCCGGCAGGCTGCCATGAACGCGGCACAGATCAGTCGTCCCAGCTCCGATATCCACGACAAGCACATGGTGAAGACTGCTAAGAGAATAGGCGACGGCAAAAGGTTCGGTGGTAAGGTGGATCTGGTGAACAGATTCCTTTGCGGCTTCGAGCAGGGCTTCCTTGTGGGCAAGATCGATCTGACCGGGAGTCCCTATCGCTGCAAAGACCTGCTGATTGGGAAGCGGTTCGCAAAGCTCAATGAGATGCTTGATGAATTCAGAGGCAGCTTCTCTGACTTTGCTATCCGGCTTTTCCAGGCGGCCGATGCCAGGCTTTTGACTTGCACTCACTTTGATGACACCGACCTCGACAGGCCGGACAGTTTCGATGGACAATCGATTCGCGATAGCCTCTTCACCAAAGACGATGTCTTTTTTGAGGAAACCGCGTGCGATCGGATCCTTGGGCCAGCCTACGACAGTGGGCAACGAAGCACGTCGTCCGTTCGAAGCGCAAACAGAGCTGCGGGAGGTACCAAGATCGATACCAACATAGAGCGGGGTTGGGGTGCCAAAAGACTCTTTCTGCACCATTCCAGTGTTCTTACTGGGGATGGGGTTCCTCGCGTTGGAACTGGCAGCTCGGATGGTAGAGTCGATGGAATCAGGAAATATGGTGGACGATTCTTCGGGTCGGATGACCGCGGAATCCAGTTTTTCCTCGGGCATGAGGGTGGCCTCCGGTCTTATGGGGAAAAATTAAAGACGCAGAGACGCCGGGCAATAAAGGTTAGGTTGGGAGAGGGTGGACTGAAACGTCCTGTGAGGTAGGGGCCTCAATGACGGACGAATTGTATGGAGGCGGGACAGTTTTTCAAGGGCGAGTGGGAGAAATCATTTACGTCAATCTAAGGGCCCTTCGAATTCTGTCTCTATTGCCAGCCCGGTCTGATCCGCCGATCGGGCGAAGATCATGAGCTCGTTTAGAACTGCGCTTGAGCATGTACTGGTCAATGTCGATGCTTGTCGACGGAAGCGAACCGCTTTCAAAATAACGATGCTGTCCCACATATACGATCGTTGGTGCAATAAATCTTGCCAATGCAGTCGCAGCAAGATTTGGCACTTTAGCCTTCAACTGGTCATTCGCCGCCGCACCAACGTTTGCGGGATTAAAAGATCCCAAATACGTCTTATTGTCTGACTGTTTGGTAAGAGTAACTGTTGTCGTCTGGTTTTGGGTTACATTTGCAACAACAATGTTGATCGTAGCATAAGCCTTCTCATCCTTGTATTTGACTTTAACACCTATACTTGTTTGCCCAGCAAATTTTAATGCAGACGCGTGATCAGAAGTTGTGAAATCAATGCTGTCCAACACAGGATCAGAAACAACCACGTTTACTTGAAATGGAGCACTACCCATTAGTTTCGGAGTTTTACATCAGCCCAGAGAAGCGCGAATTCATGATTTGATTTAAACCACGGCAA
>JAQBXN010000164.1 GCA_027625095.1 Planctomycetota bacterium | reverse complement strand
TCTTTCACATTAACGGCAAGGTCGAGGCATTATAGCCATGAGTCCCATGGCAACAAAGATTCAGGATTCAGGATTCAGGATTCAGGATTCAGGATTCAGGATTCAGAGGTTTACAATCGTGGTCTCCACGCTCCGCGGGGAGTCTTCTTTCTTCTTCTTTCTTCTTCTTTCTTCTTCTTTCTTCTTCTTTCTTCTTCTTTCTTCTTCTTTCTTCTTCTTCTTTCTTTCTTTCTTCTTCTTCTTCTTCTTCTTCTTCTTTCTTCGGTCTAAAGTCTAAGGTTTAAGGTCTTCCTTCACGATGCACGATTCAGGATTCACCCCCCTCCCCAAGGTCACGACTTCGACGGACGCTACATCCATACTTACTCATTACTCCCACACATCCTCATCACACGCTGACCGTACTCCACAAAAATATTTGACGCTGCCTCAGCATCATCGATGTCCTGTCCGGCATGCACCTGTGCTTTCATGTGCGGCTCGATTGAGATCCAGCCTTCGTAGCCATTGGCGAGGAGGTCGTCGAACACCGCCTGGGGAGTCCCTTCCTCGTCTTCGTCGGGATAGCAACATGCGCGCCCTCCATCAATGGGTTTGGTCGCCTTGACATGCACGTGAATCACGTGGCCTTTTACCTGTTCGTAGAAATCCTTGAGGCTCTCAACGCCGTGGCGGTTACCGGTATCAAAGATGAGCTTGAGCGCGTCGTTGTCGACGGCTTCGAGCATTTCGAGACTCTGGGCCGGGCCGATGCCAGCGTAGCCGTTGCAGTTTTCGTGGCCGAGGATGATTCCCCCGTCCGCGGCGATTCTGGCCAATTCTTTAAGCCGTCGGAAGACCTCTTTTTTCCAGGCCGCTTCCGAGAGCGGATCTTCCTTTCTGTTCGGATAACTCATGATTCGAATGATCTTGGCGCCCACCTTGTGCATGCGAGGGATGTTGCGATTCAGTTCTTCGATGTCGATTTGAAAGTCGGTATCGATGGGGCGTCCCCAGTTTGCGATCTGCGAACCAAATCCGGCGATCCCGATCCCGTTCGCCTGGAGCTTCTCCCAGGCGGCCCAGAATTCATCGTCCGTAAAATCGCATACGTTCTTCCCTTCGACATTGCGGGTTTCGATGGCGTTCCAGCCGAGCCTTTTAGTGACGGCAATCTGTTCGTCGAGCGTTTTCCCAGCTTCGTCAACAAATCCTGTGAATTGGACAGACATGGTTTCCTCTCATGGTGAATGGTTAAAGGTGAATCCTGAACCCTGGATCAGTACGAGGGCACGAATGCATTACTCGTTACTCAATAAATAATGTTCTGCCGGATCAAACTCGATAGCAGGGGTCGTGTAAGGCCCGACGGTTTCCTCCCCTTTGTCTTCCGGAAGCCAGGGGCCTACCGTACAAAGAGCACCGAGGTTGGTGAAGAGAGTGGAAAGAACTCGCATCGACTTGGTCCGCTGCCAGGGATCGCGAAACATGCGCGGGTCGAATTGGCACAGAATAGCATTGCCGCGCCCAAAAGGGATCACTGCGATTACGCCCGATTTCATGATGGTGCCGCGTGGGGGGGTGCGGAGGACCACGGACATCTTTCGCGGCATCCGCCAGAAAAAATCCGTATCGCCCAGGCCGTCCAACAACGAGTGCTCCAGAATTTCTGAACGAAAAACGTCGCGTAATTGGAATTGCATTTCGCCCGGCAGCCACCCGGCGTCCTCATTCGAAATCGCGCCCATCTGAAGAAGTTTGCCGCCGCCGGCAACAAACTCCTGGATGCGCAGAAATTCGGCGCGCGAGAGCTGTTTACGCTCACGGAGATCGACAAACAGCGGTCGGGTGGTGTCGAGTTCATCCTCCGCAAAGTCGTTTAATTGATCGTAAGGAAAGCCAAGGACTTCGAGGGTCTGTTTCCCAATCTCGCCACTGACGAGCATGGTGGGCAGCACTTCGGCAGACATGGGCTTTGAATACTCGGCGAGGATCCTCTGCGTCAGCAGTGTAGCGACTGGGTCGAGGCCGTAACGCCCGGTGATATCGAGCTGGCAGAAGAGCATGCGGCCCTGCCCGTGGCGGTATTCAAGAAGCGGGGTGTAAAGCTGATCGAATCCGCAATCGAGCAGCACTTTGAAATTGCCACGGTCTGGTTTTCGGAAACAGAAGGAGGCAACCATCCCGAGATTGCTCCAATGCCAGAAGCGTCTCTGGCCAAGACCGTTCATGACTCCATGTTTCATGAACTCGTGCTGAGTCCAGTCCCCATCAGGATCAAATCCAGGATAGGCCGTCCCCATGGTTGAATTGCCGCGCCAGTTTGTGAAGTCGCTATCATCCAGCCCCTGCAAAAGCGGTGAATTGGGTGCACGAACAAATGCCTGACGATGGTCGAAGGTCTCCACCTGCAGGCCGAGCAAGTGGCTGTAGCCCTGTTCGAAAAAGACGACGTTCAAACCCTTCTGAACGGCCTTCCTAAAGCCGTTTGCTTCAAGAACCCTCATCCAGTCAGGGTTGGCAGAGCCGCGGCCAATGAGCAACAGATTGTAGTTACTGAGATCGGATTCTTCTTTGAGGGTATCGAAGGAAACGTTTTCATCGGAAAGCACTTTCGACAGATGGGTATCCGGATCAAGCACCAGGATACGCTGGGTATTCAAATTGCGTGGAAAGTTGAAGCGGGGAAATATGTGCAGCCCGAGTTCCTCTTCAAAATTCAGAAGGTCGGATTCAGCGCCCAGGACTTTGCCTGTCACAAGGAGCTTCACGCGGGTTTTATCCTGAACGGCCGGGCACTGATAGACGAGCGGAATGAATGCGATTTCGCCTGGTTGGACGCTGATTCCCCTCTTGTCCCTGGTGGAAGAATTTCCAATTCCTGCTCCTAACAGCCATTCGATCTCGACCATCATTCCCACCGGTTCTTCAGTGTCATTTGAAATGACCAGTTGCCTTTCCACCTTTTCGCCGGCGAAGTAAGCAGTGTCTTTTCGGAGGTAGTCCTCCGCAGGCCCGGCAATGAAAGCGAAAAAAGGTTTATTCTGTCTTTTCAATGCGGCTTCGGTTCGAGGCAACAGGTTCTGAGCATCCTCGCGTTGGAAGTCGATGACATAAGAAAGGCCCATGCCTCGCCATGCCTTCAGTTGTCTCTCGATTCCCATCGCCTTGACTTCGTCATAGAGCGGGTGGCGTGACCAGTAGGCTGCGCTGTGCTGCGCTGTTTTGCTGAATGTAAGCGCGTCCATGGCATTCGTGCGGCGATACGCCTGGCTGCCGAACCAGGTGGCCGCATGCTCGGCAAACGCGGGATTGTCTTCTTCCCCTCGTTGCCAGAGAAAGAAAGTCTTAAACGGCATCGGGCCGGGAGTCCTCACAAGCAACGGTTTATTGCGGGCGCTTGCCCATACTCTTGGCCATTCCTCTCTGGTCTGAATGGGCACACCCGCATTGAAACTCTGGTAGGCAGACAGGATGTCGCCGCCGTCTCCATAGCGTGCGTAAAAATTTGGCCGTGAAGGATCGAGCTCGTGCAAGAGCTGGGACGCCTTAACGGCAGGAGCTTTTTGATCCGGGGGCGACAAGCCGGCAATGGACGCAGGATGCCCCCAAGGGCCACTCACATGCCCGTAGTCGTCAAGCTTCCAGAGAATCAGGGAAGGATGATTTGCCAGGCGATCCATACGGGCTCGAAAGTATCGTTCCGCATGTTTCCAGTTAGGCCCGTTCAAGACGGCTCTCGGCGCCGGGCCGAGCGGATAGAGGACCAGCATGCCCTGGGCGTCAGATCGTTGGAGGAACGCTTCTCCCTCATCCACTCTGAAACGATTGCTCAGGTCTATCGTGTTGAAACCGAGTTCCTGGTTTTCTCTGATGAATGAACCCGGATCTTCTGGCAAGTGAGAAAGCGAATTGCCGCGCAACCGGATGGGCGTGCCGTTCAGGAAGAGCGTGTCACCTGAGGTGCCCAGTTCACGAAAACCCGTTGTAATGGGGAAGGTCTCATCGATGTCCTGCTCACCTTTTCTCAGGAGCAGGCTCAGTTGGAGACGCATCGGCTCGGTTGGTTGCCAGGGTATAACATTGTTCCACTGAAACCAGGATGTCGTCATGCCCTTTTCAGCAGCCGGCACCGGCTGAGGCCCAAGCCATACTTCGCCCCCCAGACCATCGGTATGCTGGGCTCTGCATAGAAGTTGATATTCCTTCGTTTTGCGTGCGTTGAGTGTGTACTCCACACCGAGCATTTTCTCCTTGACCGCAGCCTTGCCGAATACGGGGCCTTCGAAAAGCACTGGCTGATCGGGGCATGCCTCCAGCCACGCGCCGCCGCTCAGGCCGGACAGCGCAGTATCGCCCCAGGGCCGGCCGTTCATGATCTGAATGAGATTGCCCTTCGCTTTGACAAAACTTGTGACCTCATACGAACGCTCTTCATGGGCGAATAACGAACCGAGAAAAGTGCCATTGAAATACACGTCGCTCTCGTAATCCCCGCTGCCTGCACTTCGCACGCCCTGCAGTACGATTCGGTAGCGTCTCTTTTCTTCTACAGGCAGGTCGAACTCACGTTCGAGCCAGACGGCAGACGCATCGGCGAATGAAGCAGGCGGCTGGATGGGACGGAGATTGTCATCGAAGAGATCTGTTTCTCTGCCTTTCCAATGCCCCGGCGCACGAAGGTAATACCAGCCCTGCGAACCGGGCGAAAAATCGTCCCCCGTTACCGGCTGGATTCGCCAGAAACCTTCGAGGCTGAATCGCTGCCGAAGACGCTTTGGAGATTGAATAACGCGGTCGCGAATGTCGCGTGAGACCTTAATCGGCAGCGGCGGCCTGGAGCTGTCATGTCGGGTGTTCTGCCACGGCAGGACGGTTGCCTGTGGTCGCGGCAGCTTGCGGCCGGAAAGCCAGCGCTTCCCGCTGCGTCCACGGGCAAGGGCATTATCGAGATCGCCTTCGCTAATGGCCTGGTCGAACACGTAGACCTCGTCAACGACGCACGAGGATGTGCCGCCAAAAGTGAGCATCTTTCCAGCGATGGGAATGAGCATCTTCTGTTCGTCGACCAATTCTCCATCAAAGTGGAAACCGATCTTGATTGCGTCCTCGTCCCATACCAACGCGTAGTGATGCCAGTCTCTGTCACGCGTGGCGGGTTCGACGAGGGCCGCATGTCTTGCGGACAGAAAATTAGTGCCGACGGGCTGGAACTCAGGTTTGAAATCCTCGCCGTCCTTCAAGCGTTTGCACCAGAACAGCAGCGAGCCTCGCTTGCGATTCAGGTGAGGAGACACCGGGAACTGCACCTGCATGTGAGGGATGTCTGGTGACAGCATTGCAATGGGCCCAACGATTGCGCCCTTGCCATTGATGCCCTTCTCGTATACCAGTTCCGGACGGGGAAAAGGCGCATTGAAACTGTTAGGTTGGCGCCCTGCGATGCCGAGGGCCTCCGAGGATTCATCAAATGGAGCGTAGAGAACAGCCTGCTGCGCAAGTGCGGATGCACTCAGAGATAAGGAGAGCAGGAGATGTGGAATCAGGCGGCCCATGACGATTCGCCGTTGTTTACCATAAAGGCGAAGATTAAACCCGTCTGCCGGATGCTTGCCTTCATAACGCGTAATGAATGAATAAAACAGACGCCCGCACAGAATGTCATCCTCCTTTTCAGATTTTCAGAAGTTGTCTGGCCTGGACAATCGGCGAATGTTTGACTTACTGCCGGAAACGAACCGAATGCACATGAAGCCTGAAATCTTACGCCACCCGTTGTGTCAGATCCTTTTTGCCTCGTTTAGTGTTGCGCTCGCCCACCCACGTATTCACGCCGAAACATTCGGCGAACAACTGAATCCCACCGGCTATCCCATCGGAGGCGGGCCTGAGTATGTGAACATCATTAATAGAGATTCGGCGGACTTCTTTGTCAGCACGAAGGAGCAACTTGTCGAGGCCATTCAGAAGGCCCGGAAGGGGAATGTCATTTACGTCAGCGATGATGTAGAGATCGATATGACCGGAGCCGATGACCAGGCCATTCCGGAAGGTGTAACCCTGGCGAGTGGCCGCGGAAATAAAGGTTCTCCGGGTGGACTGGTCTTTTCGAATTCCCTCACGGATGAGCAGAAGTTCATGCCCCTTTTCAAAACGGGTGGAAAGGGTGTTCGCATCACCGGGCTGAGGATTCGTGGGCCGTTTGGTGAGGCCGGTGATCACCATTACACCCAGATCAAGATTGCGAACGGCATCAAGAGCGACCATGAGGATCTTGAGGTGGATAACTGCGAGATGTGGTCTTGGAACAAATGGGCCATCGACCTCGCTATTGCCGGCGGCGCCTACATTCATCACAACCACATCCATCACACCCGACGCTGGGGGTACGGCTACGGTGTCTGGGTGCGGGGGGGCGGGAAGTCGATCATCGAAGCCAATCTGTTTGATTTTTGCCGTCACCATATCGGGTCAGGTTCGCAGGCCACCAGCTCTTACGAGGCCCGTTACAACATCTGTCTGTATCACGATCTTCAACCGTCGTTCGACCGGCATGGTGGGCCGCCCAAAGCCGGGTACACCACGCACATCCACCACAACGAATTTCGGAACCCGCAGTTTGCCGCCATCCTCCTGCGTGGGAATCCGCTGGATCGGGCAGACTTTCACCACAACTGGTTCGCACACGGCGATCTCAATTCAGCAATTATGGATCGGGCGACAAATCGTGAGCAGGTGTCCATTGAAAACAACAGCTATGGTGGAAAGTCGACCCAGTACCATCCCCGGGCGGTTGCTGTGGCCCAGCCTGCTTCCGGGCCTGCACCACTGACGGTTCAGTTTGATGGCTCACAGAGCAAAGATCTGGAAGGCGGACGCATCATCCGGTATCGCTGGGAATTTGGTGACGGCAATGGACCGGTCGGAGCGCTCGCGGAAACTGCAAAAGCAACTTACACCTTCAAGAATCCCGGCCTCTACAATGTCGCGCTTTATGCCTCGAATGAAAGGGGCATTCCCGGTGTCACCTGGATACCAGTCGAAGTGCATCCGGCGGACGGCGGTTACGTACTCAGTGCGTGGCTGAAGGACAGTTACTACGGCCCGTTGGAGGGATATCAGAAAATGCAGATCCTCATTGACGGCAGCGTCATCTGGGAAGAAGACATCGAAGGGGACGAAGGTGGCTGGATACACGTGGTGAAAAACGTAGACGAGTGGGTGAAAGGCAGGAAGCAGGTGAAGCTGACTTTTCGTTTGCATGCGGACAAAGCCATTGTTGAGCCCTTGAAGGAAATCGTGGAGAGCTTTTTCTACGTGGATGACGTGCACCTCTTCGGTGGCGAGGTCAAAGGTGGCGACATGGAAGATTGGCAAGGATGGAACTATCGGGCTGAACCGGAAGATGGCTTCAGGGTCTACACTCCGAATTTCTTCACCGGAGAAGCACGCAGCGGCAAACTCTCGTTCGTGATGGGGAACGGCTACAACCGCAAAATCACCGCCAGTGCGTTCTGCGAGATCAGCCAGGTGGTGGAGATCGTGGAAAGGTGATCAGGGCGCGTGGACGGATGGAGGGGGGACTTCGGAGCTTAAGGCGGCTCTCGGTTCGTCGAATGGCAGGGACATTCTCTGTGTTCCAGTTCTGCCCTGTATGACAAAACAGAGGTCCTCAGCGGCCTCGCCGCTTTCGAGCACTATCTCGATCTCCGCATCCTGCTTTGTCCACAAGGTCACGAAGAGCGCACTCTCGCATCGAGTGCGCACCAGGATGAGTTCCCGCGGGTCGTCTTCCCGAATAGCACCGAGTTGCTTATGGGGCATACCCTCTGCCAGTTCAGGTGGTTTTGCTGCGATCAGTTTAGAGTCGGGGGGGAGAAGGTGAATGGACCGCTGTCTGGGGCCGGAAGTATTCCAATCCAGGCTTACCGTTCGTTTTGAACCGCCGGTGTTCAGGAGAACGGCCTCGCGCAGATGTTGGTAGCCGCGTCGTTCTGCCATATCGATGGGCGTCCCACCTGGCTGACAAAGCTCGGCATGAAGGTGCGTCGCGTAATCATAGAGGTGAGTTCCGCCGCTGATGACACGAAATATGTCAAGGACGAAGTCTGATGTCAGGACAATCGTCCGGTCGAGCTTTACGCCGGGATACACACTCTCGTTGCGGACCCTGCAGGCACTCAATCTTTCCCCGGGTTGGAACAGCAACAGTTCCCCATCGGAGGGCCGATTGCGCCAACTGTCGGCCTCCCAGATTGAATCGCTTTCTTCATCACAGGGGAACATCGCGGTCTCATCCACTGTGACGGTGTTGTGCGCGATGGTCGATCTTACCCAGGTAAGATGATTGGGGTCGCCGTATCCACCAGAGGTGGGCGCACAGGTCAGCATCCGATTGTCTGACCAGATATCGAGATGCAGTGCGGCAGGGCTTTGATGTCCAGCGCTGTGAGGGCCCCAGAAAATGCTGGTAGATAAACCGTCTGGTTCTTTGGCTCGAAGGACTGTAACTCCCGTTGTTGGCAGCAAGGTGCACTTCTGCTCATGACGACCGGTCAGCGAAATCTGACAATTATCATTCAGCTTGAATGAACCTTCCGGAACGGCCACATCACGAATCCGCACAAAATCGAACTCGCCTTTTGAGGCCTCGAGCGACATCGGCAGTTGGGGAAATTTACGTTCCGAACTTCCGCGGTAATCGCTCTCGATTTTGTTCAGCAGCCACGCGTATTTTTCGTCACCGTATGCCTGCCAGGCAAGTTCGTATATCGGCCCCCAAATCCAGGCGCCCCGAAGATTGACGAGACCCGAGTCGTGGACCAGGGATAAATCACCGTTAGCGAACGCCATATAGAAGGGAACATCAAAGGCAGATTTGAGTGTCTTCAATCCGTTGGGGCCGTAAGCTCGATGCAGATCGCGGTCGCTCTGCTCGTCCTGTGATGGGAGTTTTTTATCCCATAGATTGACGCCCGAATGTTGCAGCATCAGTGCCGCTTCAGTGAAGGCCATGAGAGTGTAATAGTGATAACCCGGTGTACGTTCCCAATGGAAACCATCGGCCAGCCAGTCGTGTCGCAGTTGGTGTACGAGCCCGTACTGGTACACGCCTTCAAATTCCCAGCCGTAGAGAGCGTCTTGGATAAGCTTGCTGTCTTCCAGAGAAATGCCTGCCGACATGCGAGCGACCAGGGCCCAGGAATTGTGATTACCGCACGTCTTATGTTCGCTCCGGTCGCTGGTGTCGCGAGTGCTGCTCAGAGCGGCTCGGAATAATTCGTCATCTTCGGCATCAAGGTCGGTGGCTGCGAGGAGGTCATACCCCTGAGCCATACTGAGAGTGAATCGAGATTCGGCGAGACCATTTGTTGTCCCCCGGTAATGTCCAAGAAGAATCGGCCAGGACAAGTATGCAGCCGAAATTTTTCTGAACAGAGCCAGGGCGCGATCACGGTATTCCTCTTTATCAGTGTGATGAAACGCCAGGGCCTGTCTCGTCGCTTCGGTCAGAAATTGCTGAATCTCGTTGGATTCGGGTGCGGGAAGCTCTGAAGGCACAGCGAGTGGGTTATCGGCGTTGTCGAGCAGCCGCTTCAGTGCCACCTGAAACCATGTTCCCTGCTCCGCATGGGATCTGCTTCGCTCGATATCCCCAGCCCGGGCGAGGATTCGGGGCCGATCGGGAAAATGTTTTGGGATCAATTGAAAGGGGTCGCTCAGCACTTGTTTGTCTCTCTAGTTGGTTGGTAGTCCGCTGAACGATTGCTAACTTTGCACGTGCACCCCTGATTCAAAGATAGGAGGTAACTGTTCAGGGCTGAATCTTTCTTACTTTTAATCTTCCCTTTCATTCTTTTCCCTGTGGTTTGCGAAGTCAGCGGCGCGAAATGAAATTCCCGCAGAGTTTGGCTCTGAAGAGAAGAGAAAACCAAAGAAATCAAGGATTACAAGCAAGATTAAAAGTAAGAGCCTGCCTTCTGAACAGTCACGATAGGAGATTCACATGACCAGACTCAATATTCTCTATGCTGCGTGCTTGCTGTCCTATGCGTTTCCTGGTGATGCTGTCTTTGCCGCTGAGGAAGATGAGAGACTTATAATCATCGAAATTCAAGATGAATATGGCCAGACAACCTTCGAGGTAATAAAGGAGAGCGAATATCGAGATTGGCGAACCAAGCGTATGGAAGAATCCAGAGAGATCATCGCCAATGCAATGAAGCTCAAGAAGAAGAATCCGAAGTTGGCGATGATCAAGACGAAAAAGCGAAATATTACATCTAACGAAGCAGCCCAAAAATACCTTCAGGAATATCAGGATCGACTGAAGCGTATCACCACTACAAAGCGGATCGAGAAGTGAAGTCTTGAACTGCTGAGGCCCTAACTTCTGCTCAACGCTCCCCAACTCTGGCAGAGCTCCAATTCCTTTCGAAGGTTTGCAGTAAATTCGTCCGAACGAATCTTCTTCTTGAGATCCGTAATGTCCCAAAACCTGCCTTCACTGATTTCCTCCGGGTTGGGAACGATCTCCTCGTCCCACGTAGCGGCAAAGGTGCGCACATCTTCGGACTCAAAATTTGTCCGCCACGGGTAGTCGTATAAATGCACTAATTTCAGCTTTGCAGGAAGGCCTAGTTCCTCCTGCATTTCTCTCCTGGCTGCCTGCAGAAAACTTTCTTTGGGATTCAGATGGCCGCCGACGGAGGTATCCCATTTTCCCGGTTGCACATCCTTGTGTTCGGCTCGTTTTTGGAGATAGAGATCTCCCTTCGAATTGAACACGAGGACATGCGCGACGCGATGAATGAGGGCTGGATTTCCATGAACCTCCGATCTCTTCCTGAGACCTGTTTTTCTGCCTTTGTCGTCATAAACTTCAAATTGTTCGTCCGGGTGTTGGTGCACTGTTTCTTTCATGGATGACTGGTTTCGACTGAGAGATAGGGTGGTTTCACGCCCTTATCATAGTTCCCCTGCCAAGAAGATGCCGACAGGCTCTTGGGAGTTAATGGTGAATTGCGAATATCCCAGATTGATTTCCCTAAGTAGCCTGTGGCTGTAAACGGGCGGCTTGTTGACGCTCCAATACTGACCTTTACGATCCCGGACACAAACTTGAGGCACGATTCGATCAACGCCATCATTGCGATGTAGAAATTACAAGGAAGGGCATTATGAGCTTACTGGGACTCGACGTCGGTACGACCGGCTGTAAGGCAATTATCTTCTCTGACGAGGGGGAGATTCTCTCCAAGGCATATCGCGAATATGAACAGCTCTTTCCAAAACCGGGCTGGGCGGAGATCGATCCGGAGCAGATCTGGACACGGATCACCGAAGTCATCCGGGAGGCCGCAATTGGCTCGAATTCGCCAGTCAAAGCGATCAGCACATCGGTGCTTGGGGAGGCGTTTCATCCTGTCGATAAGAACGGCAAGCCGCTTCGCACCTCCTTTACCTCGGTCGATAACCGTTCACAGAAGCAGGTAAACCAGATTGGCAAGAAGCTCAGCGAACTGGAGGTCTTTGCCAAGACGGGCATGTCCCTGCATTGCTCGTACGCCCTGTCAAAAATAATGTGGATGCGGGACAACGAACCCGATCTGTATAAGCAGACTTGGAAGTTCCTGCATTACGGTGACTACATCGCTGCCAAACTCGGCGTTGAGCCGGTAATCGACCTGTCTGTTGCCGGCAGAAGTATGATGCTTGACGTCCGCGCCAAGACCTGGAATCCGGAAATTCTGGATGCGGCCGGCGTCGACGTGGCCCTGTTACCTCGCGCGGCACAGGCCGGCGAAGTGATTGGAGTAGTCCCGGATTCCATTGCGTCCGAACTGGGCCTGCCGTCAGGAGTAATGGTGGTGACCGGTGGACACGACCAGCCGGTCTGTGCGCTGGGCGCGGGCGTCCTCGATCCAGGAGTCGGCACGGACACTACAGGCACGGTCGAGTGTATGACGATAGCTATGGAGGAGCCCATCCTTAGCGAGGGCCTGCTCAAACAGAATCTCTCGGTTTATCCGCACGTTGTTCCTGACCGGTGGGTGACGCTCGCCTTCGTGTACAGCGCGGGAAATGTGCTCAAGTGGTATCGAGATAATTTTGCCGTAGCTGAGCTCGCAGAGGCCGAAGCCAGCGGAAAAGACGTCTATGACATCATGGTAAAGAGCGCGGCAGCCGGGCCGGCGGAAGTATTTCTATTACCTCACTTCACAGGCAGCGGAACACCATACCTTGATGGAGACTCCCGCGGCGCCATTCTCGGTCTCCGCACCGTCTCGAAACCAGGCCACGTGGTACGTGCTATTCTCGACGGCATCGCCTATGAAATGCGAGTCAATCTCGATTCCATTCGTGAAGCCGGATTGGAAATCCAACGGCTCCATGCCATCGGCGGCGGGGCGAAATCGGATGAATGGCTTCAGACCAAGGCAGACATCCTGGGAACAGACCTGCATGCCCTCACAGTCGCCGAGGCCGGCTGCCTGGGCGCGGCCATCCTTGCGGGTACTGCTATCGGAACCTTTCCATCTCTGAAACAGGCAACGGACCAATTAGTGAGTGTCCGCAAGACATTTTCTCCCCGGCCCGGAAAGAAGGCCGCCTACGATCGTGCGTTCCAGGTTTACAGCAAGATCTACCCGGCGATCGCTCACGTGAATCACGCAATCGCTGAATGGTCACGCGAAGTGGAGGGATGAGTCTATCTTGGTGAAACTGAACCGGAAGACTTGTCTTTCCTTCTGGTGATGAGGCTCACCCGGACGCAAGTCCAGGGATCATCATCAAGAGCTTCGCAAAGCCGATCGAGGGCGAGCAGAGAAGTTAGCCACTGAAGTTCCGCGCTCAATCCTCTTGCCCGGCATACTCGACTTGCCAGAAGGCGATATCCAATCTAACGCCTCGTACCAGGTCTACGCGTTGGTTGGCGAAGAGGATGTGACCTCCCGCTCCGTGGTTGGCCGCCACTCGAAGAGGAACGAATCCCGGTTCGAATGAATCGTAGGCATAAAGAATTGCCTGCTGCGTTCCACGGGATTCAAGGACTTGCGCCGGATCGGCCTCGTACTCGAAAAGTAGAACAGAGCTTTCCGGCTTCTCAAAATCTTGAAGCCCGTGAAATGAATGGATGGACAGACCGGCATAATGGCTTCGGATGCCTTGCGTGTTCAGCCTGGCTATGGGCTGCGAAGGGCAATGGAACTCTTTCGAATCCCGATCATCGATAAACCATACGATCGTACCGTCATCCAGTGTCCGCCAGGTGTAGACCTCAGGCGATGTCTGGTTAACCACCCCGCACCATCGGCTGAATCGGAAGTCAGGCAAGTGTCCGCCGTTTTGTTCGCTATAGAGAAAGAGCGATGTCCCGAGTTCCTTCAAATTATTGCTGCACCTGAGCTGGAGCGCTTTGCCCTGAAAACCAGGCAGTAACGGAATGAGGATTACGGCCAACAGCGTAATAATGCCTACTACGACGACCAGCTCGGTGAGCGACAGACCACGGTTGGCTGTATCCCTGGAACAGGTGGGGTGGAGATTACTCAAGAGAGGATGAATCCAAAGACATGATGAAAACCCGGCCTGAAAAGTTTTGAAAACCGGTGAAAAAAGACTGTCGCAGAATCACTCTCCTGACGCTATCGGGCGATGTCTGGTTCTCGTCACTTTGGCGAAGGAATCATCCAAACTGCTTCACTCCACGTCCGAGCCAGGGACGTCTTACTACGATTGACTCTTCGACTCTCCTCAGAAGGGCACGTCCTTATCCAGTTCCGCTTCCGGGTCCAGCTCTCCGGACTGAATCATCGAGATCAGCGGGTTGTCCTGGATGGTCAGCGGCAGGTCGATGCGGCCTCGAATTCTGGACGACTCGTAGGCGGCGAAGATGATTTCCGTCACGTTCAGGGCCTTGCGTGCGGAGAGTTCCGGTTCTATGCCCTTTTGCAATGATTCGACCATGTCATTGATAGCGCGGTTAATGTAGCCGGGGCCGTGCATGCCTTCATCTCCACAGTCGATGGTTTCCCATTGCCCGGCTTTCTTACCGGAATAACGGCGGATACGGAGTGCTGGCAGGCCTTCACCATGAGGGCCGATCTGGATTTCGCCTTCAGTGCCGCGCGCTAGATTGTGGCACGCGATGAGCTTGCTCCCTGGGCCGGTCGCGACAAGTCCTATCGCGCCGCTGGAGTACTCCCACTGGGTAAGGGCCTGGTTCTCGATGTGCGCGCCGAACATGATCTTTTCATCTCTGTAATCGATCTGGGAGATGACCCACTTGATTGGGACATCGCCCGCCAACATGTTGCACAGGTCGATACTGTGCGTCCCGTAATCGAAAAGATTTCCGCAGGCAGCCTGCAGGCTCTGGATCTCACCGATTGCCCCTTCCTTAATCAGCTTCCTGGCGTTTTGAAAGGGCGCGCCGAAGCGACGCTGGTGATTGAAGGTCAATTGCACCCCGCGCCGGTCGCATTCCTGCGCCATAAGGCGAGCGGCTCCCCAGGTATCCGCCATCGGTTTTTCGCAATGAATGGCCTTGACGCCCGCGACCGCCGAATCGATGACCATTTGCGAGTGAAGGTTCGGCCAGGTGCAGATACTCACGATGTCGAGATTCTCCTTTTCCAGCATCTCCTGATAGTTCAGGTAAGTGGTGGCCACTTTGAACTTTTTCTTAAACGCCTTGGCGTTTTCTTCTTTGATGTCTGCGCATGCGACTATCTGGCAGCTCCGCAACTTCTTGTAGGCCACCGCATGTTCATTCGCCATACCGTAACCCATCGGGCCCCGTTGCAATGGGTTACCGGTTCCAATGAATCCTACGCGATACCTGGCCATACGAATTCCTTTCGTTGAGGTAGTGCCCACTCGAACTTTCAAAACAGAAGAAAGGGGATTCTGTAATCGGTGTATAGCCTGTCAAGAGGAATCGCAAAATCTACTGCTATGAGCGTCCGGCCTTGCATTACAGCCTGGATCGCTGTCTCACAATCGGTGCTGTGGTCATGTGCCGGTGTAAGACGCTAAGACAGAGTTGAGGACTCTGGTGGCACGGCATGCTCCAGGACTTTTACCATGGCCCAATCCGCTCCGGCAGTGGATCCGCAGTAAACGCCATCCGATCGCAAAGCTTTTTCAACATGCTCATTTTCGTTCCTGAGTGGCTCACATAGTCCCACAGATTCCTGGTCTCTTTCGGATCCTCATGCAGGTCGTAAAGCTCGCCCGTTTCGAGCCCGTGGGCTACCACGATTTTGTATCGTTCAGAACGCAGCATGGTCGCGAATGGTGCGGGATCGAGCCTGGCGCTCATGCCGTGGTAGTACTCAGAATAAACCGTCTCGTGATGGTAACTGAGATCCGCGTTTTCTTCAGAAAGCAATGGCCAGAGCGATTTCGATTGCATGCCGGGGTAACGCGGCAGACCGGCGGCATCGAGAAAGGTCGGCGCGAGATCCATGATTTCGACGAGTGCGCTTGAACGGCGGCTGGGGTGGATCCGACCGGGCCAAGAGACTATCAGCGGCACCTTGACTGCCGGTTCATAGAAGTAAGGCCCTTTCAGGTAGATGCTGTGGTCGCCGAGCATTTCGCCGTGGTCAGACATGTAAATCACGATAGTGTTTTCACGCTGGCCGGATTTATCCAGCGCTTCCAGCATCCGGCCGACCTGTTCATCAATCAGGTCACACATCGCCCAATAAGCCGCGGTCACCATGCGATGTTCTTCGTCAGACATTTCCTCGAATTTGTGGGGGCCGACATGATGGTAATCGTCCCTGAATTCCGGCAGTTGGTAACGAGGCTTGTTCTCAAGCTCACCTTCCACGTAATTCGGCAATGGGATTTCACTCAAACAATCCAGGTAGCGCTGGAGGTATTCGACTGGAGGGTCGAACGCGAAATGCGGGTCGAAGATATTCACTGAAAACAGCCACGGGCGTCCAGTGTTGCTACCGCGCTCCATGAAATCGATAGCCTTCTGTGAGCACCAGGTCGTCTGATGATGTTTGGCCGGCATACCTGCCCGGATGTGTTTCGAACCGTTGTATGCAGGTGTTTCGTATTTGACGCCGCGTTTCTGCAGCCAGTGCCCATACTCGCTGCCCGGCCAATCCGGCGAAGGGTGATGCGACCAATTGAAAACGTGATAACCGTCATCAATACGGGCTTCCATATTTGGGCAAGAACCCGGATTGCATGCAGAAATATGCAGTTTTCCGGACAAGCCGCAGGTATAGCCCGCGTCGGCCAGAAGTTTGGTGACAAGGATTTCCTCGGCCGGGATATTCTGTCCGTTCTGCCGAGCTCGCGTGGTCCTCGGATACCGGCCCGTCAGAAAACTTGCTCTGCTGGGTGTGCAGATCGGGCTCTGGCAAAAGGCATTCTCGAACAGCACACCTTCCTGAGCTAACTGGTCGATATGTGGTGTGTGAACGAATGAATTTCCATAGCAACCCAACGTATCGAATCGCTGTTGGTCGCTGCAGATCCAA
>JAQBXN010000031.1 GCA_027625095.1 Planctomycetota bacterium | reverse complement strand
GTCGTAGACCTGCTGAAAGGAGTCGAAATGCTCGTCGAGCAACCGCCACAGATCCGACGCTTGAGGATCTCGTGGACGGTAGAGCGGCCGAGGCTCGACACAGGCGGTAGACAAGGCAGGAAGCTGGGATAAGGATGATCCCAGCGGCCACGATGATCTTAATGAACTGCTCCAGTCATCCACTTCCGCTCGAAAAAGAAAAAGGGACAGGTCCATTTTAATTGTCCCACGGCGGATGGCGGTGAGTTCCCAGTCGGCGCCGACGGCAACCTGTGCGGCGGCGAGTTCGTCGGCCGTTCCTTTCTTTTCCCTGGCGGCCTCCAGGTTCTTTTGCGACTGCCGGATACGTTCGGCAAGGGCCGCTTCCTCGGTCGGTATCGAGAACTCCCTGTATGCGAAGCCGCCGGTGCTGGCATAGTACACGTACGCGCCAAGCCCGCCGGAGTCCGCGACCTTCATGCCATCGGCCAGCGTGACGCCTTCGGCAATCATCGGTTTGGCGTCAAAGGTGGTCTTTCCTCCCGTGCCGAAGAGCAGGATGCCCGGCCCGTAGTATTTGTTGTTGCGCAACTGCACGTCGGAGGAGTCGTCGGAGGAGTCAAGGATGATATGCGCCTGGTCAGACACCACCTTGCCCCCGTGTTTGTTCATGTTCCAGCCATGCCCGTAGAAGGACAGGAACACGTTGGTGTCGATGGTGGTGCTCCAATACGGCGTGAACACGCCGATGCTGTTGCCGACCATTTCGAAGTAATTGCCGATGATCGTGACCGCGTTGCCATCCAGATTCAGGATCCCGTAGCCCTTGATCTCCTCGAAAATGTTGCCCGCGATGTGGATGCCCGTATTGCCCCACTGATTGACGTTGGGGCCGATCACGACGCCGTGCCGGTGTTGCCGTCGGATTTCGCAATTGATAATGCTCACGCTGTTGAAATGGTTGCGTCCCCAGATGCCGATCTGGTTGCCTCGGATCAGGCAACTCTCGAACCGGATCTGGTAGCAGTGATTGATGTGGACGCCCACGTTCTGGCTGTTGACCTTGATGTCCCGAAAGGTGATGTTCTTGGGCACCGTTTCCGCGGGCACCTTGATCCCCACCCCTTGGAGCGCGGCCTCCCTGTCGAAGGTCAGCCCTTCGATGACAAAATTCGCGCCCTCGATCGCCGGCGGATCCCACAACTCCAGGATGGGTACACCTACGTTCGTCTTCCCGTCGAAATCGAGCTCACCCGGCAACGCGTCGAGACTGAACTGGTCCTTTGCCTCCGTCAGCGACTTCTTGCGCTCTTCATAGTTCACCGACTGTGCATTCAGGATCTTCGTCCCCTTGAGCACTGCACCGTAGCCGCTCAGCCGCGTCCCGTAGTGCGCCCGGTCCTTGCCTAGCCGGATCGTCTTGTTGATGCGGTAGGTTCCGGGCGGAAAGATAATCGTGGCACCGTTCTCGTATCCGTTCTTGGCGCTGACATGGTCGATGGCTGCCTGGATCGCCGGCGACCAGTCACCGTCCACGGCCAGGTGGGAGAAGTCTTTGACGTTGACGTGTCCCGTCCGACTGTCGTCCGCCGCTCCACCGCCGTCCCCCTTCTTCGCGGCGTTTGCGGCCGGCGGAGTCGCCGCCGGTGCTGCCGCTGGTTCCGTCTTGGCCGGTTTTTCTTCCTGAGCGAGGACAAACGATTCGGTCCAACACATCGCGCCCGCCGCGAAGGCAGAAGTGAGACACACCCTGGTGATCAGTGAGTACAGTCTTCGAGCCATCGAGGTTCTCCGGTTCTTGTTAATCGTTCGCTCGTTGATTAAGTCTAGTTTCAGAACTCACCTCAAATAACTGCCTGAATTCCTTACGATTTCAAGCCGAATTTGATGCCGTAGGGGCCGATGCCGAAGGTTTGCGGTGAGAGGCGCAGGATTTTCTTGACGGACGCTTCGGCCGATTCTTGATGGCGCGGCTGGGCCATCGGATTCAACTCCACACAAAGCGTCTTGCCGGAAAGTGTCAACCCGCCGCCAACATTCAGGAGGTCTCGGAATCGCTCCGTGTAGTCTCTCCAGTTGGGATAAACGGACATCCACGTGTCAAGGGCGAGACGTCGGGCATTATGGGCGGTGGCCCGTATTGAAGCCGCTGACAGATCTGGGAGTCGTCGTCTTCAGTCGGTTGCGGAAGGACGCCTGTCTGTTTGATCTGCCTCCTGCGCCAAAGCCCGGTCAGTCCGGTCGGCACCGCATCTATGGGTTCCATCGTATCAGCCTCGCGAAGCTTGCCGCTCGTGCGGACGACTGGGAATCAATGACGTATCAATGTCGTGGTTCGATGGTGACGCGCGAATACAAAACGTTCCTGGGGACATCGCACCTTGTGAGCGGCGTCATCCGCGTTGTGATTGTGCGTTTTGATGATGGCGGCTGGGCGGCATACTTCTGCACTGACGCGCAAGTCGATGTCCGCGACATCCTCGAGACCGTTGCCGCGCGATGGGCGATCGAAGAGCATTTTCATGACGTGAAGGAAATCTGGGGAGCCGGTCAACAGCAGGTCCGCAACATCTGGTCGAACATCGGCTGCTGGCACCTGAATCAATGGATGTATACGCTGGTGGAGTTATGCTCGTGGGATGTCGCAAAACCGAAGCTGACCGACCGCAGCAATCGTCCGTGGGACAACCCCGATCTCCGGCCGTCTCATTCTGATCGCCGCTCCACAATAGCCCGAGAAATGCTGGGGAAACAATTTCTGGCGACTCTGCCCCGCACCCTGAACCTGAGGAAATTCAGAACGCTGATCAACGACGTGATCAGCCTGTGCATATGACCACAACGATTCGCTCAGATGACACTTGTCTTTTCCGCCACCTTGCCTCAATGCCGCTCCACGTCCAACGACCGCGCCAGCCTCACTCGTTCCTCGCGGACTGTAAAGCTTTTGCCTAAAGTGCAGTGAAGATGAGCCGTATGAGAATTGACCGGCCCGCTCTGGGCGGGTCTTGATTTCGAGTAGAGTAACTTTACATACCGGGTTCACCAAGTAATGTCCGGCCAAACACGAGAGAAAGAATAACAATGCCCGAATTCTGGAAAGACGACGAAGAACTCTTTGCCATCGCTCGCCGGGAACTCTTCACCGCAGTGGTCGGTGACGTGATGGACAAGATGGGCTTGTTTCACCAGTTCCTCTCGCCCGCGATCAAGCCGCTCCGTGAAGAAATGGTTGTCATCGGACGGGCCATGACAGTGCTTCAAATTGACTGCTTCGAGGAGACGCGACCCGGTAACCCGAACATTGCCATGCAGCAACCGTTCGGACTGATGTTCAAGGCTCTCGACGACCTCAAGCCAAACGAAGTTTACGTCAGCAGCGGTGGGCAAGTGCCTCAGGCATCCTGGGGAGAGCTTATGAGTACTCGCGCCAAGAGGCTCGGGGCAGCGGGCACGGTGACTAATGGTTACCACCGTGATACTCGCGGCATCTTGAAATTGAACTTTCCTACCTTCTCTATGGGAGCGTACGCTGCCGACCGCGGTTCGCGGGGAAAGATCATGGATTATCGCTGTCGACTTGATATCGGAGGAGTCATCGTCAACGACGGAGACATTATCTTCGGTGACGTCGATGGTGTTTGCGTCATACCCAAAGAAGCCGAGGTAGAGGCATTCACTCTTGCCCTCGATAAAGCGCGAGGCGAAAAGCTTGTACGCAAAGCTATCGAAGGGGGAATGAGTGCCACCGAGGCGTACACCAAATTCGGAATCATGTAAGGAGCAATCATGGTCAACTTTCCTGCATCCACATTTACCTGGAAAAGCCATCCCTGGGAGGCGCACCCTCATTACAAGTGGGATGGAGGCTTTGTTGGTAAAGCCGGTCAGGCCTATCACGTTCGCTTCAATCTCGAATCAAAGTGCACGATCGTTGACGCCAGGACAGGAGGCAGCACTGAGGTTTTTCTCGGCGCTCCCTGCCGCAGCGAATACACCATCGCCAAACGAAATTTGTTTCAGATTCCCAGCAATGAATGGCGAATGGCATTCAGCCACGAACATGGCATCCACATTTCGCGCCGCCCCAGTTCTGACGTTCCCGAAGGGAAGCCTGCTCCGCTTAGTCAGATGAAGCAAGACCACAAGATTGATATCAGATCATTTGCAGAAGCCACGGACTTGACTGAGGTGGCAGCTATTGTTGCAGCGACTTTTGCTGGTGACTTCCTTAATGTCCGTACGACGTACCACGACGAAAATACGGGGCTGAGAGTTACCGTGGAGTATCCGGTTCATGTGATGAACCTGAACGAAGCAGACGAAGAATTTCAAGTCTGCACCGGCCCTATTTTCCTCCCGGATCTTCGCACTTGGGATGGCAACGAGCTTGGTCAGGGCTACGTCGCCGATGCTGCCATTTCAAGCTTTGATTGGACGGAGTTCATACTCCGCCGTGAGGTTGAAGCCGCTGTCCACGAGCGGGAGTGGCTCGATGCTGTGCGCGGACGTGATCGGCTGGAATTGATTGACCCGAACAATCCACCTCCCAACTACCCGCCTTCGAGACCGAAGCCGCTGGTCTTTAACGAAGTCTGGGAGTTCGAGTCGGAGAATGTGGTGTTGAGCGCGCCCAACAGGTAGGACGCAGAGTCCTTCGACTCATGAGTTGCAGCAAGCTTTGTGGCGGCAACGGTAGTCGCCGACCCGCTCTGTAAAGCATTAGAATTCTGCAATCCATTCTGTAATCTCCTGCGCCCATCGCTCAGAAGTAAACGACTCGCATCAACAAGGAGCACAAGATGTCAGACCTCGGAATCGGAATCGTCGGGTACGGCAAAGTAGGGGCTGGAGCACACCGGAATTGGACGGGCAAAACTGATGGCGTAAAACTCGTCGCGGTGTGTGACGGGACGGAAGTCCGGCGGCAGGCGGCAGCGGAAGAGAATCCCGGGATTGCCATTTACGAGAAGTTTTCCGACATGCTTGCGGACGACTCCGTTGAACTTGTCATCGTTACTACGCCGCCGAGTTCGCACTGCGAACTCTCGGTGCAGGCATTGGAAGCTGGCAGACACGTCTTTGTGGACAAGCCCTTCGCCATGACCAGGGTGGAAGCGGAGCAGATGCTTGATACAGCCGAACTGGCCGGCAAGGTCATCCATTGCCATCAGTCACGCCGATATGACGGGGAGTATCGTGCTATCGTGAAGGCCGTTGCTGCGGGCAAGATTGGAGAGGTTCAGCACGTCCGGCGTATCTGGTCGCAGTATGGCCAAGGCTGGGCGTCGTGGGGCATCGAAGGATTCAACCCGACATGGCGAATCCAACGTGCTTACGGAGGCGGGATGGTCTACGACTATGCGCCTCACTGCGGCGATCAGATTTTGCGCCTTGTCGACAAACCTCTTCATTCAGTATTTGCGGATGCACGCGGGATAAAGTTCAGCGATGAGGTCGACGATCACTTTTCATGCATGATGCGATTCGAAGGAGGAGCCACTGCCTACCTCGAATGCAGCAACATGACCACCCTGAACGCCCCACACTGGTACGTGATCGGAACAGAAGGCTCTATCAGATCAGAGGGCGTCAACAAATCTGCCGAATTAAAACGTGGTGACTCAGAGGAAACTGAAACCTTGGCGCCAATCCACGAGATCGACGAACTCTACGAAAACGTCATTGCCTCGATTCGTGGCGAGGCGACGCCACTGGTGACCGCAGATCAACTACGAGCCTCGATGGGACTGATCGACGCTATCTTTCAGTCTGCCCAAATCGGGGAGATGGTAACGGTGGGATGAGTTCTGACAGAACTTGTCTCGTGAAGTACCCGGCTCAGCGAAGTTGTACGACTTACGACTTTTCACCCTTTCGGGAGGTCTCCTGCAGATCGTAGAGCGAGGCGATGTTTCTCGGATACTTCGGGATTGGAAACTCACTCAGCGTCATGCGTGCCGAACTGGCCCACTTCCCCCGGACAAGGACGATTCCCGCCTCGTTCTTGTGAGTCATCTCACTGTGATAGATAGGAAACGCGTCTGCAGACCGGTAACTGAGAATGAGCGTTCGCCTTGAATGGGAGGACGTATTTGGCAGCGATGCATGCGGCACCATACAGTGCATGAAGATCGCTGAGCCTGCTTTCCCTTCAACTGGAACGGCTAAAGAGTCGTCAACCTCTTCTGTCACACGACCTTGAAAATACCCGTCCCTGCTGTGGTTCATCAACGGGCTGTTCTGGCGACCTGGAATCACTTTCAAACAGCCGTTGGAGACGGTCGCGTCGTCCAGGTAGAAGAGAATGGCGATGGAATCCAGGTTGGTCAACGGGTAATAAGAGATGTCCTGGTGCCATTCCACGACCGATCCTATTTCAGCGGGCTTCATGTTGATCTTGCTGTAATGGAGCACGATGTCCGGACCGATGAGTTGCTCTACGCAGTCAAGGAGTTTTGCGGACCCGGAAAGTTCTTTGAACTCCGAATAAAAAGAACAGGGCTCGTAAAGTCGCCTGACCTTTTTGCCTTCGGGAGGCTGATTGGGCTCCATCTCCATCCGCTTGCCGTCATGGTTTTCAAGGGTATTTCCAGCCGAGACTTCTTCAATCGCGTTCCTGTAAAGCGCAACTTCTTCGCCGCTGAAAAAATCGGGAAACAGGGTAAAGCCATCTCGGCGAAATTCTTCTATTTGCAGTTCAGTGAACATAACTTCGCCTCATTTCGTGGTTGTTTGTGACGTCATCATACTGGAGGGTGCCGACCGGTTTCGAAAAGAGCTTGCCGAAGACTTACATTCCCTGCGCGATTCAAATGCAGCGCCTCTACGGTAGCCCTTCCCGCGGCAGTTCTCCCTCACACGATTCGATAGTCCGTACTCCATAGGAAGTGGTCTTCCCACTTCATCTGTCTTGGATGAAATAGTGGCACAATCTTCCCGGTGAGCGGATCTGCTCCAGATTCCTTCACATATTTGTTTCCGTTGCAACCTTGACATGCAAGAGCGAGATTCTCTGGATCGTTATCCCCAGATTTTGAACGAGGGGTTATGTGTTCGACAACAAATGGCTGGAGGGAATACTTGAGCTGTCCCTGACAGTACTCACAACATTGGTTTGCCCGGTCAGCGACAAATTGTCGAAGCTGTTCTGAAACCGCAACGCTAATTTCGGACGCCATCAATCGCCAAATCGAGTTCTAAAGAATTCATGGTGTCGTCCAGTGTTTCTGACCGAAGCTTTGAAAGCTGTGCGACCAATTTCATCCGAGACGCATGGGCACATTCCAGTTGCTCAATCATGGCAGTGAGTTCTCGATGTTCGTCATCGTTCAGCTCTTCCGCATCAAATTTTGTACGCAGTTCTGTGTAGCGTTGAAATTCCAAATCAGGTGCTGATTCCTGGATTTCCTTGAGTAATTCCAGCTCGGACGTGGTACCGGTCGACACTGAAGCACTTCCAGATTCAGTCCATGCAGCGAATTGGCCCATCAATCGGCTCCGGGTTTCAGCCGGAAGACGAACGAAAGCATCGAAAAATCCATCATCGGTGAGTGTGGGGTCGTTTGGCATAAAAAAAATCTAGCAAAGTTGGGACACTAGTCAAAGTCAGGAGGATAGAATCAGATTCCGAATTCCAATGCCTCACCAGATGGTGACTGATGAGGTAGAAAAGCCAATCTGCAGGAGAATTCGAGAATTTCTATTTCATCCATCCTCAAAACTCCCGTCCTCGAAGATCACCCCGTACAGCCGTTCAGCGGCCTCCTTAGAGACCCGGTCATTTTGAATGTCACAGGCCACGGCTTCCGGGTCTCTATCGTGCGGATCTCCGTAGCCGCCCCCTCCGGGTTGACGATGGTAGAGGATTTCACCCTTCTTGATCTTGGTAGAGACCATGACAGGGAGCACTTCCTCACTGTCATGATGCTTGAGGATGCTGATTGAGCTTCCGCCGGGCAAGCCCCCTCCGAGACCGTAGGGAGGGTGGTCGCGTCGGTCCGAGCGAATGGTCAGTGTTGATTCACCTTCGAGGAGTTCCCACTCGCGCTCGACGGCCATTCCTCCCCGATACTTGCCCGCCCCGCCGGTGTCACGGACAAGACCGTAACGGTGAATGCGAATCGGATAATTACTCTCCGCCTCTTCGATAGAAATATTTGCGGCCACATTGGCGGGATTGCAGAGACCGTCGTTTCCATCCCGGTCCGGGCGTGCTCCCCAGGTGCCGGAGATCAGTTCGTAGTAGACGTACGCCTCACGAGAATTTGCTCGTTGGCCACCGATGATGACCAGTGAGTTGCCTCCCTCACAAGCCGCCAGCACTCGTTCCGGAACGATACCGGCCAATGCCCCGAGGATTGCATCGACCGTGCGAAAACCGGTCACTCCTCGCATGGAAGAAGCGGCAGGCATCTCACCGTTCAGGACGGTCCCGGCTGGAGCAATGACGTGGAGGGGACGAAACATTCCTGCGGTGTTCGGCATGTCTGCATGCATGACCGCCCGGACGCACATGGCCACGGCCGATGCTGTATAGGAAAGGGTGCTGTTTATCGCGCCGGGTACCTGCGGAGCGCTTCCGGTAAAATCGGCGGTCAGTTCGTCACCTTTGACAGTGATCGTACATTGAATTTTGACCGGCGGGCCGCCGCAGCCGTCGCTATCCATGTAATCGACAAAAGTGCTGCTACCGTCCTTCCACGATGCAATTTCGGAGCGGACGATGCGTTCGGTGTAATCGAGCAGTTCGGTCGAACAGGCTTCAAAGGTGTCCACACCGTAGCGTTCCACGACTTGAAGTATGCCACGCTCGCCAGTGTGGCAGGCCGAGAGTTGTGCGCGCAGGTCGCCCATGGTCATGTGGGGCACACGGATATTTGCGCGGAGTAATGTAAAGAGTGATTCGTCGGGTTTACCGCCCCTGTACAATTTCAGCCAGGGAATGCGGAGTCCATCGTGAAAAATTTCTGTGTTGTCACATGCAGAACTGCCGGGAACCCGGCCCCCAAGGTCGAGATGGTGCGCTGTGGAGACCGCGAAGGCGATGTGCTGGCCGTCTGAGAACACCGGCTTGACGATGAAGATGTCCGGTATGTGCATGCCACCGTCGAATGGATCGTTAAGGATGAAAACATCGCCTTCATCCATGGAGTCGCCGTACTTGGCGAACAGTGTTTCCATGGCATAGGGGACAGAGCCCATGTGCAGCGGGATGGTTGTGCCCTGTGCGATCTGTTCACCTTTCGCATTGCAGAGGGAAGTCGAAAAATCGAGTACGTCCCTGACTATCGTGGAGTAGGCGGTACGGTAGAGACCGACAGCCATTTCGTCGGCAATCGAGGCGAGGGCGTTCTTGATGATTTCCCGCGTGATGGGGTCAACAGTTGCCATGCTTCTTCTCCATGATGATGTTGAAGGCTTCATCGAGGTGCGCAGACCAGCCAGGGGGGATGACGATGGTGGCGTCGTATTCGTCCACAAGGAGTGGGCCTTCCGTTTCTGCGGTCAGGGCCCCTCTGGAGGTAACCTGGACTTCCATGGGGCCTGCTGAATCCGGGAAGGTAGCGACGCGGCTTCCTGAAACTTCGCCTGCAGATTCGGGTAGTGTCATTGTCAGCATCTCCTTTCTTGCCTCTCTGCCGATCAGGCGAATGGCGGTAATTTCAATAGGCGCCCCAGATTCAGACCGATGACCATACATCCGTTCGTGTTCCTCTTCATAGCCGCGACGAAGCTCCGCGATGGATGCAGTGGTGATGACCTGATCCTCAATCCGAATGCGAATATCAGATATCTCTCCAACAAACCTGAGATCAGCAAAGGCCTCGAACTTCAGCCTTTCCTCGTGGGCGGATTCCAAAATGAGTTGTTTCAGCATGGTGGCATGCATCTCTTGAATCCGACTTGAGATTTCGCTTGGGTTCAGAGTTTCATCCGCCAGGCGGCAACTGCGAACATCGTGATGCTCGAGCCCTGAAGCGAGTAGTCCTACTGCACTGAACACCCCCGGCACTGGTGGTACGATGACCCGATTGGTGCCGAGTTCATCTGCCAGGTGGGCGGCATGAATCGGCCCGGAACCGCCAAAAGCAACCAGGGCAAACTCGCGAGGATCGCGTCCACGATGGGTGGAAACCTCTCTCAGCGCCCGCAACATTTCAGCGTTTGCAATGCGATGAATTCCCAGCGCCGCCTGCAGGACTGTCATCCCAAGGGGGCGAGCGATTTTGTCCTCGATGCACCGCCGGGCTACTACCTCATCGATTACCACGTCTCCGCCAGCCAACTGGCCTGGCTTGATGTAACCAAGAACAACGTTGGCGTCGGTGACGGTCGGCTCAGTTCCGCCCCGCTGGTAACAGGCGGGCCCAGGTATGGCCCCCGCGCTTCGCGGGCCGACGCGCAATCCGCCACCGGCATCGATGTATGCCATACTGCCGCCGCCCGCGCCCACTTCGGCAATGTCGATGCTCGGAGCAAGAATCAATTCGCCTCCACCTCCGGTCAGGCGATTGCCGGCAGAAAGGGAAGAACCGACTTCGTATTCCGGGCTGTATGGGATGTCGCCATTCTCGATCATCGCAGCCTTTGCAGTGGTCCCGCCCATGTCGAAGCTGATGACATTCCGGGTACCTGTCGCCTTCGCGACCTTGCCCGCTGCCAGGACACCAGCCGCCGGGCCGGACTCGAGCGCAAAAACCGGACGAAGCGCAGCGTCGGCGGCAGGGGTCAGTCCACCTGCGGATTGCATAATCATCAGGGGCGCTTGAATGCCACGTTCTCTCAGCCCGCCCTGCAGCCTGTCCAGATATCGCCGCATGATTAGTTGAATGTAAGCGTTCACCGCCGTTGTCGCCGTACGTTCGTATTCACGGCGCTGTCTGACTACCTCATAGGAAAGGGAGATGGGGAGGTCCGGAAGCACACGATGAAGGTATTCGCCGACCTCGCGCTCATGATCCGGCATGATATAAGAATGCAGAAAGCAGACGGCGATCGATTCAATATTCTGCTCGACGAGCCGTTCAACGATCCCCTCCAGTTCATCCCGGTTTACGGGCACTAATACTTCGCCACCTGCACTGATGCGCTCGGTCAATTCGAACCGGAGATACCGGTCAACGATCGCAGGGGGCTTCTGAAAGAACAAGTCATAAAGCTGCGGTGCGCGAATGCGTCGAAGCTCGAGCACATCCCGAAAGCCCCTGGTGGTGATGAGTGCCGTTTTCGCCCCGCGACGCTCGAGGACGGCATTCGTGGCGACTGTGGTGCCATGGCACACGGTGGCGATTTCTGAACGATCGAACGCGCACGCGGCCAGAACTTCATCGACAGCTATAAGGACTCCCACCTCGAAATTAGGGGGAGTAGAAGGCACCTTCCTCGTGAGGATGCTACCGCCCGGCAGAGAGACGACGACATCGGTGAAAGTACCACCAACGTCGGCAGCAATCTGGATCACGGATGAATCGGAATCAGTCATCAATGGAAGAGAATGATGATTTCATTGGGTCAAATGGTCGGCATCACATTCCCACCACAGACTGGGATGAATGCACCAGTAATGAAGCTCGCCAGGTCTGAAGCGAGAAAAGCAACAGCGTTTGCTATTTCCTGGTCGGTGCCGCGCCTCTTCAATGCAACACTCTTTTCGTAAGCAGGCTTACTCTCTGTTCCGGTCGCCCGGTCGCGATCGCTGATGGTAAAGCCCGGTGCGACCTGATTAACGGTGATCTGATGCTCGCCGACTTCGCGGGCAAGAATTCTGACGATTCCATCGAGACCACGTTTGCCAGCGACATAAGCCGATTGGCCTGGGCCATTCTGCATCGCGCACTCGGTGTTGATGGCGATCACGCGTCCGTATTTCTTTTGTACCATCGCCGGAACAAAAGCCTTGGCCATAAAAACGCTTTGCAGGACACAGGAGCGAAACTGGCTGTCGTAGTCTTTCTCATCCTGATCAAGGATTCTTTTCCATTCGTACTGAATCACCGCGTTGTTAACGATGATATCGGGGGCGCCCAGTTCATTATTGATGCTGTTCCGCATTGCCATGATGGAATCGAGCTGAGTGATATCCGCCTGGCAAACCATTGTCCGGACGCCCATTTCAAGCACTTCCTTTCGCAACTGCTCTGCCATCTCAACGTTATTCTGATAGTGGATAACCACATCAGCACCACAGGCGGCCAGTGTGCGTACCATCACGCGGCCAAGGTAGCCTGAAGCGCCGGTTACGACAGCAACCCTATCGTGCAAATCTATCTTCATATGTCAGTCCCGAATGTGTAGTCAACGGATCGTGAGGAGGGTTAACCGGAAGTTCCCTGAACAACAACCGGGTCTGCAATTCGATAGTGCTCGATGGCGTTTTCATCCACTTTAACGCCGAGTCCTGGAGCCTCTGACACAACAATATGACCTTTACGAAAGTGGGCCGGCTCGGTCAGCAGGTTGTGTTCACGGCAAAGGTTGCCGACCAAATCGGAACCGATAGTGCATCCAGGCAGAGTCGCTGCGAGATGAGCGCAGGCCATGTCGCCTATGCCCGTCTCTACGGAACTGGCAAGCCAGTAGGGTATGCCGCTTGGCTCTATAAATGCGGCAGTCTCGATCTGATTCACCCAGTCTCCGCCAAGGTTGAATACATCGGCAGCTTCGAGATCAAGAGCTTCCTGAACACTCTCGGGAGAGTTCACTGTGACGGCGGTTGGAATCCCGGTCTGCTTCCGGACTTCGGCAACCTTTGCCTTGTTGTAGATGGGGTCCTCGAGCAACACGTTTGTGCTCACTTCGAGCATCGCGCGGGCGCGAGCCACGGAAGCTTCAACGGTTTCCCATCGACCGTTCGGATCAATGTTCAGATGAAAGTCAGAGCCACCACCACGGAACACAGCTTCAGTGACGCCGCCAACATCAATGTTGAGATGGGCCTTCAACTTCAGTCCAGCGAACCCTCGCGCCCGACCTTCTCCTGCAAGCGCTTCCGCCCCCGCTGGCGTGCGATGTCCGCTCCAATATTCCACTCTTACTTCATCTCTGACTTTCTCTCCGAATAGGGAATAAAGAGGTATTCCCTGGGCCACCGCTGACCAGACGAGTGCAGCAGTCAATACCTCTCTGAAGTGAACTTCGGGATGAGGTAGCATCAGGCCGAGGTGGTCCTTCGCTGGATGGAATTCCTCGAAAGAACGTCCAAGGAATTGGCGAGCGTACTCAATGGTCTCTACGGCGACGGATTCCGATTTCCCATACCGGCGTGAGTCTGACCACCCGATGCTTCCGTCGTCTCCTTCAACCTTCACGACCAGGAAAGGCATATCGCCGAAGAATGTGGTCGCGCCCCAACCGTTGTTTGCGTCTCGCGTAAGCATCTGATCGGCAAACTCGGGGCAGTTTACCCGTTCAGTGGGAATAGGAACGCGGAGGGGGATGAGTGTGATGCTCTGAATCTTCGCTGGCATGGCAGGAATATAAAGCTTTCAGGCATTCGTTGTCGATCTCCCCGTGGTGACTTTTTCGGTGGCATTTGTTAAAAGTCCTCGATCCTCGCACCTTGCTGAATTTAAACAGGAATTCACGAACCTGATCGATTCCAACGCCATCAGAAATAGCCGGAGAAATAGCCTTATGAATCTGAAAATTCGAAAAGTTAGTGCACCTGTCGACGTTCATTCTGGTTGGGATGAATTACCGTGGGACGGAATTCAGCCAAACTTGCTCGGCGAATTTATGGGTGACCAACCGGAGCACAGACCGGTTGTTGAGTTCAAAATAGCGTACGACGCCCAATTTCTTTACGTGACTTTCAAGGTAGGTGACAGATATGTCCGCGCTGTTGCCAATCACTATCAGGACAGCGTCTGTTGGGACAGTTGCGTTGAATTCTTTTTCACACCAGGTCCGGATGTGTCGGAAGGCTATTTCAACCTGGAGGTCAATTGCGGCGGGACAGCGCTGTTTCATTTTCAAAAGAAGCAGGGCCAGGGAGTTGTTCCGATACCTGAGTCGGATTTCAACAGAATACAAATCGCTCATTCGCAGCCGGAAACTGTCGAGCAGGAGCTGGCGGGGCCGGTTACCTGGACCCTGGGATATGCTCTGCCGTTCGATATCCTGCGACATTATCGTTCGTTCGAAGAACCTGCTTCGGGAGTTACCTGGCGGGCCAATTTCTATAAGTGTGGTGACCGCACTTCCCACCCGCACTGGCTGACATGGTCGCCAGTCGATAATCCGAGGCCGAACTTTCACCTGCCTGATTTTTTCGGGAAGGTGCAATTCGAATAGGCTTCTGGGATTGTGAAGAAGCGAAAGCGGTGGCAAGCCACCGCCTTCCATAGTCGCATCCTTTGGAGAGCAGTTTCCTCCTTAAAAGACCATCCTGCCGTTTCGTCCCACTTTCAGAGGTTCTGCACCCAACGGCAGCGCGCCGGCGTCAGGTTTTCCTGTTTCCGATTCACGCAGTGGGTCCGGCCAGTCACCTGGTATCGGTTCTCCCGCATCGACTGCTGTGCTCTCTTTGGTCAACTGAATACTTCCGGGTTTTTCGAGTTTGTCGTCGCTGACGTTTCCTGCCCATGCGGCGCCTTCCTGCGGCTTCCCCGGCTGAGCGGTGCCGCCGATAATAAGGTTGTTACGAACCTGCCAGGTTTGCCCGGGTTTTGTGTGCCTGAGATCGAAGAGGTTCCTGGGATCGGAAAACACCGTATTGTGATACCAGCGCATGCCCTCCCATGGCGGGCCCCCGTGGTCTGACACTGTATAGGAGCCGCTGATGATATTGCGGTAGACGTGCACTTCACTCGAAGCCCTGGCATCCCCTCCGTATGCAAAAGTGATGAGACAGGCGCCTATGAAATTCTGATAAATCTCACGGGGGCGAGCCTGTGGATTATACAGCGGTCTGAAGCTCGAAAGGTAAATGCCATCATCCTGGAAATTGTGCACGTAATTGTGGTGAAACTTCAGATTCACGATATCGCCCAGATAAACTCCGTCGTGTCCGTCGGTAAATTCGCTGTATGAAATTTCCCAATCGTGATTGTATGGAAAATAGTAGACCGAATATTCATCCGAAGTAGCAGGTATCAGAAGAGCGTGCGTGTTGAGGCGGGTCAGATTGCGTCCCTTGCTTTGCCATGGACGTTCACGCAGGGAAGTCTCTCCACGAGTGCTCCAGGGCGGCACGCTCCCATATATTGCGGAGTTTTGGAACTTAAACGGCCCGGTATTCTGAGCTTTAATGCCATAGGTGCCTGCGTAGACCACCACGTTATCGAATACCAGATGCTCAGCGTGACGGATATCCACCACATCGTAAGCGCCGCCGCGGATGACAAGGTCCTGGAAACGCGTGTGCTGCGACTTGTCGATAACAAGCGGCACGGAATGAAATGGAGCAATGATCAATTGCAGATTACGCGGGTCAGTTTCACCGGCGTAACTATGCAGTTCATGAAGAGGGGACGGGAGGAACTTCCGTGCAAGTTCACTTCGTCCGCGAACAGCCCCTTCCGCTTTGTAATGCTGGAGTCGAATGTGGATACGTCCAGTCAAGCGGTTGTACCACACACCAGGTCCGACGTAACGTTCGCCGCGCAAGTCTTCGATGTAGTAATAGATCTGCAGGCCGATCATGGAGTCGCCGAACCTGCCGTGAAGATTCCGCAAATTGCGGTAGGTTGTCCTTGAGCGAAATTCACCGGGACTTCCCTCAGGAAATGGTTCCCAAGCGTTCCGATGGTCTTCGAAGAACTCGCGAAAAGATCCGTCAACGATGGCCAACTCGCCGGGATACGAACGAATCGTTATCGGCTTCTCGGCAGAGCCGGCTGCACTGCAGTAAAGGTGTTCGTAATAAGTGCCGCCCCTCAAAACCAGCGTGTCTCCCGCTTGAAGGCTCGATAGCCCTTGTGCGATGGTTTTCCATGGAGTTTCTTCTGTGCCTGCGAAGGCATCGTTGCCTTTGGCAGGATCGACAAAGTAAGCCGGCCCTTTCTCAAGCGGTCGATTGGATGCTTGTGGTAATGGCCGCAACGGTGGGTGTGACTTGAATGCCTCCTGCTCCGCGCTGGCACCAGAGTGACCGTGCAGACTGATAGCCAGTATCGGGAATAGAACGCGTCGCGTGCAATCGGTGAGTTTCATGTATTTGTTTATCTTTGTCAGGTGGATGGGGGTCTGCTTAAGTTATACTTTCCGGCCTTTCAAGCAATTGCGTTAAGCGGCTGTCTGGGATCGATGCTTAAACCAGCGAAGGATGCTGGCCTTGCCGCGCGATCCTTATTGAATTCAAGACACTGGATAATGATATTGATTCATTCGTTTGGCCTGGCAGCCATGCTGACCCTTGGAATTCTTTGAATGACTCGTTTCTATGAACGTCTCTGAAATTCGTAACCGCCTGAAACCGCCTTGCCCAGCACTGGATGTGCATGTCCATCCGTTGCATTGCTTCGGCCCCTACAAGACGGTTACGGCCGGGGAAGATGCGCACTTGCTCATCGAAACGGGAAAGCGAGCCGGCGTAGAGAAGATGTGCCTCTTTTCTCTGTGCCCTGGAGTTCCGCGGGAGCCAACGATGCAACAGTGCCGTGAAGCGAATGATTACGTCCAAAAACTGCGTGAGATTGCACCGGATGTGTTCCTTCCTTTTTGTTATGTGACTCCTGAATTTCCAGAGGAATCCGCCGCAGAGATTGATCGTTGCGTGGGTGGCATGCGTTTTCCCGGAGTGAAGCTCTGGGTGTCACGGAGGGCGACTGACGTGGGACTCGACCCGATCTGTGAAGCGGCCATCAAGCATGATGTACCGCTTCTGCAACACTCGTGGATTAAGACCACAGGCAATCTGCCGGGAGAATCTTTCCCCGCCGATGTTGCTGACATGGCTCGGAGACACCCGAAGGCCCGGATCATCATGGCTCACCTTAACGGGGGTGGTTTACAGGGCATCGAGGACGTGAAGGGCTGTCCTAATATCGTGGTCGATACGAGCGGCGGTGACCCAGAGAGCGGAATGGTTGAGGCTGCTGTCGCCCGCCTGGGCCCCACGAGAGTTGTGTATGGATCAGACATGCCTGTCCGGCAGTTGGGCACGCAGCTCGGGAAGACTCTCGGCACGACTCTTTCCTTGCAGATTAAGAAGGACATCCTCTGGAATAACGCTGCACGATTACTTCCGGACTGGGCCGGTGTTGAGGTGTTGCCATGATTATTGATGTCAACACCTGGGCGGGTCACTGCTGGGCTTTGCCTGTGGATGGAAGTGTTGAAGCCGTTTGTGCCTCACTTCATGCGGTCGATGTCGGGATGTGTTTCCTGTCGCCGATGTCTGCCGCGTGGTTTCCAAATCCGCATTCCTGCAACGGGGAGGTCTATGAAGCGACGAATGAGCAGGTGGAGATTTCACCAGTGCCGATCCTGTCCCCTCGTATGTCAACCTGGCGTGAGGAGCTCAAAACCGCAGCAAACCATTCGTCTGTGAAGGCCGTCAAACTATTGCCAGCATATCATGGTTATGAACTCCAGGATGCGAACGAATTGTTTGCCGAGCTTTCAAAGACTGAACTGGTCGTCATCGTTCAAACCCGTCTGGAAGATCCTCGGCGCCATCATCCGCTGGCCCAGATCCCGGACGTGAGTGCGGAGGCCGTAGCAGCCATAGCGCATACGTTCGGCGACCTGCAAATCATCATTGGTGGCCCGCGCTCCTATGAGATAGCGGCCCTGGGCGAGAAATTACTCCGTCTGCCGAATCTATGGGCCGATGTCTCGCAAGCGGATGGCATGGACCAAGTGAAGCTATTTGTCGAGAGTGGGCTGACAGACAAGCTCTTGTTTGGTTCACACGCGCCATTCTTTATTCCTCACTCGGCGGTGTTGAGGGTGGTGAACGATCTGGAGGATGCCGATGCGGAGGCAATACTTTGCGGCAATGCAATGCGACTTTTCCGATTGTAGTCCTGCCGATTGCCTGAGTAATAATGAGATGCAACTTTCAATATTCGCTGACGAGATTAATCGAGACGATCCTGTGCGTGCCCTCCACCTGGCTCGTGAATGGGGAATTGAGTTCATAGAAGTGCGCTCGCTACCCGGTGGACGATTTCCCGCGGTTGCAGAAGAGGTGCTAGAGAGCTTCAAGTCCATGATCGAGGATGCTGGTCTGCGAGTGTCCGGTGTCTCCCCTGGATTCAGCAAGAAACTGGTAGAGGATCCGACGGTGGAGGAGGACTTCACCACTGGTTTACCCAAGGCATGTGAATGGGCTCGGAAACTGGGCACAAACTTGGTCTCAGGATTTGGTTTCCGGCGGGGGGATGCTAAGGAGAGGCCAAGTCAGGTAGTCGACTACTGTGCGCGAATGGCTGATATCGCCGGCCAGAACGGATGCCGGCTGGTGCTGGAGAATGAGGCGGTCTGCTGGGGGGCGACCGGTATAGAGGCGGCGGAGATCATACGAGCAGTGAATTCAGATAATCTCAGACTCTGCTGGGATCCTGGCAATTCGGCGAAGGCAGGATCGAACTTGCCGTTCCCCGATGAGTACGAAGAAGTCAAAGACCTTGTCAGCCATGTCCACATGAAAAATTTCGGCGCTGACTCGGGCGTATGGCAACTTATGGGGGAAGGCGTGGTCGACTGGCCTGGTCAGATTTCAGCACTGAAGGCGGCCAACTACGGCGGTTTCCTTGTCGTGGAAACTCACACAAGTATCAGCCCAGAAGAATTTGTAGTCGTGGACAACGACCTGGCGGGGCTGGAGGCAAATTCGTTGAAGAATGTTCAGTACACGCGGTCGCTGATTGGGTGATTGGCCTGTGACTTCAGGTCAAACCAGCAACGGTTCGACTCCGGCCAACAGCCGAGCCGAGAGCATTTTCGGCCGGCGTTAAACAAATGCCGGCCTGTTAGACACCCATGGAGACTGACCTAAACTGGCGGAAATCCAAAACTTAATCAGGAGCACATCATGGGTGACACGATCGGATTCGGGATTCTTGGATTGGGCATGGGCGCCGGACGCGCCAGACAGGTTGCGGAGACTGAAGGAGCCCGGGTTGCAGCGGTTTGCGATCTGGACGCGGCCAGACGGGAAAAGGCTGTCGAAGTACACGGATGCCCTGCGTTTGATGACTTCGATGAAATGCTCAAATGCGATGATGTGGACGTGGTCTATGTCATGACGCCGTCCGGCACGCATGCGCACTTTGGAAAGATGGCGGCTGCTGCCGGCAAACATGTGGTGACCACCAAGCCGATGGATCTGACAACCGCCCGCTGCGATGAGCTCATCAAGACCTGTGCGGCTGCAGGCCGGAAACTGGTTGTCGATTTCGAGTCCCGCTATTTTTCTAAGTTGAGGCAGTTAAAGACCGCCATGGAGGAGGGGGAACTCGGGGACATCATTCTTGTGGAAGCCCGCTGCAAATGGTGGCGGACCCAGGAGTATTACGAGCACATGGGTGGCTGGCGTGGCACCTGGAAGCTTGACGGCGGCGGTTCGCTGGCCAATCAGTCCATTCACGTTATCGACATGCTCGCCTGGCTGGGCGGGCCCTGGAAGAATGTGGTTGCCAAAGTCGGCACGTTCGGTCATGAGATCGAGACCGAAGATCTTGGAATGGCGATGCTGGATTTTGAGTCCGGAGCAAACGGGTTGATCCTGGGCACGACTACTTATTCTCTAAACGACCAATTCGGTATCGAAGTGAATGGTCATCTCGGAAGTGCAAGTAACGTTCAGAATTGGCGAGACATGCGAGTGAAATTTCCGGACGGTCGTACGGAATTGGAAACACCGGAGCCGAGGGATCATCCGCAGAATGCTCCCCAGGACATGGTACAGGCTATCCGCGAGGACAAGATGCCTGATGTCTCCGGCGAAGAGGGGCGCAAAGCCATCGCGTTGCTTGAGGCCATCTACGAGGCTGCAGGGGTAGGAGAGGAACGCAGGAAGGCTATCGGGGGTTAGGAAGAATGGTTGATGGTCAATGGTAATTGAAGCCGCGGCATCCATTAACCATTGGTAATTGCCTGGGTGTTGATGGAGGTCTCGTATTCAGGCAAAGTCTGAATGGCATCTATGGTTCCTGTGGCAGTGCTTTGTCCTCACCATCGTCGCGGGCTTTTGAGAGCCAATCCTTCAGGTCACCAACCATCCGATTGAACTGAGGGTGCATGTGGTTGCCTTCAAGCGCGCTCTTCACCAGGTCCATTCCCAATCGATGCTGCCCAAAGCGGATGTAGTCCGTTGCCATTTGCCATTTCAACTGAGGCAGGTGGACACTGTTGAACTGATCGTCCTGACCTCTTTCGAGAGCGAGAGCCTTCTCAAGCTGGATGTTCCGCTTCCACTCGTTGAAAAGATCTTTGCTCTTGGCATCACGCAGCGGGCCCATGATGTTTACCCGGTGCAGTTCTGCAATATCGGTGACAGGTCCAGTATACCAGCCACGTACACCGACCAGAGCGTTCTCCCGTCCGCCGTAACCAATGAAAGGACTCTGGCTGAGAGGTCGTTTGATGACGTCGAATTTTCCGTACAAGGCTATCTTTGGGGTAGTGCCTGGACCTACCGCCAGGCTGTAGACCCTTTTGCTGAATTCGATTGCTTTTTCGTCTTTGCCGATACTCTTTAATAATGCGCTCACAAGGAATGTGGCATGGATGCGAAGGGCCTTTTTGAAGTCGTCGTCAGAAAGCTCCAATTGATTCTGAAGCTTCCACGCTTCGAGTTTTGAATCAGCCACTTCCCCTTCTCCAAATTTAGTCATGCCGTATGCTGTGATATACGCCTTGACGAGTGAGGAATCCGAACGCAGGGCTCGCTCAAGGCTGGTGAGCACCTGCATTGCACTTCCTTCGATGATTTGCTTGCGCTGGGTCTGAATTTTTTCAATGAAGTCTGCGATATCATCGAAAGCGTCCTGCTGAGGCTGAGCATGGAGCGGGGAGAGAGCGATCAGGCAAAAGAGTAAAGGTCTCATAAGTCACCTCTTCAGATCGAAGGCCGGGAGTTCAGGGACAGGAGGTTGTCATAGCGGTTTGTGATTTGTTTCAACCAGGTTTGTTTAGGTTGACCGAACCGTTGATCTGGCTTTCTATTCCCGAATTCATGCTTATGCTTTCAGGCCTCTCGACAGTTATAACGCTTAAGGAAAATAAAGTGCCAAAAATCATCGATTACCTGCAAGCCGGCATCACACTGACGACGCCTATCTTCTTCTTCTTCATCGTACTCATCGCGCTTCTGAAAACCCTGCGCACAACAGATCTGTGTCTCAAAACAACACTGCACATCCTCCGCAAAATAGATAAGAAGGATAAAGAAGAAAACAGGGCGGGGATGTCACGCGCCCAGGCCCAGATGGCTCAATCGGCTGGCAACGCGGAAGAAGGCGGACGGCGATATGACATTTCAGAAGACGGCGATGAGGTCTGAATTACAGTTTCACCCGCTCGCCGGTTTCACCGGATTCATTGATGGCGAGACATAGTTCCAGACTCTTCACGGCATCGGCATAGGGCGACAGAATCTCAGATCCATCGTTGGAACGAACGGCATCGACAAACACTGCATCGATGCTGCGACCTGAACGTTCAATCTCCTGCTTATCTTTGCCGCCACCGCTGACGGTGATCGAATTACCACCTCCCCATCTTAAGTATTGATCGCTGAAGGTGATTTCAAGGACATTAGCGTTGGACCAGTCTCTGGGGTCGAAAGCCCAGGTCGTTGTCAATGACCCAATGGCCCCGCTTTCGAATACCAGCGCTACCGCCTGCACGTCAGGGCAATCGATTTCGGTGAGCTCACGGCTGGCCTTATAGGTGACGACCTCCTTGACTTCGCCGCAGAGGTAGCGCATGGCGTCAATCGTGTGGGTGGCCTGTTCGAGGATTTGCCCCCCTGATTTTTCGTACTGCCTGATCCATGCATCCGGATTCCCGCGTCCGCTTCCACTCCAGTATTTTCCAACGACCAATCCAACGCGCTGGCCTTGCAGTGTTTCTCTGACGGCGGTAGAGGATCCGGAATATCTGAGTTGATATCCAACGCAGGTGATTAGATTTTTCTCGGTAACGCGTTCCAGAATTTCCTCAGCAATTTCCATTCTGCGAGCGACTGGTTTCTCGACGAAAAAAGGCAGGCCCCTTTCGATGACGGCAAGCTCGGGCGCGCCATGTGCATGAACCGGGAGGCTCAGGTAAATGCCGTTGAGATCGTCACGGGCCAGCATTTCGTGAAGGTCGGTATAAGGGGTTCCGCCGGTGATTCCGGCCGCCTCTTTTGCGTTCTTTTCGATGACGTCACAGACGGCGACAATGCTGGCACCTTCCAGTTTTTTCAAAGTATTCATATGTCCACGTGCGTTGCCACCACAACCGACAAATCCGATTCTTACGATGTCTAACATGATAATGCGGGTGAGTAGGGGAATAGGGAATGGAGAATAAATAGAAAATGATGGAAGAGATTGCCAGCCATTAGCCATCAACCATCAGTTTTGATGTCTCGTTCTGACATTTCGTCGACAATACTGAGCAGTTGCTGAAGGGCTTCGAGAGTTTCCTCGGCGGAGGGACGATGTTCCGGATTCTTCTGTAATAGTCGAGAGACGATGTCCTCCATCTCCAGCGGGGTATCGGGCCGGAGGGCCCGTAGCGGTATTGGATCTTCGCTGATCTGCATCATGGCAACAGCCATCTTGTCGCCTTCTCTGGAGATGAACGGGACTTCTCCAGAAATCATCTCATACAGCATGATCCCAACGCTGTACATATCCGCCTTACCATCGTATGACTTGTTTCTTAATCTCTCGGGGGCCATGTAGGCGGGAGTGCCGAGGAGTTCACCCGTGCCGGTGAGTTTCGCTGAATCAAGAGACTTGTCGATGGCTTTAGCCAGACCGAAATCGACGACCTTTACAATTTCTTCGCCGTTCTCCCGGTGGAGGAAGATATTGGAGGGCTTGAGATCCCGGTGGACGATACCTTCCGCGTGCACTTCGGTAAGCAGGTCAGCGACGGGGATAAGCAGTTCAAGTGAACGTTTGGTAGTAAGGCTGCCCGTGAGGCGAAGAAGTTCCGCGAGGGTATCTCCATGGAGCATCTCCATCACCAGGTAAGGACTACCCCAACTGGTTGAATCAATGTCCATCACCCGAACTGCGTTTTTGTGTTTTACGCGGCAAGCAGCGACTGCCTCGTGGCGAAATCGCATGATGTTCTGCGAAGTAGTGAGGAGACTTGTCTGAAGGATTTTGACCGCCACCGTCTGATGAAGGCTGAGATGTTCGGCCTGAAAGACAGCGCCGAACCCACCTATTCCAATGACCGATTCCAGTTTGTATTTCTTGTCGATAATCTCACCGACGAGGAGCTGCGGCGCGGCAGTGTCTACGCTAACGGTGTTAAATAATGCGGTGCGAGGTGTTGCCCGGCCCATCTTGAGGTGTGTCTTGATCCGGGCGAGAACGATGGGGAAATCGAACGGCTTGATGACGTAATCGTTGGCGCCGAGGTCCAAAGCCTTGACCACCTCCTCAGTGTCATCGACGGCGGTGGCCATGATGATGGGCAATTCAGTCAAGGAGTATTTGATTCGAACCGCCTGGAGCACTTCAATGCCGCTCAGCCCGGGCATCAATATGTCCAGAAGAACAAGTTGAAATTTCTGGCTGTCGATGAGTTCAAGGGCCTTCGCGCCATTCTCAGCAGCGGTCACCACATACCCGGCCCTCTTAAGCCGACGCATAAGAATGTCTCTGTTGGTGCCGTCATCATCGACGACGAGGAGATGCGGTACTTGGTCGCTCACATTTTTGCTTACTTCAGCCATTCGCTAAGTTGTCCAAAGTCCAGCCATAAGGTTCGTTCCATCCCCTTCATCCACTTTTTGGATGAATTCTTCAATCAGGGAAGTCAATCTCAGCTGTTTTACTCTGTCGGCTTTAACGACTATCAGCTTCCCTGTCGGCAAGTGGCAGCGTGTTCGCCTTCATCGGAAGGCTTCGGGGCAACTTCGCCTGCCAAAGCCCTGTTCTGCTTTAAGGCGGGTCCACAAATCTGAATGGATAATCCCAAAGGTGCTGATTGGCTTTGATGTTTGTTCGGCAGGAAAAGGGATCGGCGTCGTTTTGTTAAATGTTTCCTCGGCAGTTCGTAATTATTTGATTACGCGGGGCAGAAAATCAACATGCAGACAGCGTAGATTTATATGAAATTCACCAAGATCGGTTGCCAAGAAGCCATCATATCCTTACTCCCGCCCCAATTCGCTCAACTAAGATCCACCATGCAGCACCGGTATTCTGTCCTCTGCCTTGTTCTTGTCTCGGCTTCCCTGGTTTACGCCCAGCCCAAGACCATTGCCATAGTCTCCGAACGTCCCAACACTCGTGGTACTTGGGGCCCGCTCAATCAAGACCAGGCATTTCAGCGCGCTGCCGGTGTCATCCTGAGCGAGCACCTGGCTGAGACACCCAGTCTGCAGCGGCTTGACTGGCAGAGCACGGCAGGCACCGCTGGTATTGTCAAGACGGGTCTCTACATCTTCCAGAGTGGCGATGACGACAAAGACCCCGGCATCCGATGGAAGCAATGGCGAGAACTCATTCAGGCCGACTTTTTCGTGGAATACTCGGCCACCCAGAAGGAGTTCACCTTTGAAGTACATACTGAGAAAAGTACTGCCGCAAAGACGATTCTTTCACCCTACAAACAGCCAAAGGTTGCCATCGGTGAGTTTGTGTCTTTTGTCTATAAACATACGGGGACACCGCTTACCAGACAGCAGCAGCGCAGGCTTGAGGATCCCGAAACGAAGGAGCCGTCTCTATTCTTTCGTTGGGCTGAATGGTACGACCACAGCCCTAACCCCTACAACGACAATCCTTGGGGTGACCCTAACGACTCCGCTGCGGGGATCATCCAGAAAGATCCGAAGTTCATGCGGGGACTTGCGTGGGCCCTCACCATGCGTTTGAAGTCCATTCAGAAACGAAGCGGCGCAGGCCCGGTAAAGAATCGTGTGGCCAATCCGGTGGACTTTGACAACCACGTGCTCAGCGTTCTGAACACGCGATGGGCCAATATGGTGATTCCAGCTTATCAGGAGCGACTCAAAGACCCTCAACTCCTCGAAGACTCGATCAAGGTGCTGGTCTCTTCTGAGATCCACTTTGAGCCTGCCGAGATCGAAGTTGAGGATAAGGGCGGACTGAGCCTCAATGATGTGAAACCGGCGGAGCAGGCAAAGACAACTCCTGAGATTCGAAAGAATGTTTGCCTGGCTCTTTCGGGGCATCAGAATCCAAAAGTCTTGGCGCGTGTCATTCGCGTTCTTGAGGTGGATGAGAATCCGGTCGTGCGGGCGGCCGCGGCGGAGTCGCTCGGAGGCTGGCCGGACAGTGGGGAAGTGGTTGATACGGTTCACAAGATTGCCACGGAAGATCCCGTGCCGGCCGTTCGGCTGGCAGCGTTCAGGTCACTGGCAAAGGTAAAAGCAATGAGTGACGAGCGGCTGACGCGAGCGCTCGTCGACGAATCGGCGGATGTTAAATCCTTCGCATTCTCATGGCTGGCACAACAGGAGGGAACTTCCGAAAAAGTGCAGGCGCTCGTGCTGAAGGCGATGTCGGGTGCCGATACGGAACTCAAGAACAAGGGGTTCGACATCGCCCCTTCAGTTTTTAAGAGCGGCGATAAGATCCAATCTGCCGTGAAAGAAGCTTTGACCGCTGATGACGACAGCACCCGACTGGTGGCCTTGAAGCTCGTAAATCATTTCGAATTGAAAGATCTGAGTCCCGTACTCGAGGAACAACTTCTCAGGGACAAAAATGACAACGTTCGAGGTTCAGCAACCGAAATTCTGCTTCGCTTGCATCCGGCGTTGTTGAGTAAGGTGGTCAAAGCGATGAGCAATGACCCGGCGCCCGTGGTTCAAATTGCCCTCGCCTCTGGTATCGGCAAGCATGGGGGGAAAGAGCACCAGGTTTTCCTTGAAACGCTTCTGAAGAGTAAGACTCAAACCGTCCGGCAGGCCGCGGGTAACTCGCTCTACCGTGTGGCCGCTGACGACCGTAAGACCATGATCCGTTCGATGCTGGCCGATCCGAGTATGAGAACCAACTTTGCAGCGGTTCGAGTGCTTGCCCGCATGAAGGGAGACATGCTCGAAGACCTCGTCTGGACCGCGGAAAACCATTCCAACGAATATGTCCGCTCACGGGCAATGAACAGTCTGGACAAGATGAGCCACCCGGAGATTCACGCCATTGCCCTGCGGTCGCTCTCGTCTTCGTTCTGGATCACCAGATTGTTCGGAGCAGATATCCTCAGTCGTCGTGCCGCACCGACGGACAGGCCATCACTGCAGAAGGCTTATTCTGGCAATCAAGACAAGTGGCTGAAACTCATCCTCGAGGACGCTGTCTGCAAGACTGAAGGCCGCCCGCTCCCGGAACGCATCCGCCTGCGTCTCGGCGAGCGAAAACACGTTGAGGGTGGAGAACTGCCAAACGGCTGGCAACTGTGGCAGGGCGATATTCCCAAGGAGAAAGATAAGGCGCGGAAGCTGGTTGATGAAGGCTACAGATTTGGCCGTGTCTTTTCGGCTCCTCAAAGTACGGCCATGTGGGCCATGCAGACCTGGGAAGACAGCAAGGGCAAAATGGATGTTTACACGCTTCATATGCGTGAACAGTTCGACGGCAGACTGAACGATGCGGCGCCTTATATGAATCACCTGATGTTTTTTGACGAGCCGCACGAGCCCGGTGGCGGCGACGGGGCGGACAAGCTGCGCGCATTCTTACTTGAGTTCGGACGCCCTGATCTGATTCCCGATCCAACCGGCAAGGGGCCGCCATTGCCGGCTCGTGTCAGAAGCGCATTTGGTTATTGGAATCGTAAAACGATTGCCGAACTGTCCAACTTCATCGTCGGCGTTACGCGTATGACCTTCGGACGTCAGTATCCGGACGTCAAGATGTATCCGCAGACCATGACCTACTTCGGTTCGCAGGCGGACGCCTACGACATCACCGAGACCGATGGCGATTACTCCTGGCGTTACGATTACAGCAACTTGTTCGGCCACTATGGTAAGACTGCACTCATGCGCGCTATCCATCCCGGCCAGCCGGTCGGCATGGTGACCTGGATGGGCTATCTCAGCCCCTCGGTGCTCCGGCTCGACCGTGTTTTCACGGACACAAAATTCCCGGATGGTCCCTGGCGGCCGTTGGGATACATGGGGACATGCGCGGCTCTGGCTCTCTACGTTGGCGGTAGCGAAGCCGGATTCTTCAACCACGTCGGCATCGATCCGATGAGCGCTCGAGGCAAAGACATTGGTGGTATCGGAACATTCCCGCTCACTCCGTACTCCCCGGCTCTCACAGATGTGATCAATAATCGAATGCTCGGCGGCGACCGGGTGATTTGGGCCATTCGATACAAAGAACTCGAAGGCCTGATCGCCGCCGCGAGGAAGCCCGCCGACGCAGAATCGGCTCTCGATGATAAACCGGGCGAAGCGGCAGAAGAGGTCCAGGAGTTCCTCGACCTGGCCGAAGGTAAGAAAACCTTGACTGTTGCCGAAGAGGCACAGCAAAAGCTGGCCTTAGAGAAGAGCAAACACTTCACGAATGCCATGGTCGGCGTCTCGTGGATGAACATATTTAACTGCGACGTTACCCGTGCCATGGCGAACATGCCCACGCCCAAGGACGTCACCACCGACACCCTTCTCATCTTTCCCCGCGGCACCCGCTGGAACGGCGACGGGGAGACATACCAGGCCCCCGCAATCGCACTTGCGAACGGTTTCGATATGGCGCCCAACTACGATTGCATCAAACACGTCGATCTCATGCGCTACGACACCCTGATACTGCTCGGGGGCGATGACGGTGTTACGTCCGATCTCGTCGCCAAAATAAATCTCTGGCTGCGCACCAAAGTAGACGGGCTTCTTTACGTCGCCGGCAACTTGAATACTCAGACGATTCTCTTTCCAGAGCTGACATTTGAAGAGGTCACTGAAAAGTTTTCGTGGGAAGGTTCCGTCCGCGCCGTGCCAGGGCCGACCACTGACGAGCCCATCCTCGACCGCCAAAAGAAACCAACGGGAGAGATACGAACCGTCTTCAAACCGCTCGGCAAGTTTGAAGCAAATGGACAATCAGTCGACGCCGATTCGTCCCGACTTCAATATTCATACGAAGGTGACCTCGCGCCATTGCTGATTCATGCAGGCAAGCCCATTCTCGCTCGATGGAAAGCCCCGGCCGACATCAGGAGCTTTGTCCTTTTCGATGGCATTACTGAGGCTGGCCCGGCCTACACCGAGCAGCTCGAAAAAATTGTTCTGGCCATCGACAAGGAAAGAAAATCAACCGTCACCAGGAAACACCACTGGGGGCACATCGTCATGGAGAACGACCTGTGGGCCATTCAAGTCGCCCCTCGCGGTTATAGTTCCATGCAGAAAGCCCGTCCGCGCCAGATGAAAGGCGTCGACATCATCACCGGCACCATCAACCCGTTGATTCAACATCGAGCCGGCGTGCTCATCCTCAAAGATTACGCCGGCCCCTACGCTGGCGGCAAAGGCGACTGGGCCGTCATGGCAGCATCCGAACTGAAAGAAATGAAGTTGCTCGATGCGAAGCGCCTGCGCGTACACTCAAGAGGGGTGACGAGAGTTACCCACATCGGAGAGAAACCAATTAAGCTTCAAAACGAAGTGGGTTTTGAAAAAGTCGAGAATCAACTCGACGTATGGAAGCTCAAATGGGAAGGCAAGAGTGCCTACAGCCGAGTCCAGATACCGGGTGGGTGGGAACTGCACTTCGTAAGTGATGGGCCGGTGGTCTTGATGTGTAATGAGTAATACGTCTTACTCATTACGTTACATACGCCACCAACAGCTTGCAGATGTTTGCAAACACTCCCATGTGCGAGACCTCATACCCGTGGGTGTTGTCCGCCGGAAAACACAGACATACAGGTTTGCCTGTCAGGCCCTGTCGGTGCGAAAAACTAGCATCAGAGCCGAATGAACTTACAACCGCGGCCTGACATCCGAAGCCTAGTTCTCCCCCCAGTTTGAAAAGCTGATCCGAAGTTGGCTTGTGATAGAAGGAATGACCATCTTTGTAGAGGATCACTGGCTGCTCGGTGTTCCGAATATCGTATTCCTCCGCAACCGGTGCGACCTCCAGGGCAATGAGGACATCACCTTCCACGGTGCGCGCTGCGAACGTGCCGCCAGTTACGCCCACCTCTTCACCGGAACTGATCACAAACTTCACGTCCTGCTTTGGCGGATTTCGGGAAAGAGTTTTCATCACGCTGATCAACACTGCAACTCCACCCTTATCGTCAATCGACCACGCGCCAAGATAATTGCCGACGATTGTTGGCTGTTTACGGCTGCGTGAAATTACCGCACGTGAGCCGGCTCGAATACCCTTGGCCAGCACTTCGTCCTTCGAGAGCTTCATGTCGAGGTGTACCATGGTCCAGTCCAGGGCTTTGCTAGTCTTGGCGTCGTCGACGATTTTCGATTCGGCAGAAACATGACTCGAACCGACAGAAAGAAAACCAGTCACCGGGCCATCCTCTGTCAGCACATCCATGGGGCCTTCTCCATAACGCCAGGGATAGCTGCCCCCGAGCCTTTCAATGGAAAGCCTGCCGTCCGCATTTACCCGCTTCACAATCGTTCCAATCTCATCCTTGTGCGCCATCAGAATGACTGCCGGGGCATCTGAAGTGCCCTTGATAGTGCCAACGATATTGCCGGCCTCGTCCTGAAAGACGTCCTTGCAGGACTCCTGCATCATGGGCAGGACGATGTCATCCATCTCCTCCTCCTGGCCGGAGGGAGAGTGAGTGAGCAAAAATTTCGTAAGTAGCTCGATGAATTCAGTCTGGTTCATGGTGGTTTTCTTAAGGTTAAGTTGGCCGGAGATGGAGTAACGGCTTCAGCCGGTTGAGGCCTGCATGAAGACCCGGCCTGGAGGCGTTATTCCAACCCCGTTTCGGCCACACCGGAATAGATTGTACGGTAGCATGTCGTACCCCACTCCTTCATTTCAAGACTCCAGTTCTCCATTTTTTCCATCAGTCCTTTAGTCCATACTCAGGCACGTCATTCCTCCCCGACTCCGTGTTTCCAAATGCCTCCCAGGCGGTGTTGAAAAAGCACTTCTGGTTATCGGTCATCTGATCAAAAGCAGCCTGAGCAGGAAGGCGGATATCCTGCCGATGATAGATCGCTGATCGGTCGTTGTATTTGTAGAACAGGCCATAGCGGGGCTCGTCCTGCTGCCAGACGTTGGCGCCGTGAGCCAGGCACTCTGTAAAGATCACCGCTGAACCTTTTGGTGATGGGATGTTTCTGACTAACCCTCCGTTCATGTCGAACAAGCGTTTCCGCGAATCCGCCGGGACACTAAAGTTCGATTTGTGCGAGCCGGGAATACAGGCAAAGCCGCCCGCTTCGTCATCCACATCCTGTAAGGCAAAGGAAATTACAGTGAGCCCTGTGTGAATGTTGTTTCCATGGACGTAGTAACGGAAGTTCACATTCCCGCCCCGGTATCCGCCATGCATCTCGAACTGCGGACACCCCTTGCTGCGCACAAAACTATAGGCCCCCTCCATTCGCAGCTTGGGGCTGATGATGTTTTCAAGTACTGACACCAGTTTCGGGTGATCGATGAGATTGATGAATGGTTGCCCGGCTTCGAGCAGCTTGCCGGCTGAATGCCATGTGCCATTTGCATCGTAACCATCGGGAGTCTTCTCCATCGGCCGCATTCGTTCTTGGATCTTTTCTATCGCCATATCGCACTCATCGTGAGTAAGGACGTCCTCAACGAGCAGGAAGCCCTGAAGGTCGAAGAGGTATTTCTGTTCGTCAGTCATAGTTTGTTTGTTCCGGGTAGGGGAGTCTGAAGTCGCGCATGTTGTCTGTCATTCAGCGCGGATCAACTCAAATTGCCGACGATTCACGGCTTACGGTTCACGTCTTGGTCGTCCCTCCTTTGGATTCGGCCCGAGCCCTGAAGTAGAATCCCGCTGCTCTAAGCCAATCACCAACAATACGAAACCATGTCGAACGAAGTAACTCCAAAGTCCGACCATTTCATCCGTCAGATCATCAAAGAAGACATCGCTAACGGAAAGCACGGGGGCAAAGTAGTCACACGTTTCCCACCTGAGCCGAACGGTTATCTCCACATTGGTCATGCCAAGTCGATATGCCTGAATTTCGGTTTGGCGAAGGAATTCGGCGGCAAGTGCAATATGCGGTTTGACGATACCAATCCAGTAAAGGAAGACGTCGAATATGTGGACTCGATCATGGAGGACGTTCGATGGCTTGGATTCGATTGGGAAGGCGACGCCCTGTTTGCCTCCGACTACTTCGACACGTTGTATGATTATGCGGTCAAACTCGTCAGGGACGGCAAGGCATTTGTCTGCGACCTTACTGCGGAGGAAATGCGTGAGCACCGCGGCACACCCACCACAGCTGGCCGAGAAAGTCCTTACCGCATTCGAACCGTTAAAGAAAACTTGGATTTGTTTGAACGGATGAAGGCCGGTGAGTTCGACGAAGGGGAGAGGACCTTGCGAGCCAAGGTCGACATGGCCTCACCCAATTTCAATATGCGTGACCCGGTTATGTATCGCATCAGCAAAGCGCACCACCATCGCACCGGAAACAAGTGGTGCATTTATCCGATGTACGACTTCACGCATGGCCAGTCGGATTCCATCGAAGGCGTCACCCACTCAATCTGCACTCTGGAATTTGAAAATCATCGTCCTCTCTATGACTGGTATCTCGAGAATCTGGAAATCTTTCATCCCCAGCAGATCGAATTCGCCCGCCTCGAATTGAACTACATCATCACGAGTAAGCGCAAACTTCTCCAACTCGTTAAAGATGACCACGTTTTCGGCTGGGATGACCCTCGAATGCCAACCTTGTGCGGCCTTCGCCGACGTGGATACACTCCTGCGGCGCTCCGCAATTTCTGCGAAACAGTCGGCGTAGCCAAGTACAATAGCACCGTCGACTATGCATTGCTCAATCACTGTCTGCGTGATGACCTGAACAAGACCTCGGCTCGCGTGCTGGCCGTCCTCAACCCTTTAAAGGTTGTCATCACCAACTATCCCGAAGGCGAGACGGACGAGCTTGACGCTATCAACAATCCGGAAGACGTAAGCGCCGGCACGCGAAAGGTGCCATTCTCGAAGACGCTCTACATCGAGCAGGAAGACTTCATGGAAGACCCGCCAAAGCAGTTCTTTAGGCTCGCCCCAGGGCGTGAAGTGAGATTGCGTTATGCCTTTTTCATAACCTGCAATGAGGTCATCAAAGACGAAAACGGCAACGTTACCGAACTCCACTGCACGTACGATCCGGAGACCCGCGGAGGCGATTCTCCAGACGGCCGCAAGGTAAAAGCCACCCTGCACTGGGTATCCGCCGAGCACGCGATCGAAGCAGAAGTGCGTCTTTACGAACACCTGTTTTTGAAAGAAGATCCCAACGATGTGGAGGATGGCCAGGATTTCACGTCCAACTTGAATCCCAATTCGCTTACGGTGATTGCAAACGCCAAGGTTGAGCCAAGCATGAAAGACGCATCAGCAGGCACTCGTGTGCAGTTTGAACGGCTCGGATACTTCTGTGTCGACTCTGATTCCACGGAAGACAAGCTCGCAATCAATCGCACGGTGACGTTGAAAGACGCTTGGGTGAAAGTGCAACAGCAGCAGGGGCAGGGGATGCAAGGTCAGAAGAAGAAGCAGCAGAGGCCGTCATAGTAATGCCGTACAGGCTGATCAAAGGTGGGTGACTGAGCTTGAGTAGATTTTTTGTTTCGGCGTGAGGCCTGTCTAGGCCCCTAGTCAGTTTAGAAGGGTCGCCAAGTGAAGGCGCACCGGCAGACTGCTTTCGACGATTGAAATTCCCTTTCGAATCAAGAATATTCGACTCCACGAATGAGTGAACAGGATCAGGTACAGCCGCCTCCACCTTTGTCCCCAGTTCCCACTGCGCTCTATGCCAAGCTCCCGCCGAAACTGATTTACGCGGCGCTTGTCATTATTCTGCTTCTCAGCGGTACGCTTCGTCTCATCGATCTTGAGAGCAAGCCTCGCTGGTACGCCGACGAACTATTCAACCTCAAAGTCATCCAGGATCTGATGGAAGGGCACCTGCGTATCCGCGCAGTGAGCTGGACCGCTTTCTCGCCTTTTCATCCCTATCCAATCGGATACCACCTCTGTGGAACGGTTTTCTGCGCAGTCTTCGGGGACTCGTTATGGACAGTCCGTTTCATGTGCGGGATCATTGGAGTCGTCACAACATTCTTAATTTTTCTTTGCGGCAAGACCGTTTTCGATGACCGGGCCGGGCTGATTGCCGCTACGGCGTATTCGCTGCATCCGAAGATCGTTCTATTTACGCGTATGGCGTTCCCGCAGAATCTTTCCCCCCTTGTGGTGACAGCCGCCATCTTAGGGGTCATGAAGTTCCTGAGTTTGAAGGAACAGCCGGGAGACGAGCTTCCAGGCTCTTCCTCTCGAAAATCCGGGAAGATTCTCACGAGTAGGACGAATTGGCTGACTGCCGGAGCTCTGCTTGTCGGGGTCTCGACGGTCTCAATCTATTGGGCGGGCGCCCTTTGGTTGTGGTTGCTCGTAATCGTGGGCCTAACCGAGCGAAAACGATTGCCACTCACGGCAGGACTCTTGGTGCTGCCGCTTTTGCTGCAGTTCCTGGTCATGGTTCTCGCCCACGGGTTCGGCCCGGTGCTCTACGATATCGGACAATTGACTGGCGTTCGGTTCGTTGAGGCTGATGCCAAGGCGACTGGACTCGGGGAGCGTCTGTACCGTCTCATGGGCGGCTACTATCACGTTTTCGTGTTGGACATCTTTTTCCTGCTCGGGCTGTTCGGTCTGGCCAATCTTCCAAGGCGTTCCCATGCATACGCGCTTCTGACCGCACTGTTTCTCCTGTCATTCCCACCCATTGCGCAGAGGGGTGAAATCGTTTCGGAGTTCTTCTACAACGCGGTCATGTTTGCACCTCTTCCTTGTATTGGGTTTGGAGCATTCTGCGGTTGGTTGCTGCACTTGGCCGGGAACATCAAACCTGTCATACAACGGACATGGGCGAGGTTTGGAGCCAATACACTAGTCGTAGCTGCGTTGGGCTTCGGTTGGCTTTTTTCGCTGCGGGACACTGTCGACCTGAAAGACTGGCCACGTGATTACCAGACCGCGCTCGATAAACGTGGGCTGAGTATGGAGAGTTATTTTGCGGCCCAGGCAGTGGCTTACTTCATCAATGAGAACACGAAGGAAGACGATTTTGTTATAGCATCACCGAATCTGCCGGCGCTGCTGAACTGCAATTCGACTGGCGTTCACCAGATGGCATCGAGAAGACCCGGTGGCACGATCTGGTATCCAAAAGATCTCCCAGAAGACCGCTACCTCTATTCAATCGAACTGAAGGATGCGAAGTTTTTCGTAAGCGATAGGCAGACTATGAATTTTTACCTCACGGTCAAGAACTGCGAGGAGGTGCTATACGAAATTCACCGCGAAGGATGGCCGAAGGTGCACTCCAAGGGCGAATTTCAGGTTTTTCTCAACCCACGCTTTGAGCTGCCAGCCGAGAGGAAAGGCCCGCCCTTCCGGATTCCTGTCCAGGGGCAAGTCTGGCTAGGAGCGTTGCTGGGTAGAAGAGGGAACGCCGATTCCGAGCTCAACTGGTATCGACGGGCACTGGAAGAAGGAGGAAACGAGGCAGTGGTCATCATCCAAGGTTTCATACAGCAGCATCCCAATCCTGAGATGCTCAAGAAGGCCCTTGCAGAATACAAAAGCCGGGAGGCATCTCAGCCTTGAGTGGGTATCCTTCCCCGCCTTTGCAAATCTTCATCTGAATCTCACTCGTAATCCCTGATCTCCGATAAAGTGAGGAGAGAATTTGATATTGTGAATGGGACTTGGTTAGAGATTAATGGACACTCATAAGCACTGAATTCTCAAATATGAAAACCATCGACCCGCTCTCAGTCAGCTCTGTTTACGGGCCAGTCCTGTCATGGCGAGTTGGCTGGTCACTCGGGGTCGATTTGATCTGCGAAACTTCCTTCTGCTCCTTCAACTGCATCTATTGCCAACTGGGAAACATCCAGGAGCACGTCTATGAGCGAAAGCTCTTTGTCCCTACGGAAAAGGTGATGGCAGACTTACGTGAGAGCGATTGGAAGAAGTCCGATATCATCACCTTCAGCGGCAGTGGTGAACCGACTCTTGCCTTGAATATCGGCGAGGCCATCGTGCAAATGAAGGACTTCACCGGCAAGCCCACACTGATCCTGACCAACGGCACTACTCTGGGCGACCCGCAGGTGCGCGAAGAAATTCTTCCGTGTGACAAGGTTTTCGTAAAGATAGATGCGGCCACGGAGAAAACCTTTCAACGAGTGAATAGGCCAGTAGAGAGCTTCAGCCTGCAAAACATCATCGAATGGACGCTCCAGTTCAAGGAGGAATACCACGGCTACCTTGGCGTGCAGTGCATGTTCATGCCGGTCAACCTGAAGGAGGCCGAGGCGCTGGCGGATATCCTGATCCGTATCGGCCCGGATGAAGTGCAGCTCAACACACCAAAGCGCCCATATCCTGACGACTGGTATCTACCGTCCCGCGGCAGCCACGACGGGGTGCCTTATCCAGCCAAGCCTCTCAAGGTCATCACCCAGGGTGAAGCGGATGGTGTAGAAGAGTTGCTGAGGGAAAAGACAGGCCTCAACATCGTGAGCGTCTATCAATGAGCCCCATTTCTGAAATCATTGATGAGCTTCAGCAGGGAAAAATGGTGATCCTGGTCGACGCCGAAGACCGCGAGAACGAAGGCGATCTTCTCCTCGCTGCGGAAAAGGCAACCCCGGAAGCGATCAATTTCATGCTGACCTTCGCACGTGGATTCCTTTGTATGCCGATATCGAATGAGAAGGCTGAAAGTCTCAGACTGCACCCCATGGTAGAAAAAAACACGTGCCATTTTGGAACACCATTCACTGTGACCATCGATGCCTGTGAGGGCATCTCGACAGGAGTCAGTGTGAATGATCGCTGGACGACCATTCAGAAGGTGCTGGCATCGGATGCATCGCCGGACGATTTTGTTCGCCCCGGTCACATGTTCCCCCTGCGGGCCGCTCCGGGGGGGGTCCTGGAACGTGCAGGCCATACCGAAGGCGCGGTCGAACTCATGCGACTCGCCAGCCTGCAGCCAGTGTCTCTGATAGCGGAGATCATGAACCCCGACGGCTCGATGGCGAAGATGCCGCAGCTTCAGGCGTTCTCCATGAGGCATTCGATAAAGATCTGCACCATCCAGGCGATTCGAGAGCTTGTGCAGGCAGAGTAGGGGAGTCAGGAAATCGAGATCAATCCTTCTCTGCGGTTTTGCGTTTCGCCAGGTTGCCCATCGCATCGTAGGTGGCGTATTTGTATAGCTCACCCAGCGTCGGGTAATTGAAGCAAGTCCGCATGAACAACTCATTCGATGAATCCGTCATCATGGCTATGAGCCCAATGTGCAGTATCTCCGATGCAATCTCACCAATCACGTGAGCACCGATGAGTTTCATGTCCTCGGATCTGTAGAGCAGTTTCAGAAATCCATCAAAATCGCCGATGATCATCCCTCGGGCGTTATTGGCGTAAGAGGCTCTGCCAACGACGTAATCGATGCCCTTCTCTTTGGCTGATTCCTCCGACTCGCCGGCCATACTGACTTCGGGAATTGTATAAATTCCGTACGGCAAGATTGGAGCCACCTCTTTCTTGTATTGCAGATTGAACGCGTGGACCATCGCCAGCCTTGCCTGTTCCATTGAGGTAGATGCCAGCGCAGGAAAACCGATAACGTCGCCAGCCGCATAAATATGTGGCACGTTTGTCTGGTAATTTTCGTTGACCGACATTTGCCCGCGTCGTCCCATTTCAAGTCCTGCAGCATCCACATTCAGTTTAGCAGTGTTGCCGGTCCGGCCAGATGCAACCAGCACAGCATCCACGACGAGCTTTCGGCCGGATGCCAGCGTCAAAGTGACATCGGTATCGGTCGCCACACAGGACTCTACAGAATCGGGCATGACCATTTCGATACCGATTTTCTGCATCCTTGTTTTCAGAGAAGTAGAGATTTCACGGTCCAGAAAACCCATAAGCTCTTCACGCCCATCAATCAGATGAACATCAACATCCAGGGCCTTAAACAGACAGGCGTATTCACTCCCAATTACACCAGCACCAACTACGGCAAGGATCTTGGGCATGATGTGAATCTGCAGGATTTCGTCCGAATCGTAAACCAGTGGATGATCGAACTCGTAAATATCGGGCCTATGTGGGTAGGAACCAGTAGAAACAAGAATGACTTCGCCGCGAATGAATTCTTCTCCACCATCGTCGAGCTGTACCCTTACAGTGTGAGGATCTACAAATGATCCTAAGCCTCGATAAACATCAATGCCGTGTCGAGCTACATTTGAGTTAGCCCGTTCCCTTTCTGCGGCAACCACCTGCTCCTCTCGATACAGAAAATCGCGGACAGTTGCTTCCCGGCGCAATGACAGATCGACACCGTAGAGCCCACGAGCCCTGAAGCCAGACAGCATCATGGATGTTTCGCGCAGAGTCTTGCTGGGCAAGGTACCGGTATTTGCCGCGGCGCCGCCGAAGTGGGGTTCTTTCTCGATAATCGCCACTTTCTTACCGAAGTAAGCAACTTGTGCCGCTCCCTTCTCTCCGGCTGGCCCAGAACCAATCACCACCAGATCGTAGTCTTTTGGATCCATCTTCTATTCCTGATTTTGGTATGCAGGCGAGTCTCAATTATCTGCCTCTTTTCCGAGCTAGCTGTAATTTACAGCTATTAATTTGCCACTTGAACTCAATCGCCTACTGATTTTCCGCGATAATTGTCGTTTCCGAGATTTTGGTCTCTGCTTGACCAACGGGCAGTACCTCAGGGGATTGTTGAATCAACAGGCTGACCAAATCATCAAAAGTTTCATCCTTGAACAAAGCCTCCCTCGATTTCTCAGCCTTGCCGAGAAGTTCCTCGGCAAAATAGAGGTCAGCCGGAGTTTTGTCGGATTCAGGATGACGGCCTAGTTCATTTGTTTTGGTCAGGACAGTATGCGGCGTCAACATGTTAAGTGGTAGTGCTGGCGTGAACCGGCTTTCAGGCATCGCCGTCTCCACCAGAATACCAGCCTGGCACAGATCGTAAGTCACGTTTCGCAACAGGCGAGAGGAGGCACCTGTTTCCAAGACAAGAGTGTCAATCTCTGGCCCTACTTTTCCACATCTGAAGTATTTTCCAACGAGGAGCATGACTCGAATATACATGAGCTGCTTGAAACGCAGGCTGATGCCACGCGTCTGCCGTTCAAGCATATAGGTGCTGGTGTTTTGAACGGCAAATGATATCTCCGCACCGAGAAGGAAAATAACCCAACTCAGGTAAATCCACAGCATGAACAGGGGAACGGCTGCCATACCGGAATACACCTTCGCGTAAACCCCCGCATCAGACGTCAATACCCGGGCAACGTAATACACATAGATTTCTTTGGAAGTCTCCCACAGGATTCCAGCGGATAACCCGCCAATACATGCGGGTTTAAAGTCCACCTGCGTGTTGGGCATGAATTTGTAAACGATCCCCAGAAAGCTGGCAGTGATAAAATAAGGGGTAAGAAATCGAATAGCGGATGCAATAAAGTTGATTTCAAGGAATCGCTTAACTGCAGGGATAGCGGCCACGCCGGCAGTGAGACTGAATGATGAGGCCAGAATAATCGTACCGAGGGTCACCATTCCCCAGCCCAGGAGAACCCGCTGAGATATCCGGCGCTTACGCCGAACTCCCCAGGCTTCGTTTAGCGCAGATTCAACCTGCGTTAACAGTGACACCACCGTCAGCACAAGAACAAACGCCCCGACCGCCCCGATAGAAAGGTTGTGGTAGTTTTCGATAAATCCATTTATTTTTTTCACCACTTCGCCGGATAGGCCACCTGATTCCGGGGCCAGTTTTTGAATAACGTAAGTCTGTAGTTTGGTGATGTGCTCCTGGATCTGCCCCTTGAAAGCGCCGGCCATAGCAAAGCCGAGGGCGAGGATCGGAATGAGTGAAAACACTGTCGCATATGTCAGTGCAGCAGCTCGCAGTTGGCATTTGTTATCTACGAATCCCCTGAATGAGACTGAGCCCAGCCTGACCAGATTAATCAGGAACTTGATGGGTAGCTTATGCACCTGATCGTCAATTTCCCAAATTCCGTTCAGGGCAAAATGCCTTCCTCTTTCGAGGAGGGAAATCAGGCGAACAACGAGTCCTTCTTTTGGCTTATCTGAAGCCTTGTTCTCCCCCTTTATTTTTTCTTCGGATTCTTCGGATTTCATCAATCTGGCTCGTGGATAGTCAGTTTCGAGGAATTATAGGTATGACATTTTCCCCGGCAATGATGCTGAACTTACTCCAGAAACAACGGAAGCCAAACAATCGAGCAAAACTTAACAATCGCTGTGAGCCGGCATAAAGAAGTCGTTTATTGTCATCGCATTTTATTTGATCGGGACAATTTGGGGGTATATTTGGGTCGAGCTTGGAGAGTTGGTGAATGATATTCAGCCGACTTCGTCCCGTACACCGCAATTCGGAGGGGTTAGGAACAAAACTCGGCTGGGCTTTAAGTCTTTCATATAGGAGGGGCATCATGTCTTTATGGAAGCCAGTAGCCTCACATAAACCACAGGCTCGCAGGGAACGCCAGGTCGCAAGTCTGCGCCGTTTTCTGGCCGAGCAGGTCCTGCCGTTCCACCCTTTCTATAGGGGCCTTTACAAAGAGCGTGGGCTCAAGCCTGAGCATCTAAAATCTTTTGAAGATTTGAGGAGCCTGCCTCTCACTACAAAGGCAGACTTTCTCCCAACAGATACCAACCCCCAGGGATATCGTTCATTTATTCTGCAGCCGACACCTGAGTTGATTCGAGAACACTGGCCAAAGACAAAGCTGGCCGCTCTGCTGGCAAGAAAAGTCATTTTCGGCGGCGAAGCAGTGAAGGAAGAAATCAAACTCGAATACAAACCAGTGCTGATGACCGCCACCACCGGTCGCTCGGCTGAGCCGGTCTCGTTCCTCTACACAAAGCACGACATAGATCGCCTGGAAGAGGCAGGGGAAAGACTCCTCGATATTTTCAATATAACCAGTGACGATCGCGTGGTGAATATGTTCCCCTATGCACCCCACCTTGCATTCTGGCAGACAGCACTTGCGGGGCTTTCAAGAGGTGTTCTGGTTTTATCCACAGGTGGCGGAAAAGTGATGGGGACTGCCGGGAATATCCGTGCCATAGATCGTATGAAACCATCACTCATCATTGGCATGCCCGGCTACACCTATCACTTGCTGCGAGCCGCGGCGAATGAAGAACATGATTTCAGTTCCGTTACAAAAGTTGTGTTGGGCGCAGAAAAAGTCACACGGGGACTGAAGGAGAAGATGACTTCCCTGCTCAAAGAGTTGGGCTCAAAAGATCCTCTCATTTTCGGCACCTACGGATTTACCGAAGCCCGAATGGCCTGGGGTGAATGTCCCGCCGAGCAGGGAATCAGCAGCGGATATCACACCTATCCTGACATGGAAATATTTGAAGTCATCGATCCTGATACAGGTGAACATGTCGCCGAGGGTGAAGACGGTGAACTTGTCTATACCACCCTGAATGCCCGGGGCAGTTGTGTTATTCGATACAGAACAGGTGACATTGCACGCGGCGGTATTGTCACGAATCAGTGTCCTTATTGCGGACGAAATGTGCCGCGCATTTCAAGCGACATCACGCGTCTTTCCAATGTCAAGGAACTGAAATCCACGAAGATTAAGGGCACGCTGGTCAATCTGAGCAGCATCGGTGAGGTGCTTTCAAGCAACAAGGTTATCGACGAATGGCAGGTCGAAATCGGGAAACGAAACAATGACCCGTTCGATCTCGATGAGTTAGTGCTCAACATCAGCCTTCAACAAGGAACCGAAAGAGAATTCGCTGCTGATCGTCTCAAAGAAGAATTGCGTCTCGCCACGGAACTCGCTCCGAGTCGTATTAATGTTCTTCCTCTAAATGACATGCTCGTGAAACTGGGCATGGAGACAGAGATGAAGGAACGCCGCATAGTTGATAACCGGCCCAACAATTGAGGGTGATGAAATGGAACAGCTGAAAGATATTGCCATTGTCGGTGGATGTAGAACTCCGTTCATTAAGGCGGGAACAGTTTTCAAAGACATCGAAGCCGATGAGTTAGGTAGACTCGCCGCCTCAGAGCTGTTCTACAGGCTCGAGCTGGATCCCTCGATTGTCGACGAGACGGTCTTTGGCAATGTCGGTAATCCCATGGATGCGATGAACATCGCCCGCGTGATAGCACTTCGGTCTGGTGTTCCTCGGAGTCGTCCCGCCCATACCGTTCATCGGAATTGCGCATCCGGCTTTGAAGCAATTACCACTGCGGCAGAAAAAATCCTGACCGGACAAGCGGAGACTGTTCTCGCCGGAGGAACTGAATCAATGTCGAACATGCCGCTTGTATTCGGGCGTGAATTTGCGGAAATCGCGGCAGGAATTCAAAAAGCAAAAACCGTCACTGAAAAGCTTTCAACCGTACTGAAACTTCGGCCGCGCCATTTTAAGCCGATCCCAGCACTTGTACGTGGACTGACGGATCCATTCTCCGGAATGCTGATGGGGCAGACTGCTGAATTGCTCGCAAACGAGTGGAATATTTCACGCCAGGAGCAAGATGAACTCGCGCTTCACAGTCATACGAAAGCAATCGATGCCCAGAGGAACCGGCGTTACCGCGATGAGATTGTTCCTGTGTACGTCCCACCCAGCTATTCCGACACTATATCTTATGACAACGGAATCCGTGAAGATTCCTCGCTGGAAAAGCTTGCAAGACTCCGCCCGTTTTTTGATGTAAGAAATGGCACTGTCACACCTGGGAATTCATCTCAAATCACAGATGGTGCTGCAGCGGTTCTAGTGATGTCTGCGGAAAAATGCCGCTCACTTGGAATTGAGCCTTTGGGGTATCTGCGGAGCTGGGCCTATGCAGGGCTTCACCCGGAGCGGATGGGACTCGGCCCTGTACATGCAACTCCAAAGGCTCTGGACAGAGCGGGGCTCTCTATGAAGGACATTGAATTGATAGAGTTGAACGAAGCTTTTGCCGCGCAGGTTCTGGCAAATGTCAGAGCGTTCGAATCAAAGAAATTTGCCGAGACTATGCTGGACAGGTCTGAAGCAGTTGGAGCCATTGATCCGGAAATAATGAACGTTAACGGCGGAGGTATTGCTCTGGGACATCCTGTCGGTGCAACGGGGACTCGTCTTATCATTACTCTCCTGCAGGAAATGGACAGAAGAGATGTGCAATTCGGCCTGGCGACCTTGTGCGTGGGGGGAGGCTTGGGGGGCTCGCTTGTACTCGAAAGGAGGAACTCATCATGTTGAAAATAAGACCTTCAATCCGGCCGAAGTTCAATGCTCACAAACGTCTCCCTGAAGAGGAGCCGATAAAGCAAACATGCACGGATGGATTGGTCGTTCTGGAGTTCGACCTTCCGGGTGAGAAGATAAATAAATTGAGTGCATCCGTGTTAGAGAAATTCGAACGCGTTATTGATGAACTCAGAGACGACTCAGCTGTACAAGGTGTCATCATCATCAGTGCAAAGGAAGATATCTTTGTTGCCGGGGCGGATATTGACGAAATTGCAGCCATCCAAACATCAAGCGAGGGAGAGGCGAAAGCCGCGGAAGGGCAGCGAATATTCAGAAAACTTGAGCAGCTTAACGTCCCCGTTTTGGCAGCTATTAAAGGCGCCTGTCTGGGGGGCGGAATGGAACTCGCCCTGGCCTGCGATTACCGGATGGTCGCAGACCATCCGAAGACACAACTCGGCCTGCCTGAAGTGAATCTTGGAATTTTTCCGGGGTTCGGAGGTACCCAGCGTCTTCCCAGAGTCGTTGGTTTGTCCAGAGGCCTGCAGATGATCCTGTCGGGTAATGCTGTCGACGCGAAGAATGCGCTAAAGATCGGCTTGGCCGATTGGATGGTTCCTGCGGAAAAACTATTGAACAGTGCAATTGAGGTATTACGCAAAGTCATTGACGGAACGATCACCCGCCCCAAACGCAGGAGAGCGTTTAAAGACAAACTCATTGAGAGCAATCCTATTGGAGTGTCCATCGCATGCTCCGTGGCGCGAAATCAGGTCGCCTCAAGAGCTGGTAAACATTATCCAGCGCCCCTGAAGGCGATTAATGTTATTGAAAAAACGTACGGTCTAAATCCGCTTGGCGCCGGTGATGCCATCGAAGCAAGAGAAGTCGGCGCGTTGCTCTGTTCGGAAACCTCTAAAAACTTGATCCGCGTTTTTCGCCTCTCCGAACGTGGTAAAAAGGTAAGGGGGCTTCCTGGAGCAGCCGCCGACGCTAAAAGCATAAACCGTGTTGCGATTCTGGGCGCTGGGACCATGGGGGCAGGGATAGCCCAGATTACGGCCTATCGTGATATCCCAGTTCGTCTTCGTGATGTCTCGGAAGAGGCGGTTGCCAGAGGTATGAAGATTGCTGGCAAGCTTTTCAGTGATGCTGTGAAGAAAAGAAAAATGTCTGCCCGTGAGTCCCGCCAGAGAATGTCCCTGATATCTCCCGCAACCGAGCTGAAAGGGCTCAAGATCTGCGACCTCGTAATTGAAGCCGTTGTGGAAGAACTTGCGATTAAGAAAAAAGTTTTCAACGAAATCGAGCAGCAGGTTACCTCGGACGCGATGATCGCATCCAATACTTCTGCCCTCAGCATCAATAAAATGGCGGAAGACATGCTTTGTCCTGAGCGCTTCCTCGGTATGCATTTCTTCAATCCACCGCATCGGATGCCATTGGTAGAAATCATTCCCGGGAATGCCACATCCGCAGAGACTGTTGCAACTGCAGTTGCATTTGTAAAACGTCTCGGCAAGACGCCCGTTGTCTGCGCAGACAGGCCGGGGTTTGTGGTAAACAGAATACTGCTTCCTTATCTGAACGAGGCCGGCTTGTTGCTTCAAGAGGGAGCTGCAGTCCGTGAGATTGATTATGTAATGACCGATTTTGGTATGCCTATGGGCCCGCTCGAGCTGCTCGACGAAGTCGGCATCGACGTGGGCTATAAGGCCGCCGCTTGCATGTTTACGGAATTAAAGAAAGTCCATAACCCCGCAGCAATTTTTTCAGTATTCCTGGCGGCGGGCCGCTTGGGAAGAAAGGTAAATTTAGGTCTCTATTCCCATGACGGAATACTGAAGGAACCAGATACCGAGGGCATTCAAGATTTACTGCAGATTGTCAGAGAATCCGAGGGGATACAAGTCAGAAGCGATATCTCTGCTGAAGAAATCGAAGACCGCCTCATACTTTCCATGATAAATGAAGCTGCCGCATGCCTTCGTGAGGAAGTTGTTCCAGATCCTGAGGACCTGGAACTTGCAATGATTTTCGGCACTGGATTCCCGCCATTCCGGGGTGGATTACTCAAGTTCGCAGACTCCATGGGCCCGGCGACAATAGTAGATGCCCTCGAAACTTTGCAAGTCAAGCACGGCGACCGTTTCGCTCCAGATCCCTACCTAATTACACTTGCTCAGTCCGGCAACACATTTCTCGGCAGGTGAATTGTTTATTCCTTCAGTATCCTCCTGAGCGGCGGATTCAAAACAATTTAGGGAACAGTGGGTTGACTAAACCACAGCGAAACATAAACAGTCTCTCTGCTTTGTTTACACCCCGCCGGATGGTTCACACACAAAGGAGCGATGAAGTATTTACTCAAAGCGGACGAAGCATCACAATTGCACATGGAATGGGGAAGCTTGACATGGTACACCTCCTCAGCCCAGGGAAATTCAGAATCCCTCACTACCGGCCTATGCGTCCTGAATGCTGGAGAAAGCAACCCTCGTCATTATCACCCTAATTGCGATGAGGTATTGCACGTTTTAGAGGGAAAGCTCCTGCACTCTTTCGGCGACGATGAGATCCCCATGGGGCCTGGCGACACCATAAATATTCCGCGTGATGTAGTTCACAATGCACGAAATACAGGGGATATCGAGGCGCGTTTGTTCATATGCTTCTCATCATCAGACCGACAGACTATGGCTGTTTGAGCGTCTGATTTAATGAATAAAAATGTCTGAATTAGTCGTCTCTGATCTGACAAGGCATGCAATTGCGATCCAATAGATCTCTTGCTAAGATGCCTCGCCCTAGGGGTGGCCGATATTTTTCCCGTTCAGGGCTATTCAAACTACTTTTCGGAGTCCGTTTCCCTATGAGTTTCAACATAGATACTTTGGCAGTCCAACTGTCCTTGGATGAAGTCAATGCCTTACTGAAACAAAAACAGAAGAATCTCAAAAGAATTGCCACTCTTAAGGAACGTAAAGCAGATCTTGAGGGCCAGATTGCTGAGATTAATAGTGAAATTGCCGCGCTGTCAGGTGATACAACAGCCGAAAAGTTTGTAGCTTCAGCAGCACCCGCCCCTAAGAAAACAGGGAAAAATAGAGGGCGTTCCGCTATAAAAGCAGCACGAAAGCAAGGAGGCCCTGCGAAAACAGTCGCCCCAAAGAGAGGCCGCCCAGCAAAGGCTACATCTGCAAAGAAGGCCCCGGCAAAAAAGAAGGGCAGAGGCAAGCGTATCGGCCCTTCCTTCCGTGAATTGGCCGCAGAGGCTTTGAGATCCTTGAACGGCGAAGCGCAGTTGAAAGAAATCGCTGCCATAGTCGCCGAGAAAAAAACAGGAAATTCGAACGCAACACCAAGTCTCTACACAACAGTGAGCACGGCCATGAGAAATGCTTCGGAATTTGCAAACGTCGGCCGCGGGCGTTGGAAACTCATCGGATGAATTCAAACAATTAATCAGCAAGAATAGCCCCTTCGAATGATCGGAGGGGCTTTTTTTTTGTTTTTTCGCGAATCCCCGCCTTCGTCTTTTTCAGTAAGGCGGTTTGCGACAGTTGCCGCAATTGCAATTCTCTCCACTGATTGCCCCCCGCATTACACCTCTCTCGAAAAATGCGCTACGCGACTATCTTTCAACTTGCCGTCTCCTGTCTGTGCTCCTGTAGCCTTGCTGAAAGCATTCAGATCAATAATCAGGAATTTCAACTGGCGCAGAACGTTGAGCACGAGGCATACGACCTGAACCTTTCCCTTGGCCAAGATCTGAAGGGTCAGACGCCCTCTGAGTTGGGCGTTCTCTTTGGTTATCAGGATTTGAAAAACTACTACCATTTGAGTGGTAATAAGGACGGTCTTTCCCTGATAGTTTGCAGGGATGGCGAAATCAATGCATTAGGTACTTTGCAGAACTGGAAGCCTTCAGATTCAGACCAGGTTCTTTTGCAGCGACGCAGAGACTATATGTATATCGAAGTGGGCAATCAGATGGTTCCTGTAGCACTTGATTCAACATTTCATAAAGGTGGCCTCGCTCTCCTCACAGCCGGCGGTGCACCCCAATCGTTCCGCCTCCAACCCTATGAAGCCATTAATTTTGCCGATGATTTCATGCGAACTGACAGCGAACAGACATTGCACCCATGGGAGTTGGTTTCCGGTGCATGGAAGTTTCATTCGGTGAAGGAAGAACACGCCGGTACCCTGTCGACCCACAGTACAAACCCGTTCTCACTGGGTGGTAAGCCAGATCTCGAAGCGAAAACGGCAGTAGCAGTGACCGGCCAAAAATTTTGGTCTGACTATGAATTTGCGGTCTCTATGAAATCCCAGGAAAGTAAAGGGGGGATTATATTTGGCTATGTGGGCAAGGAAGCGTACTACCAGTTGAGCTGGGATTTGACTCACCGCCATCGATACCCCAGAAAACTTGAACTGCACCGTATTGAGGCCGGTGTTGCGACCGAAATTGCCGGCGGTTATGCCATAGGCGGTTCGGAACAGTGGTATCGCTTGAAGGTTCGCCTTCGGAGCCAGCGGGCACAGATATTCTTGGATGAGTCCCTGGTATTCGAGGTAGTTACAGAAAGGCTGTTCAAGGGCAAAGTAGGATTATTCAGCGAAGGTCCGCAGGAAGTTGTCTTTGATGACATTTCAGTAACCGAGAACCCGTCCTTTGATCTGGATTCAGAAAAGTCTCTCAGCCAGTTTGCCAGCTTAAGAGCTTGGACGACGGCACCGGATTCCGGCAGGGCATTCGGCGGTAACCACAAGCATGTTTCTCTCAGCTCCACTGCCGGTCAGCAAAGTACCATTGATTTCGGATTAGCTGACTGGAGCTCATATGCGGTCTCTTTCGAAGTATCGCCAAAAGTTACAGGCGAGTTGGTTTTCAAAGGAGCCGGGGCTGAAACATCCATCAAGGTGGGCACTTCGTTACTCCCCGTAAACGTGTGGAGGCGCGTAGAAATAGACCTCTTCGATTCGAATGTTCTTCGAATTTATGTGGACGGAATTCTCGAGGATCGCGTGCCATTCAAAATTGCTGATGTCCGCCCCAGTCTTGTCACCAACATTCCATTAACGATACGCAAACTCTCGGTATCATTTCTGAAACAGGAGGATCGTGAACTCCCTACGGCGAAAAACCAATTGTTTGTCAATGACCCTTTCATGTTGCATTGGGCCTCCCCTCAAGGGGCGTGGATTCCTCAGGATTCAACGAATCAGATTTTCTGGCACAAGGGAGATTTCTTTGGTGATATGTCCATCACGGTGCCGCCTAAACCCGATGTCGAACTGTTTTTCAGCATGGACCAGCCAATTTCCGGCATTCCTAATCCGGCAAATGGTTATTGTGCGTCTCTTAAGTTTGAGCCGGATTCCAAGAAAACAGTCATCACATTGAAAAAGAACAATCTGGCAGTTGCTACTGCGAGTGTTTCAACGGCTGATGCTACGCAAATCCCTGCTCTGCGACTGTTCAGAGATGGTAAATATATTTGGATGCAGCACGGGCCGATCGAAATTCTGACATATCGGGACGCGGCCCCACCCCAGGGTACAGCAGTCGCCATCAGGTCATCGGTAGCTCTTGAGGCTGGAGATTTCTCTACGATGAAGTTGCAGCGAGATCACGTGCGTGACGAGACCTTTGAGCGTGCATTTTGTGACTGGGTGCGCGTTGGCACTTGGGAGGTCACTAACCGTTTCTCATGTACGCCGACGTGGTCGCACTTGAATGGTCGAAGTCGAAACGGGGCCAGCTTGTGGAATAAATTCGAGTACGAAGGCGATATTGCTATTGAATATTACATCGGCTCTCGAATGCGCCAGCTCGTGGAGGAAGAGGCAAACATACTTGGATCGTATCCCAGGAATGGTGATTTCAATGTCTCTTTCAATTGTACAAACATGGATCCTACCACCGGCTATTCATATCTGCTGGGCGCATGGGACTACCACTGGAATGGGGACAGGTCTGCCCTCTTGCGCTTGGGGGAGGAAGTCAAACAGACAACCCAGCACCTTGTGCCAAGGTCACGCGGCAGCCAGATACGGGATGCCGTTGCCTGGGTCAGCAGCGGCAGGCCGGTCCACGGCGCGTGGTATTACGTAAAAGTGAGAAAACGCGGGACAAAATTTGAATATTACTACGACAATCGGCTCATCGACGAATTGTGCTTCGAAGACCCTCAGCCTTTGACGGGGAAACTATTTTCTATTTGGACGCTCGACCAGAGCATCATGATTGCCCGGGCAAGGATCTCTTATACCAAGAGGACAGTTCCTCAACGGTTTATCGCATCGCTACCCCCTGTACCAGCGCCTCCCAAGCCGACTATCAAGACTATTACGAGTTCAACGAACCCGGGCCTTTATTGTGATTTTGAGGACGGCGCTCAGGGATGGGTGACTCAAGATTTAGAATATGGAGCTGCGCTTTCATTGGATCCTGAATCGCCTGCTAACGGTAAATGCAGCCTGCGTGTCACCAATCCTGCTCTGGGTGGAACATTCGGTGCGGTAATTCCCCTGCCGCAGTTGGATTTGATTCGAGTAACGGATTTCAGCTTCAACTACAAGGTAAACAAAGAGACCAAGGTTGATTTTTACCTGACCCTTGGCGGCAGAAATTATTTTCTTCAATTTACCGGTGAAGGTTACTCGGATGAGAATTTCAAAAAACTGGGACAGATTCCAGGGGTGATTTCGGATGGAAAGTGGCATCGTGCGCAGGTTGATATTGCCGGTCTTGTCTTGAATGCGAAAGCACCAACACTCTGCACGTCACTTCAAATCGGCAACTTCCATGAGGGCTACATCAAGGCCGGGCTTACCGGCAATCCAGAGGGAGCGTCAATCCTTCTTGATGATTTTCAGGTAGTTACTGCCAGTTCGGAGAATGTGCCTTCCGAGTTCGGCTGGACATCCGAATCTCCTTCCGAAAGTCCGGCATACTTGGTCCATGTAGGCAAGACGAATTCCGAAAACATTCCGGGTGAGACGCCCCCCCAAGCCGCTGCAACTTACACTTCTAAAGTGGTTGGCGGTCTTCACTACTTGCACGTTCAGCAGAAGGGCGATTCTGTTCCCAGAAAATTCCCTTTCTATATCCAACCATCTCTTTCGCTCTTGCTCGCATCGCCGGCCCAGGGAGGATCATGGGGTGGCACACCTATTAAGATCGATATTCAGCCTAAGGTTGGGCTACACCTAGATTTGCAATCACTGCAGATAATTGTTGGTGGAAAGCTGCTGGCTGATTTTATGGGCAAGTGTGAATACTCTCCGGAGTTACGTGTCTTGCTGATCAATTTGAGTGAAACAGACCTCAGCGCCAATTCGGGAGCGGAAATTCCCTTCAAACTAATCGCAAAGACCGAAGCGGGTGAAGCAGAATCTTCATTAGAGTGGCAACTGAAGTACGACGCCGCGCTGGATAAGATGCCACCGTCAAGAGTCACACTCGACACTTACCCGAAGAGAATTGACTTTGAAGGTACGACACAAAATGCTTTCAGCAGCACCGACAACATCGTCACTATTGATCCTTCCACCGCATCTTCAGGAAAGCAGAGCCTGAAGATATTTAAACCGAGAGTTAATCTGATTCTGTTATTAAGCGCGATGCAGAACAGCATCCAGGAAAACACAGGACGACATCCAGTACTTCAGTTTGACTACAATATTCCTGCTTCGGTCGAAGTAGATTTGAGTATTGCATTGGCCGTAGACCCCTATTCACGTCAGATTTCCCTAACCGAGGCGGGCGCCAGTTATCCAGCTCTTGGCAATTTCGCTGCGGTAACCGACGGTAAATGGCATCGGGCCGACCTGAATCTCTATTCCTTGCTCAAAGGTCGTCCTTTTCATCCAAAGATGTATGAGCTGAAAAGTCTTGGCTTCGGAGATTTCGGTGGGGAAAGCATCGGCAAAGCACATGCGTTTCATCTTGATTACATCGGATATGTGCCAAGTGTATCGACGGCCAATGGGCTTGTTCTGAAATGGTCTGCATCGGATAGTTCAAGTATCAAAGACTACAGCTACCATTGGAGCGAAACTCCTGTGGAAGAAGCGGATCAGACTCCCGAGACTGCGAATGCAGAAGCAAGCTTTACAAAAATTACCGAAGGTACCCAGTACCTTCATATCCGTGCCAGAGATCAGGCTGGTAATTGGGGCAGTACCAGCCACTTCAATTTCGTTGTAGACAACACGCCACCGATTCTAACATTGAATACAAAGTCACCGGCAGACCCCGTTCTGGATATCAGCTTCAAGGAGGAGGGATCGGGTTTGGATGTCTCCAACCTTCAGATCGAACTGAATGGAAAGAAATACGCATTGGATCAGAATCATGCACGTTGGGGAAAGACAGATGGAACACTCGAATGGGATTGGGCAGCAGCCACTGATGCAAGCGGAAATATAGCCGACGGAACTCCACTTAATTTCGCGGTGCATCAATTTAACGACCACGCAGGCAACCCGTGTGCGCCCTTTAGCTGGGCGTGGAAGGTTGGATTTGCACAGGACAAGATTCCGCCCCAACCACCTGCCATCATTAAGATGCCACCGAACATCCATGTCTTTGATACGTTCACTGAAAATGTCGGTCTGTGGGCTAACTGGGGTGCGGAGAATGGTTCGTCCGTTACCCGACATTTTGATGCAGAGAGGCAGGATTACTGCTTGCAAGTGGTTGACGAGATGGTGAGTGGATCAGGTGGTGTCTACATCACATCCAAGGAGTTCGACGCAAGAGACTTCACGCATATCAGTTTCGACTACAAGATTCCGGCGGCGACCAAGATCCATTTCATGTTTTTAGTAAATGGTGCCTGGAATGGGATAACTCTTACGTCGCCACTGACTTACTCCAGCTACAAGAACATCGGCAATGCCAACATCATTGCGGATAATGAATGGCATTCAGTAGTTGTGCCTTTGCTCAAGATCCTTGAAGTCGCGCTGCCGGGAACAAAGCAGTACAAGATCACGACATTTGCCATCAGTGATTATTACACCCATTACAGCCCTGCGAACGTGCCTTATTACATCGATAACTTCTGTATCTCAGGACCCGCAAAAGTCGACATGGCGTTCGCATGTAAATCTTTCGACTCTTCCGGTATTGCGGGATTCACCAGCCAGACTTCATCAATAAGTAAAGCGAAGTCTGATCCGGTTACGTATGCCTCCGGTGAGTTTACTGTTTCCACTAAGACTCCAGGAATGTACTTTCTTGATCTCAGAGCGAAAGACGGCGCTGGCAATTTGAGTAAGTCGGCGGGTAGATATCACGAAGTCCCATGGACACTCAATACAACTAAGGACGTAGTGAAGGGCGCGCTCTTGTTCCGCGCATGGAATGGCACTTTGCCTCTGATGCATGTCGTGAAAACAGATGCCCAGTCTGCTCCAGATGCATTTTCAGTCTGGTCGCAGCCACTTGGTCTTTCCCCCGAGGTTGCCGACTGGAATTTTTTGCCAACATTTATTCCTGACTGGATGCCGGTAGCCAAGACCAAGCCCCAGAATGCGTGCTTCCGGTGGGATGGCAGCCTTACCTTCCCTTCGGCTGGAAATTGGTATTTGTTAGTGTCATCCGGTCTACCAGTTACCCTCGGTCTTGAATCGGCTGACCCTACCAAGTTCACTGAATTTTCATCGTCAGACAAAGTTGCGGCGGGTAAGGTGATAATGCTCGCCGTCGTCAATGCGGCCAAACCGGGTCACGAAATGGCAATCTGGATACAGGCATTTCGCGGGACCGGAATCTTTTCAGGGCTGAATTTATGGTGGAGCCAGGACAAGTCGTGGGAAGCTTTAAAACCTGGAGCGGTTGAAGATGGCAACTTCCCCAAGGAACAGTTGCCGGCAACTGCGTTCAGTTACCGACCCTAGAGTCCGAGTATTAAGAAATATCTTCCAGGACTGCGAATGCGGCGTTCCGCCCGTTAATACCGATGACACTGCCACCCGGGTAGGTGCCCGCGCCGCATAAATAAACGCCTTGCATGGGCGTGCGCGGGGAGAGCCGGCGACTCCACATAAACGCGGGTAAGCACTCCCCATGGAAGATGTGTCCGCCTCGAAGGCCCACTTCCTGCTCGATGTCCGGAGGGCCCATAATTTCTACCTTCTCGATGACGCCGGGCAGATTGGTGCAATGGGCGGCTATACATTGGATGGCGAGATTCCCGACCTCATCTCTTCTTACATTCCAATCCCCGTCAGTAAATTCGTAGGGAACATATTGAGCGAAGACGCTCATGACATGTTTGCCCAGGGGCGCAACACTTGAATCGCTCATGGTCTGGAAGTAGAGCTCAGTCCACAGTCTCTCCGGCAACTCCCCCCGCCGTGCTGTGTTGCAGTTTATTTTCCATTCCGGCTTCGTCAGTGGGGTGTTGATTTGCCCCCGGTGATGCTCTTCGAAAGTACCAGGTCTTGCTTTGAAGTCAGGTAGCTCCGCGAGGGCAATATTCATTTTAAGGGTGCACCCTCTGATTGGGACGGAATTAACTTTCTCCGACCATTCGGATTCCGAGTCATTTCCCAAGAGTTCAAGGGTCGTGCATGGATCTGCGTTGGAAATGATCACCGGAGCTTTGATACGCTCTCCGCCGGCCAGCTCAACGCCTTCACCAGGAATGATACGGCAGACAGGCATACCGGATGCGATCACTGCACCATGTGCTCTTGCGACTTCGCAGAGCATGAACGAGACCATTCCGATTCCGCCTTTCACATAGCCCCAAGTGCCGGGCTGATCTTTTCCCGTCTGGTCCATCATGCGACCAGAGGCATGGTGGAAATGGATTGATGCCGTCCCCTTCTCGTATGGGCTGGCATTTGTTCCGATGATTCCCTGTCCCATCAATGCGATATGCAGGCGCTCGTCCTGCAGGTAGTGCTCGAGGAACTCCGCCATCGACCAATTGAAAAGCAGATCCAAGCAGTCCGGGTCGTTTCCCAGTCTATCCCTGATTTCTTCATCGCTGGGGGCAGCGCCAATCCAAAGGTCGCGATTACCTTTTGGTCGTAACGATTCCCGCAGCTTGAGTTTGAGCTGCGACATGGCGATCCATCCCGGGAGATCGTGTGGTGCGAAGCTCTCAATCTCCTTGATGCCATCCTCGTCCCCGTCCTTCCAGAGGTGGATGCTGTTCCCATCCTCGAAGGGTACAAACATGCCTTTTGCCGGGGCCCATTCATAACCCACGCCGCGCAGTCCCAATTCCTCAACTACAAGTGAGTGAAGCAATCCTGCCAGGTAAGCGCAGGGAGAGATCCGATAACCCGGCCAGGGCTCTCTGATAGAACAGGCCCCACCAATTCTTTGACGAGACTCGAGGACCAGCACGCGTTTCTTCGCTTTAGCCAGGTACGCAGCGCAACTCAGACCATTGTGGCCGGCCCCAACAACAATTACGTCCCAGGTCTTACGGGCCAGGTCTTTTGTGGACATCGGTTGTCCAATATTTCCAAGGCTCTCTACAGCGTCTGGTTGGTTTAATTTCCGAGGCTTCATTGCTTCAAGGTTTGTAGTGTTGTTGGCGGTTCTGCTTGAGAGGGTCTTCAGGTCCTAACCATAAATCCCATCAAGTTCTTGTTTGCCATTCCCGGAGAGCGCGACTATAGGAGTGGGGCTTTCTGAATCGTCGCATTACCTTTCTGGGCCAAATAAATATGAATACTGCAAGTTGCAAACTCTCCTCTCAACAACTTTCCTTTTTCGATACTTTCGGTTTTCTGGCATTCCCCGGGCTGCTGGCCGATCGTATAGATGAGATTATCGATGCATTCGAGCAACTCTGGGCCAAGCAGGGCGGTGGTCATCAGGGTAGACCGCACGATCCCACGCGGCGTTCGTGCATCGTACCTTTCGTAGACCGCAGCGAAATCCTCTCCAGCCTGCTCGACGACCCTCGTATCCTTGGCGTCACCACAAGCCTCTTGGGCGACGACTTCAATTACATGGGCAGCGATGGAAACCTCTACGCTGGTGACACCGGTTGGCATTCCGACGGGCGACATCGAGAAGGTCTGCACATCAAACTTGCTTTCTATCTCGATCCCGTCGCCCGCGACTCCGGATGCCTCAGAGTCATCCCCGGCAGCCATCGTCTGAATGACCAGTATGAACAGACCCTGCAAGACAAGGCGAGAAACAGTTCTGAACACTGGGGAATCGACGGTCCTGATGTCCCGGCCACTGCGCTCGAGACTCAGCCCGGTGATGTTGTCTGTTTCAACCATAACACAAAACACGCGGCTTTCGGTGGCTCCGGCCGTCGGCGAATGTTTACCATGAACTGCTGCCAAAGATACCCGGAGGACCGCTTGCAGGAACTCCGTGATTACATGGCCGGAGGAGCGCGTTTTTGGGTCACGCGAGCCTATGGGGATGCCATGATTAATACCGCCTCCCCTGACAGGATGGTGCATCTCGAGCAGTGTCTGGCGAACGATGGGCATCTGGCAGAGTTGAGCGAGAAAGCTCGGGAAAAGATGGCAGAACCTTCGAGAGGCTGACAGGTCTTCGCTGCGATCTGCCATATGGTTTGGAACGCGATGATTCAGAAGGCATGCAGTGGGTCTGTTCTTCTTAAGCGAACACGCTGGCAGCGTGGCCGCCATGACTGCCTCAAGCCAGATTCTCTGGGTTAAGTGCCTCCAACTCCGGCAGCACGAACAAACCATCTTTTCGGATCAATTCACCGTCGAAATAAACCTCGCCGCCGCCGTATTCCGGGCGTTGAATATGAACCATGTCCCAATGAACCATGGATTTGTTGCCGTTGTCGCATTCTTCGTACGCCTGTCCCATTGCCATGTGGATGCTGCCGGCAATCTTTTCGTCGAAGAGCGTATCCTTCATCGGGTGCAGGATGTGCGGATTGAAGCCAAACGAAAACTCGCCCACGTATCGTGCTCCTTCGTCACGATCCAAAACCGAGTTCAGCTTGTCGGAGTTTTCGGGAGACTCCGCTTTGACGATCTTGCCATTCTCAAAAGTAAGACAGATTTCGGAGTAGGTCACACTCTCGTGGGTCGCCCCAGCGTTGTAGATGATGGTTCCGTTCACGGAATCCTTGATGGGCGCGGTGAAGAGTTCGCCGTCAGGAATGTTGTGTGAGCCAGAACATGGTTGGTTGGGGATTCCTTTTATAGAAAAGCGAAGATCTGTGCCCGGGGCCTTGATGTGTACTTGATCGGCCGCCGCCATCTTTTCGGAAAGTGGAACCATGGCATCGTTCATCTTTGAGTAATCGAGGGTGCAGACCTTGAAGTAAAAATCTTCGAACACCTCGACCGGCTGATTGGCCTGCTGGGCCATCGACGCGTTCGGCCAGCGAAGCACGCACCAGCGTGTGTTCTTGACCCGCTCCTCCAGGTGCACAGGGGTGACGACCAGGTTCTGATATGCCTTCATGCGGTCGGCTGGGATGTCAGACATCTCGGCGAGATTTTCGCCGCTGCGGACGCCGATGTAGCAATCCATGTCCTTCATTCGCTGGAGGGCGTGGGTGGCCTGGTCGGCAATCTGCTCGTCCGTTGCGTCGAGTAGAAATCGGCGAGTGGCTGCGTTCTCATAGATTTGATGATGAACGATGACCCCCTTCTTTGTTGCAATAGAGATAACGTCTTTCAAAAGGGGGAGCGGCGAAAAGCCAAACATTTCAATGAGTAATCTTTCGCCGGGTTGGGCCTTGGTGGAATAATTTACAAGCAGGTCAGCGAGTCTGGTGATTCTGGAATCCATGAGTATTGGCGTCTCTGTTGAAGTTTGATGGCAGTTTTGTTCGATTGCTAAGAGTGCCTTGAGCAGGCAGTCTCTTCCCCGAACGACTGTACCAATTTTGTTCCTGGAATTCTCTTGAGATCGTGATCCTGTTATTCCTGATCGCTGCAAACGTCAGAGCCGATGATCCGCTTCTTTCCCAAAGCCTGGTGAAGAACGGTGGCTTTGAAGAAACACGTGACATCGATCTTACCGGAGGCTATTTTCTGAGACCTGTCAAAGACGGGGTTAAATTTTCAGGTCGTTTTATCGGCGAGATACCATCAAACTTCGACCAGATTTCAGGCAAGACGAGACGGCTGGCCACTGTGGAAGGCGAAGCCGGCAAGGAAGTCCATTCGGGCAAACGCGCCTTTCGCGTGGATGGCGGTTTTTTTCTGCAAGACCAGTTCAGCGCCAGGACCGGCGAGAGCATCTACATCCGATACTTTGTCAAGGGCAAGGGCTCAGCACGATTCATCCTGTTCCTTATGAACAGCAGTAATCAGTATTTCAGCCAGGGAGTTCCTGATATCGTAAAAGTGAACTCACCAGACGAATGGGTGAAAGTTTTTCACAAGATCAAAATCACAGCCCCTGACTGCTACCGCGCTAAAGTGCGTTTTGAAGGCACCGGCGATCTGACACTGGATGACCTGATTGTTCTCAAATGGACCGAAGAATTACAAGCTGATTTGACAGGAGTGGTCAATTAGGCCCAAGGGGGCTCAAACTTAAAAAAGATCTTCGATTTGAAGAAAGCATTTGAAAGGGGCTCTGAATTGTAGGCTGAATCCTAGCCTGGCAAGCACCCTTTGTAGTGCGACAGTTATGGCGCTTTCGGGGCGACTTCGTCGCTCCGAACCATCCTGCACCTCCTCGGTATCGACCACGCGCTACTGACGTTCTACCACAACGGCATCCAACGGCGGCTGACCGACGTGCACGGACACGTGATCAAGGACGTGCTGGCGTGATGGCAGGAGGATGTCACCTGCCGAGTCTGAAGGCTTCGATCTGCCGGACGCCCCGCATTCCTTTCTGCGGCTCGATCAGGGGCGAGGCTGCGCTCCAGAGCGACAAAAAGCTCCGATCCAAACTGAAGCAAGGTAAATGGCAAATGGAGGCCTGGCCATATGGCGGCCCCGGAGCCAAAAGCAAGACCGAAACTGCAACCCGGCAATTGCTCGGCGTCGCCTGCATGGCTCTGGTTAAGAACTATTTTCCGGCTTGCCTATTGGCACAACTCTGAAGCGACGAATGACAACAATTAGGAACGCAAAAAGCGCCAGCTTTCCGACAGGAAAGACAAACACTCCTATCCGGTCGGTCAGGAATTTGAGAATCAGCACATAGGCCGCGGTTGCTGAGAATCCGACGATTGTGCCTAAGACTCGAAGCCAGCCTTGTGGACGACGAAGGCTGCCAATCCAGTGAGCGACGAATACCATCATCAGGCCCGCAAAGGCGCCGTAGAAGTCGAAGGTACAAGGCCAACTGTGCTGAAGACGTACCACACAAACCAAACCCAGCACACAGCCGGTCAAAACCAGAACGGGGTTCAAATCAGCCAACTAGACTTCGCCGCGATGAACAGTCACTTCGTATCCGCGGCCGGCATGCGCTCCGCATAGTCACTCATGCCGGCTTCGGCCAATTCCACATCCTCGTCAGCCGCCTGGCCGTAGAGGGCAGCCAATTCATCTTGGCTGGGAATCAGAGTTTTCTGCGCCTTTGTTCTGAACTTGAGGTAAGCGACGTATTTGGCAATCTCTTCGAGCTCGGCCTCAGCCAAATGCTCAAGCTGTGCTGAGATACGTTCTTTAACGCTCCTGAGTCTACTCCTTCAAATCCGTTGCAGTGTTTCTAAGAATCATCTCAGATATGGAATTGAGTCGCGACGGTCACGGTTGGCACGGATAACGTCAGAGTTATGCCGCGGGCTGGCCATCAGTTTTGACTTGCCGTGGGGGTCTTGGCGGCAATGTGACAACCTTACGATTGCCCTTCTTCTGTCTTTCGCGCAAATCCTCGCAAATAGCCTTCAGGTTATGGTTGAACTGTGCGGCATATTGTTGGCGCAATTGTCGTATTTCTTCAACGATTGGGTCTCGCCACATTGGATCAATCCTCCATCAGTTGTTGCTGAGTACAAATCGTCGGCGGTTCAAATCCTGCTGATCGGCAAATCGCTTCGATCTGTGGTTGCAGTGCAGCATTAGCAATATGAGCACAATTCCACGTTAACAAAAAGTTGATTCCGTTCACCGGTGCGGTAGCGATGTGTAACGCATCAACTTCGGCGTTTTCAGGAAGCGGAACCTGCTTCACCAATTCATTGGCCAGATTCTCCGCGTCTTCGGTGACATTCAGAATGGGGATATCGCCGATTGCCTCAAGACGCTCTTGGGCCGCTTGAAGATCACCCACGCTGCACTCAGCCACGACGGTTTCCGATACGTACAGATCGTATTGCTCGCGATGCTCGTCCCACCAATCTCGTGTGAGTTGTTGATTGGCAGCTGTGATCAAGTCACGGTTCGGCCGAGAGGCGAGGTATCCGAAGATACTTGTCTCAAGATAGACTGTTGCGCTCATGGATTGTAACCATCGTCGGTTGCGACTTTGGCGGCATAACGCTCCGGTTCAGCGGCGGGCCGCGCAGCGGACCGTCCGCTGCAACCGGTTGTTCGGCGGCGCTGGCCTTCGATCACTTTTGCAGCTTGTACATCACCGACCATACGTCATGCAGCGAACGCTCGTAAGCCGCTCCCGTCTTTCCCTGATAGCTGGCCACTTCGGACTTGAAGTTATCGTAGTCGGTTTCCTCGGCCAGTGCCGTCAGCACCTGCGACCACACCGGCTTCGCAACGAAGATGCGGAAGGCGTAGTCGGTCCCGGCGAACTCCTGAATCTCACACTGGCCGAGCAGATCGGGAAACCGCTTCTTCAGGGCTTCGAGATGGGCACGGACCCGCGCCCGGACCATGATGCGGTTCGGATCGACGGGCTGCCCGTGCTTGCCACTTCCCTGCCGAGCGCAAACCGCGCTGAAGAACCCGTGTTTGGTAAAGACCCACATTGGTTGTCCTCCGCCTGCTAAGTGAAGTCCTCCTCAACGAGTCGGCTACCTTCGGAGGCGATCTCGCTGAAGCGATTGTTAGCCGTAATGAGCTTGCCGATGGCAATTGGGACACAGTGCGACAGCATTCTCTACGGTGTCCTCGCCGCCTTTGGCAAGCCCCTTCTTGTGGTGAACCTCCAAGTATGGTGACCCGTCGGAACGACGAAGAAATGGCGCAGAGCATTTGCACTGCTCGCACATCCCACCGGCACGAGTGAGGACTTCCGCCATAACGTCGGGGTTGCGTTCAAATACGGCTGTAATGACGGTGACTCGCTTCGGAACGGGTGGTGCTTTCGCGAGGCGCGAGCTGCGTTCCTCTGCGCTACGCTGCAATGCTTCGGTGACGGAGTGCGCAAAACGCTCATTCCAATTCTCAAAAGTAGCCATCGGCGCTCGGATGCCCGTAAGCCGTCGCTGGAATTCGGGGTAGGCATCAGCATTGAGTTGTGCCATTGCGTTTCCGAACCCCTTGAATTCTTCCGGCCATAGATCGCCAAGCACTTCCGGACCGACAGGGTCAAAGACCCTGATTGAATCAACGTCGAATCGTAGGGCGCCGTGGTATTGATCCTTGGGTTCATCGAACGTCTCACGTCCCTTGAAGACCGCGCTCGCGATGATCCTCTTCTTGTACTGGAACAGGACGACCGTGCCAGGTTCCGCGTGCAGCCCTTTTGTACGGTAGAAGTATCGGCCCTCTTGGCCTGACGGCAAGTCGGAAAGAAAGAACTGCGATTGCACTTCCTCGTGCGGTTTCCCCACGAATTCGGGTTCGTCAGTGCTCATGGGCAGAATGCGGACTGCTGGAATTGGGTCAGCCATAGGGCTCCTCCGTTCAAACCGCCTAACAGTGTGCACAGACGCGAAGTTGCCCCTGTGTAGTTGCACAGGCGCGACTTTGCGTCCTGTTTACGCTATCTACGACTCGTCGGCAACGCGATTGGCGCAGCAATTTCTCTGATGCATCCCACGCCGTTTGTGTTCCTTGGAGCCATGAACTTAGGAATGTTATGAGTTGACTCTGTCCCGTCACGAGTCGTTTGTTCCGATCTTGCGTTGCAGACCCGACTGTTACTCCGAGATGAAGCGGATTGCGGCGTTGCTGGACCTTCAGCGCTAACTGGGTGATGTGTATCGCCGTTGAAACAGGGCATTGAGTGATTTGCACGCGGCAAAGCTGCACTCCGTAGCGACGAATTCCATTTCGGCGTCCGCAGAATCGCCCAATCCGGGTTGGGACCTAAAATTCTCAGCACAGCAATCAATACTTCAGCCAGGGCGTCCCGGATATCGTGAGGGTGAAGTCGCCCGATACTCGGGTGAAGGTGGTTCACAAAATCAAGATTACAGATCCGGACTGCCATCGTTCAAAAGTCCGTTATGAGGGGACAGGCGACCTGATCCTCTATGACCTCGTTGTCTTGAGATGGGACAAGAACTTAGAAGTTGACGCTCAGGGCGCTGTGAATGAAAGTTCATTGAAGTATTTCAGAGGCGTTCAGATCGAACATCGCCTTCGACAAGAAAACTTCGCAGGAATAAACCCAGGCCTATGACACTCCGCCTTACCCGATACTTCTTTCTCTTCAGCGCGATTGCCTCTTCATTGGCCTGGTCAGCCCCACGCTATATCGATCCGAACCAGCCTTACGACCGCCTTCCCGGAACGCTGGAAACCTTTCATTTCAAATGGGCGAATCCCCTGGCAGGAGCGCAGCTCAATGTGCTGTTCATCATTCCTTACAAGGATTCCCGCGAAGTTATTGAGTTGTCGCAGCGAATGGAATTGCACCATACGGTCATCATGAACGCGGGGTTTGGTGTGTGGGCGGAAGGTTATGCTGAGGGGCCGACGGCCACCCCGCTGCAGGGCGTCAAGGCAAAGCTCGTCTTGCAGGACATCGCCCAGCGAAGGCTGAGTCTTGGCCACAATTATGATGCTATCGTCATCGCCAAGATATCGTGGGTGGTCATTCCGGATGACGTGAAGGCCCTGATCCTCAAACACGTCGAGCGTGGGTCGGGTCTCGTTTACGTGTCGCCCAATCGACTGAAGGAGGTGCTTCATTCAACCCTGGATGTTGGAGGTACTGATGCGCAATTCAGCAGCCTCTTTGAGACCAACTCTATCCCGGCGGCAGCCGACTCTATCCTCCATGCATTACCACTCGACGTAATGCCGTTGCATGTCGTGAAGGAGCATAGCGCATACAAAGAACTCACGGGCATTCCGCGTCACCAATTTGCGCAGGCCTCCGTGAACATTTGCGCGCACAAGCACGGCGAGGGGCGAGTCCTGGCCCTGGATTACTTCGATGAGGCGGTTGCGCGGCGCAACAGTAATTCGCTCACGCCGTACCGTCTGCATCCCGACGGGAATCACGACAAGGTGATGTATGACTATGAATTCGCGCTCCTCGCCAGGGCCATTCTCTGGACGGTGAACCGGGAGTCTGATGTTGCGCTCTCGCTGGCGATGTACGCGCCCAATACCGAGTTGAAGCAACCTGCTCCAGATCTGGAGCAACAGAAGCGCTGTTGGAAATCGGAACAGCCGAAAACCGTCGTGGACCGGGATCAATTAAAAGATTCTAAGATCGCGGCGACGCTGAAATTCTTCGATGGCGACAAACGGCCTCCGGCGTCCTTCAATCTTCATCTCACTCTGAGAGATCGCGCGGGAGAAATCCTGGTGGATAACGTGCAATCACTTCAGATCGCGTCCGGAAAGCCCGGCTTTGCAGAAATCTTTCTTCCGAATCTTTCACGTGGCACTTATCTGGCGGATGCGCGAGTCACCAATGCTGCCGGCGAGGTCATCGATTTCATGTCCCGCAGTTTTCAAGTGGAAGCCGCTCATAGGGTGCTCTCAATCTCCGCCGATAAGGATCGCTATCCCGAGGGCGAAACGATCACCGGCAGCATCGCCTTCACCGAATCATTGACGGCTGGGCAGTCTCTCAGCGTCACTGCCGTCGATACATGGGGGCGCGAAGCCAACCGTGGAACACTCGAACTCGCCGACAATCGAAAGCAGGCCACCTATAGCCTGCCTGTCAAGAATGCCCTGACAGAGCTGTGGGACATCCGATGCGAGATTCGGGACTCGAAAGGTCTTGTGGATGCGAAAGAGTTGCCCATGCCGATCCCCAATTGGACCTTTGATGAGTACATGTTCATGCTCATCTTTTCGCCGACCCCAGGCAGCGGAGACTGGAAAGGTGAACTCCACGCACAACGCCTGCGAGAGTTTGGCATTAACTCAACCTTTACCTATCTGATTTACTCCAAGCATGAGCAGTTTTTTCACAACGCTCGTAATCATCTGCGCAGCGTCGTCTACGGCGAGCACCTCGGCGAGATACTCGACCCAAGCGATCACCACGTAGACTTGCGAACCGAACAGCCGCAGATGGATTGGGCTGAGGTCGGCCGCATGGCTCGCGCTATCGCCGAGACCGGAGAAAGACTCGACCCGAAAGAGTTTCCCCACCGACGGCATTTCATGAGTGCCGAATGGCTCTACAACCGTGCCCAGCAATACAAAATCGCATCACGCTTCGGTACTCCGTATTACACGCTGACTGGAGAGAATTATCTCTCCGGCGAGTTCAATGGCATGGAGAACTCTGGGTTTGGCCCCACGACCACGAAGCGGTTCCAGCAGTGGTGTCGCGAACAGTACGGAAGCGACCTCGCCGCTTTGAACCGGGAGTGGAACACCAGTTTCAAGTCATGGGACGAGGTCCGCGGCATCCTGCTGCGCGACGCTGACAAGCTCGATCAACTTCCCCGCTGGGTGGACTTCCGTCATTTCATGCGGTCGAGGGTCTGGAGTCAGTTTTTCATCGACTACACCGACATGATCCGGCGTTACGTTCCCCAGGCGACGACAGGGCGGGTGGGACACGACCACCATGACTTCACCCGCTATCGCAAGCACATGACGTCCTCAAAGCTGTACCTGGGCCAGAGGCAGAACAGTGAATGGCACGATGCCATCATCGCCGAGCTTCCCCAGTCGATGGCGGATGACAAGAACTTTCTGTTGGCACCGCAGTCGATGATTCGGTGGACGTTCGACCTCGAAAAAGAGATTCATCGTAAACGTTGGCCGTGGCTGGTGCTGTTCATGGGGCTGAACGGATTCGATTGGGAGCGTGGGCTGTCTGCCGAAACGCTGGGTGGCGAGCATTGCTTCACGCCGGACTACTCTGAGCCGCTGCCGTATTTCCTCGATATCGCGAGGGAAGTGCTCTTCATACAACGGGGCATCGGAAAGCTGGTCATTGAGTCCAAGCCGCATCGCAACCAGGTGGCCATGCTATGGGCCCCGTACAACCACTACATCTCCCGTCTGAATCCATTCCAGCCAAACGGATTCTCGGGGACATGGCTGTACAACATCAGCACCATCGGCGGAGCGCCAAGCGATTGTCTTGCGCTCATGAATTCCCTGCGCATTCGGCCAACCATCGTCGCGCCCGAGGACCTACTGAACGACGGCCTTCAGAAGCGCGGCTTCAGAGCGCTCCTGCTTCCATACAGCAAAGGAATGTCTGTCGGTGAGGCCGAAGCGATACGAAAGTTCGTCAACGAGGGTGGGCTTGTCATCGCGGATAATGAGCCCGGCACGTTCACCGAACATGGACGCAAACTTGATGAACCCCGCTTGCCCGACCTGTTCCCGACATTCAGTGAGATCAAGGTAATCCACAGTGGCAAAGGTCACGCGGCCTATCTGCCGGACATCTTGAACGGCTACATCGCCAGGCTGGAGAATTGTGATTACACGGGCTCGGATGCGGTTGAGGCTCTTGTGAAGGAATATGCTGGTCAGAATTCGCCCGTCGAACTCCTGTGGCCGAATGGCCTGCCGCGCCGCGACACATTGATGCGTGTCTTCAACAACGGTAGTACGAGGCTTGTCGGTCTTCTCCGGATCATTACCAGTGAAGGAAAAGAACCGGATGAAACCACCATGGTGCTGCCGGCTAAATATCACGTCTGGGATATCCGTGAGCGGACCTATCATGGATATGCAGATCGACTGAACATCCGATTGGACCAGCACCCACGACTCTTCGCACTTCTCACATCGAATATCAATGGCATGGCAGTTCAATCAGCCGTGGCCAAGGTGCCGCCAGGCAATGAAATGATGATCAAGGGAAGTGTTGAATTCGGTGAAGCGGCGAAGGCCATGTCAGAAGGCATCCGACACGGAATCCATATTGAAGTTTTCTCTCCTGAAGGAAAAGAACTGGAATGGTTCCGTGGTAACCATCTGTTCAGCGGAGGAGCCTTCGAAGTGAAGTTGCCGATTAGTTTCAATGCCAAGCCGGGCCGATACCGGGTCATCGCCGAACACGTCCTTACAGGAAGTAAAGCCGAAACGACATTTGATGTTGAGGGGAAGTGATGAAGAGCAATCCAATAGTGGGAAAATGCCCCGGACGATGTGTCAATCTTCAACCCTTACGGGATTCCGTCCTCCAGCCCAGGGTTGCGAGGCATTGCGAGCTACCTCGGGTTCAATGGTACCCGGGTCTTCAACGCCGAAGGTGTTGCATCCATATATCCAGATGGCTGACGTACTCGATCTTATGGACACAATCCCGTTGGGGTTGGATATTTCCTTTTCCGAATAACCAGGGTAGCTCGCCAAGGCTCGCGAACCCTGGGCTGGAGGAGGGAACACCTTCGGCGTTCAAGACAGAGGAATTCTGCCATAGACCAAGGCTTCCGATGTCGGCAGAACCGTCTCGCCGCTCCGTGTCTGGACTCTCTGAACGCCTGCGTCTGTATGCCCTTCCGCTGGTGCTTCTGCCGTTTCTCTTCCTTCTTCTCCCGTCTATCCTCCACTCCGAAAGCCTCAAGGTTATTTGTGCCAGCCGAGCCGACAGGCCTCCGATCATCGATGGCCTGCTGGATGACGACTGTTGGTCGAAAACCGAAAGCCGATCCGATTTTGTATCGATTACCGGGGCGAAATCTGTCCCGCGCGTCACGGTCATTCGAGCTGTTTACGATGACCAGAATCTCTATTTTAGTTTCGAGCTCCATTGGGAAGACATCCAAATCCTGAAAAAGGGAATTCAGTCGATTATCGATAAGCACGGTCCTTCCAAGAATGAGATTGTTCCGATCAGTGCATTCACGAATCGGTACGGGCTTGAGCTCTTTGTTGACCCCAGGGCTTCACAGTCGAACTACTACCAAATCCTTTTTAACGCGGCCGACCAATACACCGGCAACTACCGCAACATGTGGGATAAATTCACGGCTGTGCATGACTTCAAGTCTAGGGTAAACGGCGACCTCTGGACTGCCGAATACGCGTATCCGGCCAAGGGTCTGAAGGCCGGTGACGAATGGGGACTCAATATCGTCCGTAACGACGAGAGCTACTACGCGATGTGGCGGCACATCTCCGGCGCTTTCGCTCAGCCGAAACTCTTCGGCAGATTGGTCATTGGCAGCTATGAAGACTGGTGGAAAGCAGTCTTTGAAAAAGGGACAGTGCAGAGAATCAAGGAGGCAGGCGGCAGCAGCGACGCGACCCTATCCGCCCTGGCCAGATCCACAGACGAAAAAGCCCAATCGCTCGCGGAGATTGCGAGGAGAAACTCCCCGAATTCAAGAGAGAACTTCGAGACCCTCTACCACGGATACCATGAATTCAAGAAGAACATAGATCGTCTCGAAGTCGCATACAAAGTCCGAAAGCAAATGGGCACACCGTAGCACACATTGACTTCAGATAAACGATCCGAGTGGTTAAGAGTATGAAGTCATCACTTCTTTGCGGAGATCTTCTTGACTACGGATGAAGAGGGCCACGGGTGTTCTGGTTCCGATCCATGCGGTAACCGCTGTACTTGCGGCCGAAGTCCGCTCTAAGTCGGGACTACGAAAATGCTCTTCGGATAGGTAGGGCAGTAGTGCTCGCAGACGCCGCAGCCGATGCAGCCATTCACATCTACTTCGACCCGGTCGTCTTTGATCCTGATCGCCGCTTCGCCGAGTGGGCACTGGTCTACGCATACAGTGCAATTTTCGCCGCTCGTGCGCAGGCAGATGTCTTCGTAGACCATCGCCAGGCCCATGTTGATCTTTTCCTTCGGAATGATCTGCAAAGCGCCGCTGGGACATACGTTCATGCATTCGAGACCGTCGCAGACGACACATGGGGTTGCAGTCGGGACGATGTAGGGCGTGCCGGCTACATTTTGATCGTGTCCGTCGAAAAACTGGATAGCGCCTACAGGGCAGGCGTCCACACAGCGACCGCTGCGCTGGCATTGTTCGAGGAAGATGTGCTCGTGTTGAGCTCCGGGGGGGCGTAGATAGCGCTCGGGTTCATCCCAATGGTCATGTTCACCCTGGTGCTCGTGGGGCTCAAACTGCGAGGAAAAGCTCGTTTTTACCCGATCCATTCGCTTCTCGATCGCCTCTGCAGCGGGTCTCAGGACCGTGCGAATCATGTCATCAAAAAAGCCGCGGCGATCCAATTCCTTTTCTTTTTTCTCTTCCTCATCCTTCAACGCACGGGCAACCCGCTGACTGAGGTTGTTATCGCTTTCGTCAGCGACGACCTTCTCGCTCGTGCCTTCGTCACTCTTCGTCTCGTAATCGTGCCCCAGCATCGCGCGAAAGAAATTACGCCGATCAACCTTCTGTTTGTCTTTATCAGGATTTGAAGATTCGTCTGCCATCTGTGTCTCTTTTTTCTTTACGTTTATCGATCAGTTGCAGGGTCTGAAGTCTTATACAGTTCCGGGCCGTTTGCGACTGAATTGAAATGAATGAGAACGGGCAGGTTCCGTCGCGCTATGTGAATTGATGCGTTCTATGGTCTTGATATCTTGCCGGGCAGGAATGAGAGCTTTAAGCATCACTCACCGGAGCACTACATGGGCCTGGATATCTTCAGCCTGGAGGGCAAGACAGCATTCATAACCGGCGGGTCGAAGGGGCTCGGTCTCACCTTCGGTCACGCCTTGGCGGGAGTCGGCGCCAATATCATTCTCGTCAGCCGGAATCAGGATGAAGCAGAAAGCGCTGCGGCCGAAATTTCTGAAGCCACGGGGCAAAAAGCGATTGGCCTGAAAGCGGATGTTACCAGTGAGAAAGAAATGCAGGCCGTCGTCGCCCGTGCCGACTCTGAGCTTGAGGGAGTCGATATCCTGATCAACAACGCCGGGATTAACATCCGTAAAACGTAATACGTAATACGTAATACGTAATACGTAATACGTAATACCTAGTGCCTACTTGCCAATTCGGCTGCCGACTCCTTGTAAGCCTACGTCCCCTGTTTGTGAAGAGGGCCACGGCCTTGGTATCCAAGGCCTTAATTCGCTTGCCCTGATCCGGTAGTTGCGGCCAAAGGCTGCCGTAGAGGATTACTGCTGAACCTCTGCACGGTGGGCATGCACTAACATACCCGCAGTTGCCCGATGCTGTTTAGGTCTAAGTGTCCGCAACTTACGAATTACGTTTTACGTTTTACGCATCGGCTACCAGTATTTCATTGAATCCCTGTAGATGGCAAGTAAATCTTCCTTACTTGCACCGCTGGGGCTTTGGGCAAGGAGGCGCTGCTGTTTAAGAGTGCCTTCCACCAGTTTCTCCAGGTGTTCTTCGCCGTAGCCGAGCGCTCCGATGCCATTCGGGATCCTGGATGCCTGCATTAGCTTGATGAAAGCACATGCCAGAATTTCTCCTGCTTCTTCCAGCCTTGCGTTTTCGACGTTCTCGCCCATAAAGCCAGCGGCCTGAAGATGTCGTTCCGGGCATGCCCGGCTGGTGAATCGAAATGCCGCTGGCGCGCCGACGATGACGCTCATGCCATGCGGAACCATGGGGTGTGGGAACGGATAATCAGGTGGAATGTATGACTCAACCATTCCGGCGATTGGGTAACCCATCGCATGGGGAATATGGACGCCTGCATTGCCGAAACCCATGCCAGCATAAGTACATGCCAGCATCATCATGGTGCGAGCTTCGATGTCATCCCCATTTTCGACTGCACGTGGAAGAAATCTGGCGACCAACTCAATGGCCTTGCCGCTCCAAATATCGCTCACGGGATTCGAGCCGACGAAGGGCGGACGTGCGTTGGGGGACACCGGCCTCGGCCGTTGGTCATACGCGATGGCTGTATATGACTCGGCCGCATGGCAGAGCACATCGATCCCACAACTGGCCGTGACCATAGGCGGGCAGGAGAGGGTGTTGAGCGGATCGAGGATGGCAAATGTCGGCCTCAGGTGACGGTGTGAGATGCCGGTCTTGAGTCGCATACTTTTGATGTCGGTGATGGCAACAGAGGTGCACTCGCTCGCGGTGCCGGCGGTGGTCGGTACGACGATATGAGGCTTGAGCTGCCCAGGGACGGGCATCCCTTTACCGATGGGTTTGTTGATGTAATCAAACAGATCCGCAGGATGCGAAGAGTAGAGGTTCGCTGCTTTAGTGGTGTCGATGGCCGAACCGCCCCCGACGGAAACAAAACCATCGAAAGATTCTGACTGGGCCGCTTCGATGGCCTCTTGCCAGGACTCATCGGTTGGTTCCGAGTGCACCTGATCGAAAACGGTGTAGTGAATTCGCGACCGGGCTATGGAATCCGTAACCTTTGCTGCAAGCCCAATCTCTACCAGGTGAGGATCTGTAATGACCAGACATTTCTTGATTCCAAGGCGTTCAAGGTCCGCGCCAATTTCGCGGGTGACACCCGGCCCGAATTTGAAGGGGACGGATTCATAGGTGAAGACGTTGTCTAAATCCGGCATGGAGGACCTCCTGCTTGGGGCGCCATGGAACGAAACGAAGGATTCTCTCCTATCTGAACCTGCTGCTATAGCCGGTTGCGTTGTTTTTTGCAGACTTGGCCGCGGATACTCTCCATCGCCTTCAGCTTGCCGCCGCTCTTTGTGTAACGGACATGAAAGATTCTCCCGCGGCGTCGGATGTAAGACTCTTTCGGGTCTTCGATGCGCGGTAAATAGACGCCATTGATATCCGCGTAGAGGGCTACCTTGAAAAGCTCCTCGCCTTCGAATTCTGCATCCGAACGCACAATATCCAGAAGGCCGTTCCGGACATACACCTTGTATGGCCCGTTACGTGTTTTATATCCCACAAAGGAGTGTGAGAATTCTTTGAAATAGACATCCGCATCAAACGGCCAGAGTTCGCCATTTACCTCTTCGAAGTATTCCCCGCCAATGACCCGAATGGACTTGCCGCTGAGGGTCAGCGGAAACTGTGACACGAAATGGTCGGGACTGTGAGTGAGGAGGAGTTTCTCGTGGCCTGAATTGGCGATAATTTCGTAATCGGTGTGAACGATTGAGTTCTTACCTGCGGCGTCATGCACCAGAACATGGTCCTTGTAGAGACTCATTCCTCGCTCGTAGCGATCCATGCTCCAGGTTTGTTCGATGAAGTCATTAATCTCACCGTAAAGGATGTGGGCGTTATCAAATTCTTTTCTTGAACGATCAAACTTCTGCGGTCTTATTTCGGTGGCCATATCCTTCCACAGTGCCGGGTCATACACGGTGTCTGAACTGAAGTAGATCTTCTCATCACCCGTGGTGATTCTGACAGAAGTGGTGAACGGGCCATGCCACGCGGTGGATTTCATGGCCTCGAATGTGATGCCCGTTTTAGGGTCGGAATAAGGATTCTGATCCTGAGTGTAAAAGCGTTTGTGGTTAAACGGATAGTAGGATTCAGGCTCTACCCAGCGATTTGTATCAAAGTCTCGAAAGATCATTCTGGGCCGGTTCGCCTCGGGGTGCACCACAACTTTTGCACGCTTGGCGGAAACTACTTTCCCCCGCTTATCTATAACACGCCAAACGGTTCCTTCCTCACCCTCCAGCCTGGTTTTTACGATGCGATAATTGGCTGTGGGGCCGAAGATGACGGGGTCGACAAAAGTGGTAAAAGGAACTTCAACGACTTTCCTCGAATCCATGGAAAGCGTTCGTTCGAGGGCTGCTCGAGAGGTCTTCACAAACTCTTCAAGAACCGTTTCAGAGGCGATTAAACGGAGGTGTCGCTGTGGCTTGGAAACATAGAACCGGAAGAGGGCAATATCCACGAACCATCGACGATGATCTTCGTGCGAGTGGGTAGCTATGATGCCGTCGAGTTTGTTGATGGTGTCGCCAGTGAGCTCAGAGAAAACCGCCGCGCCGCAATCAATCAGGTATGAAGAGTCTTCATATGAAATCTTGTAGCAGATACTCTGACCGAGTTTTGAAAATGGTCCCGAGTCCCCCAGAAACTCAATCTTGACACCCTTGTCAGATTTGAACGGCATGTTCGATGTGTGCGTAAGTGGGATAGTCTGACATAGGTCAAGGCATGGAATGAAGGGCGGGGATTATAGGTAGCTGCAGAGATAGCGTCAATGGTGAAGGGGATTCAGGATTCAGGATTCAGGATTCAGGATTCAGGATTCGACTCCTTTTGCGGCTTTCGGGCGCAAGCACAAAGAGGACCGCGGATGAAGAGGACCGTGGA
>JAQBXN010000262.1 GCA_027625095.1 Planctomycetota bacterium | reverse complement strand
GTCCGGATGCCCGCAACTTCGAAACGTGAAACTCCACCGGGCAAGCCGGTGGCATCCAAAGTGACAAACCCATTGCTCGCGAGAAAAAAACGTGAATCTCCACCGGGCAAGCCGGTGGCATCATCGGATTGAATCGATAGCCCCCTCACCAGCTGCTCTGTCCTTTTCCCATAAATTTCGCTGGACGACACCTTGAGAAGCCCACTGCCTGCATGAGGGGCTGTTGATTCTATGATGCCACTGGCTTGGCCCGGTGGAGATTCAAGGGCCGCCAAAACATCCCTATCCAATCCGAACCCAGCGAATGTTGTAGTGGCCCTTTTCGTAACACCAGAAGGCGACCATCACATCACCGCAATGCAGTTGAGCAATACTGGGATAGCCCAATTTCAAATCGGACAATTCATCGGCGGCCGGGGTTTGACCGAACATCTTCGAAAGGACATTTCCCTGCCACAATACTACCGGTTCACCAGAGGACCAAGTTTCCCCATCAAGCTGGACCTCCACGCCACAGAGACCTTGTGGATCAATACCTCGGTAGACCGCCACTATCCGGCCGTTTTTCAGCACACACAGCTTGGTCGTTTCTGCAGATAGACCGGTCTCTCGTGGCTCCGTGAACGTCTCCCCATCATCACTAACAGCAAAGTGCACTGCCTTGGTTTTGCCTGAGCGCTCATCAAAGGCCCAGGCCACCGCCAGAAGACGATTGTCTCTAAGTTGCACGACTGACTGCTCCCAGTGAATGATACCTTCGGCGTAGCTGTCCATGATGTCGATGAAGCGCGACCAGCTTTTTCCCCGGTTGTTGGACACAAGCGCAATGGCTTTCATTCCGTTCGGCACCTCGCCGTTCCAGGCTTTCCAGGTTGAGAGTGGCGCCAGCCAGCGGCCGTCGGTCAATTCCATGATCGGATGAGCCACCTCAAATCCCGGCCCGGTTAATGGAGGTTCCATAAGTTCAACGGAATCCCATGTTCTTCCAAGATCTAAACTGCGGGCCAGGAGCAGGTCGACGGGCACTTGGCCAAGATTCGCGTGATTGATGATGCCTTCTTCAGGATTGTCCCGGTGAAACCGGCAGGCAATGGTAATCAGTTCGCCATCCGGCATCAGGCGTGACCTGGCCGTGTGGGTGGTTTGCTTGCCCGACATTTCGATGAGTTGATTCGCAAATAAGGGGACAGGCTCTGTCCAAGTTTGCCCCTCGTCGTGGCTGCGGCTCACGTATGTGCGGTAATCCAGGCTCTCTGCTGCCTGGCCAATGTCGAAAGTTGCTATCAACTCATCCTTCGCAACTATCAGAGTTGGATGCCAGGCATTTCTGGCGTAGAGGTGCGGTTTTGGATTCCGGTAGATGAGGCCGGTCGAAACAGGATGGAAATTCATTCGTTCACCAGGCAGATCAAAGCAATCCCCTTTCCTGAAAAAAGCTGCGCAACTTCTCCATTTCTTCATCCGACAGATCGGAAAGAGGATTTCTTCGCCATCGCTGACAGATGCCTGCCAACTCGAGCATGCCGTGCTGCCCGGCATCCCCGCCGGCCGTGAACTGGGTATAAAGAAAATCAATGGTCGGCATGTCGTAGTCGCGGATGATGGTCGCACCGGCAGAAAGATTGTTGCTCTCAACGGCTGCCCAATACCTTTGAGAGATTTCGGGTTTGAAGGTCATGAAGATGGACATATAGCCGTCAACTCCATAAGGCACCATGTCCATATGTGTCTGCTTCTGTCCGCCGGCAAATATTGCCCATTTTTCGCGAGCCAGAAGGCAGGCCGGGCGAATGAACTCCGGGCCGTAATCTTCTTTCAGGCCAACGACGTTGGGCGCTTCATCGAGAAGAATCCTGACAACTTCCAGAGCCCCTTTGACCCCCAATGGGGCAAGCGAGGCGCTTAACAGGAAGACAGGCAGATGCTCCGACACGGTCTTGAAGTAACCGACCATATCGCGAACGGTTGAACCACGATTCGGCGGGAAGACCAACGTGGCATCGGCGCCGGCTTTTCTTGCGAACCGGGCAAATGCTGCGGTCTTCTCCGTCCACCAACAGTCCGCCGAAGCAAGAAACAGGGCACGATTCTTAATTTGCTCTCCAGCAAACTTCGTCAGCCCGAAAACTTCCTCGTCCGTCAGGACGCAGTAAAGGCTGTCACCCGGGGTAAACAGCACACACTTCGATCCCGCATCGACAGAGAAGTCGATAAAGTTGGCCAGGCCGTCGTAATCGATGTCACCATTCTTCAGAAATGGTGTATTGATCGAGACAATGGGGCCGGCGACGCGAGCTTTGAAACTGTTCGTCTGCATCTCAGTTCAATTCGAATACTTTTCTTAATGCGGCCTTCAGCCGAAGGCAAAGAAGACCACGCGGAGAGAAAACAGCTTCAGACTCTAAACGGCGGTGCTGTCCATGTTCGAGTCGAACATAACAACACCTGACCGTGAGGGTCAACCCGCTCGTCTCTTTGCCGGACAGCACAATCGACTTCTATTTGAAAGATGAAATTGTAAACTGTCCCACCTTCGATCCGCTGTTCCCCAAACCTGGAGAATCTCCATGCTCTTAGAAGGTAAGAAGGCACTTATTACCGGCAGCCGGC
>JAQBXN010000261.1 GCA_027625095.1 Planctomycetota bacterium | reverse complement strand
CGCGAGCCCGCTGCATTATGCATTGAGGAGGAGCCACTGCCCCTCCAAAAGGGCTTAGAGGGGATTCAAACAGGTGCAGGCGACGCTTGACAGCGCGCCTGACCTGCGCCGTTGGCGAGGCAAGAGAAGGAAAAGAGAAAAGTGAGGCGTCCGCACTCAAACTTCGTCGCGAGCTTTGTCGGGAGCTTTGTCGACCTCTTCGCCCTGCCCATTGACGTCGACAAAGCTCCCGACAAAGCTCGCGGCAAAGGAAGAGGAGAGTGGGCAAGCTTGGCCCGACAACGCCAAATGAGTTTCGCCAACATCCGGGTGCATGGTAGCCTCGCAAGCTCGGCACCATGACCCGGGGCGTTCGCCGGAGGAAGAATGAAACAGATCGACACACTATTCGACCGGATGGATGCCTGGCGGCACTTCCCGAACTACCAGCTTGAACGCCGGGCGGACGTCTTCTTTGCCCTGTATCTTCCCGAAGTGCTGGAGGCCAAACTCGGCTTCCCCGTGCGACAGGAACTTGCTCCCGAGTTCCCTGTCCGCATCGGCACAATCTACCCCAACATCCCCATCGACAAGTCATACAAGATCGACTACGTCGCCTTGTCGGCTGCCGCCGACAAGGCGGTCCTGGTGGAATTGAAGACGGAGGGACTTTCTCGCAGACCGGAACAGGACAAGTACCTGTTGGCGGCGCAGAAGGTCGGACTGCCCGCGCTGCTCGGAGGCCTGTTGGACATCTTCAGGGCGACCAATGCGAAACGGAAATACTTCAGCCTTCTCCTGCATCTCGAAAGCATGGGGCTGCTTCGCATCCCCATGCAGATGAAGGACATTATGGCCGGGGCCGCCCTTCAGGGCGCGACCGACGGCTCACGCCAGATCGAGATCACGGCCAAGACAACTGAATCCCTGATCGTGTACGTGCAACCGAACGGCAACGGCCCGGACATCATCTCATTCCGGGAGTTCGCGGATGTTGTCCGACGGCATGATGATCCAGTGTCGCAACGGTTTGCCCTGTCGCTGTGCGAGTGGGCAGAGATTCAAGCAGGGGAGAAAACGGCGAACCAAGCGGTGCTGCCTATCGCCGCTAGCGCGGCTCAGGCAGACCGCTGACGTTGGCTTCGGGAGAAGGTAATGACCACTAAACGATATGACATCGCGGCTTACATCTGGCCATCCTATCACTATGAACCCAGGGTGGAGCATTTCTGGCCGGAAAAAGACGGCGAATGGTACACGGTGCGGCGGGGAACACAGCGCTTCCCGGGCCATGACATGCCCCGCATTCCCCTGCTGGGCTGTCAGGATGAGGCCGATCCCAATGTCATGCGCCAGCATATCGAACTAGCCATGGCGCACGGTATCAACGTCTTCATCATGGACTGGTACTGGTACGAGAACGCGCCGTGCTTCGAACGCCAACTCAACGAGGGACTCATCCCCGCGCTGGAAGGAACGGACTGCAAGTTCTTCCTGATGTGGGCTAACCACGACGTGGACACACTCTGGAACATGCACGTCGATACGGACTGGGCCAAACCACGCGAGACGCTCTGGAGCGGCCAGGTTTCGCGCGCGGTGCTCGAACCGATGTTCGACCGGATAATCGGCAAGTACTTCACACTCGACAACTACTACCGGATCAACAGCAAGCCGGTCTTCTCGATCTTCGATTATCCTAACCTGATCGGCGGACTCGGGGGTGTCGAACCGACGGCGGCTGCCTTTGCCTGGATGCGACGGCGCTGCGTGGAACGCGGCCTTCCCGGTCTCGACATCCAGGCTATCGCTCGAATGCGGGCCGGAGTCGAGGCCGGCGCCAAGTTGGCGCCCGGCAGCGAAGCCGCCGCGGCTCGCGCGCTCGGGTTCGACAGTGCCACCGCCTACCAGTACTGCATGGACGGAGGCCAGACAGGCGACTACATGGTGTGGGCCAACCAGGCGATCAGCCGCTGGCCCGACTACGAAGCGCTTCACGGAACCTATTACCCGCATGTCTCGATCGGCTGGGACAACACACACCGCAACCCGTCATTCAAACAGGAAAGCGTGGTTGTAAACGCCACGCCGGACGCCTTCGAGGCATGCCTGTGGAAGGCCAAGTTCTGGCTTGACGCGCGCACGCGTCAGACACCGCTGGTGACGATTAATAGTTGGAACGAATGGACCGAAGGCAGTTACCTGCTGCCCGACATGCGCTGGGGATACCGGTATCTTCGGGCGGTTCGGAATGTGTTTGGGCACAGATGAACCAGCCAACAATCTCCTGGAGGCGACGTCCTAAAGGCCGCGCCTCAGGAGTAGCGTTGGCTGTGGAAACACAATGAAAGGAGAATGATATGGCATGGGTCTCATGTCCTCAGTGTCAGGGCAAAGCAAAGGGAGGCAGAGGTTGCCTCATCATCTTCTTGGTCATCATCACCTTTCCCATCGGTTTGCTATTTCTCCTCGTGAAGCCGACGTTCGTCTGCACGAAGTGCGGATTCAAGTTCAACACATGATCGGGAAAACAACGGGTCAGCCAACCAAGCAGTGCACGCTATCGGCGGGGGCCGGGAAAAGGGGTCAGTGTTTCAATTTGTTAACTTTTTTTAGAAAAGGGGTCAGTAGAAAA
>JAQBXN010000163.1 GCA_027625095.1 Planctomycetota bacterium | reverse complement strand
CCTACGAAGACGGGTGGGACGCGCATCCCAAATCTTATCGTAGTGCGGGCTTCCAGCGTGCACCGTCGGGATCGGGTCGCTTCGCGACGGCACAGGCTGGAAGCCTATGCTACGACCGAATGTCGCGAACATAAGCCGAAAGAGGCCGTGAAAATGCACATCTCCGTATCGACGGTCGAAACCCTCGGCGAAGGTTGGCCGTCCCGGCCGACTTCTTCGCGTGCCTTATCGGATGAGAATCCGCGCTTATGATTCAGTCGCCAATAGAAGGGACACGGTGAATGAAGAGCCCCGGCCTTCCTCGCTTTTGACTGATACCTGACCGTTCATGCATTGGGCCAGATGCTTGACGATGGAAAGGCCCAGCCCCGTGCCACCCAACTCGCGCGACCTTGCCTTGTCCACCCGGTAGAAACGCTCAAAGATTCTGTCCAATTCCTTCGCAGGAATTCCTATCCCTGAATCCTTGACTTCCAGATCAGCCGTCGAGTCTGTTCGAGTCAGACGGACATCGATCCGCCCGGATTCCGAGGTGTATTTGATCGCGTTGTCCAGAAGATTGTCCAGAATCTGCGTCATCCCTTCGGTGTCTCCAAGGACGGTGACCGGACTGTCCGGAAGGTGACTCTCCATCAGGATGTTCTTCTGTCTTGCCTTGGTCTCGTGGCGCGTCAATGCATCCAAGATAACAGGCTGCCATGGCACCGGAGTGGCCTTGAGAATGCCCTCCTCAGATTCAATCCGGGCCAGGCTAAGGAGGTCTGTTACAAGGTTGCTCAGCCGTGTTGTGTTCTCGGAAGTCTTCTTGAGAAAAGGGATGTTGATCTGGTCGTCATGCAGGCCGCCATCCAGGAGGGTCTCGACGTAGCCTTTGATAGCCGTCAAGGGAGTCTTCAGCTCGTGCGAGACGTTGGCGACGAAATCCCTGCGGATGTGTTCGAGCCGCCGAAGGTCGGTGATGTCGTGAAGGACAACGACGATGCCGCGAGTCTCTCCACCCTCGAACGTAGTTGCCTGAGCGTCGAAAATCCTCTCTCGGCCGTTTCGGCGAAACACGATTTCGCCCCGGCTCGGTTGCGCGGAAGATTTGGTTGCAGACATCAGTTCCAGCAGCCCGGCATGCCGCACCTGGCTCCACAGGGGCTTGCCCCGTTCGTAGAGGCCGGGAACACCCAGAAGGTCGCACGCTGCCTGGTTGCTCAGCAACACCCGGTCGTTCTCGTCCACGGCCAGGACCCCCTCGACCATCCTCGAAATCATGGCCTGGAGTTGCGCCTGTTCCCTGGAGAGGGCATCCACCTGGCTCGTGATCTCTTCTCCGAGGCGATTGAGAGTATCCCCAAGTACACCAATCTCATCGTTGGGCACGTTGAGCGCCCGGTGGTCATACTTCCCCAATCGGAGGTCTTCAGCGATCTCTGTCATCTCCCGAATGGGTCGAGTGATCCGCTGGGTCACAATCAGGCCGAACACCAGAGCTGTCAGGAGCCCGGCAAGCGCGCCGAACACGATCGTCTCCCGCACCGCCACCAACTGCGCGTCAATGGCTTTCAGCGGAATAGACACCCGCACGATCCCGGACACTTTTTCACCGTGGCGTACCGCTCGGGCAATGTAAAGCATGGAATACCTCACCGTCTGGCTGAAACGCCTGGTCATGCCGAAAGGCGCCCGCAGCGCTTGCTGCACTTCGGGCCGATTGGAGTGGTTTTCCATCTGGCTCGGGCTCTCATCCGAATCCGCCAGAACGGTACCATCCGCTCGTATCAGGGTAAACCGCGTTCCCGTTTCCCTGCCCATGCTGGTCACCTCTGACTGCATTGCTACTTGATTGCCGGATTCCAGGCCCCGGCGCGCGTAGGGCGCCAGCAGGATGCATTTCGACTCCAGGGTCTTTTCAAGTTCAACGTTCAGGCTGGCCTTCAGCCGCCAATGCACCAGACTGCCAGTGAGGACCGAAGTAACCACGAGAAGAGCGGCGTATGAGGCGTAGAGCTTCCAAAAGAAACGGGACCTGAACATGCTTAGTCTCTTACATCTCTAAACCGGTAGCCGATCCCCCGAATGGTTTCTATCAACTCGCGGTATTTCCCGAGCTTCTGGCGAACCGCCTTCACATGCACGTCAATGTTGCGGTCATAGACCATCACGTCCTCTCCCATCACCCGGCTTAGCAGGTGGTCTCTTGTAAAAGCACGGCCAGGATGAGAAGCCATGAAATGCAGCAGGCGAAACTCAGTGGCCGTGAAAGTGACCGGGTCTCTATCGACGAGAACCTCGTGACGGTCGGCATCAATCACCACTCCATCTCGAACCATTCGTCGCTGACTTGCCGCGTCCTCTTTCAGACTCCCCCTCCTCAAGACGGCCTTGACCCTGGCAATGAGCTCCTTAGGACTGAAAGGCTTGCAGACGTAGTCGTCCGCGCCGAGTCCGAGTCCCAAAACGATATCCGACTCTTCGCCCTTGGCGGTCACCATGATGATGGGAATCGCCCGTGTGACAGGGTCCAGCTTTAACAACCGGCACACTTCGGTCCCTTCGATGCCCGGCAGCATCAGGTCGAGCAAAACCAAATCGGGATTTTCCTTTCTGATCCTTTGCATCCCTTCCAGGCCGTCCTGCTCACACGTTACTCGATAGCCCTCCCTGGAGAGGTTGTAATTCATTACCTCAAGGATGTCCGGATCATCCTCGATAACGACTACTTTCTCTTTCTGCATGACTCTCGCTCAAATATCACGGGGATCGGCTCGAAAACGGCACTCCAGCCAAAGAATTCCAGATTGTCAGTCCGGATTATTAAGAGGCTATGAAGAGAAAAAGAAAATTCTCGCAGTCCTCCAGGAAACGAAATCACAAAATTCTTACCCAACGTTCATTGTTCGCTCACAAAGGAGCTTACTCTTATAGCAGCCGCAGAAACCTTTATCACATGCGTCCTTTTCCTGGGAACGGGGGCGTCACGCCCTCGAATGAGGGATTTTCAGTCAAAAGCAGGCGAGACGCCTCCGCTCCCAAGGGTCATTTGGACTTGAGGCCGGCTCCATTCTCCTTCCAACACGAGGGCAAGGGACACCGCCCCACGTGCATCTGCCAGTGCATCGCCAAGTTTCGCGATGTTTGAAATATTCAGGTCCGTCTGCAAATTCAGAGAGCTGTTTCTAAGGCCTATTTTTCCGCTCCCAATCGCGCTTATCGTGGAATCATCAAGCTTGAACTGCTCCACCGTCAGCACCTCTGATTTCAGGTCGAGCAAGAATTTGCCCGACGCAGACAGTTCCTTAGCCAGTCTCGCCAGTGGATGTCCCGGCGGAAGGAATTCTCGAAGCTTTCCCTTGAACTCGGCAGTCAACGGGCCGGCTACAGAAGGCGCTGCGAGTATGCCTTCGAGTTGGGCCGCTCCCACCAGAGGCACGGATAGAATGTCGCCGAGTTGCGATGCGTCAGGGATCGACAGCTCGAACTGAGACGAAAGCCTGCCGTCACTGGAAGAAAAGCCGCCCGACAGGCCCAGCGAAATCCCGGCGGTATGAACGTTGGCATCCAGGAGTTGGAAACGGGTAGCAGCAGCATCTATTTCCCCATTCGCTGAAAGCCTTATTACCGGAAGTTGCAAACTCGTTTCGGCCAGGTCGATGCGCTGTGCGTCGCCCTCAAGCTGAACGGCAAAACGTCCGGTCTCCTGTCTTTGTACCTTGATGCGGGTACTCACCTCATAAAGCGTGACTGGCTAGATGGAGATCCGCTCGCTCGATATCTGTGCGTCAACAATCGGTGCCGTCAGAGTGCCCTTTGCCTTGACTTGCAATCGTGCCATGCCGGAAACATCGAGCGATGCCTCCGCGAGGTAGGGTTTCAGCTCCGGACACTCGGCCAGAACCGTAGCATCGAATTCAGTGGTCTTCAGGTCAAAAAACCCTTCAGCCCGCATTTTGTTTACGATGCTCCCAGGAAATTTTGCCGCCAAACTTTTCATCTGTCTTATAGCTGACGCCGGTTCTTACCGTTCGGTGTTTACGCTCTTTAAGGCTGATGCGGACAGGCAACTGGCCCTGAATGTCCATTTCGGGCTCAGGCCGGACGCTGACTGTAGCGAAGAGTCCAGTGGCCAGGAGCTGTTGCCGGCACTTTTCGAGCAAACGAATGTCGTAAGGCTGGGTCTGATACCATGGCACGTAACGTAAGACTGTATAAGAGTCGATCGTCGTAAGGCCATCGACGATGCTTTCGCCAAACTTTGTCTTCGGGCCGGTACGGATTACGTAATCGACAAAAATTGAATGAGTATCATGATCCGCGGTTACCTTTGCCTCGACTATCTCAGGGAAGGGATACTGCCTTTCTCTCAAGCGATTCAACAAAAATTCTTCAGCATTGAGAATCTCCTCAGCACGGCCGCGCAGGCCCAGAACCAGGCGTGTATCCGCTATGCTCAGGGATTCGATTGCGTCTCCCTCCGGTGTCATCCACCTCACGCGGCTCAGCAGGAATGGCAGCCCAGGCTTGATCCGAAACGTCACCATCACTTTCTTTCCAGGGGCCAGGTCAAAGGCCGTCTCAGACGCATAAAAGCCCTCGGCGCGCATTACTTTCTCGATCTGCGCGAGGTCTCTCTGGCAGCGTCGCCGGAGCAGGTTCACTGAAGGCAGGGCAAAATTGCGTTTCTGAACTGTATCGCAGACCGACTCAAGGTTCTTAATTACAGTCTTTTCTTTAATGCCATCGAACTGAACCTTATAGGAAAGGGTCTCTGAAAAGACGGTCGAGGGAACCGTCAGAGCGAACAGCAGATATCGGCTTGTTTGTGTCACAGTCAGCGGTGAATTCTATCGGTAATGAGTACAGGTTTTATCGTTCGTGGTAAAATTCGAAATTGAAACTGGCGGCGAATCCGTCTGGTGTATCTGGAAGGTCTGTGCGAAGGAGCTTGCTTTCACTGTCTGTTCTTTGCGTTCAGCTATCCCACCGAGCCTCGCGAGCCTGGTTGGGCAAATCAGGCAAGTTGCGGGGGCAGTCTTTCCCTGGGTGCGCAGCCACAAGCCTTGTAACTTATGAGCACTCAACCGGCGGGTGGTTTATAGACTTCAGAAACATCGTGGTGCCCTCGCTCCACGTGGGCACTGAATACTCCCCGCAGAGCGTGGAGACCACGCAGTTTCTGAGGAGCGTATGGCCTTGCCTCAAATCATCAGCTCTGCCACCAGCGCCGTCCAACCCGTCTGATGATTTGAGCCCAGCCCTTCACCAGTTTCGGCATTGAAGTATTCGTGAAAAAGGAGCGCAGCTTTCTGGTCGCCATCTGCGTGGTTTCCTGAGATTGAAGGATTGGGTATCCGACCCATTGCCGGGCGGCTTCCATCTTTCTTCCTGAAAAGATCTGTCAGACGACTGCAGAGTTCGTTGGCTACCTGGTCAAGTGAAAGCTGATTGCCTGAGCCTGAAGGGAATTCCACCTTAAGTTGGTCACCAATAAATGAGTGAAAGGTGCGAAGCGCCCTGATAAGGATGAAGTTGACGGGAAACCAGATTGGACCTCTCCAGTTGGAGTTTCCACCCTTGAGCCGTGAGGTGGACTCTGCCGGCTCGTAGGTCAACAGGCGGCCATCACCACAAATCAGCGGCTGTAACTGGTGTGTTTTCGAAAGGCTGCGTATGCCATAGGGTGAGAGGAAACCACCTTCATTCAGCACACGCTCGAGAATGCGTTTGAGCTTGCCAAGGCCGACCAGGCTGAGTAGTCGCGAACAGTGATCACGCGACTGGCAGAGATATTCTACTTTGTCGCCGAGCAGATCCTGACGCTCCAGGGTGAATGTATCCAGATAATCCTTGAACTCAGGGATCTTTTTTAGTTTTGCATCGTCCAGTGTAGCCACTGCAACGAGGGGGATAAGACCTGCAACTGAACGAATACGCACCGTATCAATGCGTCCGTCAGGAAACCGCAGCAAGTCATAGAAAAAACCATCCTCATCATTCCACATGGAAATTCTGTCAGGCCCCATTTTGGTCATTGCATCAGCAATGTAGAGGAAATGTCGAAAAAATTTGATGGCCATCTCTGCGAACTCCGGCGAACCTTCTACAGCAAGCTCAACCGAAATCTTCATCATGGTCAGGCAGTAAAGCCCCATCCAGGCCGTGCCATCCGTCTGGTCGAGTTGTCCTCCGCCTGGGGCCTCTTCGCTTCGGTCAAAGACGGAGATGTTGTCGAGGCCGAGGAATCCGCCCTCAAATACGTTGTTGTCATCATCATCTTTGCGGTTGACCCAGTAGGTAAAGTTAATCATCAGCCGCAGGAAGGCACGTTTGAGGAAGCTGAGATCGCCTTTCTTCATTTGCAACTTTTCCCGCTCATACAGCTCCCAGACTGCCCAGGCTTCTATCGGCGGATTCGCATCACTGAACTCCCATTCATACGCTGGCGTGTCCCCATTGGGATGCATGTAGTTTTCGGAAAGCAGCAGCAATATCTGCTCTTTGGCAAGTTGCAGATCAATTCTGCTGACGGCAACGCATTGGAAGGCCAGGTCCCACGCAGCGAACCACGGATACTCCCACTTGTCCGGCATGAGAAGGACGTCCTCGGCACGAAAATGACGCCAATGAATATTTCGCCTGGCACGGTCTGCGGGCGGGGTGATCAGGTCACCCTTCAACCAGCGATTAACATGAAAATAATAGAATTGCTTTGACCAGAGCAGTCCGGCCCATGCCTGCCTCTGGATGCTGCGCTCCTCCTCGCTGGCATTTGGCGAATGGATGCCGGCGTAGAACTCATCTGCCTCTTTCTCACGGCGGCGAACAATGGTCTCGAAATGGTGAAACGGGTTGCCATGAATGTGATGGGCCAGACGAAGCTGGACCTTCTGCAAGCCACCGGCCGGTATCTTCAGGACGAAGTGCGCCGCGGCTTTAGTTCCAATCTGAAGGGGCCGCAGGAATTCTTTTCGGCCGTGAACGACCGCTTCGTGGAAGGCATCTTTGCAGTAAGGGCTGGAGCGATCCGGGCCGCCGTACATTTTTCCATCGTTGGAATCGTTGTCCGTGAAGAGCAATTCCGGTGAGCCCTGGATGTGCAGAGTGGAATGCTGCATGCCTTCACCAGATGCAAACAGCTCTATCCTCTCCTTGTTACGCTCCCCAATCACGATGGACGGCCTTTCGGCGTCTTTCACCCATGACCAGGTATTCCGAAACCAGAGATGCGGAAGCACGTGAAGTGTTGCCTCCTCCGGGCCGCGATTGAAGGCCGTCAACTCAATCAGAATGTCTTCGGGCCCCTCTTTGGCATACTCGATAACAATGTCAAAGTAACGCCCCTCGTTAAGAACTCCGGTGTCCCATAGCTCAAACTCCGGTTCGGACTTTGAGCGGCCCGCATTCTGTTTCCTCAACTCCTCATACGGAAACGCTGCATGAGGATATCGGTACAGAAATTTCATCCACGAATGGGTCGGGGTCGAATCCAGGTAGTAGTAGAGTTCCTTGACGTCCTCCCCGTGATTGCCTTCGGCATTTGAAAGCCCAAACAATCTTTCCTTCAGGATAGGATCGTTCCCGTTCCAGAAAGCAAAAGCCAGACACAGCCGTTGCTTGAGATCGCTGATTCCGCCGATGCCGTCTTCCCCCCAGCGGTAAGCCTTGCTTCTCGCGTGCTCGTGAGTCAGGAAGTTCCACGCATCGCCGTCGGTTCCATAATCCTCGCGCACGGTACCCCACGAACGTTCGCTGAGATAAGGCCCCCAGAGCTTCCAGTTTTCTTTCTGGCCGGTAGTCAGTTCGAGCCGTTTTGCTTCCGCATTTTTCATGGGTTCCTCATTCTATGCCAAACCATTCACGTCCGTCTCTGCTCAATAATTCATCCGCTTCGGCGGGGCCACTGGACCCCGCTTCGTATATCGGGATCCTCTCGGCCTTCGATTCCCATCCACTCAGCAGGGGCTGTACAACACGCCATGCCTCTTCAATGAGATCTGAACGTGAAAAGAGCGTCAGGTCTCCGAGCATGAAATCGCGCAGGAGGCGCTCGTAGCCGGTACCGCGGCTTGCTTTGAACTGGTTGTGATAATCGAAGGCCATGTTTGCTTTCTGGATCTGCATTACAGGCCCAGGTTCTTTGGCCAGGAAATCGAGTTCAATAGTCTGTTCAGGCTGAATATTGAAGATGAGTCGATTAGGCGACAGGGCATCCACCGGAGTCGTACGAAAGACAACCTCTGGTGCGTGTTTGAAGACAATAACGATTTCCGCTTCCCGCTTGAGCAATCGTTTTCCCGTTCGCAGATAGAACGGAACGCCCGACCATCGCCAATTGTCGACCCAGAGCTTGATTGCCACGTATGTTTCAGTCGACGAGTCCGGATTGACGTCCGGTTCGTGTCGATAGCCGGCCACTTTCTGTCCACCGATATATCCCTCACCGTATTGGCCACGCACGGCAAATTCTCCAAGCCGGGCCGCAGGGATATCACGAATAGCTTCGAGCAGTTCGGACTTCTTATCCCTGACTGGGTCTGCATCGAATGAATTCGGTACCTCCATTCCCACGTATGCCATCAGTTGAAGCAGGTGGTTCTGCATCATGTCCCGTACGGCACCAGAACGGTCATAGTACTTTTCGCGACCTTCTACACCGACGGTTTCGGCGACCGTGATTTGCACGTGATCGATGAAGTTTCGATTCCAGATCGGCTCAAAGATGCCATTGGCGAATCGGAAGACCAAGAGATTCTGAACCGTTTCCTTGCCTAGATAATGGTCAATTCGGTAGAGCTGGTTTTCCTGCCAGACTTTAAGCAATTGCCGATTCAATTCCGTTGCCGAGTTCAGGTCGTATCCGAACGGTTTTTCGATAATCACCCTGGCGTCAGAGCTGGATGATTTGTGGAGCCCTGCCGCAGCAATCTGATCGGAGAGTGTGGCAAAGTGGTTCGGGGCCACAGCGAAATAGAAAAGCCTCAGACATGAATCCCCAATCTTTTCTTCCAGTGCCTCGCTGCGTTCGGAAAGGTTTTTGAACAGTTCCGGATCGCCAAAATTGCCACCTGAGTAATGAAAGCTTGGGGCCAGCTTCTCCGTCCAGAATCCGCGATCGAATTCGACCGTACAGAACTTCTCAATCGCTTCGGTCAGGAATGCCTGGAATTGCTCATCAGTCATCTCAGGCAGGGCCGATCCAATAATGGCAAATTTTTCGGGCAATCGACCATCTACCGCCAGATTATAGATGGCGGGCAGAATCAGACGCCGCGTAAGATCGCCAGTGGCGCCAAAGATTGTCAGGATAAAGGGCGTTGCCTGCCTGGAAAGAGTGGTTGTCATTTTTTGATTAGAGAGCCCACATAGTCAGATCTCCCGAACTGTCTAACAATTTTCCTTCAATTTCTTTAAGCGGTAACCCATATAGATCGTGAAACCGACCAGAATGAGCACACCGGCTATCATCAGGACTGGATTGTTCCCTACAACATATTTCCGGATCAGTCCGGCATTGAAGTACATGATTCCGTATCCGAGAGCAGCCCCGATTGCCAGTGCCATGAACGTCGCCGTTCGTGACATACCGAGCAGGCGACCCAGTAGCGATCCGCCAGTACTTCCTGCTGCCGGGAATGGGTGCAATCATAAACACCATAAGTCCGATAAACCTCGTACGTTTGAGCCAGGGATGGCGTTTCATCATCGTCTGCGAATCCGTTACCGCCTCTCGCATTTTGTCTCCGCTGACCACGCGCTCTCTTTGAGAGGTCGGCTGCGTTTACGACTGGTCCTGGCGCTGAGGATTTCCGAGCTCGGAAGAGCTGGTATCTGAGGCCGGTGCTGGCGGGCCTGGCCGAATACTGCTATTCGTTCGAGATTTGTCCCAACCAGAGAAACCGCGAGCCTCATGAGAAGCGCGAAGTTGCCAAGGCCGCGAATGGTGTCCTCCAAGACACGTACAAGTTCCGCTTCAGGATTCGAACCATTTCGAGTCGCAGCAGAACGTACCCGCCCGGATAGTCACTGCCAAGGTATCCTCCCCGGCCTGAACTCTCAATGTGCAAGGCAGCCTTATGGCCCTCGGGGGGCCTCCGGCAATCTGATCCTCGAACAGCGGATTCATCACAATGTCTACTTTTCAAAGGCTATGAAACTGGCAAGCGTGCCGAATCGGGTAAAGAGAAGCCATGGCCAAAAAAAAAGGAGACACATGCAAGAAGCCAATTTGGCGCGAAGCTTCAGGGCCATTGACAAAATGGCGCGCCAATCTGCATAGGTGCCGTACTCCAGCGGACGCGAACAAAAGAGGTAACAGTCGGAATATCTCACCCCCGGAGTCTTGGATCCGCTGGATCGGCACTGAAACGTGCCATGTCAAGAACCTGCCGCTTAATCATCGGGTATTGAGTCTGGTCAGACGATTTGTGGTACGGGAATTGACTCTGCGATTTTTGGCAGTGCATACGATTTTGCGGTCAGGGCTACCTCCGGTAGTATCCTTAGCTTCGGAATCCTCTAAGCGGTGTCATAAAGCCCGGTTCTCAAATCCCATCAAGGAGGTTAATGAATGACAGCTGAGTCAGACTGGTCCGCGTCCAACAACATTCCAAGTCGGAGCACTGTCTACAGGCCGAGCACATCTTCCCGCAGAGGGGGGGGAGGAATCGGCAGACAAGAATGGACACTGCTCCACTCACGCCCCAGTGACCCCAGTGACCATCGACCTGTTGAACCGATCGCAGGCGTTGATTGTATCCCAAGCTGGCATTCATCAAACACCCCGAAGGGTTCCCAAACAAAACAGTAGCGGTGCTCCGAGCACTCTCGCCTTTCGGAAGGCTTACTTCCCGGATGCTGCCGTTCGTGAGTGGAATGACTGGCGATGGCAGAGCCGTAATCGCTTCCGGACCTTCGAACAACTGGACCGGGTTTTGGTACTCTCTGAGACCGAGCGCGGCGCCCTTACCGAGGGCGGCACCATGCTGCCCATCGGCATTACTCCCTACTACATGAGCCTTCTCGACCCGAACGACCCGGACCAACCGTTGCGTCGCACCGTCATCCCGACTACCAGCGAATTTCAGCGCGCGCCTGGTGAGGCGGACGACCCGCTGGGCGAGGATGGGCACAGCCCGGTTCCCGGCCTTGTTCATCGTTATCCGGACAGGGTGCTGTTGCTGGCACTGGATTTCTGCTCGACCTACTGCCGATATTGCACGCGTTCTCGCGTTGTCGGCCATGGTGAAATCATGGCCAGCGAAGACCGGCTCGAAAAGGCGTTCGATTACATCCGCCGCAACCCGCAGATACGTGACGTGCTCGTCTCCGGCGGTGACCCTCTCGCCCTCAGTGACGAAAAGCTGGACTGGATTTTAGGGCGACTGAGCGAGATCCCTCATATCCAATTCATCCGGATCGGCACCAAGATGCCTGCTGTCCTTCCCCAGCGCATCACGCCTGCGCTCTGCAAGACTCTCCGTCGGCATCACCCGCTCTGGATGAGTATCCATTTCCTGCACCCGAGTGAATGCACTCCGGAATCAGTCCGCGCGTGCTCCCGGCTGGCCAATGCCGGTCTCCCCCTTGGCGCACAGATAGTCCTCCTCAAAGGTGTCAATGACAGCGTTGAGGTCATGACTGACCTTTGCCACCGGCTGCTCATGATGCGTGTCCGCCCCTATTACCTGTACCAGTGCGACCCGATTTCCGGCTCGTCCCACTTTCGTACCCCCGTCTCTAAGGGACTCGAAATTATTCAGGGGATGCGCGGGCATACCACGGGCTATGCCGTGCCGACCTTTGTCATCGATGCGCCGGGCGGAGGCGGGAAAATCCCTCTACTGCCGGAATACTATCTCGGCCGCGATGGCGACGATGTACTGCTGCGCAATTTTGAAGGCGATACTTACCGATACCCGGACACTGCTGTTGAGTAGAGCCAGTGAGAACGGTGCGATGACAGGTTTATCTTACTGGACGAACAGCCGTTCCGACGATCTTCTTAATGAATAGGAATCACTTGGGCTATGACCACGTTCATTGCTAGGGGCTCTGTGCGAAAGGGCTCGCCGCCGCCACAGGAAGACGAATTTCTTTGCGTCCGCTGCGCGCGGCACATGGAGACTTGTTGTAAAACTTCCGAGGTTTACATTACTCCCGGTGACTTAGAGCGTATCTCTCGCCACTCCGGAGACAAAGATTTCCATGAGTTCAAGGCGCCGACCGATCCTGTCTATCTCGATAAGGGCGACGACCCGGCGTGGTTGCATTTTGTCTTCCGGGACGGTGGCACTCGCCGGGTGCTCAAGCGAAGGAAGGACGGTGCCTGCACCTTTCCTGGAGCAGCGGGATGCGACCTGCCGCTGGATATTCGGCCACTAATCTGTCGCATCTACCCTTTCGATTTCAACGAGGAAGGCCTTTATGAGGAGCTGGCAAGAGGCTGTCCGACCGAACTTCTCCGAGAAGGTCGAGGACTGCTTGAGGAACTGAACATGGATATTGATTCCCCCCGCCTCTGGCACAAACAGCCCTACGAAGAAATCCGCCTGGAGCGGCCGGAATGTGTGTCTGGTACCCCGGATAGCCATTCTTAAATTCCTTCTCTCAGGCCAAAGCGACTGTCCATACCATGCCAATGAACATCGGACTGACCTACGACCTACGTGATGAGTACCTCGCCGCTGGTTACAGCGAGGACGAAACCGCCGAATTTGACCGGCCGGATACTATTGAAGCCATTGAGGGCGCGCTGCGCGGACTTGGTCACACCACAGACCGCATCGGAAATGCCAGGCAGCTTGTCGGCCGCCTGGCCTCGGGGGACCGGTGGGGCCTGGTATTCAACATCTGCGAAGGGCTCAGCGGCCCAGGGCGTGAAGCCCAGGTGCCGGCCATTCTCGACGCCTTTGATATCCCTTATACCTTTGCCGATCCGCTGGTCATGTGTGTTTGCCTGGACAAGGCGATGACCAAGCTTGCCCTGGCCGGCTCGGATGTCCGGACCCCGCGATTCCTGAAAGTTGAATGTCTCGCCGATACCGTCCGGGCAGATCTGCGCTATCCGCTCTTTGCCAAACCGCTGTCGGAAGGGACAGGCAAGGGCATCTCGCCCGCTTCGATTGTCCCTACTCCAGCCCGGCTGCGGGAAGTGTGCGAAGATTTGCTCGAACGCTACCGCCAGCCCGTCCTCGTGGAAGAGTTTCTACCAGGCAGAGAATTTACCTGTGGGCTCTTGGGCGCTGGCGATGACGCCCGCGTTCTTGGGACCCTGGAAGTCATCCTGAAAAAGGGAGCCGAGCAGGGAGTCTATTCCTATCACAACAAGGAATATTGCGAGTCTCTGGTGGAATACCGTTTCGTGCTTCCGGACGAGGATGACGAGGTCGACCAGGCCGAAGCGTTGGCCCTGGAGGCATGGCGCGCCCTGGGATGCCGCGATGCCGGCCGTATCGATATCCGGTCCGACGCCCATAACCGCCCGAATTTCATCGAGGCCAACCCACTCGCCGGCCTGCATCCGAACCACTCCGATCTGCCGATGATTGCCACCGCAGTCGGGCTGCCATACATGGATCTGATCGGTCTGATCGTCGATTCCGCGATGCAGAGAACAAGCACGAATATGAATGCCTTGAGTGCAGGAGTGGTGAAGTGATGGAACGGTGGAGAGCTAAATGGCCCGGAGCTGATCGCTCATGAAAGATCTGCTGACTCTTCGTGAAGAAGTCCGCCCCGGCGATTGCCAGGTGGTTCGGCAGATTGTGGAATCGACCGGTTTTTTTTCTCCAGCCGAAGTTGACGTCGCGGTGGAACTGGTTGAGGAACACCTGTCACGGGGGCCGGAGTATGGTTATCTCTTTGTCTTCGCCGAGAGTGACGGCGAAGTAGCGGGGTACACCTGCTACGGCCCGATCGCCTGCACCGAGGGCAGCTTTGACCTTTACTGGATCGTCGTTCGGCCCGAGTTCCAGGGCAAGGGGGTCGGACGATACCTGCTGGGGGAAACTGAACGGCGAATCAATGAGGGGGGCGGGCGGCGGCTATACGTTGAGACCTCCGGCAGAGCCCAGTACGCACCCACCCGCTCCTTTTACGAGCGTTGCGGTTACCGCCGGGAAGCCACTCTGGAAGAATTTTACGGACCTGGCGATGATAAAGTCGTTTATGTGAAAGTGGCCTGCACGGTGTGACTTGCAGCATTTGTGAAATGCTCCAACCACGAAAAGACGCGAGCGTTCTTTATCCCAACCGCTCCGGCCCAATCAGGCGGCCCGGGGGGCGGCCGATACCGATGGCACACATGCCGCCGCGTTGCGCCACATTTACCACCTGCTTCTGCGAGGCGCGGGCAAGGATGGCCACCCCGTATTTCGTCGGGGCGAATCCTGCGACTATGTAAAATGGCTCAAGATGGATGCCCCCGTCTTCGTCGATAATTGGGAATTCGTACACCGGAATGCTGACCAGTTGCTGAACGACCCAGCGCGTTTTGTCCTCCAGCGCGTTTTTAATCGCCTGGTCCCATTCGGACTCAGAAGCGGCAATACCGATGATTACTCCCTCGCCACCGTAGGATCGATTCGGTTTGATGACCAGCGTTTCCCGTTCGCTGCGGACGTATTCGAGCAAGTCGCCTGAGTGCCCGCCCGGGAGCGAGGTGTTGCGCTCCATAAGCATCCTTGTCCAGGGGATGTGGCGGCGGAACACTTGCCGCTCGTCCGCACCGAAATAATGAGCGAACTGCGGGTCGGTAAAAATCTCCCAGCAGTTCTTCTGATCCAACTCGGCCGCAATGGACGAAATGATCCGGTTCTCCCGGAACATCCGGCGCATCGGTTCGACGCTTTTGCCGGCCCGTTCCAGTTTGACCAGGTCCAGAACGGAATAGTCCCGGTAGAGAAGATCGACAGGGACGCCGTTCAAGGTGATCTCTCCCCCGGAATCTTCCAGATCTTTCGGGTCCGCATGGAGCACGGTGATGCCATGCCGCTCGTGGTAGTATTCCGCAAGCACGCCCTGCTCATCGATTCCGCTGTCCACATCCATGGGCTCTACCATGCAGACCGTTCGCCCGCTGCTACCGATGGCTTCCAGATGGTCGAGCATTTCCTGCATAAGCAGCTCGCGAATGTCGTGGCCGGTCTCGAGCTGTAATTGCCCATCCTGGCTGTTGAGCAGTGGGAAGACCAGTTCAGTAAGAATTTCTTCGCACATGGGCGCCAGATGGATGCCGCCGATGCCGCTCATGTTCGGCTCGACGAACCAGAGCGACTCCTTCCACATGGGGCTGGTGAAATCCACCACGGCATCGAGCCGGCCAAACACTGGATTGCTCTCCTGGTGGCTGGGCCCCCAGCAGTCCCAGAGCCAGCGTTCCTCGTCTTCGGTAAACTCGAGCGCTTTCCGAACGGCGAAATCCTGAATGTAAAGGTCCGGCAACCGCTTGAGTGCATTGTGAATCACCAGGGACGCGTAATGCAGGTAGCCGATCTGATCTGGCAGGACAGTGACCGGGCAGGGCAGCAGGCGGATGGTTTCCAATTTGCCCGCGCGCAGGTAGACCACGTGGCGCTGAGAGCACTCCCTCCGGATGTTCTGAAAGAGATCATGGAGAGATTTCGAGTCGGCCGTGTAAAAGGCTTTCCGTACCCGACCGGCCAGGCTCGCTCCGCCCAGACCAAGTTCTTCAGCAGGTGTTAACATGGTGAACGCACTTTCAAAAAACAGCAAGAAGGGGCCTGCGGGGAATCTGTATTCTAATCCCACCGCTGCCATTGGCCGCAGCCGAATTCGCAGGGCTTGAACTCATAATCCTTCTTCTACCGCAGCCACCGGTCGCAACCAATGTCGTGTGTCTCACTGCTCTGGACTCACGTTCCACGGTTCCTGGAATTCAAGCTCATATAGAAGATTAATAAAGCATCACGACTCAACTCAATTTGTTCAGTTTCACAATTCTGAGGTACTGCCGGATCTGCCGACGGTGCACGCTGGAAGCCCGCACTACCACCAGAGCTTGCGATCCGTGACAGGCATAAGTTCGTAGCATAGGCTTCCAGCCTGTGCCGTCAGTCGGTCAAGGAACGTGGTACACCTTGAGGTTTACCCAATAAGACCGGACAGTGAAATCTCTTAATTCTCAAATTCTGTGTGAATTTTCTGGCACGTGGAAATTTATCAATCGCCGGTACGAGCCACAAAAGCAAATCGTAGCACTTTGTAATTGCGGAGAGTTCTTCCAAGGCGGGTACTCAGAATTTCAAAAAAAATCGCGCGCTCCGCCCGACAGGGGGGAGCGCGCAGAGCGTAAAAGAGTAAAAGAACAAAGGGCTACAAGTCTCGGAGCGAAATCCGACAACCGTAGTAGTTCCACCCGCGCGCGCGCATTCCTGCTACGGAAGAAAGCGCGGCAGCGGGACGTATCGTGGCGCCACGAACCGCCGCGCAGCACGCGGGCGTCTTTTTCGTCAGCGCCGTCTTTCCAGGCCGAACCATCGGATGGAACGCCTTTGTAGCTGTCATGCCAGGCGTCCTCGCACCACTCCCATACGTTGCCGTGCATGTCGTATAGGGACCAGTCGTTGGGCTCTTTCTTGCCTACAGGATGAGTCTTCCCTCCCGAATTTTTGTCATACCAGGCGTACCTTGGCAATTGGGATTCTTTTGATCCGAAACACCACAATCCGGTGGAACCGGCACGACAGGCGTACTCCCACTGAGCCTCCGAAGGCAGGCCAAAGTGCACGCCGGACTGTTGTGAGAGCTTTTCGCAGAACGCCACGCTGTCATCCCAACTCACGCTTTCCACCGGGCACGACTTGGTTTTGAAGTGACTCGGATTCTTGCCTGCCAGTTGCGCATATTGCTTCCGTGTCAGGGCGTACTTGGCCAGGTAGAAAGGCTTTTCGAACACGACAGTGTGAGGCTCTTTGCTGCCTATGAGGAGTTTTCCCTCAGGGATCAGCACGAATTCGATTCGCGGCTGATCGAGCCATATCTCAAAGGGCCAGCTAGTGCGGTGCCCCGAAAGTTCTGACCCTTTTTTCGGCAATTCATTATTCCGGATTCCAGGCCATTT
>JAQBXN010000030.1 GCA_027625095.1 Planctomycetota bacterium | reverse complement strand
GTCCGGGGCAACAGATCCTTCGCCAAATCTGGCGCCAAGGAAGAGACTGCCGATGCCAAGACTTAACATGGTCAAGATAATCGTACTGCTTTATTATGGAGGCCGGAGTGACGGCAGGAATTTACACTCTTGCCAGCAAAGGGGAGTCTGGGTCACCGAGAATTCAAGGGTGAAACTCTATGTCGGTGTCTCTTCTGTCGTCCAACCCCGAAGCAAAAACCAAGATCTCTGAGGGTAGGTTTCCACGACTTCGAGCAAAAATACGGATCCGTTTAGCTGTCCTAACAACCAGATCTTGAGACAGCGAAACTGACTAAAAGGGGTTACAGCCTGGATTAGTTTTCAGAACGGAACCCACGATGGAGATGGGTTCGGGTACTGAAGCCTGGGAAGGATTGTATAGGTTGTAGGTTCAGCAGAAGACGAATGATCCGTGGATCATGAAGTGGCGATATGAATGACAGCAAGTGGGCATGTTGAAGAAAAGAAACAGGCGGGGGCCGCCATAGACACTCCTCTTTCCTCACGTTTTCAGCGCGCAAAGGAACTTCACGAATGAGTTGCCTATGAGAGTCAATCGAGAAACGGCCCCAGAAACCTTCTCATTTCCTCGCGATCCCTTCTGTCCAGCATTCGTTGACCGGAACGCGTCGGGCCGCCGGCGAGGCCTATTTCTTCCAGAGCGGCTTTGAGGAAACAGATTCCGGAGCGTTTGCGGATGCGTTCCAATGGCGCCAATGCTGTATGAATCTCCATCACGCGTCTGTAGTCCCCTTGCTGGCCGGCCTCCCACCATTCGATATAGAGCTTCGGCAGGATATTCGAAAGACTGCACGCCAATGCTCCGGCGCCAAGCAGAAAGTAACTGGGCGCTAAAACGTCACCGGCGCCGATGATCGTCATCAAGTCACCGGCTGAGAGCACGATGTTCCGAAAATCCGCCATGTCTTCCTTTTCTTCCTTGAGGGCGACCACGTTCGGCAGGTCGGCGAGGCGCTTGATCGTATCGATGTCGACCGAATCATCCGCGCGGAAAGGCATCAAGCCGATATCGACCGCCTTCGAAACACTCGTGTAGTAATCGAGTAACGCTTCACGAGTGGGGATTGCGTCGTCATCCGGAAAGAGCAGCACGCCGTCCGCGCCGGCCTTCTCGATCCTTCGGGCACGCTCGATGGATTCTTCCTTACTGCCATAAGCGCCGGCAAAGAGAAAGGTCCGTCCCTTCACCGATTCAACAGCCGAGCGAACAACCCGATCGTGCTCATCGTCGGTGAGGTCCCACAATTCACCGATGCCGCCACAGACCACGACAACAGGAATGCCTGCATCGGCCAGGAACGTCAGATTCCCCTGGACTCCCTGTTCGTCAATTGCCAATCCGAAACCTGTTTCTGTCATAGGTGTCACGGCAAAAACAACGATGCCGCGTACGCGTTGGATAGCTTCTGTTTTATTCATGGGATTCTCAGAATTGTTAGTGTCATAGAGTCGCCTGAAAATCGTGGCGACAGGTAAGAAACCTGTCAACCACAGGTTAGAAAACCGTGCCCACAGAGTTTCCCGCGTTGCTGCGATGAGTAAGTACTAAGCCCTAAGGCAACGTCTCCGCAACCATACCGGCATCTCTTCTTGCTTAAGCAATGTTCCGCCGATTTTCCGGCCTGGTAGAAGTCTGGGCAGTCATCTTGGCTGCAACTCTCGGCTGAACTTCTTCAAGTCCAGGCTCTGGGCACCTGCCTGGCTGGAAAACCACATGGTGCCGTCGTCGTCGCACCAGATGCCCCAGCATGTGTTGCTGGCGAGGCCGTTCGAGGTGTCAAAGTAAGTGAAGTCCTGGTTGGAGTTCCGATAGCAGACGCCGCCTTCGTAGGTGCCGTACCACAGCCTTCCGGTAGTGTCGGCGGCGATGGCCTCGACATATGAACCGGGCATCTTGGGAATGGCCTCCTGGAAGGTGCGGCCGATTTCAGTGAAGTTGATCCACTCACCCTTGAGCATGTCGTATTCACTGGTGCCCCAAGTCCCCGCGAGCGACAGGAGGTCGCGCCCGTTCGACCCCATGTGCCAGCCCATCATGCCGAACATACCGTCGAAGCGTCCGCCAACCCATTCCCATTGGGTGCCGCCGTCATGTTTGAGTACGCCATGAGTCGTTCCGATCCAGAGACGTCCTTTTGAGTCTTCGGCGATGTTTCGAATGGTACTGTTGTACTTCCACACGTTGGTGATCTTGCGAAGGAAGAACTCGTTGCCAGGAACATGGTCGATAATTTTCGTGCCGTCGAATTCCTGAAACATGACTTTGGGATTTGGTGTGCCCAGATCGGTATCGTCGAATGCCCAGAAATGGCCCCGGCTGTCGCGGAAACGGGCTGGAAAAATGTCGACCCCAAAGAATTCCTGGTGCGAGACGCCCTTGGGGTTCTCCTTCAGCCGCAGGTCAAAACCGCGTTTGTTTCCTTCGCTCCGATAGGTTCCGGCGATTCGGCCGAGCTTGTCGTAGATGAAATCCATGTCTCTCTTTTGTTCGGTCCAATTCTTACCGTCGAAGACTGTATCTACGTGTCGCATGAAGTGAAGTTTTCCGTCGAGGTCGCGCCCGGGAATTCCGATGATGGGATAGTTTGGTCCTGGCCGGATCGGACCATCCAGCGGATTCGTCAGGAACAGCCAACGTTTTCCATTCCACAGGAAAAGACCCGGATCTTGGCCACGGTCATCCCTGCAAAAGACGGCTGTTCCGTTATTGAGCACAACGAACCGAAGTAATTGTCTGCCCTTGCCTTCTGGAAGCCGAATTAAGGGCTTAAACTGACTGGCTTCGAGTGTGCCGAGATGCGACTCGGTCGCGACCCAGATGATGCCGTTGTGTGCCCGATGGATGGCGTTTACGGGGCCCGACAATCCTTCAGGCTCGCCCAAAGCCTCCCAGCGCGTTCGCCAGAAGTCAGGCGCGACCACTCCGTCTTTCTTGATACTGCCATCCCACTTCAGCCGGTAAAGGGTGCCGTCCTGATGCGTCCACGATGCGGTGGGCGACTTGCAGACAAGTGCAAGGAGAGAGCCATCTTTGTCGACTGAAAGCTGACCGGGCCAGAAGTCCATTTCGAGTTCTACGCGGTCCGGGATGCCGAAAGTATCCACGTGATAGAGTTCCGGCTTCAGCGGCTGGTAGTAGCCGGCGCCAACATCGACCGGAAGGACTCCGGTATTTCCGCTGAGCCAGACGCCTCCCTGACCGTCGGGTTCGATGTCCGTGGTGGCCATCAGAAAGTCGGCGTCAAGAAACCAGGGATTGTAGCGGGCGAACCGTTCCTCCTTTAGCAGACACATCGCGCCCGTGGGACGCCGCGCACCGGCACAGCCAATCCAGACGCGGTCCTTCACTGTGGCTACCGTGCTCATACGGTGATTTCCGATTTCCTTACGCGACCAGTTCCTGAATTGCTTGCCGTCGAACTTCGACAGACCACTGAACGAAGCAGTCCACACGTTGCCTTTCTCGTCTACATCGACGTCATAGGTGTAGTTGTCGAGCAGCCCGTCGAAGGTCGTCCAACGTTTCCATGTAAGCTCGTTAGTGTCCAGCCGTACAAGGCCGGTGGTGGTTGCCAGCCAGATGTGACGTTGGCCAGGTGATGCCTGCATGCCTTGCACCAGCATCGGGCCGCCGTAGTAGGTCCATCCGTTCCAGGACGTGCGGCCTTCGATGGGAACGACCTTGGTCTCGATTGCTGGTTCGGCACGGAGGAAGGTCAGAGCCAGAAATGAGCAGAGACAGATCACGTTACTTCGATGCTCGTAGGCGGTTGGCGGAATTACCGTTTGCTTCAATCACGTGATAGTAGGCACCGCCCTGAGTGGCGGTCAGTTCCACGGACGTGAAGTCAGGAATAGACACAGTCACGTTCATCCGGTCACCTTTCGGCGCAAACGCATAGACCAGCCATTCGCGGTTCGGGCGATTACTGATGACGTAGGCGAAACACCAGACCGCTACCTCCGTATCGATGCCCCATGGCCAGGGCTGATTGGCGTCACAGTCGAGTTGAAACCATCGAGGTTCATTCTTGAAGATTTCAGGAATGTTCTGGTTGTAGGGATGCTTATGTGTTGTGTGGGGGACCAGCGCACCTTCCCGCCAGAAACGGGCGAGCACGGGAATTTCGTGCACCTCGTCGACTGCGGCTACTACGTGCTCGTATGAATTCCACGCACCCGGGAACTGGTCCTTAGCTTCACGGGGTTCGTGCCACCATCGGAAGTCCCGTACCACCGCGGCGCGAGGCATCCACATGAGCCACTTAACCAAACCGCCATAGCGTTCCGGCGGTACGCTCTGTCCTTGAGAACGCCACAGCTTCGGCTTTTCCGGTGCGCCGGGTCGGAAGTTGGCATCCCACACAGACACTTCCCAGAAGAGATCTGGCCGGACCGACCGAAAAGCCTTTTCCTGCACGACAAGATTCATCGCAGCCGTCTGCGGGCTGAAGACAGTGTAGTCGGTGTTGTCGTCCCACGTTGTGAGATATTGCGAGGGCGAGATGGCTTCCCAGATAACGGGCTCAATGGCCGGACGGTCGGGCACGAGTAACGTTCGTTCGTCCCAGTTTGTGGTCCGTCCCATCTGTTTGAAAGGAGCTCCCCCATAAGCCCCGATGATGGCTCTATCCTTCCATGAGCCAAGGCCGGACCGGACGCCTGCGACCAGGGCCTGGTAGCATTGAATGTAGCCATCACCCGTAACCTTTTTCTTATATGCATCAGGCCTTCCTGCGCCGTACAGATCGAGGTAACGCTTACTCTGCTCGACCATGTCCCACCGTAGTTTGCGGGCCTCGTTATTGGAGATGAACAATACGTAAGGTGGGTCCGGGTAGACCTTCTGCAATTCGTGGAACAGTTCGTTATCGGTATAGCGTTGGCCCGCATCACGCCACCATTTGGGCGGGCCAAACGGAGAAACACCGGCGTTCTTGCCGGGCGGATAGCTCACCTGAAAGTCAAGTATCTTGCCGTCCGTTCCGATTACGAGGGGCGACTCCTCAACGGTCAGATCTCGATACTTCTTGTCTCCATAGAGAATCGCCTCGAAATCCGGACAGGCAAAACTTATGGGCAGTTTCTTTGCCGCTGCGAACTGAAGCGCCTCCGTGAAATACTTCCGAAGATGGTCAGTGGCTTTCGCGTCCGGCCCGGACATCCCGAACGTCACGAGAAGGTGGTGTCCGTTGCGGATCTTCTCAATCTGCCATTCTGGAGTGAAGCCTTCGCCAGTTTGACCCGTGTTGTAGTTAGAGGCCAGTGGTAGCGGTCGCGCTTCACCCACCGCGAGCCCTGCAAACAGCAAGATCTGAGTGAGCGTGTTCGTAACGAGCGAGGCCCTTGGCGTCAGATTTATTTTTGCCATTTATACGCTCCTCGAGTGAAGGGGACGTTTCGCTCTGCGCCTAAATGCTAAAAGATTCTGCTGAAAAACCCCAACACGCTCCGCAAAGATCCTGCTATTTCTAATGACCTGTATAGGCTGATCGCGAAAGATTGGCATCCAGGACGTATCATTGAAGTCTTTACAGGGTTTTTCAGCGGAATCCAATTCAAGGTTTGACCTAAAGCTCTACCAAAATCGAAACCGCCACTTTCGGAGTAGTCGGCATTGAGTCTGCACAAAGTTTTTGTCCAGAATACTCATGGCCGCTGTGGCCATTCCATGTCCGATAAAGCGTGGGATTCCTTCGCTTCGTTTGAGGGACGTCTGGTCTTCAGGTAATTATCAATTTTGCTAAGCATTCGTGATTTGTTTACAAAGCGTGAATGAACATCGGCGAATCAGGCCATCAAACTAACGATCTCTCGAAACTCGAAGAGAAACGTTCCAAGCCGAGGAAGACGGCCGGGACAAAGCTGCTCATCGGCTGCGGGGTGGGCTGTGCCGGGCTCATGGCTGTGCTCGTGTTTACCTGTGTGGGCACCTTCATTTATTTCAAGTCGCCTGCGGAAGCGCTACCCGGGCATGCACTGGTTTCAGACAAGACGATAGTCTTCGGTCAGTTGGAGGTGGATCTTTCCGACCGAGGGGTGATGGCCCTCATAAAAAGTATTCAGGAACACCAGCAGAAGAATGATTTCAAAAACAGTCCCGGGAAGCTACGGAAATTCTTCAAGGGGCTTCAGCAGGGAAAGTCCGAACAGCAGATCGCTGAATTAGGAAACTACCTTGATCTCAGGGCCATGGTCGTCGTCGAAAAAAGAGAAGGGGTGACAACTGCCCCCATTCAAGGTGAAGGGAAACTCACGGACCGGGCCGATGTGATGGTCGTCATCAGCCTGCGCAGGATGGCCAATCTGGCCGGAATGTTTTGGAGATTCCTGGCTGCCGATGCGGTAAAGAAGGGCGGGGAGACCTTCAAGGGTCACAATCTCGTTCTGGACGACAAGGGTGAGTGGGTGCTCTGTCTGATGAAAAATAATTTTATCGCGGCGTCTTCCATGGAGGGGGCCAGGCGTATGGTGGATCGATTAACTGCGTTTGAGGAGGCGCCCGATGCGGCGCTTGGCACCGTAGAAATGCAGGACGCGATGAAAGCTTTTGACGAAAATGCAGATGTGGTCGCCGCGGTGGCGGATGAATCGACTCTTGAGTCTGTCATCATCGCCTTGAAAGACGAGGATCAGGAAGAGAAGCTGCCTCCGGAGCAGGTTGTGGAACAAGTGCTCGGCACGCCTTTGAACAACATCGCATACGTTACTGTAGACGGAGATCTGATATCGGAACAGCAGATAGTCCTGAACATTTTCATGAAGACGCGCCAGCAGGATAAGGCTGAACAGTTGGCAACGCGACTTACCTACCTGTTGACTGCTGCCGAAAGCAGTAAGGGATTCATCCAGACCGGGATGGTCATGGTGCATGAAGAAAAACAGGGAGCAGAGGGGGTGAAAGTTAGAATCGAACTCAATCGTTTCTGGGACTGGTTTGAGCAGAATCTCGACAAGACGGGAAATGGCGGAAAGAAAAAGTCTGAAGCTTCAGAGGCCGATAAGGTTGAACTTCCAGGAACAAGGGAAGATAAAGGCGGCTCAGATGAGTCTTTAGAACCGGCTCTGCAGAAAAACCCCAAACCTGCCGAGGCCACCCCCAACAAAGACGACGGCCAGGAAGAGTGAAATCGATCCTTGTCATCATCTGTAACCCTTTTTGCTCGTCAGAGGGCAGCACCTAGAATCAGCGCCCCTCTGGTTAACCAGTCTCCGAAGAGTTACTCGATTTATGAAATTATTCATTACATCTGCCGCTGGACTTTCAGTAGCCATGCTTGTCGCCACGCTCCCCGCACGCGCTGCACAGGTTGTTTCTATGGACTTGCAGGAACTGTCGAAAAATGCGGAGGTTATTGCCGTTGGCCGCTGCACCGAAACAAGTTCCGCCTGGAACGCAGAAGGCACACACATCTACACCACGATCACCATCCAGGTCAGCCAGTACCTCAAAGGCTTTCTTGGGCCACAGATCCAGTTTCGGCAGCTCGGTGGAATAGTCGACGATCAACACCTCCGTGTTCCAGGCATGCCGAATTTCGCAAATGGTGAACAGGTCATCGTTTTTCTTGCCAGGGACAAGGCTGGCAGATATCAGGTGCTTACAGCCGAGCAGGGGAAATTCAGTGTCGTCACCGACCCAGAAACCGGCATAAGCGAAGTGAAAGGCAACACCATGAGCAGCCATGTCCTCACAAGGAGCTTCACTCGGACGGCGGGAACAACTTCAAATCCGTCGGAATTGAATAATTTCATTAACAAGGTCAAGTCCTACGTCGGGAGTTTTAATAAATGAGACCAGCAACAATCCTGGTTGTTCTGATTGCGGGCACACAAGCCTCAGATGCGTGGGTTCAGATTCATGTTGGTGCACAAGACGCCAATCCGCCGATTGTCGCTTTTCAGCCGAACACTCGAATCCCGCTGACTTTTTTGATCCACGTTGTCGGAGACCCTGACATTACGGATGGAAGCGATCTTCTGGCCATCAGAAATTCATTCGCAGCGTGGACAAACGTGACCAGTTCGACGATCGCATTTACTGACGGAGGCACGACCGCGAACAGTAATGTTAATTCCACCGACGGCATTACAACCGTCACCTTCCAGGAGACGGCAAATCCATTGCCTCCCGGTGTGCTTGCAGTCACGCTTAACCAGGTGTCTTCCACGACCGGGCAGATATCTGATTCAGATTTGATTTTCGGAGACGTCGACTTTTCGACCACCGGCGACATCACGAAGCAGGACCTGTTTTCAACCGCTATCCACGAGGTCGGACACATTGTGGGGCTTGACCATATAGCCATCCTCGCGTCAGTCATGTATCCATTTGGTGATACCGGTGACCAGATAGCTTTGACGCAAGACGACGTCGCCGGTGCTACTGAGATCTACCCGACAACTGGCGGGCAGAGCGGCTTCGGACGGATTACGGGTACCGTTCAGCTGAATAACGTTGCGGTGTTTGCCGCGCACGTGGTTGCTCTGGATTCCAAAGGAATTCCAGTGGTCTCCACTGTTATCGATTCCACCGATGGTTCTTACACGATTGCCAATGTGCCTGCCGGTATCTACCGGGTATATGCCGAGCCTTACGATGGCCCGGTCACTTCTGCGAACCTGTTCGGTGGTGCCTTCGGCAAGGCGTTTACTACGGCTTTCAATACTACCTTTTTCGGGGGCACATCTAACCCGGCTCAGGCGAATACTATCACGGTGGCGGCTGGTCAGACCAATGCCAATACAGACATCAATATAGCCTTGGGCGCCGGGCCGAATCTGAATCGAATTGGCGACGCGGCACTGGGCACTACGCCTACAACACTGGGTAGCACAGCCCTCTTCAAGAATCTGGGTGACCAGTTCACCCTGAGCGTTTCCGGCGCGAACATCAATGCAACGGGAACTGTATCCATCAGTGGCACTGACATCGCTGTTTCCAACATCAATATTGCGAATAACGTCGCCACCATGGATGTCAACATCCCGACCACGGCAAATCCCGGCGCCCGGAACATCGTCTATCTCCAAGGGGGGCAGAATTCTACGCTGTCAGGTGCGCTGGTCGTCGGAGCTGCAGGGATTACCGGTGGCGCTGGAGGGGGAACCCCGCCGCCCATTGCCGAGGGTAAATTTCAGGTCGGCGCTGGTAATGGGCTGATTGACGTGGAATGGATCGATCCATCGGGGACGTTCGATGCAGTGCTTGTCGCCGTGGGTACCACAAGATTCCCAACAGCTAAGGTTGTGAACGGCGCAGTCATTGTCGACCCAACTACAGGAGTGGAACAATTTCGCGGGCTGAACGGCCGGCGGCTAACCCTGGCCGGAGTCGATAATGGTGGGCGGAGGTTTGTGACATTCTTTACCGTGTCTGGGGCGTCTTTCTCGGTGGCGAGCGCTGCAACGACCAAGGCCGTCAGCGGTGCAGATGGTATCAACTGTTTCGAGAGCTTTTTTGGGCTTGGAACATGTCCCGACGGTGGGACGCCCGGCCAGACCGGGCATTCCTCCTGTTTCGTAGCCACCGCTGCATTCGGCTCTTCAAATCAGCCGCGGGTGATGACGCTTCGCCAGTTCCGGGACGAATATCTGCTGACGGCCGACCTGGGGCAGGGCTTTGTGCGGACCTACTACGCCAACAGCCCGGTGGTAGCCGACCAGGTGAAGAAGTCGGAAATCATTAAGGGAAGCATTCGCAGGTTGCTTGGCAGGTAGCGTGATACGCTAGAAACGATTACTTGTGAATAGCGAATGAATTAACTGCGGATGAAATCCTCAAATTCAAATGTCAGCGAAATTCCATAAGGATGTGAATGAAACCTGCAATCAGTAAGGCCGTTCCCCGCTCCATTTTGACACTGATTGCTTGCTTGACTCTCTGTAAGGTCGCGGCGGAAGATAAGATCGATTTTGCCCACCACATCGTCCCAATCATCAGGAAGAGTTGTGGCAAATGTCACACGGGCGAAAAGAAGAAGGGCGGGCTCTCGATGAACACGCGAGATCTTCTCCTGAAGGGGAGTGAGAATGGCGAGATCGTGAAACCGGGCAACGCCGAGGAGAGCATTCTCTATCGGGTAGTCACAACAGAAGATCCGGAACTTGCGATGCCGCCGAAAGGGGAACGCGTCAGCCCGCAGGAAGCCGCCCTGCTCAAGAAATGGATCACCGAAGGATTAACCTGGGAGCCTGGATTCACTTTTGGCAAAAGCTCATGGGAACCTCCATTAAAACCCAGGAGGCCGGATCTTCCGGTGGCGATAAAGGACCGCACCAACCCCATTGACAGGATTCTCGACGACCAACTGGCGCAGCAGAAGATGCCCCAGTCTGCGACTATGGAGGATAGTGCATTCATTCGCCGCTTGTTCATGGATGTGATTGGTCTATTGCCAACACCGGAGGAACTGAACTCGTTCCTTACTGATGCCAAATCGGAAAATCGGCAGCGTTTAATCAATACCGTCCTCGCGAACGATATCGCCTATGCTGAACATTGGCTGACCTTCTGGAACGATCTTTTGCGAAATGATTACACGGGCACCGGCTTCATCACTGGTGGACGAAAGCAGGTCACGAATTGGCTGTACAGTTCTCTTGTTAACAACAAGCCATACGATCAGTTCGTGCGAGAGCTCATTTCTCCCAATGTCGAATCCGAAGGTTTTATTAAGGGCATCAAATGGCGCGGCGAGGTGAATTCGAGTCAGACGACTGAGATTCAGTTTGCCCAAAACATCTCGCAGGTCTTCCTTGGCATCAATCTTAAGTGTGCCTCTTGTCACGACAGTTTTATCGATCGGTGGAAGCTGGAGGAGGCTTACAACCTGGCTGCCGTCTACTCCAATAACCCACTCGAAATTCATCGTTGCGATAAGCCAACCGGGAAGAACGCTGAACCTGCATGGCTGTTCCCTGAACTGGGACAAGTCGACCCGAAAGCCTCACCACAGGAACGCTTGAAGCAGTTGTCGGAGCTGATGACGCATTCGGAAAACGGCCGGCTCCCCCGCACGATTGTAAACCGAATCTGGCATCGGTTGATGGGGCGCGGCATCGTTCATCCTGTCGATGCAATGCATACCGAACCCTGGAACGAGGACTTGCTGGATTTCCTGGCGGTGTACCTTGTGGATAACAAGTACGACTTGAAGAAGACCATCGAGTTGATCGTCTCGTCGCAGGCCTATCAGTCAAAGGCGGTTGTGCAACAAAGTGAGCCAGGTCCGGGGGCCTATTCATACACGGGTCCGCTTCCGAAGCGTATGACGGCCGAGCAGTTTATCGATGCCGTCTGGCAGGTAACAGGAGCCGGCAGTACTAGAAATGACGCAAAGGTGTTCAGAGGCAAGCTTGAACAGCAGAAGGGGGACGAACAGGAGAACATCGTTAAGGGTAAGTGGATCTGGTCAGATGATCAGTCCAAGCCCGCTCAGGCCGGTGAAAGCGTAACTTTCCGGAAACAGTTCGAACTCAAGGAATTCCCTGAAAACTCAGCCGCCGTCATTACCTGCGACAACGAGTACATTCTTTACGTCAACGGAATCAAGGTCGGGGAAGATAAGGAATGGCCAACAGTGGAACATCTGCCGATTGGCGCCGCTCTCAAGGTGGGGATGAACACGATTCTCGTTGTGGCACGTAACGCCGGGGACAGCCCGAACATGGCCGCTCTCTTTTTGCAAACTCAAGCCAAGGATATCCCTTCGATTTTCAGCGACGATACCTGGCAGTGGACTGTGGCGATTCCAGATTCCAAAGGCAGGTTCAAAGAGCAGGATGTCGAATGGAAGCCTGCGGTTCTGGTCGCCAGGCAGGATTTTCTAGGGCCTCAAGTTGTCGACCAGATACGGCTGTCGCTGGCCCAGTCTCTCTCAACGACAAAGATGTTTGTACGCGCATCCCTGGTGAATAATGACTTTCTCATGCGTTCGCTCGGTCGCCCACACCGGGAACAGGTGGTGACTACCCGACCAGCAGAGCTGACAACTTTGCAGGCCATTGATCTACAGAACGGTGAGATCATGGCGGATACTTTGAGATCTGGGGCTAAGAAACTCGTTGCCAGACGGCAGCAGTCCGCAGGAGAATTTGTGAACTGGCTTTATCAATATGCGCTGTCGCGCATTCCTTCGAGTGAAGAAGCCGCCGTTTCTCAAGAACTCCTTGAAGCTACACCGGGCGAGCAGGGCGTAGAAGACTTGCTTTGGGCGATCCTCATGCTTCCGGAATTTCAATTAGTACGATAAATCATGAACAAGAGACGCCTTCAGAAACTGGTCCGAAATTTTCCGGGCAGCGGCGTTCAGCTTCTCCTGGAAGAACCTCTCAACGTTCGGAGCAAGTTGAAAGCCCAACAAGCAACCCTCACCCGTCAGCTCCGTCAAAATTCGATGACATCCCGGTTGAGTCTATCCAAGTCATCGAGTCCACTCAGAGCATGGAAGAACTTAAGCTCTGGCTTGATAATGTTTTCTTTGCCGATTCTCTGGATGACTTTCAATTCCTCGGAACCTGAGGGGCTTTGCCGACTTTAAAGCTGATTCCTGCAAGGACATTCAATTCGGCTACTTCAATCCTCAACCAAAACCATGATAGACCAACAAACCCGCCGCGACTTCATAAAGAAACTTTCCGCCGCTGGCGCTGCCGCCTTGATGACCGGTGAGCCGCGACTGGTAACTGCTGACGAAGGGGAGAAGCTGGTGCAGCCGACGCCGACTGCTGATTGTTGCATCATTCTCTGGATGGCTGGTGGGATGGCCGCGCCGGACACTTGGGATCCTAAACGTTACTTCCCCTTCGAAGTCGGCTTGGACGTGAACAAGATTTTGAGCACGTTCCCCGCAATCGATACGGCGGTGGACAATATAAAGCTCACCCAGGGGATGGAGAATCTGGCCACGATTATGGATCGGGCCACGTTGATACGTTCGTGCTACCAGGCGGACCTCGGCCACATCCTTCACTCGCGACATCAGTATCACTGGCACACGGGGTATGTTCCGCCGCTGACCGTGGCCGCACCCCACATAGGGGCGTGGATGGCCAAGGCACTTGGGCCTCGCAACGACGTGATTCCGCCTTTCATCAATATCGGTCAGCGGCTTGAAGGGGTGGGGGAAAAGGAAGAACTCAAGGCATTCACCACAGCAGGATTCTTCGGGACGGAATACGGTCCGTTCAATCTCCCCTATCCCAAGGACGCAGCGAAATCAGTAAGACCTCCCGCAGGGATGGAGCCCGGCCGGTTTGCTGATCGATACAAGTTCTATAAGAAGCTTTTGGATAAGAATCCGAACAAAGAATATCTGAGCGACTATCAGCAGGAGTCCATGTTGAGATCCCTGGACAATGCGCATCGGCTCCTGACCTCAAAACATAAAGACGCGTTCGATATTTCACTCGAGCCGAAAGAGAGCTATCAGAAATACGACACTGGCCGGTTTGGTCGTGGCTGCCTGCTAGCCAGGCGGCTGGTGGAGTCAGGGGCTCGGTTCATTGAAGTGACCACCGAGTATATTCCGTTCGTCCATTTCGATACTCACGAAAACGGCCATACGACCGTTAAGAGATTAAAGGCCGAGATCGACAAGCCGATTACCCAACTGGTTCTCGATCTTGAGGAGAAAGGCCTGCTTGAGCGAACATTGATCGTCGTCGCCAGTGAATTCAGTCGAGACATGATTATCGAGGGCGTTCCCGGTTCGAAGGCACTTGACCAATCTCGGGCTCGTACGGACAAGCTCAAGGAGATGAAGCACTATGGTCTTCACCGTCACTTCACGGGTGGCACCACCGTTGCCATGTTTGGTGGCGGAGTGAAGAAGGCATTTGTTTATGGCAAGACCGCTGATGAGCGCCCGCTCAAGGCTGTTGAGAATCCGGTGAGTATCACGGATCTCCATGCCACCATTTACTCGGCGATGGGTATCCACCCCAAGACTGCATTCAAAATCGAGCAGCGGCCGTTCTATGCGACGATCGATGGGACCGGACAGCCGGTGCGAGAGTTGTTTTTGGGAGGTTAGGTCTTCTTCTTGTGCGGGATGTACCAGTGAAGAGAAAGCCGGGAGATATGTAATCAGTGCTCCCAGCGCCTAAATAACTTCGACGAATTCTTCGGCAAAATCAATGAGCAGTCTTCGTGAGTTGAAGAAGTCGAATCCATGAACTCCGTCAACTCGGGCACTCGGTGGAAGGGTGTGACAGATGACTTTTAGGTTCTTCCTCACAATACCCAGCGCATAGACCTCCAGTACATCCACCCCTGGCACCAATTCTTTACCACTACCTGTTGTCATCTCAATGGTCTCGCTGGCATCTATGTCATAGCCCAGGAGAAGCAATGTCTCTCTGCTGACCATCGAAGACATTGCTCCGGTATCCAGCACCGAACGTACGACACATTTCCCTGAGGGCCCTGACACTTGGGTGGGAACAAGGACGCAACCATCTTCCGAATTAAAGTTGAGCCTCATAAAGCTAACTTTGTTTCAATCCGCCCCGTAAACAGAAAGGAAGAATGTTTCGGCCGAAGCTCCATTGCTTTCTGATAGACCTCTTTTCTGTCTTTGCTATGGCAAAGCACTGTGCCTTTCAGTATTTCCAGGCTTTCCGTGGTTTCCGGGTCTTCAAGCAACACCCATTCGGAATCAAACGCCAGATAGATTTCGTCGATGGTCATTTTCCGACTCATGCTCCATTCCTTAATTAAGGTAGGTTGATCGATTATGTGACTTTGGCCTCCCGATTTAAGGATCAGAATCTGAGCACACCTCATGGGCTTGAACCTGCCCCGCCTACCTGCCCATCACCAGCCGGGAGGAGAGAACTTCCGGAAGCCCTGCATCCCTTATCTTCTGCGCGGCTGTTTGGACATCGTACTCCAGTCGGTGAATCTTCACATCGCCGGTCTCCGTGTCATAGGTGGCATAGCTGGCCTTTGGGTTTTCATCGCGCGGCTGTCCAACACTCCCGACATTTACAAGGGCCTTATGGCTGGGGCCGAGGGTGATCTCTTCGTCTACGGTGTAAGTCAGGGTGCGCTGCTCCTGATCCAGCACGAAGGTGATGGGCACGTGTGAATGCCCGACAAAACAGACCTGGTCTTCGAGGAAGCTCAGTGACATGTGTGCGCTGTAAAGAGTTTCGATGTATCCGAAAGCTTCGGGCGCATGGAGGGTGCTGTGCGCGATGGTATACCCGTTCACCTGTTCGAGGAGGGGCATGCGGCGAATGAATTCGAGGTCATCTTCGGACAACTGATTTTGGGTCCATTCAATGGCCTCCTTGGCGTATGCATTAAAGAATTCCAAACCCATCTTTCCGCAGACTGCGTATTCGTGATTGCCCGCGATGATGTGCTTCGTGAGTTCACGAACCAGAGCCAGACATTCGGCAGGCTGGGCGCCGTAGCCAACCACGTCGCCCAGGCACACGTAGTATTCAACCCCGATTTCTTTCATGTGCGCCACACATGTTTCGAGTGCATCCAGATTGCCGTGAATATCCCCAAAAACTGCGTTAAGCAAAAGTACGCCTCCGATGAAATTCTGTGTGATCAAAGCACGCTGAAAAATGCGGCAGGAGTCTACATAAGTTCCCGATGTTCGAAACTCACGAGCGCTGTGAGCAGCGCAATGGCGGTATAGGTGATGCCGTAGGCCAGGGTCAAGAGAATATATTTCGGTGAGACATACAGTCCATAACCGACCGCATTGGAAATGTTGAAGTTTTCAAGATTGGGGATGATCGCATAAAAGATTCGGGCTATGCCCACAAGCGGGTATTCCCACAACAGGGTGAAGATCGAATAATCCTGAATCGCTTTCAAATCTCCCACGGCTGACTTGGCCACCATTTCAAAGAGAAATGAAGAAAAATTTCCAGCGAGGAATATGAGCAGGCACATTCCAAGATTCGGCAGCATTGGAAGGCGAGTGGCCCCGGCAATGGATATGGCGTTCAGCAACAGAATCATGAAATAGGAGAGTACTACGCCTTTGAGAATAGGAGGCGCATAGCGGCTGATGTAGCCGTAAAAGTCTTTTGGAATATCAAAGACAGAGCCAGTTTCTCCTTTGAGCGTAGCGCCAAGGGCAATTGCTGTTTCTGTAAGCCAGAGAGTTCCGAGCAGTAGCGTTGTCAGGAACGCAAAGACGCAGAAAATTGAAAACGATATCCCCAGAAACTTACCGATGATGAATTCAAACCGATACACCGGTTTGCAAAGGAGAGTCAGTGCGCTCTTACGTTCCAAGTCTTCAGTGATGGCCAGGGTAGAAGCAAAAATGGTGAACAGCAGGCCCGCGATGGTGATGGTGGAGAGACCCATCTCGCGCATCATATTGAGCTGTTCAGACTGGCCGAACGTGAAGAGGGTTATGTAGGGAAAGAAGAAAATCATTAGTCCCGCCAGTCCGCCGATCAGAAAAAGGAGCGGCTGACGGAATGTCTGGCGGGCCGTGCTCTCGGCAATGATCAGAATCTTCATGAAGGAGTATCGTTTAACAGAAACAAATAAGACAGGATTGATCGTTTCTTTAGACTCGAGCCATCTCATCCATCCAGGGCAAAAGTTGAAGGTGCCTAGAGAATCGCTCAATACAGGTCGGAGTATAGCAGTATTTCCGACCTGTTTTCTCCCAACTTTAGACACGCCAGCCCGTCTGCCCCAAAGCACAGACGCATGCTTACGGTTTGATCTTTCCGAGACCGGTTCCAATAATCCCCCCGCATCTATTGATAGGTTCAAACAACGAACAATATATTAAGTGGTAGGAGTTTTATATGTCTTGGGGACAGGGAAAAATATGGATGAACGGGGAACTTGTGGAGTGGGCTAATGCCCAGGTCCATGTGATGACCCACGCGTTACATTACGGCTCGAACGTGTTCGAGGGCATTCGTTGCTACGACACTAAAACAGGCCCGGCGATCTTTCGGCTGGATGAGCACATCAAGCGGCTGGTAAATTCAGCGAAAATTTATCGCATGGATGGTGATGAAAAAGTCAGTTTCGATATCCTGAAACAGGCATGTATCGATGTGGTGAAGGCCAATGATTACAAAAGCTGTTACCTCCGTCCCATCATCTGGCGTGGCTACGGTGGGATCGGGTTGAACCCTTTCAATTGCCCCGTCGAGGCAGCTATCGCCGCCTGGGAATGGGGCAGCTACTTGGGCCCCGAGGCACTGGAGAAGGGGGTAAACGTCTGCGTTTCTTCCTGGAATCGGGCCGCGCCTAATACGTTTCCATCACTTGCCAAAGCCGGCGGAAACTACATCAACTCTCAACTCGTTAAGATGGAAGCCGTACTCGGCGGCTACGACGAAGGCATCGTCCTGGACAGTTACGGCTACGTGAGCGAAGGCAGTGGTGAGAACATTTTTCTTATCAATGATGGCGCGCTGTTCACTCCGCCTGCATCGAGTGCCATCCTGCCGGGAATTACCCGCGATTCCGCAATCCAGATAGCGGTTGAACTTGGGTACAATGTTACTGAGCGACAAGTCACCCGTGAGAATCTCTATATCGTGGATGAGATGTTCTTCACCGGAACAGCGGCGGAGATCACCCCTATTGCCAGCGTCGATAAAATCACTGTCGGAGAAGGCAAGCGAGGCCCGATTACCACGGAAATTCAGCAATACTTCTTCGAACTCCTTAGCGGCGAGTGTGAGGATAAGTTTGGCTGGCTGACAATGATTTGATCTGAAGGCCTGTCTTAATTTCCAAGATTCCTTTCTAAGACCAGTCGTCAATATGGCATCCGATGAAGAAACAAGGCCTTGGGTAAGACTGCTGAAGATGGCCCTCTTTGGCTTCATCGCCATCATGCTTGGCTGGACGGCCATCTCTGCTGTACCCCGGATGCTGGACAGCCTGAGAGATGCTCGCTGCCGGCAAAACCTGAACAATATTGCGGCGGCGATTGGAATGTATCGCAACGAACACAGTCAGTTCCCGTATTACCTGACAGGGCTTTACCCACGTTACCTTACTACCAAAGATTCTTTCATCTGCGCTATTGACCGCCTTGATGGGACGGTCGGCGCTCAGCCCGCCTGGATGAAGGCCCACGATACCGGCGACGTGGAGAACGACATTTACCAGGTGTGGAAAGCTGCTGACCTGGACGGCGTCACCGGCGACCCCGAATCAGATCGAGACACGAAGGAATGCAGTTATCTGTATTCGCTCAACTACTATCCGGAAGAGGCGTTTGGCGGCATGACGTGGCGCGACATGGTCTACAAGATGCAAAAGGACGCTGGCGTCCCGCTCAAACAGATCCCCATTGTGCGCTGCTATCATCATCTCAAGGCCAAACCGCCACCTATACGCAATGATTTTGGCGAACGAAAGAAACAGGAATTTGACGACAGCTACAGCAGGCCTACCTACAACGTACTCTACGATCTCAGCATCACGGAACTCGCCGAGAAATGGCGATAATGAGTAGAGACAACGGATACCGGGGCATATGGTTTACCCTAGGTCAATTCGGGGAATACGGTGACAAATACTCCGGGGGACTCGGCACTTATACGGCCAAACATGTTCCTCTTGCGGTTCACTCCCATGAAGCGGAAAAGACATTCTTTGTTTACGGCGGCGCAAAGGCCAGCGAACGGCATCTGCTGGCGATGGTATCCTGCTTCGACCACAAGACCGGTCAGGTGCCCAGGCCGGTGATTGTCCATGACAAGGGCCTGGCTCCGAACTGGGGGAACACCACGGCCATTGTGAATGACCCGCACGACAATCCGAGCATCTGCATAGACGAATTCGGTCACATCTGGGTCTTTGTCAGCGGCAGGGGAAAGGTGCGCCCCGGGTACAAATACCGCAGCGTACGGCCCTACGACATCGATGAGTTCGAGCTGATCGCCGAGGAGGAGATAACCTACCCGCAACCCTGGTGGATTCCCGGCAAAGGATTCTTGCACCTCTTCACCAAATACACCGGCGTGCGGGAACTTTATTGGAATAAGAGCGCCGATGGCCGCCAATGGACCGAAGACCGCAAGCTCGCAGGAATGGGTGGGCACTATCAGAGCAGTCGCCAACTGGGAGAAAAGGTCGTTACCGCTTTCAACATGCACATTGATGGCGTTCCGGACACCCGAACCAATCTGTACTTCGCGCAGACTGTCGATATGGGTGACACCTGGCAGACGATTTCCGGCGAGCCCCTCGAGACGCCGATGGTCGATCGCCATTGCGATGCGCTTGTCCGCGATTACGAAGCAGAAGGCCGAATGGTTTACATGAAGGACATCAATTTTGATGAGGATGGAAATCCGATTATCTTGGTCATTACCAGTGCCGGGTTTCCTGCAGGCCCGAAAGGTAACCCAAGGGTCTGGACAATCGCCCACTGGACGGGAAAGGAATGGGCCTTCCACGAAGTGACCCACACTACCCATAATTACGACATGGGCTCGCTCTACGTGGAGAACGGAGTTTGGCGCATCATCGCCCCAACGGAACCCGGCCCGCAATACCACGGCTGCGGCGGCGAAATGGCTATGTGGCTCAGTCAGGACGAGGGCCGGTCGTGGGAAAAGGTCCGAGCCCTTACATCGGACAGCCCACGCAATCATGCATACGCCCGCCGGCCGGTGAACGCTCATCCTGATTTCTATGCCTTCTGGGCCGATGGAAATCCGGACGCATTCTCAGAGTCTCATCTCTACTATTGTAATCGTGCTGGGGACGTATGGGAGTTGCCATACGAGATGGAAGGGGAGTTTGCGACCCCGATTAGGGTGCATGGCACGCAATCCTGATCAACTCCTGGCCCTTTTGTGCAAGAGCAATGCCAGCACCCGATCCCAATCTTCTGTCACCGTGAGTTGATGGTATTCGATGCCAAGCCTGGTAGCGCCGTCGCTAAGTTTTCGTCCGTGCTCAAACGCGACATCTCGGTATGCATCTCGGATTTCCAGTGGGTCAGCGCCGTCCATTTGTCCCGTTTCCATATCACGATAGAGAGTGAAGCTTGTCTGTGTCAGTTCCTGTTCATCTTCATGAACAATTTGGTAAAGGATGACGTCGTGCCCGCGGAGCACGAGTTGGCCCAAAGCATGAGTCAGAGCTTCCGGATCCTCATAACAATCGGAAATAGCGATGATGAGCGAGCGTCGCCGAACGTGATTTGTGAGTGACATGGCGCATCCCTTCAGATCTGTCTCGCCGCGGACATTCATCTCTACCAGCTTCCGATAGAATTCGGCCAGGTGGCGATTCCCCATTTTCGGCGGAAGGAAATCGGTAATCGATTCCGCACAAGATGCGAGCCCGAAGCGGTTTTGGCCCAAGAAACATAAGTACCCCAACATCGCTGAGCAGTGGAGCGCGAATTCCACCTTGCTCATGGGGCGTTCGCCGAATTCCATCGATCCGGAAAAATCAACCACCAGAATCGCATCAAGATTGGTGAACTCCTCGAACACACGGGTTACCAAGCGATCTGTGCGCGCAAAGACCTTCCAGTCCAGGTGACGTAAATCGTCCCCGTGCTGGTATTCTCGATGTTGCATAAACTCCGTAGAAATACCTTTTGCCCTGGAACGATTGGCGCCCTTGAGGTAGCCGTCGATTCGCTTTCGAGCAAATATCTCCAGTTGCTTAATGCGAGCGACTGCACTCGATGTGAGGAGTTGGGCCTGATTCATGTGGGTATTGTGGGGCCAGAGAAGAGGAATGAAAGCAGCTCGTCTCAGTAGCTCTTTCCGCTCGATCTTATATGCACATAGGGATCGCGGTTCCCATTCAACGATCCACCGGTCAATTCGCCGACAACGAGGTTGTGGTCCCCGGGGCAAGAACTGGCAACCACTTTGCACTCCAAGTGTCCGAGTGCTTCGGTCAGAAAGGGCACACCATTTTCGCCCAGCTCGCTGGAAACACCTTCAAAGGCTTCCACCCCCGGATCGAAACCGCGACTGAAATGTTTGAGGTGCACGCCGTCATCCTTCGCAAGGAGGTTCACGGTAAAAGTACCTTCCTTCATCAACATCTCGTGGATGTAGCGGCCTTTCTTGATGCAGATAACGAGTTGAAGTGGATCGAATGACACCTGCTGAACCCAGGACGCGAGGAACCCGGTCGGATGCTCACCGGTACCGGCAGTGACGATGCTGAGTCCGCTCGGGATTTTGCCAAGAGCTATGACGTAAGGGGGAATGTCGGCCATGGATGAAAAATGCGGTTGATTCAGGATTCAGGGTTCTGCAGGAGCCACGGGGAGAAAAGAATGAGACAGAATAATTCAGGACACAAAATAAATCGTCCAACGGGGAAGAGACATCTTCTCAATTCTTGCAATTTAGGGTTCGTGTTGGTCCTCTTATCATTCTGTCCAAAATTATTCTGTCTTTTTCCTGCTACTGAATTGTTACCACGAATGAAAATTCTGGATTTAATCTTCAAGCATGAAGCGGGTTACATCTCCCTTCCAACTGCCTGGGCGATGGGCCGGCATTGGTTCATCAACAGTTCGAATTCAGGAATTGTAATCGACTGGGCGCCATCGGTGAGTGCGTGTTCCGGATCCGGGTGGACTTCAATGATCAGCGAGTCCGCACCCGCGGCCACAGCAGCCCGTGCCATGGGCGTGACGAGGCTGTTCACACCTGTGCCCTGGCTGGGGTCGACAACTACCGGCAGGTGAGAACGCTGATTAAGTGCTGGCACTGCGCTTAGACAAAGCGTGTTTCTAGTGTGGTCTTCGAAGGTCCGGATTCCCCGTTCGCAGAGCATGACCTGCGAATTCCCCTCAGCCAAAATGTATTCGGCTGCCAGAAGGAATTCGTCAAGCGTGGCGGCAAATCCTCTCTTCAGGAGCACTGGTTTGTTGGTCTTACCGACTTCACGCAAGAGATGGAAATTTTGCATGTTTCGAGCCCCTACTTGCAAAACGTCAGCGTAATCTGCCACCATTCCGACTTGTTCGGGGCTGAGAACCTCTGTCACCACTGCAAGCCCGGTCTGTTCACGAGCTTCAGCAAGAAGTTTGAGGCCCTCCTCGCCCAAGCCCTGGAATGAATACGGGTTTGTCCTCGGTTTGAAGGCCCCACCACGAAGGCCGATCGCTCCGGCCGCCTTTACGGCATGAGCGCATTCCAGGATCTGTTCTCTGCTCTCGACGCTGCAAGGGCCTGCAATCACACCAATCTGCTGTCCACCAATTGAGCCCGAACCAATTCGAACCACTGACCTTTCCTTCTTCGCCTCTACGCTGGCAACCTTATAAGGGGCGAGAATGGGCACAGTTCGTTCCACTCCAGGAATGGCGCCGAGGACTTCACGAGCAGTTTCACGCTTATCGCCGATGGCGGCAATAACAGTGCGATTTGTGCCCTTGAGCAGGATGGCCTTCATCCCGAGTTCCTCGACCCGCTCCATTGCATGGGCGATCTGCTCACTGGTTGCATCGGGCTGCATGACAACAATCATGACATAAGCTCCATTTTCTAAGGTATCAATCCCGCAAACAGGCGGGAGTATAGCCCTGCCCAAGGTCGGTTCAAGCACGAGGCGTACGTAAGCCCGTTACTCTCCAGGGATTGCCATTTTGGCAATGGTGACAATTATTGCGCCCAATGCGCCATTTTGGCGTCAGAATGATTGCGTGATGTCCCGGGCTCGGTTTAATCCTCGGCACTTAAACGCTGAACTGGAGATGAAAAAAATGCCCGAGGGACAGAAAGGAAAGCGTTCAGACAGATTGGCCTATATGGGGGCACTGGCTGGCGGATTGGCCCATGAAATTCGAAACCCTCTGAGCACCATTAACCTCAATTTACAGTTGATGGCCGAGGAATGGGAGGGAGTAGATAGCGATCGTGCGCGACGTGCCAGGCGGAAGATTGAAATCCTACAGCGGGAGGCCTCTCGCCTGGAGGAGATACTCAATAGCTTTCTCGAACTTACTCGTGGCCAGAAACTCAGCCTTCAGCGCACTCAATTGAATCAGACTGTCGAGGATGTGTTGGACTTTGTGACCCCGGAGCTCAACGAAGCTGGCGTCGTTATTCACCGTGGGCTGTCGCCTTCGTTGCCTGAGATTGATGTCGACCGGATGCTGATCAAACAGGCACTAATCAACATTGTCAGGAACGGCAAAGAGGCAATGAAAGGTAAAGGTGAATTGATGGTACGCTCCTCGGTGTTCGGGGAATACATCCAGATCGAAATCATCGACACCGGCACAGGCATAGCACCCGGCAAGATTGAAAGGATATTCGACCCATATTTCACCACAAAACGGACCGGTACGGGCTTGGGTCTGGCCACCACGAAGCGGATTATTGAAGACCATGGCGGTGACATTCATTGCGACAGCGAGCCCGGAAAGGGCACGAGGTTTGAAATCCGCCTGCCAATTGCTACCGACAATTGACCGACACACCGGGAGAACTGACATGGCAGATGAATCACAAAAACGAAACGCATATATCCTGATCATCGACGACGACGACGCTCATGCTCAGACCACCGCAGAAGCGCTTGAGGCGGTCGGCCACAGTTGTGAGGTCTCAACGTGCGGAAGGACAGGGCTGCAGAAATTCCGTGATTCGGGCGGTTTTGATCTGGTCATCACTGACCTCAAGATGGATGAAGTCGACGGCTTTGAGGTTCTGGCTCGGGTAAAGGAACAAAACCCGGAGACCGAGGTAATTGTCTTGACCGGACACGGCTCGGTCGAGACCGCAGTCGAGGCTATGGAACGTGGAGCATACACATACCTCCTCAAACCGATCCCACTCGAAGAGCTTCGAGCCAAGGTAACCAAGGCCCTTGAAAAACGCGGCCTCGTCATACGTAATGTAGAACTACAGCGCCAACTCGATAACAAATTCGGCTTTCCCGGTATCATCGGCAACAGCGCAAGGATGCAACGAATTTTTGATATTCTTCAGCAGATATCCACAACGACCGCCACAGTGCTGATTACCGGAGAGAGCGGCACTGGTAAAGAACTCATAGCCAAAGCGCTCCATAACAACAGCCCCCGAAAAGGCAATCCCTTTGTCGCTCTCAATTGCGCTGCCCTTTCTGAAAGCATTTTGGAAAGTGAATTGTTCGGCCACGAAAAAGGTGCGTTCACCGGCGCTGACAGAGCCCGGGAAGGACGGTTCGAGGCGGCGAACTCAGGGACGCTTTTTCTTGATGAAGTCGGAGATATTCCCTTGTCGACACAGGTAAAACTTTTACGCGTCATCGAAAATCGCGAAATCACACGCGTGGGCACCAACGATCCTCGCGTGATCAATGTGCGACTTATTGCGGCCACGAATCGCAATCTGCGTGATCTGATAGATGAGAAGCATTTCCGCGAGGATTTATATTTTCGCTTTAAGGTTGTCTCAATTGATTTGCCGCCCCTGCGTGACAGGCGCGAAGATATTCCATTAATGATCAACGCCTTCATCCAAAGCTACAGTGCCGAGCACAACCGGCCCATTACCGGTATTACTCCCGAAGCCCGAAAGATTCTGCTCCGCCATGACTGGCCGGGCAACGTAAGAGAGCTGAAAAACTGTATCGAAAGCATGGTAGTGATCACCAAGAATGAGGTTCTCGACATTGAAGACATTCCCGACCACATCCATGGCGGAACAGGAGATCCAGTGGAAGTGACAACCCTAAGTGGCATAACACTTCAGGAAGCCGAACGGCAACTCATCAAGAACACGCTGGCTCTGACGAACGGAAATCGAACCGAGGCGGCAAAAATGCTCGGAATCGGAGAGCGCACACTCTACCGAAAAATCAATGAATACAGCTTGAGATAATAATGAAAAAAATATTCGTCCTCTGCGATCTCGAAGGCACGGCCGGCGTCGTTGACTTTGAACTTCAAACCTATCCCACGGCTCGTTACTACGATCAGGCCAAGCGGCTCGCCACACTTGAAGTCAACGCTGTAGTCGATGGCATTCTGGAATGGGGCTCTGCTGAAATCGTCCTCCTGGACGGGCACGGCCCCGGAGGCCTCGATTATGAACATGTTCACAAAGAGGCCAAGATGATGATTGGACGCCCTTTGCCGCTGCCGTGGTTGGATGAATCTTATGATGCCATGTTTCTCTACGGGCATCACACAATGAATCGAGTTGCGACCGGCGTACTCGCTCACAGTTGGAGTTCAAAGGCCATTTCCAATGTCTGGCTGAATGATGAACTCATTGGTGAGATTGGTTTGAACGCCGCCATCGCCGGCCATTTTGGAGTGCCGACCGTTTTTATAAGCGGGGATGACGATACCATGATCGAGGCTCGGAGGTACGTCCCGAATATCGTTGGAGTCAGTGTGAAAAAGGGTCTCAGCCGCACGAGTGCCATCAGTGTCTCTCCGGCAAAGGCGAGGGATATGCTGCACGCTGGGGCCGTGGAAGCCATGAACCGCATCGACGACATCTCCTCTTATAAAATCGAGCCACCGTTCACCTTTCGAACAGAGTACCTGGCGGCTTCAACCGCCGAATCAAAGGCGAAGGAGGCCGGCATTGATCTGGTCGGCCCTCACACGGTTGAGTTCCGGGCAGATGATCTGATTGATCTGGTTCGCCGACGATAGGCGCCACGGAGGCAGGGCTCACAATCGCTGTCTCCGAATCCATCATGAAACACACCCTTGAATACTTCGGCGTCCGATTACTTGACCTGTTTTTTGGACTCCTCGGGCCCAGGCTCAGCATGCCGGTAGCGTGCGCCCTTGGCACACTGCTGTATTGGACAGTGAGTAAGAAGCGTCAAATTGCGCTGAACAATCTAAAGCTAGCTTTCGGCGACACTTTGACTGAACACGACAGAGAAACGATCGTGAGAAAGGCGTTTCAAAATCTCACGATGAACGCAGCGGAATTCTGCCTTACCCCGAGACTGCACGCGAAGGGAATTCTTGATGATCGTGTCAAAATTGAGGGTGCTGAAATATTCCTTGAAGCACTCAGTGAGCAGAAGGGAGCCATCCTGATTGGCGCCCACTACAGCAACTGGGAACTCGCTGGATACGTTATCTCTACAAATATCACACCTGCGCATACCGTTGCACGCACCCTGAAGAACTCGAAAGTCGACAAGTGGGTGAACAGTATTAGAGGGAAAAGCGGACAGGTGGTTGTCCCAAAGGTGGGGGCGCTCAGATCTATGATCAAACTCTTTCGTGAGGGAAAGCTGTTAGTCTTCCTGCTGGACCAGCATGCCGGCGATAAAGGGATCCCGATCGATTTCTTCGGCCACCCCGCTTTCACCTTTGATAGTGTCGCCATGCTCTCGAAACGATTTAACGTCCCCGTCATTTTTGGTTACGACCGCAGAATCGACAACACTTTCAAGCATGTCATGACCGTCGTGACCAGGATCGATCCTGGAGACACATCCGTCGAAGAGTTGACCATCCGATACACAAAGCTGATCGAAGCCGTCATTCGTGAAAAGCCCGAACTCTGGCTCTGGATGCACCGCCGATGGAAAGAATCAAATCCAAGCCGCAGGGCAAGGAAACAGGAGGCGGCGGAGCATTAAGGCTTCGTCATCCCCGAGATTACCCTGCACAGTTTCGTTGTGACAATCCAAGTCTTACGTGCTGTTCTTCAGGTGAGCCCAGTCGAATCAATGTTGTCCTGAGAGCGTCCTGCATTTCAGCGACCTTGGCAGGATTAGAGTCGGCAAGATTTTCGAGTTCATTGGGGTCGCCTCGTTTATCGCTCAGCCAGGTGGGGGCATCCCATGACTTGCAGTTTCTGACAGGTCGTCTGCCACCTTCGTAATCGCCAAGATCGTAATGCAGAAATTTGGCGAGACAGTGACCATACCAATTGAGAGGTTGATTCTCCGTAACCGGGCTTTGATGCAGTATCCATTCACCATCGGTGATGCTGACGCTCTTACCGAACTGCCCGGCAATCGCGTAATCCCTTGTCGCCGCACTGGAATCTTTGAGCAAGGGAATCAGGTCCAAGCCATGACGGTCATCCGGGATGGGCTTACCCATCGCTGACAGAGTCGTCGTGTAGGTATCAACCAACTGAACTAACTGCCTGCGGCGCTCCCCGTGCCCGTATTCAGGATGATGAATGATAAATGGAATGTGCCCAACAGCGTCATGCTGATGCGTCTGCAGCTTGCCCATACGGCCGTGGTCACCGTTATAGGTGCCGTGGTCGGTGGTAAAGATAATCATGGTGTTGTCCCACAAATGGTGTTCATCCATTTTTTCGAGGAGTTTGCCAAGCCACCGATCTACCAGGACAACGTTAGCCGCATAGCGTGCCCGATAACTCTTGAACAATTCTTCTGAAATGTTCCCTCGCCATTTGGAATAAGGGCCAGCACCAGTCCAGCCCTCAACGTCATATGCGCAGGGAAAAAATTCGTCGACCAGTTCCCTCGGCGGGTCCCATGGCTCGTGCGGATCGAAGCAGTCCAGGTGAAGGTAGAAGCCTTCGTAACTGTGATTGCGATCCAGCCAGGTGGCCGCCTTAGAGAAAACTTGTGCGCAGAACCAGTCTTCCTCCGATTTGCGGATGAAGTGAACATTTCGCCAGTGGCGTTCGTTTTTCCTGAGCCGTTCATTTGGCGGGCAGGCGAATTCGACTGGATCGGTACGAAAGCAGTCACCTTCGACTCCGCGGATAAACTCAAAGCCTGTGAAGCCCATGTGATAATTTCCAGAACCCTGCTCCCATAGATGGAAATGATCAGTGATAAGCTGGCTGACGTTATGCCCCTCCCGAAGCATCCTCGTGATTGACTGATTCGGTGAGCCAGACACTTGTCGCGCCAGATCCAAATCATTCTCTTCAAGCGGCCCCCAGCCGCGTTCCAGGAATTCCAATCTGCCCGTATGCATATCACGACGAGCAGGCATGCAAGGGGTGCTGCCACACCAGGCATTCTCGAAGACAGTACCGCGCGACGCGAGCCGGTCCATGTTTGGTGTCGGGACGACCCAACCTGGGGCTTCAAGACTCCAGCACTGATTCAGTGGTAGACCGTGATTGTATGGACCACAGTGATCGCGGCGGAGGGTGTCGCACAAAATGGTGATAACGTTCATGAGTTTTCAGTCTTGCGTCAAGAATAAAGAAGGGTCGAGTGCAGCCCATGTGCAGGACAACTCAACAGAATCTACGCTCATTACCCATTGTGTCCGATTTGCTCGTAAAAGAAATAGATCAGGTGACAGACAGGAGTCAGCTATCCAAAATGCATCACTCAGGACTTGGGAATTCCACTGGCGTCTCATCGAACTCTTCTCAACCAACCGTAAAAGGAATCGACTATGTCTACAGCCCAAATCAAGAAGGCCCCCGACTGGGAATGTGTGACCCGTGAGGCTGGCTGGCAGCCGAGGGATTCTCAGGGGGAATTTGTCTATGACAATCATTTGTGGGTTCTCGGTGGGTGGTTCAATCCCAAGTTGCCCAATCCGTGCGACGTATGGAAGTCACCGAACGGTAAAGACTGGACGTGCACCACGGAGAAGGGGCCCTGGGAGCATAGCGATCTGCCCGTATCTCTCGTATTCAACGACAAAATGTGGTTCATGGGTGGGCGTAAGCTGCCTGGCACTGATATGAGCAACAAGGTCTGGGCGTCTACGGACGGCGCGGACTGGACCTTTGTCGGCGAAGCCGGCTGGTCACCTCGAATTCCTTCAGGCTTTGTGGTTTTCAAGGACCGCATGTGGGTAATGGGAGGCACAAGTGATTTTTATGTGAACAACGATGAGACACTTTTTAACGATGTCTGGTCCACGGCCGATGGCAAAGAATGGAAACTGGAGTTGGAGAACGCGCCCTGGTCAAAACGCGCTCACCACCAAGCGGTCGTGTTTGATAACAAGATCTGGATTATGGGCGGTGGAAAATGGAATCCGGAGCAAGTTCCACTCAACGACGTCTGGTGCTCAGAGGACGGTGTTCACTGGATGCAGGTAACTGATGGCGCTGCATGGAAACCGAGGATCTGGTTTTCATTGGTGGTCCACCGAAACCACATGTGGGTCCTTGCCGGCTGGTCGAAGGTGAACGGTAATTTCGGGGACGTCTGGTACTCCAGGGATGGAGCGAACTGGACGGAATTGAAGTCCGACGTGATTTGGACGAATCGCCACGAGCCTTCAGCTTACGTGTTCCAGGACAAAATTTGGCTGGCCGCTGGATACGCAGATGTCCTGGTGAGCGAAGTCTGGTCGCTGGATATTCCACAATCGTGGGAATGAACAGTTGGCCTTTTCTTGCTGAAAACTTCTGTAAAAGCTGATTCAGACTTGTGGCGCGTGCGTTTCAACAGCAGAGTACCGAATCTGTGCGACTGAACACCTGTTTCGACGCTGAGGGCTATGTTAAGGCCTGGAAATTGAGCGTTACTGGAAGGGTGGGGAAGTGAAATAACTCAAGTCTCGGAGTCACTACTTCGTGTATAACCTGCCGCTTTCAGGCGGTCCAGATAGTCCGCCCAACAGTTCTCATAATTCTTCCCCAGGTCGTACAGAATATCCCAAGTGTACAGGCCGCTGTTGTGACCATCGTCGAAGAAGAGCTGGAGTGCATAATTTCCGACAGGCTTCAGGTCATCGATGTTGACTCGTTCTTTCCCGACCTGAAGTGTCTCCTGTCCCGGAGCATGGCCGCGAACCTCAGCCGAGGGTGAGTAAACGCGTAGGTATTCGCACGGCAAACGAAAAGTAGACTGGTCGCTGAACGAAATTTCCAGGACGCGTGCCGGATGGTCAAGCGTGATATCGGTGGGGGTAGGCTTCATAGTCTTGGTGGGGCTGACGATTGTTTTAGATTCAGGATTCAGGATTCAAGATTCAAGACCGGGCCTGAATCCTGAATTCTGAGTCCTCCTGAGTCTTGACAGGCCCTTGTCATGGTAATTCCTCCAGAACTCGCCTGGCCTGCTCTGTGTCTTTTGAAATCTGAGTGCGTAGTTCATCAAGTCCGTTGAATTGTTTTTCGGGCCGGAGGTAGCTATGGAATTCGACTTCAAGAACCTGCCCATAAAGGTCGCCCTCAAAATCCAGGAAATGGGATTCAACTGTCGGTTCTCCGTTCTTCACGACAGTTGGGCGGACGCCGATATTTGAGACAGCCTTGTATGTCTTGCCGTCGATGGAAACGGTGCAGGCGTAGACCCCGAAGGGCGGAAGGATTTCGTGGTGAGGGTCGATATTCGCTGTAGGAAACCCGATCTGACTGCCACGGCGGTCACCTTCAACGACCTGACCAAGGATGCTGACGGGACGACCGAGCATGGCACTCGCCGCTTGAAGATCTGCGGTTCGAATCGCTTTGCGGATGGCAGTGCTGCTTGGGACAAGACTGCCGAGGCTCTGTTGTTCGAATGCTCTGACTTCCATACCGAGATCGGGTGACATCTTCTGGAGCAGGTCAATATTTCCGCGAGCCCCCCTGCCGAATCTGCAATCGAAGCCAAGCAGGGCGCCCTGAGCGTTCAGCCAATCCCTGAAATACTGAAGGGCGAAGTCCTCCGCGGAAACGGAGGCGAGGTCTTTGTTGAACTCAAGGACAACACATGCATCCACTCCGAGTCGCTCGAACAGGACGAGTCTGTGTTCCAGCGAGGTAATGCTGAGCGGTTCAAGACCGCTGAGTACTACCCTTGGATGCTGATCGAACGTGATGATGATCGCGTCACCACCAACTCTGTGAGCCCAGGAGACGAGTTCTCGAATAAGCTTCTGATGTCCAATGTGTACGCCGTCGAAAGTGCCTAACGTGACGATGGGGCTCTTGAGCGGAGGGTTGGGGGCCTGATGGCCTTGGATTCGGAGCATCGTTTTTTCTTTATGCGGGGAGTGAGCCCGGCAATTATTCGGCCTCTTCCGTATTGTCACCATCCCCTGGCTTTTCCGACAGTTTGTTCAGCACAAAATCACATTCGGGATAATTGCTGCAACCGTAAAATTTCCGGCCCCGATAGGCCTTTTCCACCAAGCCTCCGTCACAGCCTTCTTTCTGGCACTTCTGATCGAGTTTGAATGGTTTGATACTCTTGCAATCCGGGTAACCCGAACAGGCAAGAAAGCGCGATCCTTTCGAGCGGCCGCGGCGTGCCGTGCGGATTACCATTGGCTTTCCACAGTCCTCGCATTTCTCATCGGTCACTTCAGGTTCGGCTCGTTCCGTCTGGCCGTCTTCTCCAGGCATTGGCATGGTGGATCGACACTTTGGGAAGGCGGGACATCCGAGGAATTTGCCGTTCTTACTGAAGCGGACGACCATCTTTGTGCCGCATTTGGGGCAGTCGATGTCCGGGGATTCCTGCTCCGCAAGATCCTGGTTCACACTCCGCATTTCTTTTACGGCCTTTTCTAAATCCACTTCGAAAACTTTGTAAAAATCCGTGGTAAGTTTGATCCAATCCACACCACCTTCTTCGATGCGATCAAGCGATTCTTCCATCCCGGAAGTGAACTTGATGTCCAGAATATCGGGAAAGTGTTTGACTAGTTTGTCAGTCACCAGGATGCCAAGATCCGTTGCACTGAAATTTCGTCCCTCCTTCTTGACGTAACCTCGTGTCTGGATAGTGCTGATGATAGCCGCATAGGTGCTGGGGCGTCCGATCCCCTCACGTTCGAGAATTCGGACAAGTGAGGCTTCGTTGTACCGCGCCGGTGGCTTGGTGAAATGCTGGGAGGGTGAAAGTTCTTTGAGATCAAGAGCCTCATCCTTTTCAAGAGGAGGGAGTACCTGGTTCGTCAGGTCTGGTCCGGAATCCTCCACCTCTTCTTCATCTTCCGGTTTTTTCTTTTTTGCTTTCTTTGATGCGGTCAATCCGGAAACTCGCAAATGCCCGTCAAAGAGCATAACTCGTCCGCGTGCAAGGAAGAGTGCTCGACCGGCAGAAATATCCACCTCGGTCACGTCGTATTCAGCGGGAGTCATCTGCGAGGCGACTGTTCGACTCCATATCAGTCTGTAAAGCTTGAGCTGATCATTGTCGAGGAATTCCTTCATTTTCTCCGGAGTCCGCTCGACATCCGTTGGTCGGACAGCTTCGTGAGCTTCCTGGGCTCCTGATTTGGACTTGTAGAAATTTGGTTCCTCTGGCAAGTACTCGGGGCCGAATTCTCTGCCGATCAATTCCCTGGTGGTGGTGAGGGCTTCGTCAGAAATGCGGACAGAATCTGTTCGCATGTAGGTAATCAAACCTACCGGGCCCTCATCTCCGCCGACCTCCATTCCTTCATAAAGCTGTTGAGCAATCCTCATGGTCCGCTGAGCCGTGTAACCCAGCCTGGTGGATGCCTGCTGCTGGAGCGTGCTGGTGATGAACGGTGGGACCGGGTTGTTCTTTTGCCGCTTTCTACGGATCTCGGTCACTTGGTAGTCAGCCTTTTCCAGCTCATCTCTCAGGGCAATGGTTTGCTCTTCGGACTGGAGGTGCACTTTTTTACCAAGACCGACGTCTTCGCCATCAAGTTTGCGAAGCTCTGCAATGAACTTTTCACTACCTGCAGCCTGTGCGGACAGCGTTGCAAGGATGCGCCAATATTCTTCGGGTACGAATGCCCCAATCTCACGTTCCCGTTCAACAATTAGCCGGACGGCTACAGACTGAACACGGCCAGCGCTCAATCCCTTAGCGACCTTCTTCCATAGAATCGGGCTGATCTTATACCCAACCAAGCGATCCCATATCCGGCGTGCCTGCTGAGCGTTGACTTTGGAAATATCAATTTTGGTGGGCGAATTGAAGGCCGCCAGCACTGCCTTCTTGGTAATTTCGTTAAAAGTAACTCGAAAAGTTTTTTCCGGAGGAACACCGAGAGCGTCTGCCAGGTGCCAGGCGATGGCTTCCCCTTCACGATCGGGGTCGGGTGCGAGGTAGAGCGCTTCACAATTCTTTGCCGCCTTCTTAAGATTGTTCACTGTAGTCTTCCGGGACTCCATGATTTCATATTCGGGCGCAAAGCCGTTTTCCACGTCGATGCCAAGACGCGAGCTGGGCAAATCTCTCACGTGGCCCATGGAGGCTTCTACCTTGAAATCATTCCCCAGATATTTGTTGATGGTCTTTGCTTTTGCGGGGGACTCAACGATGACGAGCTTCTTTGCCATGGTGATTTGTATCTTAAAGAGACCAAAAGAACACGAGCGGAATTCCCGCTCATGCAGGTTGCAAACTCTTTGTTCGCACAGAATGGGTAGGGCAGATTACGTTGCATGTCAAAGACCGGCTAGATAACCACCCTGCACCGGGACATGTCTGCAATCGTTGGGTTGGCCGTCAGGGGAATAAAGCAGAAGCGCTGTTTCTTGCCAATCACTGCCAGCCGTTATCGTTTCTTCTGCATTTTGATTCTGAGATCAAGGGCCTGCTTCATCGCTTCATCCTGCTGCAAGCCCTTCTTGAAAATTTTGATCTTGGGCGCTGTAGGTTTGGGGCCTGGATCGACTTCAAGCTCAACATCGAACTGTTTATCTTTCTTAATCACTTCACCAATGAACGCATTCTTGACATCTCCCTTATAGCGTCGAACGTCTCGAAGCAGCAGAACGCGCTCGACTTTCGTTCCGTTGTTCAGAGTGGCCTTTATGTTGTAGGTGACATCAATCACGTCCGGGTTGGTTTCAGATTGTGACTGGTTCCGTTCGGATTCGAATTCTTTGATGCCATACAGGATTTCCACGGCGGCCTCCTTCTTGTACTTGGCATCAAGAATTTCTGTTCGCCATTTTTCGTATTTGTATTCGTACATCGTGACGTACTCTTTTTTGCGTGCATCGAACAACTTTTCAGGAACGGCTTCATAGTTGTATTCCGACCTGCCGTTCCGGATTTCCATGACTGCCCATTTGTCGCCCGGCTTAGGGACATAGCTCGATACTTCCTCTTTTATGGCGCGCTCCGCTGAGACGCTTGAACAAATGAGCAGACAGATGGTGAAAAGGTTTTGACAATTCATTAGGACCTCAATTTCGAAAAAAAACCGCGCCAGAGGCACTGGATTAAATTAAACTTTCTGACCGATGCATTCTTTGACAGCCTTTAGAAATTCGTCAGGCTCGAATGGTTTGTTGAAGAAATAATTCACCTTCAATTGTTCGGCTTTCTCTCTTCCGTATCGTGCTTCGTGTGCGGTCACTACAATGACCGGCGTGTCGGCGGAGTCCGGCCGGTTACGCAACCAACTGCAAAACTGATAGCCGTCAACAATAGGCATCATGACGTCGGCGATGACTAGCGAAATCTCTTCATTCCGTACGAGGGTCATGGCGCGTGGGGCGCTGGGGGCGCAAACCACCTCATAGCCACTGGATTCCAGAATCGTCTGAATGAGCTTTGCCACGTCTGCGTCATCGTCCAAAACGAGGATTTTCCCGAGCATACGCGCTTTCTCCTTAATTATGTGGTTTTCGAATGTTAGGCGGAAGTATAGGAGGAGCACCGTCCCCCCACAAAAAGGATTGAGTGAACTTCCTTGGAATGCACGGGATACGTTCCATACCAAAGCGCTCGATGTTGAAACGAATCACTCTTCCTTCAAGAATGATTCCTATCGCGTGTGATTCAGCAGAAACCCATCACCAGTCCCATGCAGAACAATACCGACGATTCAACTTTGGGAGACCCAACCGCGCTGAGGCGGAGTATCTGGTGGTTAATAATGCTTCGCTTCCTCGGGGTGATCGGCGGACTGTTGGTAGTGACCATCCATGCGGGGAATTTCATCAGTGGGAGCGACAAGATTTCATTCACCGCAGGATTTGCGGATTCGGCCATTCTTTATCTCTTCCTCGCTGCGGTCGGTGCCACGAATGGAGTCTACCTTGCACTCCACCGAAGCAGCAAGAATGTGGAGCTCTTCGTATTCACACAACTGGTGACCGATCTCTTTTCACTCGCTATTCTGGTTTATCTGACTGGCGGGCCTGGGAGTATTTTTACCCACTTTTATTTTGCTGTGATTCTGGCCGCCAGTCTCCTGGGACGCAGTCGCAGCAGTGTGGTGTGCGCGGGGCTGGCCGCTGTTTTTCAGACTGTTACGGTTATTTTGTTTGCGGCGCTCGAAGGCAAGCAGCTCGTGGGGGTTTCGGTCTCCTGGTACGTTGAGAGAAATGTTAATCTTGACTATTTCGTATCCTTCCTCATCGTTCCGGTACTCGCGTTTTTTATCGTTGCGGTTCTGTCGAACCACCTTGCAGTCCGGCTCAGTACAATGCGTCTTGTAAATGACCGTGTATTGCGGACTATGAAGGAAGCCGTGGTCATTTGTGACCGGAACACGCGCATCATCCTCTTCAACAAAGAGGCCCGAGACCTGTTCGGATTTCCTGAAGAACGTGAGTTGGAAGGATTCCGAGTGGACGAAGTATTCAAGCGTGACACGGACGTTGCTCTGTGTGAGTTGCTGACAACACCGGAAGAATCACACCGTGAGATCCTCCTTCACCGTCGCAATGGCCGTACTGTTCCCCTTTCAGTGCAGACCTCTGTCATCACCAGCTATCACGGCCTGCCGATTGCCGTCGTGTGCATGTTTAACGACATGAGTTTTCTACGCGCGGCCGAGGAGAACGAGCGGCGTATCCAACGTCTGGAAGCCATTCGCGAGCTTTCGACCGGTATGTCGCACGAAATGAGGCATCCGCTGTCGACTGTCCTCAGCAACTTGATTGAGCTCGAGAAGCGCACGTACGATGTCCCACGCGCAAAGCCGTTGATCGTTATCATCAGGAGTGAACTCGAGCGTCTGGACGGTATTGCCCACGAGTTCGCAGAGTTCAGTCGTAAAGGAGACTTGAACTTTTTGGAAACAAACCTCGCCAAACTTGCGCACGAGGCCGCAGAGCTTGTGGAGACACACGACATCCGCAGCAACTCACATGAAGTTGCCCTCGATTTCGCCGGACCTCTTGTCTGTTTCTGCGAGCCGGAGCAGGTTCGCCGGGCGATCTATCAGGTTGCACAGAACGCCATCGAAGCTATGCCCGAAGGGGGACGCCTGCTGATTCGCGGCCAGAAACAATCCAGAAAATCAGACTCGACTGGTGCCAATGTTGAAGGAGTTTCCATCGAGTTTTACGACAAAGGCAGAGGTATCCCGGAAGACAATTACGAAAAAATCTTTGAGCCTTTTTACGGCACCAAAAGGGGCGGTGCGGGCCTTGGCCTGACTCTGGCGAGCCGCATCATCAGGGCTCATGGTGGCGAGATCTCGTTCCAGAGCAGGCTCAATGTCGGAACGACATTCATCATCTGGCTGCCGGCAAACCCTCGCCCACAGGATGCACTGCCGGAATACAAACCCACAGTGATGATAGGTCAACAGGAAGAGCCTCTGACCGAAAAGCAGGCAGCCAGGGGGTGAGGAATGTTGGAGACTAATCAATGACCGATTCCAGATGCCGGAGCATAACCACTAATACTAGCCGCTCCTCTGATGCACAGCAGTAAACTCAGGAACACTGACTTTCGAATCCAATGGCGCGGCGAATCAGTATCGCATTCGAATTTTTTCGCCGGATTCAAAATAACTGACCGCCTTGGTCTATTCGCCCCGAACCGCTTTGAGGGAGCCGGGGCGGTAACATTGATCATGGCATACGTTACTGCCTTTTATGATCGTTATCGTGAGAGCAGGACTGACTTCCGAGCATATCCTGACTTCTTTACTTTTCAGAGGGCTGACCCCGTTGCCGATTACGGGATGCTCGATATCTGGCCATCGCACAAGAATGTCTTAGTTTCAAGTGCTGCGGGGGAAACTGCAGCAGCCATTACTGATCGAGGGGTCAATATCCTGCTCGTGCCGGACGGCCCGGAAAAAGAAATCGACTTCGACGCCCTTCAAATTGAAAGCGCACGACGAAACGTCAACCGCTGTTTCGCTTATTCATTTGAAGGCAAGGTGGATCCGAGCGACATGATCATCGAGTGTGACGCTGAGCCACTTAGAAATTACGCACTGGCGGTATTCGACTCGGTCAATTCCGAGGAAGATTCACAACCCAAACGGGGCCTTTGGTTGTCGCATGTGCAATCCGATAGCCTCACACAATCATTTCGTGAGATAAGCCTGATGGAAGCGCTGGAGCGGCTGTAAAGGTGGTTTGTTCACCGATTGAATGCTAAAGAAACGAGCTCCAGAACGGGCGCTACCCCAAAGGATATGGACAAACAACAACATTGTTCAGGAGCGCTTCCGTGACACGAACTGGTCGAATAACAGTTCATTTCAGCGGAATGGTTCAAGGCGTGGGATTCCGGTACACCACGATGCGAGTCGCCCGATCATTCCAGGTGACCGGATACGTCAAGAACCTTTCAGATGGAAGGGTGGAAGTAGTGGCCGAGGGCGATGCTGATGAACTGACACGCTTTCGTTCTTCGATCGAGAAGGCTATGGACGGCTATATTTCTAACGTCGAAGAAGTGAGGGCGGAGGCTGCAGGAGGCTTCCCTTCTTTCAGCGTTCGGTATTAATGCCAAGCTGATTTACAAGTCCAACAAACCACGCAGTACATGTGCCGTTGAGGGCGCATGCCCTTGAAACCGATTATTGGAAAAAGCAAAAATCTCCCTGTCCTCTTTCTGGAACTGTTTGAGCAATCTGGACCAGAATCTCAGCTCGGAAGATCTGTCTATGATGACTTTTGAAAAGTCATCCGGGACATCTGAACGGCGTCCCAGCAGTCGCAAATAAACGAACTCTGCTGTCACCGCTGTCGACCGGGGCATGCGATGATAATCGTGAAGCACGAGGGCGAAGCATTGCTCTCGCAGCCAGGCAAGAAAAGGTTTCTTCAGCCAACTCAGATGCCTGACTTCAATGGCCACACGATGAGATTTCGGAATCTGCTCTGCGAACCTCTTCAGTGCGTCCCTGTGTTCGTAGTGAAAGTCAGATCTAAACTGAAGCACCATTGGACCAAGCTTGTCTCCAAGCAAGTCCATCATATTCAGGAAACTTGCCCATTCCTCTTCACAGCCTACAAGCTTCTTTTCATGGGTTATTACCCTCGGTACTTTGGGGCAGAAGCGAAATGTCTCCGGAGTAGCCTGTGACCATTTCTGCACCGTTTTGGAACTCGGTATCCCGTAAAAGGTCGAATCTACCTCTACAGAATTGAACACTTCCGAGTATCTGGTCAGCATCTGGGTCGCCTGTGTGCCACGTTCATAGAATGGACCCACCCAGGCTTTGTATGACCATCCAGAGGTGCCGAGGTGGAGCGACTGTTTGGGCGGTTTCATGGTTTCTTGACTACTTCAGTGGGCCGGTTAGTTTGCCGGAGTTGACTCAGATTTTCTATTTTCATCTCAACCGACCCACCCGAGACGTATGTACAAAATCATCGTATTTGCAAAATGGTGTCAGAATCTTCCATTGCCGGAAATGGCAGCCCTGCTGAAAGAAATCGGGGCAGACGGTGTTGATCTTCCTTGCCGGCCCAATGCAGCGATATCACCCGAAGATGCACCAGAGATTCTTCCGGTAGCGAAAAAGATTTTTGAAGACCATGGCCTCAGTCTCGAAAGGATTGTGACCGGTATCACGCGTGCGGACGAACAGGCAGATCGACAACTCGAAGCTATCCGCAACGCAGGGGTCAAAAGAATCCGGATTGGTGGCTTCCACGTGGGGGCTGGCATCCATGCCCGTTCGCTGCTGGCGGAAGCTCAAAGGCGGATGGCAGAAGTTCAGAAATTGCTTGTGAAACACGATATCCGGGGCGCAGTCCAGAATCATTCAGGTAACAGCCTTGAGGTGAACGTTTCTGGCACTTTGCGCTTACTCGAAGACTGTGACCCGGAGTGGGTCGGCGTTCAGTATGACCCTGGTCATCTGACATTGAGTGGCGAGCCATTCGGACTGGCCATCGACCTGCTCGGCCCCAGCCTTCACAGCGTAAATTTTAAAAGCCCGCGCCAGGAATACTTCGCCGATCCAAACACCGGCCAATTGCGATTCAAACCGATCTGGGTTCCTCTAATCGACGGTATGCTCGATGCCCAAGGGGTGCTGAAGAAACTGCAGGAAGTGGGGTACAGGGACGCCATCTCTGTACACTCCGAATACCGCACCCATTACCACCAGATCGAGCATTTCGTGGACGCCACCGCGAAACTTGCACAGGCCGACATTGCCTATATTAAGAATCTGATGAGGTAAACGTGTTCGGTAGGCTTTAGACGTTAGAATGCCGCAAAAGGAGAAAAAACATGGCCGTGCCAGTATTGGAATCTCAACCGTTCATTGCCGGTGATAATTTGTCGCAGGAAGAATTCCTTCATCTTTACAGCCAGATGCCCGCGCTCAAGAAGGCGGAACTGATAGGAGGCGTTGTATTCATGCCATCACCAGTTAGTAACGAACACAGCAGTGCCGATTCTCTCCTTTCTGGACTGCTCAGTTATTACTGCGCGCACACCCCAGGAACAGACTCCGGAAATAATGCCACCTTGCTCATGATGGGGGATGCACCTCAATCAGACTCACACCTCCGCATCCTCACTGACTTTGGTGGTAATTCATGGGAGGAGAAGGGCTACATCAACGGCGCTCCTGAGCTGCTCGCCGAAATCGCTGTCTCCAGCGCGGCTTATGACCTCCACCAGAAACTTGCGCTCTACCAGGCTGCCGTCGTCTCGGAATACCTGGTGTATCTGGTTCATGAGCACGAAATTCGATGGCATCGCCTTGTAGGCAAGCAATACCAATTTCTGCCCGTTGAGCCTGACGGGATCGTCCGTTCGATAAGCTTTCCCGGTCTCTGGCTGAATGTGCGGGCCTTCCTTGATGGCGATAAAAAATTGGTGTATCAGACCCTTCAGGCGGGACTCGATTCAAAAAATCATGCGAACTTCATCGAATACCTTGAATCGGAAAGCCACAAATAAAAGAGCAATGGATGCGCGATTAGGCCACCAGTCCCAGCCCTTCCCATAAATGATAATGGGACGTTGCGCTTTGCTCCGCCGCTCGTTAATCCCTCTTTCCACTTCTGGTTCCCACTCCTCCGTCGTCCCATTCTTCCCCGTTGCAAGCCCCCTTCATGGCGTTAGAATCCCGCCCTCTTGAAATTCAGCAAGCTTAAAGCCCATTATTTGAGGTGGCCAAGACATGGCTCTGCCAAAAAAGAAGTTAGCACAATCTCGTAGCCGGAAGCGCAGATCGAACCGATTTCTCACCGCCAAGGGCACTTCTACCTGCCCCAATTGCAACGCGGTGAAACTCCCTCATCGGATCTGCGGCACCTGCGGTTTCTATGGCAAACAACCTGTTGTAGAGATTGAAGACGAAGACGACGCTTAGTTGCATCCGAATTCAGCCCTTTGAATTCCCCCCTTAACCTCTCTGGTTAAAAGGGCTTTGATTTCCAGGAACACCCACTCAGGATTAGTCGCTGAGGACACTAATGGCAGCAAAGGAGCCACACGCAAGCATCGCTGGAGTTGGCAAATATCTGCCACCCAAAGTGCTGACAAACCACGACCTGTCAAAGTTGGTCGATACCAGTGACGAGTGGATCGTCCGGCGAACCGGAATCTCAGAACGACGTGTGGCGGACGATGGTGTCGCTGCATCCGACCTAGCGCTGCCGGCATCACAGCATGCCCTCGAACACGCCGGCATGACCCCGGAAGACCTTGACCTGATTATCGTAGCCACAGCCACGCCGGACATGGTGATGCCTTCATCAGCCTGCGTTCTGCAGGAGAAACTGGGAGCCAAGAACGCCGGGGGATTCGATCTCTCAGCAGCTTGCACTGGATTTGTTTATGCGATGGCCGCCGGCGAAGGGTTTATCGCCTCGGGGGTTGCCAAGAATGTGCTCGTCGTGGGGAGCGAATGCCTGACCCAGAATATTGATTTCACCGACCGAACCACATGCGTGCTTTTTGGAGATGGTGCGGGAGCCGTAGTGCTCAAACCCGCCGACGGCGAGCGGGAGATTCTGTACACCTTTGTAAAGAGCGACGGAAGCGGTGCAAACCTGATTGAGATCCCTGCCGGCGGCTCGCGGATGCCATCCAGTCATGAGACAATCGACAATCGGATGCACTATCTGAAGATGAACGGACAGGAAGTCTTCAAGTTTGCTGCACGCACGTTTCAGAGCCTCGTTCATGATTCGCTAACAGCCTGCGGTCTCACCGAAAGCGACGTCGGCCTCATCGTCCCGCACCAGGTCAACACTCGCATCGTGGACCAGGCTGCCAAAGGTTTGAATATTCCCAAAGAAAAGATCTTCCTGAATCTTCACAAATATGGGAATACTTCGGCCGCTTCTGTGCCTATAGCCCTGGCTGAAGCCGTCGAGGAGGGCCGCCTGAGCAAAGGCGATATTCTGATCCTGATCGCCTTTGGATCGGGCCTTACTTGGGGTTCAGCAGTAGTGAGGTGGTAGGCATGGTGCACTTTGGATTACTTTTTCCAGGCCAGGGTGCCCAGAAGGTGGGCATGGGCGCCGACCTCTACGAAAACTCCGCGGCAGCGCGAGCCATATTTGATCGGGCCAATGAGATTCTGAATTACGACCTTAAACACCTGTGCTTCGAGGGCCCCCAGGAAGAGCTCAACAAGACGCATATCAGCCAACCAGCAATTCTCGTTACCAGCATTGCCACTCTGGAAGCATTGAAAGAAGCCGGCAAGCTGGATTTCTCGTTCTGCAAGGCAGCCGCCGGACTCAGTCTCGGTGAGTACACTGCTCTGGCCGCGGTGGGTGCAATAGCTTACGAGGACGCGATCATTCTCGTCCACAAAAGAGGAACATACATGCAGGAGGCGTGCGACGCCCGGCCCGGGGGAATGGCGTCCATTGTGGGCATGAACCGCGAGGACTTGGGTGCCATCTGCGAAACCGCGTCAAGAGCTGGTGAAATCTGTATGGCCAATTTCAATTCACCGGAACAGATTGCCATTTCCGGCGAACAAGCCGCACTCGATATGGCAGGCGCGGCCGCAAAAGAAGCAGGAGCACGAGTTTTTCCGCTTCCAGTCGCAGGCGCGTTTCATTCGAGGCTAATGTCGCCAGCCGCTGAAAAACTTGCTCCTCACCTGCAGGAATTACGTATATCGGAACCGGAAGTACCGGTCTTCGCCAACGTCACCGGACAGAGGGTCATACAGGCGGAAGAGATTCGTGAGTCATTGTTGAGACAGGTCGATAACCCGGTCATGTGGGTCGAGTGTGTGCAGGCGGCAATCAGCTCCGGTGTGAGCCAATTTTTTGAAGTCGGGCCGGGCAAGGTGCTGGCTGGTTTGATGCGACGCATTGACCGGTCTGCATCCGTCACATGTGTCGGTACCCCCGGCGATATTGAGAGTCTTTGATTTCACAACATTTAATCGGTATTCATGCCCATGAGCCTCACAGATAAAATCGCCATAGTTACAGGAGCTTCCCGCGGCATCGGCCGTGCGATAGCCATTAAGCTCGCAAGAGAGGGCGCTCTCGTCTGTGGCCTCGCCCGCAATAGAGAAGCTCTTGCCGAAACGGTTCGGCTCGCCGAAGAATCTGGCGGCAAAGTTCAGGCATATCCATGCGACATTTCAGACACCGCCGGCGTAGCCGAGCTGTTCAAGAGTATAGTGAAGGAGCACGGCGGGGTGCATATCCTGGTCAACAATGCCGGTATAACCCGTGACAACCTGCTGATGCGTATGAGAGTCGATGAGTGGGATGAGGTCATTCAAACCAATCTCAAAGGATCATTCAATACTTGCCAGGGTGTCATACGCCAGATGGTCAAGCAGAAGCAGGGCCGCATTATAAACATCACTTCAGTGGTTGGGATCATCGGCCAACCGGGACAGACCAATTACGCCGCGTCCAAGGCCGGGCTTATCGGGTTTACGAAGTCGTTGGCTAAAGAATTGGCCAGCCGTAACATAACCGTCAACGCCGTGGCGCCAGGCTTTGTTACCACTGATATGACCGATGAACTTTCCGAAGAGCTTAAGAATGACGCTACCCGCGCCATCCCCCTGGGCCGTTTTGGCCAACCCGAAGAAATCGCCGATGCGGTAGCTTTTCTGGCCACGGACAATGCTGGATACATTACCGGACATGTTCTTCAGGTTGATGGCGGTATCGCCATGTAAGCCTGCAACGAAACAAGAGACTCATTATCCTTCGCCCCGACGGGAGCGGGCATTCCAGAATCGCCTTTTAAGAGGAATTTACAGTGACTGAAGAAGAAGTAATCGCCAAAGTTAAAGAAATTGTAATCGACGTCCTCGATGTCCCCGAAGATCAGGTCACGCCAGAGATTTCATTTATCAATGATCTCGGGGCAGACTCGATGGACATCACCTCCCTCATCATGGACTTCGAAAACGCCTTCGACATCAACATCCCCGAAGACGACGCCAACAAGATCCAAACCGTTGGTGAAGCCGTGAAGTTCATCACCGCAGCCGTAAAAGACTAACCATCCATGAATGACCGACGTGCTGTCATTACCGGCCTCGGGATAGTATCGAGCCTGGGTACTAATCTTGCAAAAACCTGGGAAGGGATTACTTCTGGCAGAAGCGGAATCGGCCCCATCACCGCCTGGGATGCTACGGAATACAGTGTCCGATTCGGTGGGGAGTGCCGCGATTTTGTCACAAGTGACTGGGTCAGCCATCGTGAGGAAAGGCGAGTGGACCGGTTCACCCAGTTGGCGATTGCCGCCTCTGATATGGCTCTCGATGATTCCGGCATGGACCTCGATAAAACAGACCGTTCACGGGTTGGCTGTATCCTCGGTTCAGGCATCGGCGGTCTCGCCGAGATCGAACTTCAACACGCAGAGCTTCGGGACAAAGGCCCCCGTCACGTAAGCCCCATGCTGGTACCAAAAATGATGGTAAACGCAGCCTCTGGCCAGGTATCCATCCGCCACGCCCTTATGGGGCCGAATTGGGCCGTTGTTACCGCGTGCGCCTCCGCAGCTCATGCGATCGGGGATGCGCTCAATGTCATCCGTCGCAATCAAGCCGAAGTGATCGTCACCGGCGGATGCGAAGCCGCGATGACTCCGCTCAGCTATGCAGGTTTCTGCAACCTCAAAGCACTCTCCACACGCAACGATGACCCTGCGACCGCCAGCCGACCTTTCGATCGCGACCGGGACGGATTCGTCATGGGTGAAGGTGCCGGAATTATCATCCTCGAAGAGATGGAACACGCCAAAGCCAGAGGTGCCCGGATCTACGCGGAACTGGTAGGCTATGGTATGAGTGCCGACGGATGCCATATAACCATGCCCGACCCGAGTGGTACCGGCCCCAGTAACTCGATGAAGTTTGCCCTTCAGGATGCAGGTATGAATCCCACTGAAGTTGATTACGTCAACGCCCATGGCACTTCCACTCCGCTCAACGACAAAGGCGAGACTCAAGCTATCCGCAACATTTTTGGAGCCCACGCAGAAAAGCTCGCGGTCAGCTCCAACAAGTCACAATTCGGGCATACCCTCGGCGCCTCCGGCGGACTCGAAATCGTTGTCACCGCTTACGGCATGATGAGCAACGTCATTCCGCCCACTATCAACTACACCACGCCCGACCCGGAATGCGACCTCGATTACGTTCCCAACGAAGCCCGAGAGCAATCGTTCGACGTCGCCCTCTCCAACTCCTTCGGCTTCGGTGGTCATAACGGGACATTGATCATCAAGAAGATGGATTGAGCACGACCGAGTTTGGCATGTCTTTGTCTGAGCTTCGCCCTACGCAACACCAACTGAGTTGCGTCCGCATTGGGATTAGTCTTACGGATTCAGCACCGCGCGGGGTCCTGTGCCTTACAAAAAATTCGTCTTGTTACGCCGAAAACGCATGAAGAATTTGGACCAAGACCAGGCTGACATACCAGCCTCTTCCAGGGCTAATCCGTAAAAACGTTCCCGACTTGGCCTGCTAGCCCTCAAGGTGTAAGAATGCAGGCCTGGCACACATCTATCACCGCAGCCGGTGCACTCATCTGTTCTTTCCGGATGAAGCCTGGACGCGCAATTCGCCTCTCAATAATCGGAAACTATTCGACTTCAAGAGCTTAGATAGTAACCCAAGAGTAGGGTATTCCCTCGACCTGATCGAATCAGGCAAATATTTGTTTTTTTTCGTACATTTAGTATTGATCTTGAAAGTAAGCCCAGTATATTGTGCCTCCGCTCTGGAGAGGACCACATAAAAACGGTGTGAATCTTAGGGAGCGACTGAAGTTCCATCCCCAAATCTGACCTCTCTAATCCTGTCTCTTCCAGGAAGAAGTGGTAACTCTCCCTAACCACTTGGAGAGGGCGCTTCAGTCGAACTTAATGACAACCAAACTAACAGGGGCCTGATCCCTGAACTTAAGCGGTAAATGCCTCGCACTTGCCGCAAAAGCTAGTGTATCGCAGCATTTTCCAGTCAAGCAGGCTCAAGCACGTTTAAAGGAGACCCAAAGTGATAGCCCCAGAACAAGAAATGGTAGTTAAGAAAAGAGACGGCCGAATCGTAACCTTTGATCGTTCGTTGATCGCAAAGGCGATGGAAAAAGCATTTCGGGTGGAGTTAGGTCTTGACTCTGAAACCCCGCTGGAACAGACCCTGCAAAGCGAAATCGTAGATCTGACAAATACGACGGTAAGCGAGATCGCAAATCAGGCGTTAAGCAAACAGGGTGCAGACGTTGAACGAATTCAGGATGTCGTCGAAATGCAGCTCATGCGGCGTGGGCACTATTCGGTCGCCCGCCGTTACATTGTCTATCGTGAAGAGCATTCCAAGATTCGTGCGTTACATGCCGAAGATGATCCCGAAGCGGAAGAGCGACATCGCTTCAACGTCAACCTGCCCGACGGTTCTTCCCAACCGCTCGATCCAAAGCGCATCCGTCGAACTATCTTCGATGCCGGTCGCGGACTCGGAGAAACGTGTTCAGTCGAGGAACTCGAAAGTGAAGTCCATCGTTCCATGTATGACGGAATCACTCCCAGCGACATCCATAAGGCCGTCCTGCTCGCCGCCCGTGCTCGCATCGAGCGTGATCCTTCATATGGAAAGATTGCATCCCGCCTCGCCCTCTCTCTCATTTACAGAGAGGCGCTCGGAGCGACCCCGTTACACGAGGAAGTGGCTTTCCTGAACGCTGAAAAATTTGCGTCATATGTTCAGGAGGGGGTTGATGCGGGCCGTCTTGCTCCAGAGCTGCTTAATTTCGATCTTGAAAAGCTCGCCGGAGCGCTCAACACGGAACGTGATTCACTCTTTCCTTATCTTGGCCTTCAGACCATTTACGACCGTTATCTGCTCCACATTAATGGCCGCCGCATCGAGACACCGCAGTATTTCTGGATGCGTGTAGCCATGGGTCTCTCAATTCTCGAAGGCGAGCAGAAGAATGAACGTGCTATCCAGTTCTACAACATCCTCTCGACCTTCCGTTTCATTTCAGCTACGCCCACGCTCTTCAATTCGGGCACTTGTCACCCGCAGCTGAGTTCTTGCTATCTGTCAACCGCTATGGACGACCTTGAGCATATTTTCAAAGTCATTTCGGACAATGCAGCACTTTCTAAGTGGGCCGGTGGACTCGGAAACGATTGGACAAACGTCCGTGCTACAAATTCCCACATCAAGGGGACGAATGGCAGAAGCCAGGGCATCATCCCGTTTCTCAAAGTCGTCAGCGACACCGCAGTCGCTGTAAACCAGGGAGGAAAGCGCAAAGGCGCGGTCTGTTCCTATCTCGAGACTTGGCATCTCGATATCGAAGAATTCCTCGACCTTCGCAAAAACACCGGTGACGATCGCCGGCGTACCCACGACATGCACACCGCCAATTGGATTCCTGACCTCTTCATGAAAAGAGTCGTTCGGGACGAAGAATGGACACTCTTCAGCCCCGATGAAGTTAGCGATCTGCACGATTCATTTGGCAAAGATTTCGAGGAGAAATACACCGCATACGAAGCGAAGGCAGGGGCAGGCGAGATAGGCCTGTATCGAAAGGTCTCAGCAAAGGATCTCTGGCGGAAGATGCTGACACGGCTGTTCGAAACAGGCCATCCGTGGATTACATTCAAAGATCCTTCAAACATTCGTTCACCACAGGACCACGTGGGCGTCGTTCACAGCAGCAATCTCTGTACGGAGATCCTGCTGAACACTTCCAGGGAAGAAACAGCGGTCTGCAACCTCGGTTCAGTCAACCTCAGCGTTCACATTACAAACCGAAAACTCGACTTGCCCAAGCTTGAAGAGACTGTGCGTACGGCTGTTCGCATGCTCGATAACGTCATTGATATCAATTACTACCCGACCGCGGAGGCCCAGAGTTCAAATCGCAAGCATCGCCCGGTTGGGCTCGGCCAAATGGGGTTTCAGGACGCGCTCTACGCTCAAGGCATAAGCTATGCCAGCCAGGAAGCTGTCGAATTCTCCGACATGAGCATGGAAGCAATCTCTTACTACGCCATCCTCGCGTCCACCGAGCTTGCAAAAGAGCGCGGGACTTATTCCAGCTACGAGGGCTCCAAATGGAGCAAAGGCCTGTTGCCGATAGATACCATCAAATTGCTTCAGGAGAACCGCGGTGAAGAAATCGAAATGGACGACTCTGTCACCCTGGAGTGGGACATCGTGCGGAAAGCACTTGCCGAAAACGGTATGCGCAACAGTAACGTAATGGCAATAGCGCCCACCGCAACCATCTCCACCATCATCGGTGTGACCCAATCCATTGAGCCAACCTACAAGAACCTGTTTGTGAAGAGCAACCTTTCGGGAGACTTCACTCAAATTAACGAGCACTTGGTAAACGATCTCAAACAGCTCGATCTTTGGGACGACGATATTCTTGATGAAATCAAATATTACGATGGATCACTGCTGGAGATCGACCGTATTCCGGACGCAATCAAGCAGCGTTACCTGTGCGCCTTCGAAGTCGATCCCGAGTGGATTATCAAGTGCGGTAGCCGCCGTCAGAAGTGGATCGACATGGGAATGTCCCTGAACCTTTACCTGGCCGAGCCGAGTGGAAAGAAACTGCACGACATGTACATGCTCGCCTGGAAAACTGGGCTCAAAACGACTTACTACCTGCGCACTGTCGCCGCGACCCAGATTGAAAAGTCGACCGTCGATGTTAACAAGTTCGGTATTCAGCCTCGCTGGATGAAAAACCGAAGCGCCTCGAGTGACATCAAGATTGATCGCCTGACAGAGGTGCCGGCCAGCGAGGTAGTAAGCGCTTGCAGCCTCGACGGCGATTGCGAAGCCTGTCAGTGAACTCTGGAGGTCGATTCGAACGGCCTTTCTAGAATTTGACCAAGCCATCCATGGACCCGATCCGGCACGTCCGTGTAGTCTGTTAGACTCACGTTTCTCATGTCTGTTCCTGAATTTTAAACGCTCACTTCACTTACAAAACAAGGAAAGTTGCTTATGGTCGCCACGGAAGACAAGGTCTTAAAGGAGGTTCTAGTTGGCGAAGATGGACGTTTTGAAGCGAACGCAAAACGCCTCATCAATTGTTCACAAGTGGATGTGAATCAGCTCATGCCCATCAAATACCAGTGGGCATGGGAACACTACATCAACGGTAGTGCCAATCACTGGATGCCAACAGAAGTCCCCATGACCAAGGACATTGAAACTTGGCGCTCCAATACCCTTACCGATGCCGAGCGCCAGGTGATCATGCGCAACCTTGGATTCTTCTCGACCGCCGAGAGCCTGGTCGGTAACAACCTCGTTCTTGGAATTTTCAAATTCGTCACGAACCCTGAATGCCGTCAGTATCTCCTGCGACAGGCACTTGAAGAGGCCGTTCATACGCACACTTTTCTCTACATTGTTGACAGCCTCGCGCTCGACGAGCGGGAAATCTTCAACATGTATCGTGAGATTCCGTCCATTGCGAAAAAGGACTCTTTCGAGATGGAACTCACCGCTGAAGTGCTCGACGGGAACTTCGACACCAACAGCTTTGAAGGCATCCAGATCTTCCTGAAGAACCTCATCGGTTACTACGTCATCATGGAAGGCATCTTCTTCTACACAGGTTTTGTAATGATGCTTTCCTTCCACCGCCGCAACCTGATGACCGGCGTCGGTGAACAGTTCCAGTACATCCTTCGCGACGAGAGCATCCATCTCAACTTCGGGCTCGACCTTATTAACGGTATCAAGAGTGAAAACCCCGATGTCTGGACAGACGATTTCAAGGAATACATCGTCAATCTCATCCGCAACGCGGTTGAACTCGAGCTCAATTACGCAGAAGACGTGATGCCCCGCGGCATTCTTGGCCTCAACAGTGATCTTTTCCGCGACTACGTCCAACATATCGCGGACCGTCGACTGGAACGCATTGGCCTGGGTGCTGTTTATGGCTCGAACAACCCATTCCCCTGGATGAGTGAAACCATCGACCTGGCCAAAGAGAAGAATTTCTTCGAGACCAGAGTCACCGAATACCAGGCAGCCTCTACGCTGAGTTGGGACTGAGGAGCTGGTTGACGGCTGATGGGTTGATGAAAGAAATTGAAGCCTGCTCAGGAGACTGAGCAGGCTTTCTTTTTTGGTAAACGTTCAGAGCCGATTGTTTCTTACTCTTGCTCCTAATTTCCCCTTTCTGCTTTTCCTTGTGGCATGAGAAGGCAGCGCGTGGAATGGTGGTTCACGCAGAGAATGGCCCGGCACAGGTGGGAAAACCGAAGAAAGGGGAAATTAGGAGCAAGATTAGAAGTAAGAGCCTGCCCCTCTGAACAGTTACCCTTTTCTATGAATGATGGTTTGGCTTGCTATTATGGCAACCATCAAATTCCATACGTTTTTACAAGCTGCAGCTAGAAGTATTCGAAAATGCCACCACTGACTTACTCAGGAAAGGTCACGTTTTCTTTGCCAAGAACACTCATGGTGGAAGTCAGGCGTGCCGTTGAGGATGGAATGTTTCCTTCTCAGAATGCTTTGGTACGCAAGGCCATTGAGGACGAACTTAAGAGGATTGGTCAAGAAAGATTACGTCAGGAGTTCATGGATGCGGCTCAGGATCCTATGTTCATGAAGGACATCTCGGATACAGAAGAAGAATTCAGTTCATCGGATTCTGAAACATCTCGGATGCTCCCCGATGATTAAGGAACCATTTCAGTGGCAAGTTGCCATGGCCACATTGGATTCAGTCCCAGGTTCTGAGCAGGCGGGTCGCCGCCCCGTATTGATTGTTTCGAACGAGCCGATCAATCAGGCTCTACCCATCGTTACGGCTCTCCCGATGACTTCCCACAAGACCGGCAGACGAATCTATTCAACAGAGGCTCTGATTCCTGCCAAGGCTGCTGGCCAACCCAATGCGTCAGTTGTCATGGCCCACCAGATTCGAACCATTTCCAAGGATCGCCTGGTTAGGTCTTGTGGTTGGTTGGATGATGAAGGACTTCGCGATCAGGTACGATCGGCAATGCGAACGCATCTTGATTTGTCTTGAACTTTACAACGGAAGTGGCCGCGACTTCGACGGACTACCGGTCCGGCGTCGCCAGAAACTCGACCACATCCACGAGTTCCTGAACTGTCATTCTTTTCTGAATTCCGGCGGACTTCAGAGATATCTGTTCATTCCGGACAGATTCAACTTCTGCAGCATTGAACGTCTGCAGCACGCCACCCTCAGTTTTGACGAACAGCGTCTGATCTGTTCTTGAGATCAGCAGACCGTGAATGGTTTTACCATTCTTCAACACGACGCGATGGGATTGAAAACGTTGGTCGACACCGTCGTCTGGAAACAGGATGGACTTCCATATGTCGTTTTTGCCCATCCTTGCGGCGATGCTTGAAAGGGGAGGGCCAACCTCTCTGCCCATGTTTCCGTGCGTATGACAACCACTACAGGCACGGGCGAAGGCACTTTTGCCGTTCAACCAATCACCACGCATTTGGAGAAGTTTTGCAAGGGGAGGCAGGGGGCGATCTTGTGCGGGTTCAAGCGCAAAGAATCGTGAAGCGGTTTCACGCACATCCAGCCAGGGAACATTGCTGAGAGCTACTGCCGTTCGGAACCTGAGTGTTCCTGTAAGATTGATTTCGCTAATCGCTTTGAGCAGTTCTAAAGCCCCTTCTTTAGTCATCGTCACTGCCTCAACTGCTGTCTCACAAACTGCGGGTGCAGCATCGTTGTTCTTGATGAGTTCGATCAGAACTGGCCGGCCAAGACATTCACGAGACTGGCCAATGGCAGTGGCCAGTGTTTGTGCAGCGATGAATTCTTTTCCTCTCAGCATGCTTTTAAGCAGTTCGGCTTTTCCGAGGCGCAACAGTAGACCAGCCGCACCGGATCTCACACCTGCATCAGGACTCTTGATGGCCAAGTCTAAGAGTTGTTCCTCTTTAACCTGTGGCTGAAACCGTTCGACGAGATCCAGAAAACTCTCCGGGGAGTCAGCCAAGACAACATCGAGAAGTTTGGCCAATGTCTGGGCAAGCCCGGATGAACTCTGGAAATCTTCTGGATTCAATCGCTTGAGCGATTCAGATATGAGGGTCGAGGCAACTGGCTCGTTTGCTTCCTGCTTCTTTACACCGACGGCCAGTAGGGTGGCCAGGGCATTTTGCCTTTCGTCGGGCGACTGATAATCGAGAGCACGGAAATATCGCAGGGCCTCCTCGGGCTTCACAGCCATCGTGATAATGTGAGCCAGATATTCGGCTATGTTGTTCGCACGCATGCGCCACATGATGTCCCGTGCCGATGCAGAATCTAAGTTCGCGCCATTGTCACTGAGCCATGCAGAAAAGAATCGATTTTCATTGCCCTCCGCACCAATGCCCAGGGCTTCAAGATACCAGCGGTCGATGCCATCATGCTGCATGGCCAGCTCCGCCCAGAGCCCCGGGGCTTCGTCTGCCGTCGAGCCTCTCAGCAAAATGGCACATTCACGCCGGACTTGAGCTGAGGTGTCTTTCGTCAAGCGACTGATTACTGGAATGATGTCTTTGCAGTGATGGCGTGCGTGACGGATGGCGGCAATTCGGATTCTTGGATCCGAATCTCGAAGCGCTGAATTCAGATACTTCGCTGATTCTAGCTTGCCTTCGGATTCCAGTTTGAGCAGAAGACCTAACGCCCGGGATCGGATGTTTGGGTCATTGTCCTCCCAAAGCTTGATGAGTTCGTCTTCTGCCTTGCTTTCATTTCCACGCAGCTTCTGCCAGGCAGCGGCACGAATTCCTTGGCTTGGGGAACGAAGGGCTCTGACGCAGTCAGATATCTTGTTCAAATTGAACTCTTGAGAATGCAGCTTGTGTCCCTTGGGTGTGATTCTGTAAATGCGCCCCCTCGTTTTTGTGGCGTCATGGTCAGCCATAAAGTGTCCGCCTACCCGTGCGTCATACCAGTCAGCTATCAGAACCGAACCATCGTCCGTCACGCTCACGTCTACCGGACGGAACCAGGTTTCATGGCTGGACAATAAATTCAATGCGGCCCCTTTCGGTAGATTCACCGAACCGGGTGTCATAAGACTTGTGAATCCGGCACCTTCATCAGCAACCGGAAATGTTAGAACGGCGCCCGTTCCGGGATCGCAGAGTATTACTTGATTGCGAAAGGCTTCGGGCAGCAGATTGCCTTCATAAAAGGTGATACCGGCAGGTGACCCCTCCCCCAGATGGACAAAATTTGGAACCACACCCGGGTCATTCTGGTGCCAGTGACGTTCTGCCTGTTCAGAGTGCATTCCCGTGCGTTCGACGCGCCAGCTCGCCCCTGTCAGTTCATCGGCGTAGCCATAGTTCCCGTGTTCCATGACGTAATTAAGCCTGGTGCTGGCGTTGCCGTCGTCATCGTTGTCGGCTTGCCAGATATTGCCGAAAGAGTCCAGGCAGAGTTCAAAACTGTTACGGAAATTGTGGGCAAGTAATTCAACGTTGCTGCCATCGAAGTCACAGCGAAAGAGCCTCCCATGACAAGTCCCGGCCAGGTTTACGATCGGTTCGTTCAACCGGTTCCGGAGTTCTCTGCCCTCGTTTCCGAAATTGAAATACAGTTTGCCATCAGGCCCAAAGACCATTGCATGCACTCCGCGGTCGTGCTGCTCGCCGCCGATTCCGGTGAACAAGATTTCTTTCTTGTCTGGCCGGTCATCATCATCTGCATCAGTGAATCGAATCACGCTGGGCGAAGCAGAGACGAATATTTCATGTCCAACGACACAGATGCCCAGCGCAGCATTAACATCAGTGCCCTGATAAAAGACTTTGTTTCGATCCGCTTTGCCGTCTCCGTTGGTGTCCTCAAGGATGAGAATGCGGTCGCCTTCGGGGCGAAGGTTATTCCAGCGGCGGTAATTTACGCCTTCCGTAATCCAGACGCGGCCACGTGCATCCAAGTCCATATTGGTGGGGTTTTGAACGACCGGCTCGTGAGCAAAGATGGTAGCTTCCAGGCCCTCTGGAAGGATAAGAGCGGCCACTGATTCCTTGGGTGTCAGGGGGCCGTCCAAGCTTTTTGGCCGCTGCTTAGGGGGATGCTTCTCCTGGACGTTCAGAACAAGTTCCGGGTCTTCAGTGTAAATCAGAAACTCGAGAGAGGTCGTCCTTCCTCCTCCCTGATCGGTCCCGCCATTGTCTGCGCCAAGACGCACCTTGAAGCGAGTATATCCTTTTCCCCCGATCCCATAGGAAATGATCGACTCCGCATGCGTGCCGATGCCGAAAGCCACCGGCTTGCCGTCAATCCTCATCGGGCCGCCCCCCGTGCTTTTATTGATATTCACATTTCCCCATCCGGCCAATGCATAAAACCAGGGGATGTCCGTGAGCTTCACTTCGCCCTGCGGACCGACGAGGCTCGGCTCGGCCCAGTCGGCCCAGTCGCATGCATTTCTGTTATTGCCATCACGGACAACCAGGTGAAGCTCCTCCGCACCAGTGATGTCGATATCGACATGTTTGATAATGCCTTTCTTGATAAGTCCACTTCTGTAGGCTGGCTCGGGTTCGCCGTGGACCAGGCCGCACGAGAAGAGTAATACGTAATACGTAATACGTAATACGTAAGGGCTGGACTTGCGTGCCGACCTTGCAGACAGAAGCGACCCGCCTTGCATGCTCTGATTCGCATAGATGGTCAAAAGTTTAGTGATGTCGCGCAGGGAAGAGCCTTTCTGATTACGTATTACGTTTTATTTAACGGTTGGTGTGGCTTCAGAACTCACTTGAATATTGTCCTTGCACAGACCGATTTCGCCTGCGGCTTCAAGTCCCGGCAACAGATCTCTATCTTCATCGGTGATTGTTTTGATTACCCCATATACGCCGTCGTAGCCACTGATCGCGTCGACGGTACTGTCCCGAACTCTGCCTATGCCCGTTGCGAGGAGAGGAGTGGAGAAGGCAGCGAGCTCTTCGAGAGGTGTTTCAGTGAGAATTGAAAATTCGTTTCCGAACTGATGAAGCAGTCGGAAATACTCGGCCTGGACCTTTTTTGTATTCTCCCCCTGCTGGAATACTTGACCGAGGACCTCCGTAAGCGGGACAAGATGGATGAAAGGCTCCATATCCTCACGCTGCATTCCTACATGCCGATCCGCCAATGTATGCACCCGATTGAAGACACCTTCAGTGACCTTCCTGCCGCATGTTGGGCATAGGCCGCCGCTGGCTGCCGACTCTTCAGGTGTCATTCGTTCCCCACATTTCCGGTGCCCGTCAAGATGATATTTCCCGGCTTCCGGGAAGAACTCGATCGTGCCCCTCCAGATGTCAGGGTCGTCGGTCTCCCAGGCTTTCTTGATGCCATAGTAAGAGAGCTCAGATTCGAAGATGTTTCCCTCACGCATGAGCTTGGCGGGAGAATGTGCATCTGAATTCGAGATGAGGGTGTAGCGGTCAAGCTGCGAAAGAAGCCCGTTCATCGGCGGGTCTGAACTGAGGCCGGTCTCGACGGCGAACAGGTGAGGTGTCAGATCCTCGAAACATTCTTCCAGCGAATCGAATCCGCTGGCAGCGCCAAGTACGGCGAAGTGAGGAGTCCAGATATGTGCGGGAACAAGGAAGGCATCGGGATGAGTCTCAAGAACGATTTCAAGGAGGTCGCGGCAGTCGAGCCGCAAGATTGGCCTGCCATCAGCTTTGAGATTTCCTATCTTGGCCAGCTCGGCCGAAAATTTTGCCGCGGCCAACAGGCTGGGCATGAACACGATATTATGAACCTTTCGGATTCTGCCGTTCTTCTTGTAGATGCTGCTGATCTCGACCGTCAGCATGAACCGAACTTCGCCGCGGCACTTCGAAGGTAACTGCTCTTCGAGCGGTCGAGAGTATTCGTCCCTGAGTTTGTAGAGGCCCGGTTCAGCTTCATCGAGTTGTTCTTCAAGAGTCGAGAACCACTCCGGGTGCGTAAAATCCGCCGTGCCGACCACTGTCACGCCCTTCAGTTGTGCCCAGTAGTTCAGATTCTCAAGATCGAGAGTCTTACTCGTAGCACGAGAGTAATGACTATGCAGATGGAGGTCGGCAATGAACAAGGATCAAGAATTGAGGAGTGGAGGGAGTGGAGTAATGTAGTGTGGGAGCGTGGGAGTGCGGGGGCCTTTGTTATTGTGATGGCGGCCGCGGACTTGAAGGCGTATGAAATTGAAAGCGCTGACAAGCCACTGCACTCCAAAGGTTTCCACACACACATTGTTCCATCAACCCACTACTCCACTTTTCACTGCTCAGCGGGCTTCTCCGTATACGGCGGTTTAGGCTTGCCTGTCGGGATGGCGGGTTTGGTCAGGGATTTTATTTCCACCTGAGTCTTGCCGTCCACGGTGTCGTTAGTGGCTAAGACCATCACGTCGCCTTCTGACCGCTGGAGCGTAAGGGAGACCTTTGGCCAGCTTTTCTTGCCGATGTCGACGAAGTGATTGGAGAAAGCGATGAATCGTTCCGGCTCTTCGTTCAGGGTCTTGATCCCAGCGCGTGTAAGCCGCATGTACATTTTGCCGCCCTCCATTACCGTAACTTTGTCGATGGGGATGGGGCTCTGAGCTTTTGCGAATATGTTGTGGAGCGACATTGCCACGAAGCTCGCCAGCTTTTCGCTCTCTTCCCCGTCCGCCGCCCAGGCGACAAGACCAGATTGTCCCGAGCGAACTTCGCGCGCCTCATTTGCGATCCCGGTAGCAGGAATTACGAAAGCAATTGCTACACGAATAAGCCACTTTCTACTTCTCATTGATTCTTCGGCTTCTTCTTCTTAGTCGCTGGCTGGGCCGCCGACTTCGTGTCCAGCACTGTAACACTCATCGCTTTTCCTGATTCCATGTAGCTGATGGTCACCTGTTGTCCCGCAGCGAGGTCGGCCAATTTCTGGGGCGTGGTAAGTCTCGTGGCAGTGCTCTTGCCCTTTTCGTTGGTCTTGATGTCTGTCTCACCGGTTTCTTTTGCAATGGTGGTTGTTTCCAGAAGATCGAAATTCCAGGCGCGCCGAATGCCGTCGCTTCCCCACACCCTGACCGTCACCGAATTCTCGGCGACTTCACTGACCTCACCGGTTATGGACATGGCCTTCTTTTTCTTCACCTCGGCGTCTGAGGTCGCCGCAGCTAAGAGGACGATCGTAAACAGTGGAACCGCAATTCTCATGTCAGTCTCCTTGTTTAGTTCTGAGGCTATTTCAAATGTTCACCGGGAATTCTAGTGCCTTCGTATTTCTTCGTCAGGTCCGCTTTCTTCACCACGTTCGGAATCTCGTCCTCCCACCAGGATGGTGTTGAGGGGAAGGGAAACACTGCATGCCACTGTAGAAGAAGTGTCCGGCGATGTGGAGTCTGGTTTGGCCATGCAGCGTGCAGGAGACGGCCATCCGCGATGACCAGGTCGCCGGCCTTAACTGGCAAATCCACGGCATCCGGATGATCCAGGAAGACCTCGTGGTTGAGATCTTCAATGGACTGAATTTCTTCGCCATGTGCGGCGGGCAGAATACTATGCAGATCGATCCGTTTGCGATGCGTCCCGGGGATGGCACGGAGGCAGCCGTTCTCCCGATTCGTATCAGTCAGGTAATAGGAAATGAAGATTTGAGTGGGCCAGGGCGTCGCAGCCCGCGGATTGTTCCAGTCCATGAAATCCTGATGCCAGTAGAGCGGCGGGCCGAATCCCGGTTTGGACAAGATGATCATGCTGTTGTGATGGGTGTGGCCTTCGAGCCCCATCATGTCGCAGACTTCCCACTGCGCCGGGAGATCGAGCTGGCGTTCGGCCATAATGTCGGGGAACGATTGATTGGTTTCTTCACGGGGCTGCATTTCTTTCCAGCGCTTTGGGGTTGCCACATGAATGTCGCTGCCCTGATACCTGTGCTTACGGTCGACCGGAACTCGTGAAAAAATATCGTCCGACCATTCCCGCAGCTCTTGTACGAACTCTGGGGTCATGACTCCGGGGATGACGGTGAAGCCATCCTCGACAAGTTCCTTGCGTTTTTGGATTGCTTCTTCCTGTGTGATCAAGCTCATGAGTTTGTCCTGAATATTGGAATAGCCAGATCATAGAGGATGTTGGTTTGGATTTCGCCCGAATCGATTCGGCTCATCCCTTCATACCAAACGTCCCTTATGTTATAAGAGCTTGTTATGTGTGTCTCTGTTCCATAACAAAATTGTTGGTCAAGTATCCCAAATGAAAAGCATCACTCTCTCCATTGATGGGCAGGATATTTCGACAGTGCCCGGGAAGACCCTTTTCGATGTCTGCGGCCAGGCCGGGAAGTCCATTCCCGTGTTGTGCCACAAAAGGGGACTCAACCCGGTCGGAGAGTGCCGGGTCTGCATGGTTGAAGTCAAGGGCGCTCGTACGTTGGTAGCTTCCTGCGTGCGTGAATGTGAAGAGGGGATGGTCGTCAACACGCAGTCAGACCGCGTAGAAAAATCGCGACGGACCGTGATAGAAATGCTGATGGCAGATCATCCTTCGCCTTGTTCCAAACATTCGCAGACAGGTGATTGCGAGCTAGAGCTGCTGGCCGAGCAGATCGGCGTGGATGGCAGCCGGTTCGGGTCACATATCAAAGAGGATGCCCACGATAATTCCTCCCACGTGATTGCTGTGGATCACTCGGCCTGCATTCTGTGCGACCGTTGCATTCGAGCTTGCAGCGATGTGCAATCAAACGATGTGATCGGGCGAACGGGGAAGGGGAGTGGTGCACGGATTTCATTCGATGCCAACCAGAAGATGGGAGAATCTTCCTGCGTCGCATGCGGAGAATGTGCCGCCGCATGCCCGACAGGGGCCCTCTTCGATAAACCACAATCAGCAATTACAAGCTTCAGTGACACTAAGAAGGTGGACTCCGTCTGCCCATATTGCGGTGTGGGCTGTGGCATTCAGTTTCACGTGAAGAAGAACACAATAGTCCGAATCGAAGGCCGGAACTCCGGGCCGGCCAATCTGGGACGATTGTGCGTCAAGGGCCGCTACGGATTCGATTACGCCCACCATGATGATCGACTTACTGTTCCGTTAATTCGTCGTTCTGACAAGCCTAAGCAGGTCGACGGTTACGAAGACCCTCGCGAGCAGTTCCGAGAAGCGACCTGGGATGAGGCCCTCGACCTGGCAGCAAATACCTATCGGACCATCCGGGACGAATCCGGGCCGGGCGCGCTGGCAGGCTTTGGCAGTGCGAAGGGTTCGAACGAAGAGGCATATCTGTTTCAGAAACTAATTCGCGCCGTGTTCGGAACGAACAACGTAGACCACTGTACACGGCTCTGCCATGCATCGTCAGTGGCGGCTCTGATGCAGACCATCGGCAGTGGAGCAGTGTCCAATGTTTTTCAGGACGTGGCGATGGCCGATTGCGCTATGGTGATCGGCTCGAACACGACGGAGAACCATCCGGTAGCCGCCACATTCATTAAGAATGCTCGTAAGGCGGGCATGAAGCTGCTCGTGTTGGATGTTCGCAAAATCGACTTGGTCTCGCACGCGGATCATTTCCTTCAATTCAGACCGGGCACAGACGTTGCCCTGCTCAACGGAATGATGCACGTCATTCTACGTGAGGGTCTTGTTGATGAGGATTTCGTCGCTTCGCGCACAGAAAATTTTGAGGCGTTGAGAGTAGCGCTCACGCCATATACCCCAGAGGTTGTTGGAAAAATCACCGGTGTCTCCGCTGACCTCATCGAAGCGGCAGCGCTCGCCTATGGTCAGGCTGAAAACGCTATGATTTTCTGGGGGATGGGGATCTCGCAGCACACCACTGGGACGGATAACGCCCGGTCCCTCATCAATCTGTGTCTGATGACCGGTAACATTGGCCGTCCGGGCACCGGCCTGCATCCGTTGCGCGGGCAGAACAACGTCCAGGGCGCGTCAGACGCGGGCCTCATTCCGAATGTATTTCCGGGGTATCAGAATGTAGAGAGCGCAGAAAACAGGGAGAAGTTTGAAGCAGCATGGAAAGCGAAGCTTGACCCCATTAAGGGCCTGACTGTAGTCGAAATCATGAGCGAAGTGCTTAAGGGAAACATCAGGGCTATGTACATGCTTGGGGAGAATCCTTTCCTCAGCGACCCGAATATAAACAAGGTTAAGAAGGCGCTGACGAAGATGGAATTCCTCTGTGTGCAGGACATCTTTATGACTGAGACTGCCGAGTATGCGGATGTCATCTTGCCGGCATCCGTTTTCGCCGAAAAGCTCGGCACCTTCACGAACACTGATCGGCGCGTTCAGTTGGGGCGGCCTGCGGTCACCCCGCCCGGGCAAGCGAGGCAGGATTGGGAAATTATCTGCGAACTTTCGAATCGCATCGGATATCCAATGGAGTTCGATTCGGTGGAAGAGGTCTTCAATGAATTCGCTGGCCTGACACCCAGCTATGCCGGCATCACCTACGAGCGCCTGGAAAAAGGCCCGATCCTCTGGCCATGTCCCGGCTCCGATCATCCAGGAACTTCAGTGCTGTTCACCGAAGGCTTTCCCACTGCAAACACCTTAGGTCGATTCGCACCGGCGGAATTCCTGCCCCCTAAAGAGATGCCTGACGAAGAATACCCGTTTGTCTTGAACACCGGCAGAAACCTCAATCACTGGCACACGGGAACCATGACCCGGCGTTCAAAAGCCCTGAACGCGATCAGTCCGGAGCCCTATATCGAAATACGTGCAGAAGACCTGACTGCGCTGGGTGGTGCGGATGGCGAACTCCTCCATGTGGCCAGCAGGAGAGGCGAACTTTTCGCCAAGGCCAAAGTCTCGGATCGTCCGCAGTGCGGCAGCATCTTTATCCCATTCCATTACAAGGAAGCCGCAGCGAATCTCCTCACCATAGACGAACTCGACCCCGACGGGAAAATTCCAGAATTCAAATGCTGCGCGGTTCGAGTGGAGATGGCGTAGTCAGGAAAGTCTGCTGGAGTTGGAGCAACGGCTCTAGCCGGGCCTGTAATCGAAAAGAACCCGGCTAAAGCCGTTACTCCAACTGCGGCTTGCGAGAGGTATTTCGACCACCAAGATACTGCCTCTCCCCAATAAAGATTCGGCATCATCCATGACTATTCGTTCGGTCTGCCTGGGCCTTTTTTTCGCCGCAACCATCTGCGCGGTCACCTTTTTTAATGACGCGTTGCTCCGGCAGAGCCTTATCGTCGGTAATCACATGCCGATTGCCGTTTATGGGCCGATCCTGCTTTTTCTGCTGTTCGTCAATCCGCTGTTATCCGCCTTCAGTGACCGTTTTGATGTGCCTGGTTTTCTGAAACCTCTTTCAGCGAAAGAGCTATCCATTGTCATCGCGCTGGCACTGGCCTCGTGCTGCGTTCCCTATTCGAGTTTTCTGAGACTGCTGCCGAACCTGGTAATGCTGCCGCACCACTATGCGCGCACCGAACCAGGTTGGACATGGAAGGAAGAGGATGGTGCTCGGAAAGATGTTCTAGGCGCATACTTGCCCCAAGCGATGACACCCGATTTTGGAGCAGAAGGGCCCGACCCGCTTAACAGTTTTGTGCGGGGAATGAGCCTGTCGGATGCCCACATCAGTTTCTGGGCAATCCCTTGGACTGCATGGGCTGGCCCGCTGATGTTCTGGATGTCTCTCTTCGGTGTACTTTCAATAGCACTTGCGGGCCTCGCGGTAGCTGTTCACAAGAGATGGTCGGAACAGGAACACCTGTCGTACCCGGTAGTCGAATTTACCCAGGCGCTGCTGCCGGATGAAGGAGGCAGACTCAGCCCGATCTTCAGGAATCGGCTTTTCTGGATCGGGACGACAGGTGTGATTGTCTTTCATGTGAACAACTATCTGTTCGAGTGGTACCCGCATTACTTTCTGCATATCCCTCGAGTGTTTGATTTCACTGCTCTCCGCTGGACATTTCCGACGCTCGTTGATGGAGGCGGGTGGGGGCTCTTCTATGTGAAGATATATTTCTCGTTCATCGGTATCGCTTACCTGATTGCGGCGGACGTTTCACTTGCGGTGGGGCTGGGGCCGTTCGTATTTCGATACTTGGGCGGCCTCCTTAAAGGCTACGGTATTCCCGTTGAGTCGGGGACGACGTTTGCTCCTCGCATAGATCGAGGCGTGGTCTATGGCGGCTATGTGGGAATGTTCCTGGCGATGCTCTACACGGGCCGGCACTACTATCTGAACCTTGTTCGCCGGATCTCCTGGTTACCGAGCCGACAGGAAATTCCGGATACAGCAGTGTGGGGTGGACGCATCTTCGTGGTCTTTATTTCGTTCTTTGTCGCCATCCTGGCGTGCATCGGTCTTGCCTGGCAGCTTGCCGCGCTCTATGCGTTTCTGATGGTTGTCATCTTTGTTGTCATGGGACGCATTATTGCCGAGACGGGGCTGTTCTTTATCGCTCCTTACCTGTATCCTTGCGTATTGATTTACAGCCTGTTCGGGCAGATGGCGATTGGCCCGCAGGCCCTGATGATTCTGTTTGTCGTAACGTGCGGGCTGCTCATTGATCCTCGTGAGACGCTTATGCCGTACTTGGTGAACGGGCTGAAGCTGGCAGATGATTGCAAAGTCCAGATTGGACGGGCGATGGTGTTCTCAGTCGTTGCCATTGGAATTGGCCTGGTGGTCGCCACGCCACTCACGATCTACATCCATTACGACAAGGGGGTGAACTGGAACGACGGCTGGGCATCGCAAATGGTGCCGAAATTCGCGCCCACAGAGGTAGCGCGCATTCGCCGTGAACTGACGGCACAGGGGAAACTTGAAGAGTCAGAACAAATGTCAGGGTTCAGCCGATTCCTGTCGCCCTCACCACACAAGGCCGGGACGATCTCCTTCCTATTCGGTCTTGGTGGCGTTTTGCTCTGCATGGCGGGACGACTTCGTTTTGCCAAATGGCCGGTGCATCCGGTGATATTCCTCGTCTGGGGAGGATGGGCCGGATATCAAACCGCTTGGCCGTTCCTGATAGGAGGAGGACTCAAATTGGCAACGGTAAAGTACGGCGGTGCTAAGGCATATCACAAAATGAAGCCTCTCATGTTCGGTCTGATCGCCGGGGACATGCTCGCAGGTATTGGAATCACGATTTTCGGGATTTGCTATTACTTCATGACCGGCGAAGTTCCCAAGCATTACCTTGTGCTCCTTGGATGAGAGTTGGAGAGTTGGAGTGTTGGAAGAATGCAGGAAAGGCGATGATTGGCGCGATGGCCTGAACGAGCTGTAGAGTTCTCAGTCAGGGCTCGGCCAACGCCTGTGAACCATTAACCATCAACCATTTCTTCCCATGTTCCTTTCAGGACTTGTCTCCATTACGTTTCGTCACTTGTCCGCACTTGAAATCGTTTCGCTGGTTAAAGAGGCTGGGCTCACAGGAATTGAATGGGGAGGCGACATTCACGTTCCACATGGCCAGGTCGAAACGGCGAAGGAGGTGTCGGCTATGACGAGAGATGCCGGGCTTGATGTCGCTGCCTATGGTTCTTACTACCGCGCAGGGCACGATGAGCCTGAAACATTCGAAGGGGTGCTGGCGTGTGCCGTTGCATTGGAAGCCAAAATTCTGCGTATCTGGATTGGCCGCCAGGGCTCCGCCGAAGCCGACGATGCCTGCCGGCAACGCGTCTATGAAAACTGCCGACGCATTTCCAGAATGACATCCGATGTCGGTATCGAACTCGCCTGTGAATGGCACGCCAACACGTTTACGGATACGGCGGAAGCAGCGACTGCCCTTTTCGAGGAGGTAGATCACCCGGCGTTCAAAACTTATTGGCAGCCGCGCAACAAGACGAGTTTGGATTTCTGCCTGAAGGACATGGACGCCGCCATGTCGAGACTAGTCGGCTTGCATATGTTCAACTGGGACGTGCTGACAGGAAGTCGCGAACCACTGGAAGGCGGCTGGGCCGAGTGGAAGGAATATCTGAAGAAGGCGAAGACCTGTTCCCGCGCCGGTGATGGACAGGCGAATGGGGACAACCGAATAAAGCCAGGCATGTATGCGATGCTGGAATTCGTGAAGGAAGATAAGCCGCAGCAGTTTCTGGAGGATGCCCAAACGCTGGTGCACTGGTTGACTGAGGTGAACTCAGAATGATGCCAACCTGAAGGGCTATGCAGACTTCCAGGCGCGGGAAAACCAGTCTGAGATTCGGAGAGAGAAGCCGGGAAGTGTATCGCTACCATCCAGAATACCGGTCTCTGAGATTGTGACTGAGTCGTTGATTTCAGTGAAGACTTCAACGCACTTGGTTTCAGGATCGAGATACCAAACCAGTCGAACACCGGATTCGAAGTAGTCGTGCAGTTTACGCCTCATTTCGCCTGGAGTATTGCTCTTGCTCAGTATTTCAACAGCGAGATCAGGCACCAAGTTGGGAACAGGATTCGTTGGCGGCTCTCGGTCTGGAAAATGTTCCCAACTCAAGAAAGAGACATCCGGCATTCGGACGAGCCCAGGCGCCAAACGCATCATGCCATCCGGGGCGAGGACGATTCCCAAGTCTTTTTTCTTCAAGAATTCCTCGAGTATTCCTATCAGAGCTGCGGCAAGTCTTGATTCCATAAAACCCATAGCTTTCTCCACAAGGACCCCATCGACAAGCTCGAAGAGCTGATTTGTCCGATCATGAATTTCGACCACGTCTTGTTCCGTCGCATGACCTGGCGAGGGAACTAATCGAATCCGCTCAAGTGGCACCGCCCCCAGCCGTTGATGGAGATCAGCGAAAGTTTCGATTGGGCTTGCAAGAATAGACTGGCTCATGAGACTTTGACTCTTAATAACGAATTACCGGGAGATTATACGCACTTTGCAGCTTCGGGCGATATAGACACGAGACGGGATGCCTCACAACTATGCCAGTAGCTTGTGAGCAACATGTCCAGCCACATCAGTCACGCGATATTGGCGTCCCTGAAATTTGAAGGTGAGCTTTTCGTGGTCCATTCCCAAAAGATGAAGGATGGTCGCGTTGAGGTCATGAATGTGCATCGGGTCTTCGGCAACTCCGTATCCCAAGTCGTCTGACTTGCCATAGACGAAGCCAGGCTTGAGACCGCCTCCAGCCATCCACATTGTGAAGCATTCCTTGTGATGATCGCGGCCAGCCTTGGTTGTTGCTGGATTGGAATCATTTCCCTGCATCATCGGCGTGCGGCCGAATTCGCCTCCGAATATGACCAACGTGTCTTCGAGCAGACCACGTTGCTTCAGATCTTTGACAAGTGCAACGGACGCCTGATCGACCTGCTTGGCCTTATTCGGTAATGAGCCGAAAACATTACCGTGATGGTCCCAGCCCTGATCAAAGAGCTGAACGAAACGAACACCGCGCTCGACAAGACGTCGTGCCAGGAGGCAATTATTGGCAAAGCTGGCTTTGCCGGGCTGCGTCCCGTACATCTCGTGGACGTGCTCTGGTTCTTTGCTGGTGTCCATAAGCTCCGGCACCGATGTCTGCATGCGATAGGCCATCTCGTACTGACTGATGCGAGTGGCAATTTCGGGATCGCCGACAGTGGCCAGTTGAACTTTATTCAGATGATTAACGCCCTCGATAATGCGCCGCCGATCGACCGAACTGATTCCGTCTGGATTTGCGAGGAACAGGACGGGCTCGCCTGAACTGCGGAACTCGACGCCTTGATAGATTGAAGGCAAGAACCCGCTGCCCCAAAGGCTGTTGCCTGCGCCCGCAACGTTGCCGGTGATGAAGACAACGTAGCCCGGAAGGTTTTCATTCTCGCTGCCGAGTCCGTAGGTGACCCAGGATCCGAGAGTGGGTCTTCCAAACCGTCCAAAGCCCGTGTGCAGCATGAGCTGTGCGGGAGCGTGATTAAATTGATCGGTCTGAAGCGACTTCACGAGGGTAAGGTCATCGGTGATGGTCGCCAGATGAGGAAGGAGTTCGGATACCTCGATTCCTGATTTTCCGTATTTTTCAAACTTATATTTTGTGCCGAGTAGTTGCGGCTGTTCGCGAATGAATGCGAGACGTTTGCCTTTGAAAAACTCGTCCGGGCAAAGCTTGCCGTTATTCTTGACCAACTCTGGCTTGTAGTCCCACAGGTCAAGGTGCGAGGGCGCTCCGACCATGTGCATGTAAATGATCGATTTTGCACGCGGCGCGAAGTGTGATTTCTTTGCCGCCATTGGATTGAGATGCGCCGCCGCAGAGGCATCACGATTCAGGAGCGAGGCCAAGGCAAGGCCACCGATACCGACGCCGCTGGATTTCAGCATTTCGCGGCGGGTGAGGGAGAGTCGATGTTCAGTAGGATTCATAATCGTGAAATTGAAAAGAATCTAATTTCAGGGACGACAGTATCGGCCAAGCTCACCGATGCGGCTTTATCAGGAGCTTGTAATCCAGCGGAGGAATCTCGGATGACCATACGACAGTGTCCCAAAACGTAAAGGATGATTCGGCCCCCAAGGTGCTGGCTATACCGTCAAGAATGGAATCGAACGTGGAGTCCAAATACCAACATGAAATACCGGCCTTCCATGGGGCTTTGCTACCAGGTACAAAAATCTTAATCAGCATTGATTGCCCGAACCAAACAGTGTTTGTAGCGGTGACACAGCCAAGTGGTCCATCTGGTTCAGATTCAGATTTCATGTAATAGCCCGGCTCAAAAGAAACATAAGGAAATGACCGGCATTGAACTCTGATTTAACCAAATCGCGAAGACTCCTTATCGTAACCCATCCAAGTTATTATGGGAGGGCGATCAACTATGTACCAGAGAGATCCATAAGCCATTGACAGGAGCAGGGCGACCTTCAGCAGGGAATTCGGGGTGATCTTTCTCGGGAAAGAGACCATCAATATTACTCCTAACAAAGAAATGGACCAGACCCCATCGCCGATGAGTTTCAACTCCTCGTAATCGTTTCGTCCAAATTCAAAAGAATATTTGTTACATGAAACCATGCGGCCAGTTGTTCCTTCTTCAGCCCTTTGGATGGATCCCATCCTTTAATACCCTTCAACAATGCATCCGCTGAAGCTGGCTCTGTCTGATAGCGCTTCAACTGCTCTCGATAGAGCGTGTCAAGGTAGCTGTACTCATCCAGCGAAGGGGTCCGGGAAAAACAGATCTTAAAGGCATGGTTCAACTGTGCGGAGATATCGTCACCGGGTTTCTCATCGAGGATGCGGCCGGCGAAGGCCATGGCCATTTCCACGTAAGCTTCATCGTTGAGGAGCGTGAGTGCCTGAAGAGGGGTGTTCGTTCGGGAACGTTGAGGATGGCATGCTCCACGATCCGGGGCGTCAAAATTGACGAAACTGACGTAAGGTGCGCCACGCCGCCAGACAACATATATACCGCGGCGAAAACGGTTCTCATCGTTCTGGATATTGAATTTCGGGCCATTGCGCCCGACATGGCGCCAAATGTTGTCCGGTTGAGGAGGGTAGATTGGCGGGCCGTACATTTTGTCACAGAGGAGCCCACTGACGGCAAGGGCGTTATCGCGAATCATCTCCGCGGACATACGGAAACGCGGGCCGCGTCCGTAGTAGAGATTTTGGGGATCTTTCTCCAACTGCGCAGCAGAAATCTTCGACTCTTGCTGATAAGTCGCGCTCATGACCATGAGCTTGAGGATGTGCTTCATCGACAAGCCACTTTCGACGAATTCCGCCGCGAGCCAGTCAAGGAGCTGGGGATGAGTGGGAGGTTCGCATTGAGAACCGAAGTCTTCCACTGAACGAACGATGCCCTGACCCATCAGTTCGGCCCACCAGCGATTGACCGCGACACGGGCAACGAGGGGGTTTTCCGGATCGACAAGCCACTTGGCGAGACCCAGGCGGTTGGATGGAAGGTTCGGATTTAATCGGTGAAGAATGTCAGGTGTGCCCGTAGCGACTTTCTTGCCCATGCTGAGGTAATCGCCACGAATCATGATGTGTGTTTCACGTGGCTTCTCCATATCGATCATCACCAACGTGGTTCGAGGTTTCAGGCCGGCGATTTCTTGGTCGATTTTTTGAATTTCCTGTTCGAGACTTTTCAAACTTGAGTTTGAACTGAGGTAATGTTCAGCGAGCTTCGCCTTGGCCAGTTCGTTCCTCTCGGCAGGCTTCTGCTTGAGAGTCTTCACGATTTCGTCGGGGATATTGTGCGTCCCTGGTTCGCCAGCGATGCCCGAGAGACGAAAGCATCCGACCGTACGGCTGCCGCCGAAATTGTGTACGAATTCAAAAATAAGCACGGTGTCGCTGTCACCCACAGGCTCGGTGGTGCGGAAGGTGGCCCAGTGTGGTTTTCCGAACTGCGGATGGATGGCCCAGCCGGTCTTGAGGTCGTCGTCAAGCAGTCCTGAGACGTTCCAACCCTTCTGAGAAAAATCAGCTCTGGGGTCGACGAGTTTGCAACGCGTTAGTTTGCCATCTGCTCCTTTGACCTGAAGCTTGAATTCGTTGAGCACAAAATTCGGCCGGGCGGCAATCTTATGCCGCCCGGGCCCATTGCCGGGCAGGGAAGGATGAGTCAGGGCCTCTAGACGGATGCTGGTGATGCCTTTCATCTGCGTCTTGAAGCTGACATTGAAGGTTGAGTTTTCTGGTTGCGGGCCGCCGATGAGCACACTTTTGTCTTCGAGAACAGTGTGCGTCTCGCCACCGGTACTCTCAAAACCGAGGAGATCGAATGCCTGCCATTGTGGTTGGTTGTCCAGCGTTTCAAGTGCCTTGGTTTCCCAGACAACCTGCGCTTGAGCGGCCTCAGTTTTCAAGGCTTTCAATTTGGTTTTATTATCTGCTCTTTTGGCATTTAACTCATCGAGCCTCTTCTGCTGGCCGGGCAACATGGGGAGATCCATGGTCGGGCCGTAGAAATCCCATGTGACTCCGTTACCCTGCTGTTTGACCTCCAGAGGGGTGTTATTGAAGTAGGCAAAAATCTGGTAGTAGTCCTCCATACTGAAGGGGTCGTATTTGTGGTTGTGACACTGCGCGCATTCGAGGGTCGTCCCCAGCCAGACGGTGCCAGTGGTATTGATTCGATCCACGACCTGGTTGAAACGGTTTTCCTCCGGATGGACTCCCGCCTCGACATTGCAGGTGGGGGTGCGATGAAAGCCTGTGGCGATCCGCTGGTCGGACGTTGCATCAGGTAAAAGGTCCCCTGCTATCTGCTCTATAGTGAATTGGTCATACGGCATATTCGAATTGAAGGCATTGATGACCCAGTCGCGGTAAGCCCAACTGTCCCGAAGCTGGTCTGCCTGAAATCCGTTGGAATCTGCGTAACGTGCAAGGTCGAGCCAGAGCCTGGCCCAGTGTTCACCAAAGCGGGGGGATTTGAGTAGTTCGTCGACGACCTTTTCGAAGGCGTCGAGAGATTCATCTGCGAGGAATTTATCGAGAAGCGATGGGGGAGGGGGGAGACCGATGAGATCAAGGCTCGCTCGGCGAAGGAGGCGGGGTCGGTCAGCGGCTTCAGAAGGTTGCAGCCCTTTTTCCGTGAGCTTGGCGAAGATGAAATTGTCGATCGGGTTTTGTACCCAGTTGGTGGTCACTTGGGGCAGGGGAGGGCGCTGAGGTTTAATGTATGCCCAGTGTTTCTCCGCTTCTTCCCATGGCGCCCCAGCGGCAATCCAGTCTCTGATACTTTCAATTTCTGATGGAGAGAGCGGGTCGGCACCTTTCGGCATCCGTTTGTCAGGATCGTTATCTGTAATGCGATTGATGATCTCGCTTTCGGCGGGCTTGCCCGGGACGATGGGCACATGACCGAAGTCAGAAAGCGTGAGGGCCGCGTGACGGCTGGTGAGGAGGAGTCCACCAGAGCGCTTTTCATTGCCGTGGCATTTGATGCACTTGGCCTCAAAGATGGGGTGGACGTTTTTTTCGTAGGAATTGTCGGCAGACTGCCCCCATTGGGCTGAGAGGAACAGTGCCAATACGGGTAGGAGAACCTGCTTGCGATGCATCTTTAGAATTCCGATCCGTGGGGAGGCGGAATGGTAGGGGATTTGCTTTTGGATGCTACACCAGGAGGCGGGTGGTCTGGGTTGCCATTCGTGGCTGTAGTCTTCGTCTTTGCCGGGTAAGCGAGCCTGGGGCAGCTTTACTTCAAAGCCTTCGCTAACTCAGGCGGATCTTCGCAAAGCGGCGTTTGCCGACTTTCAAGACCGCACCATCAACAGGCGCAACCTGCGCTGCGGGATCATTGATGGCGTCGCCGTCGATAGAAACCCCTCCCTGCTGTACAAGTCGGCGGGCCTCTCCGTTGGTGGATGCAAAGCCCGAGACTGTCAACAACTTGACGATCCAGATGTAGCCGTCAGCGAGGCCCTCAGAGGAAAGATTCAAAGTTGGCATCTCGTCAGGCACCTGCTTCTTTGCGAAGATCTCACTGAAACGCGACGCCGCAGCCCCAGCGGCTTCGGGACCGTGATACTGAGTAACGATATCGCGGCCGAGGCGGTCTTTGGCGTCCCGGGGATGCCCGCCCAGGAGGGATTTGATCTCGCTGTCTTCGAAGTTGGTAAGGAGTGTGAAGTAATCCTTCATGAGATCGTCCGGGATACTCATAGCTTTGCCGTACATTTCGTTGGGATCTTCGTCAACGCCAATGTAGTTACCGAGGCTCTTGCTCATCTTGTTCGTGCCATCAAGCCCCACGAGGAGGGGTAGGGTGATGCATACCTGTGAAGCCATGCCCTCTTCTTTTTGCAGCTCTCGGCCGACTAGAAGATTGAATGTTTGATCGGTGCCGCCGAGCTCTACATCTGCGCGGACTTGAACGGAGTCCCAGCCTTGCATCAAGGGGTAAAGAAATTCGTGCAGGCTTATCGGGCTCTGTTCTTTGTAACGCTTGTTGAAGTCGTCGCGGGCCAGCATCTGTGAAACGGTCATCCGGCTGGTCAGTTTGAGGACGTCGGCGAAGGTCATGTCGCGGAAGAAATCGCTGTTGTGCACGATTTCAAGTCCGTCTGCGTCAAGAATGTGTGCGACCTGTTGAAGGTAAGTCTCGGCGTTGGCCTTGACGTCCTCTTCGGTAAGCTGAGGGCGTGTCTTTGATCTGCCTGACGGGTCACCAATCAATGCCGTGTAATCGCCGATAATCAGGACCGCCTGGTGTCCAAGATCCTGAAATACCCGGAGCTTGCGCAGGACGACCGTGTGTCCAAGGTGAATGTCTGGTGAGGTAGGGTCAACGCCAAGCTTGACGCGGAGGGGGCGCGATTCTGCGATGGATTTTTCAAGTTTCTTTCGCAGCCCGTTGTCCGGGAGGATGTCCACGGTTCCACGGGAAAGGATTTGGAGTTGCTCTTCTACGGACATTGGAAGAATGGTTGATGGTTAAAGTTTAATGGAAGAATGGTGCTGGCCACAGATCCTCAACCCTTAACCATAATATGAAACGCCGGAGCAGATATCTCTTCTGCTCCGGCATCTGCTTACACCTTTAAGGGCGACTTATTCTTCATCTTCGGTCATGAGATCCGAAGCAGAAGGGGTGTTACTTTCAACGGGCTCTTCGCCCTGATCGACATCCTCGGGAAAGACACTGGGGGTTCCCTGACGGGGCTGCCCACCGGAGACCTGGCGAAGGCTCAGACCTATCTTGCTTCCATCGACATCGAGTTTGATAACCTTGACGTCGAGTTCGTCACCGATCTTCACGATATCTTCCGGATTGACGATCTTGCCGTCGGACAGTTCGGAGATGTGGAGGAGGCCTTCAAGGCCGGCTTCAAGCTGAACGAAGACCCCAAAGTTGGTTATCTTAGTGACGCGTCCGGCAACGATCTGTCCGACGCTATAGTTGTCAGGTATATAACTGTCCCAGGGGTTTTCCTCGAGTTGCTTCAGGCCGAGGGCGATACGCTTCCGATCCTTCTCTACCTTGAGAATGATGGCGTCTATCATCTGGCCTTTCTTGAGGACCTCTGACGGATGTGTGACCTTCTTGGTCCAAGAAATGTCAGACACATGCAGGAGGCCGTCAATGCCTTCTTCGAGTTCAATAAACGCGCCATAGTTGGCAAGGTTACGTACACGGCCACTAACCCGGGTATTAGGCGGATAACGATCGTCGATCTTGTCCCACGGATTATCATCGGTCTGCTTCATACCAAGGGAGATTTCTTGTTTCTCCATATTGATGCCGAGGACGGCCACTTCGACTTCGTCGCCAATGGTAACGGCTTCTGAAGGATGATTGATGCGGCGCGTCCAGGACATTTCGGAAATGTGG
>JAQBXN010000162.1 GCA_027625095.1 Planctomycetota bacterium | reverse complement strand
AACCAGGGGCTACTCGCCTGGGTCCCTCCGGGACAGTTAAAAGGGATATCATTCGGCCGAAGTTGGAAACTTAATTTCGATCAAAGTCCTTAGATCAAATGTTTCAAGAAGCTCTGGATTATATCGGTCACCATCCTGGTAATCGTTCAATCCAGAGCGTCGATTTCGTCTTAGCAGCGAACCTGCATTGGGTCGAAGCGGTTCGGGTGGCTCATGAAATCTGTTGCTTGACTTTGTCTCGGAGGCCAGAGTCATTAGAGCGCAATGGGCGTACCTGATTCTGTTGAGCCAAGGATGCTTTAGAAGCCGGTCAAAAAGGCGCATAAGCAAATTCTGTGACGTCACCGAATACCGATAAGGCGCGCCAGAATGACGTGACCATCTTCATTCCATTCTCCGGCCTGCGCTCTTCAGCCAACTAACCTTGGCAGCATCAAGCTTGCGAATCCCAGCACAAAGAAAAAACCGAACATGTCCGTCACAGTTGTAAGTATCGGGCCTGACGCCAGGGCGGGATCAGAGTTGAATGACTTCAGAACAAGGGGAATTACACCCCCCAGACAGACGGCAAGGATAGTGTTCAGCATCATTGCCGAGCCGATGACCAAACTCAGCCATGCGTTGCCTTTCCAGATGAACGCAACGATACCAATGAGGATTCCGAGGCTCGCACCATTAATGATTCCTATAGAGACTTCCTTGAGGAAGACACGCAAGAATTCGTAGGGTTTGACCAGTCCGAGGGTGAGTTCACGCATGCTGACGGCTACGGCCTGATTGCCGGAGCATCCGCTCATGTCAGAGATGATGGGGAGGAAGACAGCGAGGGCGATAACCTCCTGGAGAGTGTCCTGGAAAAATGCAATTACACTGGCAGCGAGGATGTTGAGCACAATGTTTATGCTCAGCCACGACAACCGGCCCCTGGATCGCGTGAGCAGGGGCATCGACCTTAGTTCCTCGTTTCCGATACCCGACACTTTTAGAAAGTTTTCGTTTGCTTCTTCCGCGGCGGCCTCCTCCACGTCGCTGCGGAGGACAACGCCGATGAGGTGCGCGTCCATATCCACCGTGGGGACGCCGAGGAATGCGTGCTCACCAAAGAAATACCGCAGCTCGTCGAGCGGGGTCTCGGCACGGAAGAATAGCGGTTCTGCGATCATGAGATCTCTCAAGACTCTCCTGGGCCTCGAGAGCAGGAGGTCTCTGAGCGGCAGTACGCCTGCGAGCCTGTCCTTTTCGGTGACGTAAGCGTACTGGATGGCGTAGTCCGAATAGTTTTCGCTGTTCTGTCTCAAATCTTGAAGCACGTCCTCTACGGTAAGCCCGGCATCGAATGCCAGGAACTCGGTAATCATGATCCCGCCTGCAGAGTCTTCGGGATACTGCATAAGCGCCCGCGCATCCTCCGCATCCTGGGGAGTCATGTGCTCGAGGATCGCCTGCGCGTCGGCCTTATCGAGTTCGTTAAGGATGTCCGCCTGTTCGTTGCTTGGAAGCTCGTCAACGATGGTGGCCGCCTGTTGGGGAGACAGGTCTTCCAGCAAGTCAGCAGCCTGCGCGTCCGACATCTCCTCGATGATTTCGGCAGCGTGTTCCGGTTCGAGCGCGGTGAGGACTTCCGTTTGTGCGCCTTCGTCAAGGCGGGAGAGCGCGCGAGCAGTCTCACCCGGCGCCAGCTCGTCCAGAAAATCTCTCAGCTCTGCAGAAGTTCCTGAAGTCTCTTCCAGAATCTCCTCAATGCGTTCCCATGGCTCTTGTTGAACTTCGGGTTCTGTGGTTTTTTCCATTGGCGATATTTCAGGTGTAGTAGTTCAGTTTTGATCAGGTAAGAATCGAAAACATCGCCCTGTGATGAAATGCAAAAGCTAAGACGATATGCAGAAGCTAATCTGGTGCCAAACCCGTCTCAGGCAGCCTTGGGCCTGCTCTTCCTGCTTGTTTCGGGATTGGCGACGCTGAGGTCCATTTCATTAAGCAACTGACCGACAAGCAGAAAAGCCACACCGCCAGACCAGTTGGTTCTGAACGCATCCTTGAATTGGATGCCGTGAACCCAACATCCCGATGGGACATCAGGCTGACAGATCGAATATAACCGCCGCAGGTCAAATGCTGAGATCGGCCAGTAGATACTCGACATCGCTCAGCAACCGTGAGGGGCCGGAGAATCTGATCTTACCCAAACCTGTTCCGCATTGGGGCAGCCGAAGAAGTAAAGGGCATTTCTGTGAATACCTCAGGGGACCTCCTGTGACCGAAAAGAGATAAAAGCATGAACCGATTAGCCGTTACTTCCAGCGTAGTCTTGCTCCTTGTCATAGCGTGTGAAGCCAACGCCGAGCAGAAGGAAGAATTGCCCCTTCTCTCCAATGAAAACTTCAATGCAGATACCGACCGTGACCACTGGCCGGATGCATGGCCGAAAGGCGCGGGCATCACGTGGGAGCACGAGGGTAAAAAAGCCTTCCTCCGTTTGAAGATAGAGAAGCCGGGACAGACGCGGACCCTATTCCGATCTATCAAACTGACGCCGGATCAGAAAGCCCTCAAATTAAGTTACCGCGTGCGTTATGAAATCAGGCCAGGGAAAGAGGCATGGCATGATGCGCGTATCGTCCTCCATCGGCTGCACTGGACCGCCTGGTCGTTCCATCCCAAAGCCTCACCAAGGGTGCTCAGTGACTGGGAATACACCCCGACGCCTTTCTGGGGCGCATTTGTGAGAGCTGCCCTCCGCGGCGCCAAATTCGAGATGAACCGGATGCGGTAATGCAGACGGATTCCGTCCAGCATTCGGCGGACGCCGACTTTTTGCGAACGAAAGACACGGCTTGACTGGCCTGAAGGAATCCCCCAAGACTCCCTCACTCGGATCCTCACCATTTCCATCCCCCAAATTCTTCTATTTTTTCTGACGCGGCAGTGGCCGAATAGCCGCATAGGAAGTAAGGAAGTTCCTCGATTGGAAGGCAGCTACAGGCTTCGGTCACTTACTTCTGCGGCTGTCTTCGGCCGCGACCAAAGGGTATGAGTTCCAACTATTGCCTCTAATCGTGCCCCTAATCTCAACTTCTCTGATAGAAGAAAGTTAAGATTACAGGCAAGATAAAAAGTAAGAAAAAGAACAAGCACACCGCCCAGGTTTTCACTAAAAAATTCTTAATGCTTCGGACATCCTCCCTACCCATCCTCTGCCTTCTCCTTGCGGCTCACGTTTCCGGATGTAAAGCCGTTTCGGAGACGGCTGCGACGCTGCCAAAACTCGACCGGCCCAAAGACTGGACCAGCCGGCACAGCCATCTGCCTGAAGCGCCTCAAGCCTGGCTGCAGGATTTTGAAGATGAGGTCTTGCCTGAGCTCGTGTCCCGGGGGCTGGAAGCTAACTATGACCTGAAGGGAGCGGCGGCGCGTTTGAAGGCCGCGAGCGCACGGGCGCGTATTGCTCGCGCCGACCTTGCGCCCGACCTCGATGCCGGGCTGGGCGCGACCCGCAGCCAACGTGTCTTTAACAGCGGAAACGAACGGCGAAATATTCAGACGACGGACTTCGGCCTGAACTTGAGAGTCTCATGGGAGCTTGACGTCTGGGGACGACTGCGAGATGCCAGCAGCGCCGCCGCGCAGGACTACCTGGCAGCCCGTAATACCTGGCAGGCAGCGCGGCTTTCCCTGGCAGCCCAGATCGCGTCCGGATGGTTTGACTCGATCCAGGCCGGACAACAGGTGCGGCTCGCCACTCAGACGGTCGATGTGTTCAAGAAATCGCAGAGCATCATCGAAGAGCGATTTCAACGGGGCGTCGCTTCGGCGCTCGATGTCCGGCTTGGCCGGGCGGATGTGTCCAATGCGGAAAGCCGCCTGATGGTTCGACAGATTGAATTGGATGCGGCAGTCCGGTTGCTCGAAGTTATTCTCGGCAATTACCCTTCCTCCGAGCTGAAAGTCGTAACGGACTTGCCTCCCGTCAAACAGGAAGTGCCCGTCGGGCTGCCATCCCAGTTACTTGTTCGTCGCCCTGACATCCTCGTCGCAGAGCTTCAACTTGCCGCTTCCGGGCATCGGCTGCGTGGCGAGAAGAAGAACCGCCTGCCCAGTTTTCAACTGACCGGCAGTGGCGGCACAGCGACGGAAAACTTCACCCAACTCCTCGATTTGAAGTTCCTTGTCTGGAATCTCGCCGCCAATCTGACTCAGCCTGTTTTCCGGGCCGGTGAATTGAAGTCGAAGGTCTCGCTCGCCGAAGCCGAGAAGGATGAAGCGGTCGCCCTATATGCTCAGACTGCCCTGCAGGCTTTCCGAGAAGTCGAGACCGCGCTGACGAATGAAAACCTGTTGAAGGGGCAGGAGTTAGCCCTCGAAACCGCGGTTATGGAGTCGGCCGAGGCTGAACAACTGGCGCTCAGCCAGTACACGCAAGGCACTGTGGATATCATCACCTTGCTGGATTCCCAACGCCGCACCTTCGATGCAAGAAACTCGCTCATCCAGGTGCGGAATCAGAGGCTTCAGAATCGACTCGAACTCTATCTGGCCCTGGGCGGGAGTTTCAAGGAGGAATCGAAGTGAGTAATTTAGCCGCAGTTGGAGTACCTGAGCTTTACCCGCATTTTTTGTGACTGTTCAGCCGTAGGAAAAAGACAGAAGTAAATCTCTACTACGATCTATTCATCCAAGACCAAGACCACCAATGAACATCATCAGACGGCTCATCCGATTTATTCTTCCGGTAGGCATCCTCGCCGGGTGCCTTTACGGAGCGAAGGTCATTTTTGACCGGGCCCCCGAAGCAAAAAAGCGTAAACCGCCATCGGGCAAGCTTACCGTGGAGATCGTCCGGGCAGAAGCCCAGGAATATCGCATCGAACTGGAAACGAGAGGCACCGTCCGGCCCCGGACGCAGAGCGATCTCATCCCGGAAGTCGCCGGGAAAATTGTCGGCATCGCGTCTGAATTCAGGGAGGGAGGATACTTTGAAGAGGGGGACGTCCTGCTGGAGATAGAAACCAGCGACTATGAAATAACACTGATAAAGGCTGAGACCAATCTGGCGGTGGCGGAAAGTGCACTTGAAGAAGGGGTCATCGCTTCAAAGAGGCGACTACCGGATGTCACAGTCAGTGAATCATTGCTGGTGCAGGCGAAGCTGGCTCTGGATGAAACGAAATTGGAGGCGAAGAACAAAGAGGCCGAAGTCGCCGTCGCCAAAGCCGAGCTGGCCAAGGCCACAGCCGGCCTTGCCACGGCGAAATCGCTGCCGGACATCCGCAAAGCGGCCGTTCGGGTGTCCCAGTCTTTACTCGCCCAGGCCCGGCTGGTTTTGCACGAGGAAGAGGCGCGTTCGCTGCAGGCCATCGAAGACTGGAAAAAACTGGGGAACGGTCATTCGCCGAGCGAACTCGCCCAGCGCAAGCCTCAGCTTGATGCGGCCAGGGCGTCGGTGGATGCGGCCGATGCCCAGATTGAACAGCGGCGTATCGAGGTAGAGCTTGCTCCTTCAGTGCTCGAGACCGCGCTGGCCGAGGTGGCAGCGGCGAAAGCCCATCTCGTCCAGAGAGAGCTCGACCTGGAGCTGAACGAGGTCGCAGTCAAGGCCGCCGAATCAGCAGTAAGCTCGGCAGAAGCCCAGCTCACGCAGAAGCAGCTTGACCTGACCCTTACCAAACCTCGTCTGGCAACGGCAAGGGCATCGGTGACCGCGGCAGAGGCAGATGTTCGGCAGAAAAAACTCAACCTCGCACGCACTAAGATTACGGCACCCTATGCAGGACGGGTGCTTTCTCGCAACGTGGACGTGGGCCAATACGTCTCTCCTGGCTCTGCTCTGGCCACGATTTACGCGGTAGACTTTGCCGAGATTCGCCTGCCGCTGACGAACCAGCAGCTTCAGTTCGTGGAGATACCTGCGCTTTACCGCGGGGAATCCGTCGAGCAACGAGCCGCCGGCCCCCAAGTCACCCTGACCGCGAGCCTGGGGATGGAAACTTTTCAGTGGCAGGGCCGGATCGTCCGCGCCGAAGGCGCTATCGATACCCGGAGCCGGCAGTCGTTTGTCATTGCCCAGGTAGACAATCCTTACGGTAAATCGGTTGCCGGCCGCCCGCCGCTTAAGTCCGGGATGTTCGTAAAGGCGACCATTGCCGGGCGGGTGCTCAAGGATGTTTACGTCCTGCCGCGGGCAGCAATTCGAGAAGGAAAGCATGTGTTCGTGATCAATGAAGCCAACGAGTTGATGCGCCGCGACATTGAAATCCTCTGGTCAAACCCGAACGAGATCGTCGTCAACAAAGGGCTTTCGCCGGGCGAGAGGATCTGCCTGTCACCGGTCAGCTTTGCCGGTGAGAAAGTGAGCGTGGAAGTGAAGGGCGAAAAGACCACAGCCCAGGATGCCGGAGAGCCCGGGAAATGAACAATCACAATGACTCGGAAGCCGCCGGCACACAAGAGACCGGCATGATCGCCTGGTTTGCCCGCAATGGGGTGGCAGCAAACCTGTTGATGTTTAGCGTCGCCTTCGCCGGCATCATGACGCTCTACACCCGCTCGACCCTCGAGGTGTTTCCGGAGATCGTGTACGACATCGTTACAATCCGGATGCCCTACCGCGGGGCGACTCCGTCCGAAGTGGAAGAGGGTGTCATCATCAAGATCGAAGAGGCCATCCAGGCGATCGAGGGTATCAAGCAGATCACCTCGACCGCCTCCGAAGGTTCCGGGACAGTTAACGCCGAAATCATGGATGGCTACGATGCCCGCGAACTCCTCGACGACATCAAGAATCGTGTCGATGGCATCAGCACGTTCCCGGACGAGACCGAACGACCGACCTTCAGCCTGGCGCAGCGACGGCGTGAAGTCTTGAGCCTCGTCGTTCACGGCCGGCTCCCTGAAAAAGAATTACGGCGGCTGGGAGAACGGGTCCGCGATGACATGACCTCTCTGCCTGGCATTACGCAGATCGACCTTGTTGAAGTACGCCCCTACGAAATCTCGATTGAAGTCTCCGAAGACACGCTCCACCAGTATGGCCTCACTTTCGACCGGGTCGTTTCCGAAGTGCGGCGTTCCTCACTCGACCTGCCGGCCGGTTCTGTCAAGACCCGCGGAGGAGAGATTTTGCTGCGGACAAAGGGGCAGGCTTATGTGAAGGAAGACTTTGAAAAAATTCTCATCCTGACGAACAGCGACGGCTCCCAGCTTTTCCTGTCCGACATCGCAAAGGTTAATGACGGCTTCGAGGAAGAACCGATCTCCGCCACCTTTAACGGTGAACAGTGCGTGGTGCTCGATATCTTCCGCGTCGGCAAACAAAACGCGATTACCATTGCGGACACGGTGAAGGATTACCTGACCACCGCCCAGGCGGACATGCCCCCGGGCGTAACTCTCACTTACTGGCACGACCGGTCGAAAATTATCAAGGCCCGGCTTAACACCCTCACCACGAATGGAATTCAGGGGCTTCTCCTGGTGATGCTGATCCTTACCCTGTTCCTTGATTTCAGACTCGCCTTCTGGGTTTGCCTCGGCATCCCAATCAGCTTCCTCGGCGCCGCCTCGCTGATGCCGAGTTTCGGAATCACCATCAACATCATGAGCCTGTTCGCATTCATCATTGTTCTCGGGATAGTGGTGGATGACGCGATCGTAACCGGCGAGAACATCTATACCCATCTTCAGGAACACTTGGACGGCACAAAGGCCGCCATCCTCGGCACCAAGGAGGTCTCTGTGCCGGTCACCTTTGGTGTCCTCACCACGGTGGCAGCATTCATTCCGCTCACCATGCTCGAAGGCCGCCGTGCGCCTATCTATGCGGACATCCCATACATCGTCATTCCCGTCCTGATCTTTTCTCTCATCGAATCCAAGCTGGTGCTGCCGTCACACCTCAAGCACCTCAAGCCAATGGACCCGGGAGCAAAGGTCAACTTTCTTCTGAGGATTCAGCGCTGGACATCCGAAGGCCTGATGATTTTCGTTCGCCGTGTGTATCAGCCGGTTCTGGACGCGTCACTGAGAAACCGATACCTGACCATTTCACTCTTTATGGGTGCTGTCATTCTGACCGGGGCTTATGTGTTCAGTGGCCGCATCCTCTTTTCGCCATTCCCAAGAGTCGAGAGTGAGCGAGTGACAGCCAATCTCGTGATGCCGCTTGGAACTCCCTTCGAAGTGACCCAGGCAAACATCGCCCGGATCAACGCAGCCGCCCAGATAATTCGGGACAAGTATCTCGAACCGGAGACCGGAGAAAGCATCGTCCTCGGCATCATGGCCACTTCCGGCTCGGCCGGGGATTCGCGCGGGCAGTCCAACATCGGGCGGGTCATGTTCGAAGTGACGGCGCCCGAGCACCGTAAGCTCAAAGTCGCCAGCACGCAGCTTGCCGGGGAATGGCGCAAGCTGATTGGACCGATCCCCGGGGTTCAGGAACTCTCCTTCCGCGCCGAGATTGGCCGCAGTTCAGACCCGATCGATATCCAGCTTGCCGGCAACGACTTCGAGGTCTTGGCAAACATCGCCGAACAGGTCAAAGCGCGGCTCCGGCAATACCCCGCAATATTCGACATCACCGATTCGTTCCGAGACGGCAAGGAAGAAGTGCAATTGCACATGAAGCCGGAAGCCCGGCTGCTCGGAATCACCCGCTCCGATCTTGGCCGCCAGGTGCGGCAGGCATTTTTCGGCGAGGAAGCCCAGCGCATCCAGCGCGGCCGCGACGATGTCCGAGTCATGGTGCGTTACCCGCAGGATCAGCGGCGCTCGATCGGAAATCTCGAATGGATGATGATCCGGACGGCTGACGGAACAGAAGTTCCCTTCGACGAAGTTGCCGACGCCCGGCCAGGTCGCGGTTTTGCCTCCATCCGACGCATCGACCGTCGCAAGACCGTAAACGTCACCGCCGACTTCGACAAGGAACACGGAAACATGTCCGCCATCAGCTCAGAAATGGAAGCCTGGCTGACCGAGCGCCTGCAGGACTATCCAGGCGTTTCCTTCAGCATGGAAGGCGAGGCGAGAGAGGAGCGGGAAAACCTCGGCAGTCTGAAGTGGGGGTTGATGTTCCTGCTCTTCACCATCTACGCCCTGCTGGCCATTCCATTCAAATCCTACAGCCAGCCGCTTATTGTCATGTCCGTCATCCCGTTTGGACTGCTTGGCGCGGTCATAGGCCACATGATCATGGGAATGAACTTGAGCATGATGTCCATCTTCGGCATGCTGGCGCTGACAGGTGTGGTGGTCAACGACAGCCTGGTCTTGGTCGATTTCGTGAATCGGAAACGACGGGACGGAGTAGAGATCTTCGAGGCCGTCAGCACAGCCGGCAGCGCCCGCTTCCGGCCGATCCTGCTCACTTCGCTGACGACGTTTGGTGGCCTGATGCCCTTGCTGTTGGAGAAAAGCACTCAAGCCCAGTTCCTGATCCCCATGGCTGTATCAATCGGGTTCGGAGTCCTCTTCGCCACCTTTGTCACCCTCTTCGCTGTCCCGGTCTTTTATATGATGCTTGCGGATTTAAACCGGGCGCTGTCAAGTGCTTACCGGTGGCTGATGGGGTAAGAAGTTCAAGCAGGAATACTCACTGACAATTGATAATTGTTGTGAAGGAAGCCCAAATGGGGCCCGGGCCGAAAGCTGAATTGAGAGAGAAAACTGGGGTGCTGGATCTTCAGTTTTCACTCAGCCACACCATATTCCTTCAATTTACGTTGAATCGTGCGAATACCGATTCCAAGCATTTGGGCAGCTTTAGTACGGTTGCCGTTGCAGGCCAGGAGCGTCCCAGTGATGGCATCCCGCTCAATATCTGAAAAGGTGCGGCCGGAGTAGAACGGGGGAACAGTCGGTTCTAGCGGCGGAATCACCTCGGCAGTCTCTGCGGCGACCTCGTCTACCGGATGCTCGAAGCCGGCCAGAATGTATGCAGGCACGTCTTCGATTCCAATTTTGCCACTGGCGTTGAGCACAACCATGGACTCGAGAATGTTACGCAGTTCACGAACATTGCCCGGCCACGGATACAGGAGTAAAGCATTGAGTGCGGCGGGGAATACCTCAGCTACTTCCCTCCCGTTTTCGTTCGCAAACTGCTGCAGGAAATACGCGGTAAGGATTGGGATATCGGTTCGCCGGTCACGAAGAGGCGGTATTACCAGTCGAATGATCGAGAGGCGGTAGAACAAGTCCTGTCGAAACTTGCCCTCCTTAACCATCAGTTCCAGGTCGCGATGTGTGGCTGCGACAATTCGGACATCCACCGGTACTTCGGATGTAGAGCCAACGCGAGTGATCGTTCGTTGCTCCAGGGTTCGCAGGAGTTTGGACTGCAGGTGTAATGGCATATCGCCGATTTCATCGATGAGTAATGTGCCACCTTCGGCTGCCTCGAAAAAGCCTTTTTTTTTGTCGTTGCCCCGGTAAAAGCCCCTCGCTCGTGGCCGAAAAGCTCACTCTCTACCAGGCTCTCAGGCAGGGCTGCACAGTTAATAGCGATGAATGGCGCGTCCTTGCGATGGCTGCACTGATGAAGACTCCGCGAAACGAGCTCCTTGCCTGTGCCGGATTCTCCGGTAAGCAGAACGGTAGAGTTCGTTGGGGCTGCGAGCTTGATTCGCTCAAACAACCGATGCATGGGCTCGGATGAGCCGATCAGGCTGGTGAGCCCGTAATGGGTGTCCAGTTGGCGGCGAAGGCGTTGAACTTCGAGAGCGAGCTGGGCCTTTTCGCAGGCTTCACGGATCAAGCCTTCGAGCACATAGAGGTTGAACGGTTTTTCAAGAAAGTTAAATGCGCCCGCCTTCAGGGCCTCAACAGCTATAGCAACCTCCCCCTCGCCGGTAATTATCATGCATGGAATGGCTGGAGACTCTTTTTTCACCTGTCGAATAAACTCAATACCGTCCATTCCTGGAAGGTTGTAATCCGCCAGCACGGCGGAGTAATCCTCCTCGTGGAGCGTCGGCAAAGCCTTTTCTGCCCTGTCGAAGGTTGCCACGCCATAACCGATTTCCTTAAAGAAGGAAGAGAGCGAGTCACGGGCGTCTTTGTCATCTTCGATGATGAGAATACGTGGTTTAGGCATGATGTGCTGAGTGCATGGCTTTCGTAGTTAATTTGGCATTAGCCGTAGGAAAAGATTCAAGCCCCTTCACAAGGCCGACGCTCTATGACGATGAGTTGTATATCGGATCGGCAATTCGGCCCAATGGTTTACTGGGACAGCCGGGAGTCACGATCTGGACTTTACCCAATTTTTGTGCCCGTTACGCAGGAGGCCAGGCAAGCAGTCCGGTGGTTTTAGCCACCGGACTACGAAACAAAATCAGCTTTCAGCCCCGGAGGCGCAGACGACCATCTGCCCGTCATCCCTCCGCAGGACTCTGGGCATCGACCTTATCAGAATTGTTGCATTACCCGTCCGTGTCTTCAGCCCCCGGAGCAAAAAATGTGGGTCAAGGGCTTGCACCCCAGGCTGCATGCTCCCTCCCCTACGGACCTGAAAATGTGTAACATAACTTCTGGAATGAAAAATCTAGCAAAACCGCCTTCAGAAGCCGCTTACAGGTCGACGTTCGGCGTTCTGATTCGGGACTGAAACGCGTATCGTATTTATGTGCGCTACATTCGTGGACGCGGGCCAGACATCAACTTACAGTCTTCTCTATACCGGTTTCAGCTACCTGTGGCCGAAGCCGCCAGGAATGCCCGTCCCGGGATCGTCAGATTCCTTGTCAAGGTTGAATATGCGCTCCGGCTGGCTCATGATAGGAGCGCTCAATAGGTGCATCGGCTTTCAAGCGATATTTTTCAAGAGGAGTCTTCAGTGGACGAACCTTCTATTGCCGTTTTTATTGATTTCGAAAACCTTGCCTTAGGGGTACGAGATCTTCCCGACGCAAAACACTTCGAGATTGGGTTGGTGCTTAAGCGCCTGCTCGAGAAGGGCCGCGTTGTTTACAAGAGGGCTTACAGCGACTGGAGCAACTACCGGCGAGAGGTTCGCGAGTTTCATACTGAAGGCATCGAACTCGTCGATATCCCACAGACCAAAATGAGTGGGAAGAACTCCGCAGACATTCGGATGGTTGTCGACGCCATCGACCTCTGTCATACGAAAGAGAATATTGACACCTTTGCCCTCGTCTCCGGCGACAGCGATTTTTCACCCCTGGTCGCCAAGCTGAAGGAAAACGCCAAGCGTGTGATCGGCTGCGGCATCAAGAACTCGACCTCTCAATTGCTCGTAAGTAACTGCGACGAGTTTATCTATTACGACGATCTCGTCAGAGCAACTGAGGAGAAACCGCGGTTGCCACGCAGGAAGAAAACCGCCAAGAAGTCATCGAGACTGAGCGACACGGGACCGCGCAAAGCGGAAGAGAAGAGGGAGGAAGAGGAGCCGGGCGAGAAAACAGAAGCCATTTCGAAAGTCGTCGAGATCATCCGTTCCCTTCAGGCCGATTACGATCCGCTCTGGGGCTCTCTGGTCAAGCAGACTGTCCGCCGGGTGCATCCGGGATTCCAGGAAGCCCACTATGGCTATCGATCCTTTGCGAAGTTCCTCGAAGATATTGCTGACCGCGGCTACATCGACATCGAACACGATCAGAGCCGGGGCAATTTCAAGGTAAGCCTTGTCTCTGACTGAGGGGAGGCATCCAAGGTCTTGGTGGCTCTCTGAAAAATTACAAACGGAAGCAGGTTTCTACGGTGACCCGATTGTCTCATTCGAAAACTCTTGCGACTTCACGACTCTTGCTGCTCTGCGGGCTTCTTTCGTCCATCGCCGCCGAAAACCTGCCATCACTTGAAGCTTGGAAACGCTTCGAGTCACGGCAGTTGCAGTCGTCATCCCTCTTGCGCAGCTACACCTTTGGTCCTGTCACGAAGGAAAACGAGGCGATCGGAAACAGCGCTGCGGAAGCGGCCGAGATGACATTTGTCACGGCGAGTCCTGGTAAATCCTTTCAGGTCGTTGAAGGGCGCTGGGCGAACCAGAAGGCCGTTCGACTCGACGCAGGATGCTTTGCCGCGAAGCCCTTCGAAGTGAAAGAAGGGTTCACGGCCAGCGCGTGGGTGAAGGTTGAAGGGTACGGCTCGATGCGGGGGAATAACGGGGTGACGAGTGGGACGTTACTCTCTGTCGGCATTGGATACTGGGACGGCTGGCGGCTGACGATTACGTATCCAGATCGACGGCTTGGTATGGAGATCGGCCGCCCGGCGCCCGACAACTCGATCGCTGTTCGCTCTGCGGAAAGGCTGCCGGAGGGCCAGTGGTTTCATGTCTGCACTACGTGGGACCGCGAACGCATGACTGTCTGGGTCAACGGTCAACCGGTTGCGGCTGGCGAGTATTCAGGCCCCTACTATCCGCCCAAAGCAGATGGCATGTTCAAGCTGGGTTACGCAGGGTTCGGATGGGGCTCTGCCGTTCTGATTGCTGACTTCGTCAGCGTCCACAATCGTGCACTCAAAGCTGAGGAGATTCTCGCTGAGGTCTTTTACGAACACGGTTTATCGCCCGAAGAACGCGAAGCTCTGGCCTCCGCGCACGCGGGCCTATTCAGCGGAGACCTTGAATCGGCGGAGCGAACCTATCAGCAGCTCTCCTCGACAACCGCTGCGGACGCGCTCCGCGAAGCAGCTCAGTTGCAGCTTGGAAAAGTAGCTCTGAAGCGAGGAGACATCCCTGCGGCGACAAAGCTTCTCATACCGCTTCTTGAATCCCGCCAGCTTCATGGCTCGTTTGCCGCGGCGGCAATGGACCTTCTCGCCACGATCGCCCAGCACGGCGACGGTGCAGCATTACCGGCCGGAGTGCTGGACAAACTGTTGAAGCAGCCGGGACTGTCCGATGCGAATCGAGATCAGGCGAAATTAAACATCGCCCGCAGCCATCGAAACTCGGGAGACTTTGCTCAAGCTGAGCGGATGTATGAAGAACTATTGGCCGCCCCGGCGTTGGACAACCCTCTTCAACTCGCAGTTCGATTCGAGCTCGCTCACACTTACCGCGAGGAACGCGCCTTCGATAAGGCAACCGCGCTTTACCAGGAGATACGCGAAGATCACCGTTTGACGCCGGCAGCGAGGGCATTGGCCGGCAAGTGCCTGGCCACATTGCGCGTCGCTCAGGGGCGCGTTGACCAGGCGATCCTCCTCCTTCAAGAGCTGGCTGAGGCGACGGATTCGCCGCCTCAGTTCAGACAGGAAGCTGCACAGAGTCTTCGCAAGCTGACAGGGAAGGCTTTGGCATCGGGCGAGAAGGATGAGTCGCATCTCAGGTCGGCCCTGGCCTCACCCGCACTCACGGTCTACGTGTCCCCGGATGGAAGCGATGAGAGCGCGGGCACAATCGAGCAACCATTCGCGACTATCGACAGAGCACGTATCGAGGTGCGGAAGCTGCCGAGGGAGCGCCCCGTATGCGTGGCGCTGCGCAAGGGGAAATACTTGCTCAAGCATGGCCTGCAGTGGACAGCGGAAGACTCCGGCAAACCCGATGCACCGATTCTGTATCGCGCTTTCGAGAATGAACAAGTCGTCATCTCCGGCGGCCTCACCATAAAAGGTTTCCAACGCATCACCGATGAAGACACCCTGCAGCGACTGCCTGAAGAGGCTCGCGAGTCGGTCCTGTTTGCCGATCTGAAGCGCCAGGGGATCACCGACTTCGGCGAACTCAAACCACATGGTTTAGGAACAATGGCGTCTCCTGCCGCAGGGCTCTTTATTGACGGAAAATTCATGCCACAGGCTCAATGGCCGAATGCTGAATTCAGCCAGACCGGGAAGGTAGTCAGCTCGGATGAGAACGGTGCCGTGGTGGAGTTCAAGAACGAGCGTCTTCTCCGATGGACGCGTGCATCCCAGGCGCAGCTTCGAGGATACTGGTACTGGGATTGGGCGGACAGAACCCTGGCGATCGGGGCGGTCTCCCCCGACCGGATGCAGCTTCAGATTACGCAGCCGTTGGGGAATTACGGAATTCGCGACAATCGCCGATTCCAGATAATAAATTTGCTGGAAGAGATCGATCGGCCGGGAGAATGGTTTCTTGATCGCCAGACCGGGTTGCTTTATTTGTTTCCACCGTCGGGGCTGGACGACATCGATTTAGCCGAGTTTTCTCTGCTTTCAGAGCCCCTGCTGCGATTGTCCGATGTATCGGACGTCGTGTTCCAGAACCTGGTGATTGAGTCGGGAAGAAGCGATGGCGTCGTCATCAACTCCGGCAGTCGAGTATTGCTTACCGGGTGCCACATTCGCCAGCTTGGAGGGACGGGGATCATCATCAACGGCGGCAGCCGGCACGGGGTCTTCGGCTGCGATATCTATGCGGCCGGGCGCGGCGGAGTGAGAGCTTCCGGCGGCGATAGAAAGTCGCTGAAGCCCGGCGGGCACTTCGTCGAGAACTGTCACATCCACCATCTCTCGCACCTGGATCGCACCTACACTCCAGCCGTGAGGCTTGACGGGGTCGGAAATCGAATCGTTCACAACCGTATGCATCACATCCCTTCCAGTGCCATGCGCATCGAGGGTAACGATCACCTCATCGAGATGAACGAAATTCATCACTGCGTCTTCGAATCGGATGATCAGGGCGGTCTGGACATGTGGTTCAATCCGACCTACCGCGGCAATATTATCCGTCACAATTTCTGGCATCACATCGGCTCCGGAGGCGAGATGCTTGGCCAGGCGGGCGTGCGCCTCGACGATGCGATAAGCGGAGTGCTGGTTTACGGAAATGTCTTTTATCGGTGCTCGAATGCCCGGTTCGGCGCGCTTCAGATTCACGGCGGCAAAGGGAACATCGTGGACAGCAATTTCTTCATCGACTGCGAATATGCCGTCACGTTTTCCGGCTGGGGCAAAGAACGCTGGAAGAAATTTATCGAAAGTGACCGTGTGAAGCAGGCCATGCAGGACGTGGACGCGGATGGAGAACTCTATCGCACGCGATATCCGAAGTTGGCCGAGATAGAAGAGGAGCCGGATCGAAACAGCCTCTGGCGTAACGTCATTGTCGACTGTGGAAAGTTCCTCGAGCGTGCACGAGTTCCACAGGACTTGCTGGACAACTTCACGACTTCCGGCGATCCAGGCTTTGTGAGCCGGGCCACGCTCGATTTCAGTCTGCGCGACGATTCAAAACTTTATGAACGCACTGGAATAGCCCCCATACCTTTTAATCTGATCGGGCTTTATCCTCACGCTCTGCGTACGACCCTGAAAAGTGACGAGCGATCTGAAGGTAAGGCTGACGCGGGAAGCGTGATTCGTTGATTCCGAACCAGAGGAGCCAGCCATGTATTCCGTCTCTTACGATGGACAGAACAAAAAGATTCTATGGCAGGAGATGTTGCGTCATGAATTCATGGAGGCGCTGGAAAACGATCCAGTCGTGATCGTTCCGGTCGGGTCGGTGGAGCAACACGGGCCGCACTGCCCGATGGACGTCGACATCTCCGCTCCGTTCTTCATGGCCGCAGAAGTCGCTACTCGAATCGATGACTTTCCGGTCATCGTCGCACCGCCGATTTGGTCAGGCTTCACCCATTACAACATGGGCTTCCCCGGCACCATCAGTCTCCGCCTTGAGACTTTTCAAAATCTTCTGGCGGACATATTCCGGAGCATCCACGCCAACGGCTTCAAGCGCATCATTTCCATCAACGGTCACGGAGGAAACTCCGCCCCGTGTCGTGCAGTGTCCTGGCAGGTCGCAGAGGAGAACGTTTTCACGCTTAGCTTTAACTGGTGGGACGCGGTGGAAGCCGAACTGTGTGAGTGGAGCGCCACGGACGAAGGCGTCGGCCACGGAGGCGAATGGGAAACCGCGGTCCAGCTTCATCTGCGCGGGCACCTGGTCGATAAGACTCGCCTCGCCAAAGATGAGACCGGGACCCAGCCGTTTAGAGAAGAACTTTCGTTTGCCGAATTCGCCGAACGCCGGCGCGACACAAAGCACGACACGGGAATCATGGGTGATGCTACAGTGGCCACAGCGGAGAAGGGAAAGCGAATTTTCGATCTGGTATGCGATCGACTGGTGAAACTTGTCCGTGAGTACCACCAACTGCCAGTTCGCGATTACCGCGAGTTCGGTTCGCACTGCACCTGATATCACTAGTGTCGCGGCCCAGAAGTTCTTGCCCATTTCTCGGCAGTTTGATTTCCTCGATCTTGCCTGTCCGCGCCTATGTGGTTTCT
>JAQBXN010000260.1 GCA_027625095.1 Planctomycetota bacterium | reverse complement strand
AGCGGTTTTGATGAGGGCTCAGTCACTATCACCCAAGTGCAGGGCCTGCGCGGTGCGAAAAACGCCGGCATAGTTGTTCACAAGAGCATCATCGATAAGGCCATTGATTACATTGAGAAATGCCTGACAGACAGAGGCGGGCTCAAGTATCGCCTTGGACAAGGAGACGGAGGCGAACGGCCTCCAATCACGGCCGCCGGTATTGCTGTTTTGTATAACGTTGGCCTTTACGATTCGAAACATATCCCAAAGATGATGGAATTCTGCCGAGCCCAGATCCCGCTCAGCATGGGCCAAGGCAGCTACGGGCACAGCTTTTACACCCATCTTTATTACTCGCAGGCGAGCTTTTTTGAAGCCGGCAAAACGTGGGACAACTATATTGCCAAAATCGGCGAAGGCCTGGCGAGCAGCCAGCAACCCGACGGACGCTGGTCCCAGAATTATGTCGGGGACGTATTCTCAAGCGCGGTGGCATTGATTATCCTCCAACTCGAAAACAACAACCTGCCCATCTTCCAGAAGTGAATGACAACATGAGCGAATCGGCAACGGAAGCAGCGGAAATGGATGTGGATCTGGAGGCCGCCAGACACCTCCAGGACGCCTACAATAATCTCAGAAAACAGGTAGGAAGAGTCATCGTCGGCCAGGACGAAGTCATCGAACTCCTGCTCATCAGCCTCTTCAGTCGCGGCCACTGTATCCTCGAAGGTGTGCCCGGCCTGGCCAAGACGCTGATGGTTTCGACCCTGGCAAGATGTCTGTCACTCGAATTCACACGCGTCCAGTTTACACCGGACATGATGCCCGCGGACATCACGGGCACAGAAGTCATCGCCGAAAATAAAGCCACCGGAGATCGAGAATTCAGATTCCTTCGCGGGCCGATTTTTTCGAACGTCATCCTTGCCGACGAGATTAACCGCACGCCGCCTAAGACTCAGGCAGCACTGCTCGAGGCTATGCAGGAGCGCCAGGTGACCATCGGCGGCAAACGTCACGCCCTCGACAATCCGTTCCTCGTCCTCGCCACACAGAACCCAATCGAACAGGAAGGAACCTATCCCCTGCCGGAAGCGCAACAGGATCGTTTCATGTTCAAAGTCTTCGTCAGTTATCCGAGTTTTGATGAAGAATTTTCCGTGGCAAGACGAACAACGAGTACCGAGCATTCAGAAGTCGATAGAGTGTTGTCCGGCGAAGAAATCATCAAGCTGCAGGATTTCGTCCGTCAGGTACCTATCAGCGATCATGTCGTTCGTTACGTGCTTTCAATTGTCAGGCAGACACGCATCGGTGAAGTTGGTGTTCCGGAATTTGTTACCGAATGGCTCTCATGGGGCGCTGGCCCACGTGCCGTGCAGTACCTGATTCTGGGAGGCAAAGCCAGAGCGCTTCTTCACGGTCGCTCCTTTGTCTCGACAGAAGACATCCAGGCGCTAGCCCGTCCAGTCCTGCGCCATCGCATAGTGACTAATTTCAGTGCGCAGTCCGAAGGCATCACCCCGGACAAGGTCGTAGAGCGCATCCTTGAAGAAACGCCTGACAACGAAGGCGCCCTGAACAATGACCCCAGATTCGCACAAATTTTTAAAGCCTGAAGTCCTTGCAGACATCACCCGTCTCGAGCTGCGCGCTCGATACATTGTCGAGGGCTTCATCAGTGGTACTCACCGGAGCCCCTTCCACGGGCAGAGCGTCGAATTCGCTCAGCACCGGGAATACGCGCCAGGCGACGACCTTCGCCATCTCGATTGGAAGGTCTGGGCCAAAGCGGACCGTTTCTACATCAAGGAATACGAGGAGGAGACCAATCTCCGTGCCCAGATTCTGCTGGATGTGAGCGAATCCATGCACTATGGCAACGGCCCACTCAACAAATATGAATATGCGTGCGCTATTGCGGCGAGTCTCGCCTACATGCTCGTCCGCCAACAGGATTCGGTCGGCCTGATGACTTTTGACCAGGAAATCCTCGAACATCTGCCCCCCCGCAGCCATCCGGAACACCTCCGCGCTATCTACAACATCATGGATGTCGGCAAACCAAAAAAGAAAACCGACCTTGAAAGCATCATTGATCACTTCTCCGAGGCGTACCACCGCCGGGAAATGCTGATCATTGTTTCCGATCTTCTGGCTGACCGCGGCGGGCTGTTCAAGGCGCTGGAGCGGGCGCGCTTCGGCAAGCACGACGTTTTACTCTTTCACGTCATGGATGACGACGAACTCGAGTTCCCTTTTGCTGGTACCACACGCTTCGAAGGGCTGGAAGAAATGGGCGAACTCACCTGCGACCCGCGTGCTCTGCGCGACGATTACCTCGATGCGCTCGGCCGCTTCCTGAACCAGATACGGCGCCAATGTGTGAAGACAGGTGTGGACTACCAACTCATTCGCACGAGCGACAATCTCGACGCCGCTCTCACCGCATATATATCGAGAAGAATGGCGATGATGCGAAGGCGATAGCACGAACTGTTTCGGGAGAAAATCGCCTCGCAGGACAGGCATTTGTGGCGCAAGCTACAAATGTCGTTCTATCCCGTATTCATTGCCACTCGAAAAAACTTTCGAACTGAGCAGGCTGGAAGATTCGTTCGTAAAAGGTCGCGGTCAGCCGATTTCCGGCCTGTAAGGCCAAAACATGCCAGCCCAGGGCAACGCCCTGGGAAGAGA
>JAQBXN010000161.1 GCA_027625095.1 Planctomycetota bacterium | reverse complement strand
ATGCAGGGAATCAACCCTGTCAGCGACAACGGGGAGGGAGTGGCGAAAGCCACTCCCTTACCCTCTGAAATCCGCAAAGAACAAGAAAGTGAAAACCGGTGTCGTCGACGGCCCGGTCACCCGCGGTGATCCCGAAACCGGCGAAACCTACCAGTTGGTCGATGAATCCAAGGCCAGCCGACTGGCCCGAAAACTCCAGGAACTGACCGGCACTGAGGCCAGGGTGACGTCGCTCGGACACGTACAGCGGGGCGGTATCCCGACTCCGACCGATCGGCTGCTCTGCACCCTCCTCGGTTCCAAGGCGGCGGAACTGCTCGCGGAGGGCCGCTACAACTCCATGGTGGCTGTCCGGGGGAACACCTGCGTGGCCGTCCCTCTGGAGAAGGTTGCGGGAAAGCTGAAAACAGTACCTCTGGATCATGAATGGATCCGTTCCGCTCACATGGTAGGCACATGCATGGGATCCCGTTGAGGTTGAAGCAGATGATGGATTGCTTTTCTTTCCAGTTGTGACCTGCATGCAGCCGCAGCCGGGTGAAGTTTTGACTCCTCTGCGGCATACCCGAAGTCCGTGTGTTTGTGTTGCCGCAGTTACAGTCCCAGACCTCGATGCCCACAACCATCGGCGAGGTTTCCGGCGGAAACGCCGGGCACGTTAGACTAACCTGGTGAGATGGTCGAAAATGTAAGGTAAAGACTTGGTTGGCCAGTTTCGTACAAAGAAATTTTTCCTGATAACTGCCGGCAATTTGCATGATCACACCAGAACAAACCCATACGACTTTTCTACGTCTTTCCGCCCTCTTCGTCGCCATTACCTTGATGACCGTCGGCGCCCTCGTCGCCGAGCGGCCGCTAGTGCCGCCGGATCTTACCAAGGGCAACACGGTCGACCGCAAGCAGACGTACAATCTCGGCGCGACCGGGCTTCGAGGGTGGATCTTTACCCGACCCGATGATTTCCTCGATAGCGTCCAGGGACGGACCACCACGGCCAGCCGGCAGATTCTGGTCACGCATGTTGGAGCGAAGTCGCCGGCGGATGGCGTGATGAGAGTAGACGATGTGATCCTGGGCGTAAACGGAGAACCCTTTTCTGATGATGCCCGTAAAAGCATTGCCAGGGCAATGACCGAAGCGGAGAAAGAAGAACACAAGGGCATTCTCAAGCTGAAAATCTGGCGTGTCGATCCCCTGACTCCTGCCCAGAAGAAGGCGATCCTTGATAAGGCCGAGGAGGACTCCGCTGAGCGCGACCTTGGTGATGCTGAGGAGCCTGACGCAGAAGAGAAACAAGCTTCGATTGATCCCCTCCTGGTGAAGGAACAGAAAGAAAGGGAAGAAACGGAACTGCTTCAGAAGAACGCCTGGCGTCTGGGCAAGACCATGGATGTCGAACTGAAGCTCAGGGCCATGGGCGCCTACAGCGAGACCGCCCCCTACAACTGTCCCAAATCAAAGCTCATCTTTGACGAAGCCTGCAAAATACTGGAGAAGGAACCGCTGGAAGAAAACCTGTGGGGAGCTGTGAACGGCCTCGCACTGATGGCCACCGGCAACCCGGACTACCTGCCCCGGGTGCAGGCATTGGCCCGGAAGCTGGGGCCCCCCACACTGAAACTGAAACGGGGGGCGTATGGGACTTGGGAGACCGGATACCGAAACATCTTCCTCTGCGAATACTACCTCCTCACCGGCGACAAGGAGGTGCTGAACGCCATCCATGAACACACTGCAGCACTCGCCAGGGGCCAGGGGATGTATGGCACGTTCGGACATGGCTTTTCCGACCTGACTCCTGACGGCAAACTTCACGGCTCGATCCCGCCCTACGGCCCGGTGAACGAGGCGGGACTGCCGGCCAATATCGCCATCGTCCTGGGCAAGAAATGCGGGGTGAAAGATCCCGAGATCGATCCCGCCATCGAGAGGGCCTCCAGGTTCTTTGGCTACTTTGTGGATAAGGGAGCCATCCCCTACGGCGAGCACGAGCCCTGGCCATACCATGAAAACAATGGCAAGAGTGCCATGTCCGCCATGCTGTTCGCCCTCCAGGGAAATCGGGTTCCGGAAACTCAATTCTTCGCAAAAATGTCCACCGCCGGCTACCGGAACCGTGAATACGGACACACCGGCCAGGGATTCAGTTATTTGTGGGGAGCCATGGGCGCCAACACCGGCGGGCCCGATGCGGCCGCCGCTTTTTTCAAAGAGGCCTCATGGCACCTCGATCTCGTACGGCGCTGCGATGGATCGTTCACCTATGACGGCGGTGAACAATATGGAGCAGGCAAGACGGACGATAACACCTACTACGGCAAGAGCAGCTACTATGGCCTGAGCCCGACAGCCTGTTATGTCCTCACCTACGCGCTGCCGCTGAAGAAGCTCACCATCACAGGCAAGGACTTGAATCCGGCAATCTGGCTCAGCAAGAAAGAAGTCGCCCAGGCCGCCGCATCGGGACGATTCGATACGGCGCGCAAACAGATGAGCGCGCAGGAACTCCTGGCGGCGTTCAACGATTGGTCACCCATCGTTCGCGGCTGGGCGGCGGAAGAGTTGTCAAAGCGACCCGAAGCGCAGGCGATGGTGCCCCAATTGATTGCCATGACGGAAGGCCCGGATGCGCATATCCGCCTGGGCGCCTGCGAAGCGCTCGGCTTAATCAAGAACGAAAAAGCGCTGCCCGCTTTCGTACGGCTGCTTTCCCATGAAGACCGCTCGCTGCGGTTCAAGGCGGCGCAGGCCATCAGGAACATGGGCGGCGCGGCGAAACCAGCCATCTCCGAAATCCTCAAGGCAGTCGCCCAGACCGCCGAACCCTTCGAACCGATCCCCTGGTCTGATCCCATTCAGCTCACCCACGGCCAATTAGCCGCAACATTGTTTGCAGGACCCTTGGCAGACGCCCTCAAGGAAACCGATCCCAAGCTGCTCTATCCTGCCATCCGGGCGATAGCCCAAAATGCGGACGGAATGGCGCGAGCCAAACTACGGGGCTATTTCGAAAACCGCCTGACCGTGGAGGACGTGCAGGCGCTGGCGCCGGACATCTTCGCAGCCGTCAAGACGCCGAGCCCGGCGGATAAAATGTTCTCCAATGAGATCCGCATGGGCGGATTCAAAGCATTGACGAAATATCACTTCAAAGAGGGCATCGAAGCGGGTGTCGAGTTCGCCAGAACCCAGGGCGGACACGGCAGCGAACGCAGAACAGGCGAGATCATGAAGGAGATCGTCACTTACGGTTCAGCGGCCCGCTCAGCGATCCCAGGATTGAAGGAATTGATTGCCGGCTTCCACGATCAGGTTAAGAACCAGCAATTTCCGGGAGGCGAACTCAACAACAGAAGAGTCAACGCAGTCGAAGAAGCCATCAAAGCCATCGAAGCCGCCAGGGATCATCCCGAACTGCGGAGCATTCAATCTGGTGTAGAGTCCAATTGATCAAGGACTACGGTCGTTCTCACCTCAGATACCTCTTACCTGCCTGCATCTAACATTTAACTGAAGAAAGGATTCAGAATGAAGCTTGGTCTCGGCCTGTATTCCGGAATGTTAACCGAGGAGCATTTTCGCTTCGCCCGGCAACTTGGGGTCACTCACATCGTGGCTCACACTCCTGCCGAAAACATCCTGCCTTCGACTACAGAAGGCTACTGGTCTTACGAGGACCTGAAGCGGTTGTGCGAATACGTGGAGGAGCATGAACTTAAGCTGGAAGCTATCGAGAATTTCTTACCTCAACATTGGGACCAGATTCTTCTGGCCGGGCCGAGGCGGGAAGCACAGATGGAGAAGCTCAAAATGACCATCAGGAACATGGGCCGCGCGGGGATACCGATCATGGGTTACAACTTCAGCCTTGCAGGGGTCTGGGGCCGCGTCAGCGGCCCCTTCGCACGAGGTGGCGCTACATCAACCGGATACCTCGAAGCTGAGGCTCCACCGCAGACGCCAATTCCCCACGGCGAAGTCTGGGGAACAAGAATCAGTAAAGATGCACCCGAAGGCGATATCGGTACCGTGGAGTTGGAGGAGATGTGGTCTCGAATCGCCTGGTTTCTTGAGCATCTTGTTCCGGTGGCCGAAGAGGCAGGAGTTCGATTGGCGGCACATCCGGACGATCCTCCGCTGCCGGTCTTGAGGGGTACGGCCCGGTTGGTGACTCATCCGGATCATTACCGCCGCCTCCTCGACATCGTTCCAAGCCATTCCAACGGGATCGAGTTTTGCCAGGGCACGATCGCCGAGATGCCAAACGCTGACGTCTATGATGCTATTCAAACCTATGCGTCCGAACAGAAAATCTGCTACGTGCATTTCAGAAATGTCAGAGGCAAAGCCCCGAACTATCGGGAGGTATTCCTCGATGAAGGAGACGTGGACATGACCAAAGCCATGAGGATTTACAAGGAATGCGGCTATGACGGCCTCCTGATGCCCGACCATACGCCGCATACTTCCTGCGCTGCCCCCTGGCATGCGGGGATGGCCTATGCTCTTGGCTATATGAAGGCTTCGATGGAATTGGTGTAGCCCTGCAAAAGGGAACGGGAGCCCTGCAAAGTTGTGTTGCTGAAAAGAGCACGGAGATCGGGAATGGGCTGTGAAGCTCCGGTAGCTCGAATGATTGCCCGAGCTTGCAGGGCGGGAAGGTGGGCAGAATAGATAGTTATGAAAGTGAGTTGAACAAGGGTAAATTTTAGAGCCACATGAGCCATTCATTCGCACTCTTTGCTCTCTTCTGTTTTTCGGCAATCGGATTCGCCGATTCTAAGGACGGTGTCGATCCAAATCTGCGGAAATTCTTCAGCACACATTGCGTCCGATGCCACGGCCCGGAGAAGCAGAAGGGCGATTTCCGAATCGATAGCCTGAAGGTTTCCGAAACACCCGTTGAGGCCGAACAGTGGCAGCTCGTAAGTGACAAACTCAATCTCGGAAAGATGCCCCCGGAGAAAGTGAAGGAGCGTCCCTCGCTCCCTGAAGTCGAATTCGTTACTACGTGGATCGCCGGGGAATTACGCCGGGCAAAGCGTGCCCTCGCAGCCCACACCGGCGAGGTCGTCCTGCGCCGCCTGAATCGGCTTGAATACGAAAACACGGTCGAAGACCTGTTCGGTGTTCGCGGCGATTTTGCCATCGGCTTTCCTGAGGACGCGACGGCTGATGGCTTCAACAACATTGGCGCGGCGCTCATGCTCTCTGCTGAGCAGGTAAGCCAATACATGAAGGCCGCAGACTTCATTCTAGAGCGTGCCATTGTTACCACGCCGAGGCCGGAGACGAAGAATGTCGCATTTACACTGGCCGATGAAAACAAATTGATTGAGGAACAGGAGAAACGCTCTGCTGAGTACCAGAAGAAAAATCCACCGACCGAGTCCGAGACGAAGAAGAGAGAAGCCGAGCGGAAGAAAGGCAACTTCGGCCACAACTATTACCCGAAATATGGCGACGATTATCTGATTCCCATGCGCTACACCAGGCCGTCGACGAAGGACTACTTTCACGTCCGGCATCCCGGCTGGTATCGCTTCAAAGTAGTTGGTTATGCGGCTCGAAACGAGGGAAAGGTGATGCGGCTTGAGGTCTCCCACGGCACCGATCGCAAGGAGGAGATCCCGACCATCGCCGATGTCATTCAATACGAGGACGAAACCCCAATCGAGTCCGAATATCGCGTCTACCTTCAACCGAATCATCGGGTCACTCTCACGATGCTCGACGGCCCGAACTGGATGTGGGGCTCGAAAATCGCTGAGAACAAAGAGCCCGTCATCGCATTGAGGAAAGTCGAAATGGAAGGCCCGCTCATCGAAGGGTGGCCGCCCAGAGGACATCGAAACCTGTTCGGATCGCATGACATCACAAAGCTCAATGACAAGACGGCTATTGAGATTCTTCGAGATTTCGCACCGAGGTTGTTCCGGCGACCCGTCGATGATTTTGTCGTCGGGCCGTTTGTTGCCTTCTACCAGGAACGCCGCAAGAGTCTCCCGCCCCTCGATGCGCTCAAGCTGACGTTCAAGGCGATGATGACCTCGCCTTTGTTCCTCTACCACTACGAGGCAGCAGGCAAGGTGGACGATTACGCCCTGGCCAACCGGGTCTCCTATTTTCTCTGGCGTTCGATCCCCGATGACGAGCTCCTGCAACTGGCGGCGTCCGGCATGCTTTCCGCGCCGACTACATTGAATACGCAGGTAGACCGGCTGCTGGCCGATTCGAAGTCAGAGCGCTTTCTAAAAGATTTTGTCGGGCAGTGGCTGCAGATAAGCAAGGTCGGCGAGATGCAGCCGGACATGAATCTCTATCCGGAATACGACCCGGATTTGGAAAGAGGGATGGTCGCGGAAACCGAATCCTTTATCCGGGAAATCCTCGTCAACGACCTGAGCCTGACAAACCTGATCGATTCCGATTGGGCCATGCTGAACGACCGTCTCGCACGCCACTATGGAATTGAAGGGGTGAGGGGCAACAAGTTCCGCAAGGTATCACTGGATAAGACCGAGACAGTGCGAGGCGGCATCCTGACGCACGCCAGCATCCTCAACTTGACCTCGAACGGCACGGTCACTTCGCCCGTTGTGCGCGGTGTATGGATTCTCAATCACCTGCTTGGCACGCCGCCTCCGCCCCCTCCACCAGACGTCCCGGCGATTGATCCGGACATCCGCGGAGCCAGCACCATCCAGGAACAGTTGGCCAAACATCGTTCAGTCCCAGAGTGCAACTCCTGCCATCAAAAAATTGATCCTTACGGTATCGCTCTGGAAAACTTTGATGTCATCGGTGCCTGGCGCGAAAAATACCGTGCCCTCAAACCACCGAAGGTGGTTACCGAGTGGAGCAAGCCGACTCTGATCGACGGCCCTGCAGTGGTTTCCAACGACGAAATCTCCAATCTCGGCGCCTTTAAGAACTTTCAGGAGTTCCGCAAAATCCTTTTCAAAAGCAAGCATCAGGTCCTCCGCAACGTGGCTGAAAAACTTGCCACCTTCGCCCTCGGCCGAACGATGGATTTCACCGACCTTGAAGATATCGACAACATCGTCAAAGAAACTAAATCCAAAGGCGAGGGCATGAAGACAATGCTCCACGCCCTTGTGCAGAGCCCGTTGTTCAGGAAGCCGTAGTTCGGATGTGATGAACCGCGGATAGACGCGGATAGAAGAAGAATTTCGGATGAAGATCTGGACAGCGATCACCGTCAGCCTCATAAACTGTTAAGATGCGAGCTACCACAACTTTCGATTGGGAGGAAAAACGATGACATCCGTATCAATCGAAGAAGCTCAGGAAAGACTTCCAGAACTTCTGCATCAGCTAAACCCAGGCGATGAACTGACTATTACCGAGGACGACCGACCCCTGGCTAAGATAGTTGCTGCAAAGCACGCGAGGAGCGAGCGCCGTTTATCTGGCGTCCTAAAGGGCAGCGTACGGTTTATGGCCGATGATTTCGACGCTCCCCTCGACGACTTTAAGGACTACATGAAGTGAAGTTGCTGCTCGACACCCACTCCGTGATCTGGTGGATGGATCAGGACGATTTGCTCAGCAGGAAGGCGCATGAAGCCATATCAGAGCCTGAGAATGCCCTTTTCGTCAGCGCTGCATCTGTCTGGGAAATCGCAATCAAACGTTGGCCTCGGGAAACTTGAGTTGTCTATCGATTACAACGAATGGATGACAACTTCGCTCGATAACCTTCAAGCAGTTCTCTTGCCCGTAACCGTCGAATATGCCGCTCGACAATCGACTCTTCCATTTCATCACCGAGATCCCTTTGACCGGATGATTGTCGCGCAGGCTCAAGTTGAGCACTTAACAGTAATCAGTCGCGACGAAGCCCTTGACTCTTACGGTATCAACAGAACGTGGTGACTAACACACTTCTCGATCCTCCGAATTATCAGTAAACCACGAGCCCACAAATGACCAATCGAAGAAACTTCATCAAAGGCGCTGGCGTCACCCTCACGCTTCCCTGGCTCGAAACTTTCAATCAACTGCACGCTGCCGATGCTGAATCCGAGCCGCGGCGCCTGTTGCTCATTTGCGTTCCCCTCGGCATCTATCGTGAAGCGTTCATTCCGAAGGAGACTGGCTCGGAATACAAGGCAACCGAATACCTGTCCGTCATCGATGAATTCCGTGACCAGTACACCGTTATCTCCGGACTCGACCATCCCGGTGTGAACGGCGGGCACTCTTCCGAGGCCCGTATCTTTACCGGCGTGCCTTCCAACAAGCGCAACGTCCGTTCACTGGACCAGTACCTCGCCGGCCACATCGGGCAGCACACCCGCTTTGATGCGATGCCGCTTTCCGCCGGACACAGCATCTTCAGTTGGACAGACGGCGGTACGATGGTTCCCGCGGAATCCAAGATGGCAAAGGTTTACGCCAGGATGTTTGTCGGAGAAAACGAATCCGACCGAAAAAAAGTCTTACAGAATATTGGCCACGACAAGAGCATCATGGATCTGGTTCAGGAACAGGCCAAGGCTCTAAAGCCTAAAATTTCAACAGCCGACCAGAACAAACTCGAAGAGTATTTCGAGTCCATACGGGAGACCGAGCGACGCCTGGTCAAATCGGAGAGCTGGGTGCACAAGCCCAAGCCGCAGGTCAATGCGGACTCACCCAAAGACCCCGCCAACGAGGCAGAACTCATTACGCAACTCCGCAACGTTTGTGACATGACCTACCTGGCGTTCAAAACCGATTCCACCCGCATCATCACGTTCGGCTACTTCCAGCAGAACAAAGTCAACATCCCGGGCGTCAGCAACGGCTACCACGGTCTGTCGCATCACGGCCAGGACCCGAACAACATCACCCAGCTCAGGCTGGTCGAACTGGAATTATTCAAGCAGTTCAAAACGCTGCTCACGAATCTGAAGAACTCAAAAGAAGGCGACGCCACCCTCCTCGACCGTACGACCATCGTCATTACCTCCAACCTTGGTAACGGCTCGAACCACTCGAATAAGGACCTCCCGGTCCTCCTCGCCGGCGGCCGCTTCAAACATGGCCGGCATCTCTCCTTCGAGCCGAGCAGCGTTCCACTCAGCAACCTCTACCTCAGCATCCTCAACCAGTTCGGGCTGGAGGATTCCTCGTTTGCAACCTCGACAGGCACGCTGAAGGGTTTGGAGACCAAGGGGTAAATCAGAATCTGAAGTCGCGCCAACCGCCGGGATATCCGGGACGCCCTGTCGCAGCCACAGGATTTCCAGGACGATTGCTCTGGCGTTGCCTACTCGATTCAAATTTTGCTTCGCCCGGCTTAACATGCCGTCCGTGAACCACAGTAGCCATTCACTGCTTGCCAGGCGGCCAGCCTTGCAATTCGGCATCAGCTTCATTACCCATTCGAAAAATCATGAAACCGAAATGTCGCTCGCTCAGCTTATTAATTATCGGGGTCGCTATCGCAGGTGGTGAGACCGGTGCAGCAGAAAAGAAGATAACCATCAAGGATTACACGGGCCGCGGGTTTCCACCGGATCTTGTCAATTACAGCCTGAAGGCCGGTAAAAGCGCCAGCTCTAAGCTGCGGTTGTTCGACGCTCAGGAAAAGGCCATGCCGCTGCAGGTAGTGGCTGCCGATGGTGACGGACTGGTGACACTCAGCTTTGTGACTCAGATCGCCGCCAACGCGACGGCGACGTTCAGCCTACGTGACAGTGGCGGAAAGGCGGCACCGAAAGGTGGAGTGCAGATAGTCCGGAGCGGTAAGAACCTTGAATTGAGCAATGGTCTTCTGTCGGTTCGACTGCCCGGAGAAACTAAGCAGAAGTTGAAAAAAGCAGTCGCCGCCTCAACCCTGCCGGCCCCGATTCTGGCATTCCGAAACGGGGATGGAGCCTGGCTCGGCGCGGGCCTGCAGACCGAGGCCAAGCTGGTCGAAAAATTTACGGTGAAACTTGTCGCCTCCGGCCCGGTGTACGCCGAGTTGCTCTATGAAATCGAGTGGGCCGATGGAGGGTATTACCGCGCACGGATTCAGGTCATTGATCAGGTGCCCCTGGTCATGGTGCGAGAAGAATACGACTTGGGAAAGCTTGACGGATCCCAGTTCTGGGAGCTGGACCTGAGCAGCGGATGGAAACCGGACCGCGCCCAGACCGCCTCCCATAATGGAAACGGTGGCGGCGACCCGACCGGACGGGAGGTGGATTTCGCCGGTCTCATGCGGGGGCAACCCGTGCAATATATGGTCGGCGACCAGGCATGGGGCAAGCTGAGTCACCTCGGAATTTTCAACCAATCCGAAAGCAAGGCGTCGCCCAATGCCTTTCCGCTCGTAGGCGTTGTGCCATTACGAAAGGGTCTCTGGCGTCGTTCCAACGCTCTAGAAGTCTTGAGCAGCGGCGCCAACAACATGCGAGTGCGGTTCCCGATGAGTGCCCGGCATGCGGAGTGGGGCAGGGACATCACCTCGGAGACATCCCCGTTTTCGACGCAGGAACATGAGATGAGTTTGCCCAAGACCTATGGCCGCCGCGTCTGGGGGTTGGCTCTCGGGCTTCCGTCGATCCCTGATCCCCAGGGCAACCGGCCCTTCTACCAACTGCAGCGCATTTACGGAATCGTCGGCCTGGATCGTTACAAAGATTTCATCCTCGAATGGCCTGACGCCATGCCCACCTATCCACGCCTGTATGGTTCACGTACGAATACTTCGCCGGAGGGGAGCATTAATTCTCTACGGAATTCTTGCCAGTACTACTTCAATTCGACTCACTCGAGCCATCATGGCACCTCCGGTAATTACATGATCGCTGCGAGGGCCGATGCCGACCTTGCCAAGCCCGATTTACTGGCCGAAACGCGACGTGAAATCCGCGCCCGCCTGGCTCTGCACTGCTACCTCTATGCGGATGCCGACATGATGAGCTATGGCAACGGGCATCACCACGGCAACCCGAACATGGGAACTGCACGGTTCTGGTCGGGCCCATGTTTTGTGGCGCTGCTGCCTGATCATCCGATGTATTCAAAGTGGCGTGACCACATGGCGCAATACGGGGCATATAACCTTGGAATGCAGATCGCACCGGGCGGAAGTTACTTCGAATTCGGCGCGGCCTACCACATGCACGGCTTCGCCCGGGCGTCCAACGGATTGCCGGCACTGGAAGCCAGCGGCGCGCCCAACATCGCTGGATTGCTGAAGCATTACCTCGCCCCCGATTGGCGCTACTACATGAATCTCCTCACCCCATACGATTCCCGCTGGCGCGCCCGAATGATCCCCGGCCTGGCCAACAGTCAGCCGGGCAACACCGAAAACTTTGTCGAGGGGGCGGGCGGCCTGGCCGGCCAGGATCCGGAACTCGCTTCGAATCTGCTCTGGGCCTGGACGGCCAACGGCGAAAGCGGCGGCTGGAATCCCGCTTTGAAGCCAGCCGCTCTAGCACCCCAGGAACCAGCACTGACCAGCCAGGTTTATCCCGGCATGGGGGTCATCTTCCGCGCACACCAGGGGCCGCAGGAAACCTACATGCTGTTCCGCAGCGGCTTTCAGTGGAGCCACTGGACGGTAGACCCAGGCCACTTCATTCTGATGAGTAAGGGCGCGGTTCTGGTACCTTACCAGCCTTTCCAATATGGTGGGCCCAGTGACCCCACCATTGATCTGCAAAACACCATTCGCTTCGGGCACTCCGAGAATATCTGGCCACATGGCTGGGGTGATTCCAACATTTTAGACCACGCTTTTGGGGCGAGCGTGGACTACGCCTGGGGCTTAACGGGTTTTCCCGAATGGTTTATCAAGCCGGGGATTTCTCCCAGTTGGCAAGCCGCGCAGAACGTCACGGATATCGGAACCCGTAAGCTCGATCCGGCCATGCAGCAGACCGAAGGTGCGGTGGACTGGAGCCGGCAGATCCTTTTCATGAAAGGCAAAACGGCGACGAGCCCCAATTACTTTGTCATCCGTGACAGCGTCTCTGGGGACGGCAAACTCGCTACCTGGCTGTACCTCAACCTGCTCGGGACAAAGAAAGACATCCGCCCTCAAGGTGAAACCATCCACGTCGATACGGAATGGCCGACAAAGCTGGACGTGCGATTCGCTCAACCCGAAATCAAGTCTCTGGCGATGCACGAACAGCGTCTGCCATTGGCCCTGCATAACTCAAATATCGGCGAGCGCGTTGGCGCACCGGGTACCATCTCCCCCAATTGGGTCAAGCCGGACGGCTCCCCGTGGGAGGGCAAACCTCGGGCAAACCAAACCCATGAGAATCATGTGATCTTGCGCGTCCCCTCAGCACCCGGCAGCGGCTATTTCTGGGTGCTCTATCCGCGAGAAGCTAACGAACCTGAGCCACAGGTAAATGTCCTGGCGGACGGTGTGTTGAAGATCACTCATCGGGAAGGAACGGACTACGTCTTTCTCGGCGCGTCGCCGGTGGCCTACGAGGGCGAAGGTGTGGTCTTTCGCGGCCGCGCGGGGGCGGTCCGGTTGGACCCTGCATCGGTCGTGCTCGTCAAGGGCGGGGGCGAGGGTCAGGTCGGATACAAGGGACGAATCGTCACGGGTGCGGGGGCATTCGAAAAACGCTTTGCCCTGGCGCAACTGGCAACGGGAGCGGAGAACATCCCCGCACCTGAGGGCGTGATTGAGTTGCCGGCCGTGGCTGTAACGGAGCAGAAACTGGCCGAGGGCGTCATGCGTGGCGACCTTGGTAACGGGGTGATCCGCTATCGGTCGCAGGGCCCGGGGGAAACAATTTTCAAGGACAATGCCGTTCGCATCGAGGGGGGCGCTTCGGTAGTGGAGATCTCCGCCGACCGCGTTCGTTTCGTCGCCGCGCCGGGCTACGTCAAACTATCGGCCGGCAACCGCGCTGTGCGCGGGGTTGGCCCCTTCGACCTGACTTTCACCGACACTGGCTTGACCGGTAAAGTGGAAGGCGAGACCCGTTCGCTCGTGGTCTCCTGGCCGGAGGGCATTGTGAGACCCATGTTTCTAATGGATGGCGTACGATTCTTTGCCGGCTGGCCAGACGATCACAGCATTGGCAAGGGCACCAGTACGCCTCAGTTCGCCATCGGCTTTGGTGTGACGGCGGGGCAGCATTCCGTGTCGCTTGGCGAATGGGTCTACCCTGAATTGCCGTCGGAACCGGAACGGCGACAGATCGATTAGTCGCGGGCGTTCCTGGATCATCTTCGTTTTCTCTATCCATCAATGGAAAAGCTATGTTTCACGCCAAGGAGCGTCGTACCGCTTGTCTCCTGTTTGCCACTGCCGCTGTGATCTTGCAAAGCGCCGTTCAGGTCGGCGACGCGGGCGAATTGAATCTTGTCCCGTGGCCGGCATCAGTTACCGCACAAGAAGGAACGTTGGCCCTGCCAGCGAAACCGCGGGTAGTGGTTGCCGGCAAGTCCCTCCAGCCGCTGGGAGAAGTTCTGGCTCTGGAAATCAACGCCGTCTCAGAAAGCAAATCGCAGGTTAGATCAGGCGACTCAGCGCCAGGAGATATCTGCCTCGAATTTGATGATCAACTGAAAGGCGAGGCGTACACCATTCGGGTCACAGACCGTGTCGTGATCCGTGGCGGCAACTACGGCGCTATAGCGAACGGCACTGTCACATTCCTGCAGTCGCTGACCCCGGATATGAGAGTTCCACTGCTCACCGTAGCGGACGCCCCGGCCGCCCCATTTCGCGGCCTGATGCTCGACGTCGCGCGTAAGTATCACACCATCGACAGCATCAAGCAGATTGTCCAGCTCTGCCGACTGTACAAGATTCGATACCTGCAATTGCACCTGACAGACGACCAGGGATTCATGTTCCCGTCCACGGCCTATCCGAAGCTGGCTACCCAGAATCAGAACGGCGGCAAGACTTACACAATCGAGGCTTTGAAAGATCTCGTGGCCTACGCCGACGCTCGGTTCGTTACGATCATTCCAGAGTACGAAGTCCCCGGTCACTCTGCCGCGGCCAACAGGGCAATGCCTGACTTGTTTATGATCCGGGACACCAAGCCCTACGAACACCACGCGTCCATCAATTTCGTCAAAGACGACGTGATGAATGCCGTTGAAACCATCGTGGGGGAGATATGCGAGGTCTTCAAATCAACCCCGTATTTCCACATTGGAGGCGATGAGGCCGATCTCGCTCTGGCGAATCAGAACATCCTCATGAAGGAGGCGATGAAGAAATACGACCTGCCGAATGTGCATGAACTCTACCGCCGTTTCATTGCGCAGATGAACGTAATCGTAAAGAAGAACGGCAAGCAGATGATCGTATGGGAAGGATTCAACCGCGGCGGAAAGGTGGAGATCCCGCGCGACGTCATCGTCATGGCTTACGAAATTCGTTTCTATATGCCTGACCTGCTAGTAAAGGACGGCTACCAGGTGATCAACGCCTCTTGGACTCCCCTCTATGTGGTCAACAATAAAGTTCGGCCGGAGGCTGAAATCTATGGTTGGAACATGTTCCAGTTCAAGCCCCATGGCGCCGCACCCGAGTCGCCGGGCAAAGTAGTGGCTGACAGTGATCGCGTCATCGGCGCGCAGATTTGTGCATGGGAGCAGCCTCAGGAAGCAGAGATGCCCAGTTTGCGCAGGCGCGCACCGCCGATGGCCGAACGCATCTGGAATCCCACAGCCGGTAGATCGTATGAAGACTTCAAGAAACGACTCGATGCCACGGATCGAATTCTTGACAAATTGCTGAGTCAGTAAGGCTGGATTACCTGGAAGAGGAGTTGGGAAAGTAAGTTTGGGGCGTAGCGACCTGCTGCCAGCATGTCAGCTGAAAAGAGCCCGATTCGTTCGTTATAAGTGCCTATTCTGAGACTGTTTAGCCTGCTATCATGTAAATCATCGTATGAGGACCACAGAAGGTGAAAGGTCTCACCTCCACTGGTAATCACCCCATGATTTCTGGAATCGGCTTCCAAAAAGTGAAATTCCAGGCCACGACTTTTTCGAACGAATCTGCCCGCCTGCTGCTACGATATCACACGCCCAAGGCGCGGGATTTCCCAGGCAAGTCTTTAATCTCACCCTTAATCGCATATATAACAGTAGTTTAGATTAAGATTGAGGACAAAACCTCCTCGTATCCACACCTGCTCCGATGCCACCAACCTCAACTCTTCAAGACCCTCTTGGCCAGTCGGACGCCTTCGTGGAATTCCAAAGAAGGCTGGCTCGAGCGGCGAAGGTGGATAGGCCCGTCCTCATCATTGGCGAGAGGGGGACCGGTAAAGAGATGGCCGCAAACCGGCTGCATTACCTGTCGAAGCGCTGGGAGGAACCGCTCGTGACACTGAACTGTGCGGCCCTCGCACCTACCCTCATAGAATCAGAGCTGTTTGGATACGAAGAGGGCGCATTCACCGGCGCCGTTGGCCGGAGGGCAGGAAGATTCGAGACTGCGGATGGCGGCACATTGTTCCTTGACGAGATCGGCAATATACCCGTTGAAGCTCAGGAGAAGATCCTGAGAGTCGTTGAGTACGGTTCGTTCGAGCGGGTGGGCGCTTCGCAGCCAACCCAGGTCGATGTGCGGATTGTAGGGGCGACGAATGTCGACTTAAGGCAATTCGCGGCTGAAGGTAGATTCAAGGAAGATCTTCTGGACAGACTTTCCTTTGAAGTTTTATTCCTGCCGCCGTTACGAGAACGAAGAGAGGATATCCCAATACTTGCAAACCATTACGCGTCCCGAATGGCATTTGAGCTGGGGCAGGATCAGATGCCGGAATTCGGCGTCGGCGCCATGGAGGCTCTTGAGGAATATTCGTGGCCTGGCAACGTACGGGAACTCAAAAATGTAGTTGAAAGAGCCATCTACAGGGCCGAGTCCGAGGTCATCACGGAAATTGTATTCGACCCCTTCAACTCGCCGTATAATCCCGTCGCCAAGCCTCAGATACCTCCGGCTCCAGCCCCCGCAAGTGCCGCCAGCCATGAACAGGAAACGAATTCTCTGCGCGGCGCAATCTGCACTCTTGAGATAGAGTATTTGCAACGGGCTCTGGCGAACGCAAAATTCAACCAGAAAAGAGCCGCAGATTTACTTGGGCTGACTTATCACCAGTTCCGTGGCCTTTACAGAAAACATGCCAACACCTTGAAAGAAATGTCCTCTACTCCGAACACATAAACAATGAAACTTCAAATGGGACCCCGGGAGCTCGAACTCCCCGGCAAATATCTTGACTACCTGACAGATTCTACGGAACTCCTGAGCAACGCAGAGGCCATGCGAGCCAGAATGGCGAACGATGGTTATCTACTCCTGAGAAGCGTTCTCGACAAAGAACTCGTCCTCGAAGCCCGCAGGCAGATGATGGAAATCCTGGCTGAAGAAGGTCAGCTCGATCCAGCCTTCCCGATCATGGATGGAGTCAGAAATCCAGACTCACAAGGCGGCTTCCGCGGCGGCGACAGGAAGCTGACCGACGTTCCAGCCTTTGTTGAATTAGTAAGAGCCGGAAACCTCATTCGTTTCTGGGAGACGTTCCTTGGAGGTGAAGTTCTACCGTTTGATTTCCGGTGGCTGCGAGTCGTTCCACCCGGGAGCTTTACCGGCGCTCACTATGACGTTGTGTACATGGGGCGTGGCACTTTGAATCTCTACACCACCTGGACACCGCTCGGGGACGTTCCCTTCGAACAAGGCCCCCTCGCCATACTTGAAGGCTCTCATCGTTTTGAACAAGTCAAAGAGACTTACGGCAAGATGGACGTCGACAGAGACCACGTCCAAGGCTGGTTCTCAAACGATCCGCATGAACTGATAGATAAGTATGGCGGCCAATGGAAAACCGCTGAATTTGATGCAGGCGACATCCTCGTCTTCGGCATGTTCACCATGCATGCTTCCTTCAAGAATACGTCAGACTGCTTCAGACTTTCTTCCGACACTCGTTACCAACTGGCCGCGGATGAAGTAGACGAACGTTGGATCGGCGAGAAGCCAATCGCCCATTATGCCTGGAATAATCCGGAAAAGAATGTGTCCATGGAAGAGATGAGAAACAAGTGGGGCGTATGAGTCTTTTCTTTCCTTGACCTGAATGCAGTGCAGAGGCCAAGATTCGGCGAGACCGATGCGCGCCTGCATCCAGCGACACTAAGACAGTTTCCGCAAATAAAGCGTGAATCGGAAGTTAGTCCGTATCCACTTCACGGAACAGGAGGATCTTAGGGCGTGACGGAAGGATGGTGAGCGTCATATCATCAACGATGGGAGCATCTCTCACGTCGACTGCCGCACCAGCGTTGACTGCCGCACCAGCGTTCGGATACGTTCCGGTGGTGGTGTTGCCTCCGTAGTTGGTTCCGTCAGGACT
>JAQBXN010000160.1 GCA_027625095.1 Planctomycetota bacterium | reverse complement strand
CCGCACGATATCCGCCCAGAGAGCGCTCGTCTCTCGAGCGGCGCCTACTGTCAACAGCGAACGCAAAACTTCTGGAACGTTCGCCATCCTTGCTTTTGCCAGTTGAGGGATGCCTACTTTTCCAGACTCCCTTACCTCGATGATTTCCGCCTCAGCGTCCTCCATTTCAGGAAGTTCGGTCAGATCGAAATTGCACTGGATCCTCTGGCCTTCCTTCACCGCGATCGGAGAAACCAGATCGAAAACAATGCTGTGATCGGGATCGAACTCAGCCTTGTTAAAATAGGAGCGCTTGGGTTCGGCGCCCTCAATGGTAAGGTCGAAAGGTAGGGAAACGACGAGATCCTCAGAGCCGTCATTCTCGATATCGCGAGTGCCGCGAACGGAATAAATCTTGATCGGGTGGGGTATGCCTTTCACTTTGATGGGCGGCAATTCCACCGTGCAAGCGGTTTGTTTGATTTCCTCATAGGCACTCTCGCTGATGAAGACCTGTCCTCGTCCAGCCTTGGCTTCAATACGGGCAGCCAGGTTCACCTCGTCGCCGATGATGGTGTAGTTGACAAGGCTGCTCGCTCCAACCTGCCCAGCAACGAATTCGCCACGATTCAGCCCGATGCCCATTTCGATGGTTTCGCCCTTGATCGCTCCCTGCTTGCAGTTGAACTCGTAGAGCGCGTTCTGCATCTCAAGAGCGGCCTGAATCGCATGCCAGGCTTCCCGTTCCACATTTTCCGGTGCACCCCAGACAGCCATGATGGCATCGCCGCTGAACTTATCGATAGTCCCATCATGCTTGAAGAGGATGCCGACCATCTGCTCGAAGTAGGCATTCAGGAGCCTTACCACCCCCTCGGCATCCATACGGTTGCACATGGAGGTGAACCCGACGATGTCTGAAAAGAACGCGATGCCTGAGCGGCGTTCGCCTTCGAGACTGACTGTGCCGGCCAAGATTTTTTCGACCAGCGCAGGCGAGAAGAAACGCTGCATGGTGGTGCGTTTGGCCACTTCTCCTTCCTTCTCTTTCACAAGCTGCGCGTTTCGCACCGAGGTGGCGATCGGAGTGGCGATGGCGGTTATGAGTTTCAGGTCGTCATCACGAAATTTTTTGCCGGCACGGGTTGTGTCGATGCTGATGATACCAAGGACTTCATTCTGGCAGATGAGCGGAACACACATCATTGAGCGGATGTTGAATTTCATGACACTGACCGCGGCGGCGAAATTGTCATCCTCAGCCGCATCCTGAATCAGGAGGGCCTGCTTGTCGGTCATGGATTTCCGGACGATAGTTCTGCTTATCTGAAGTTTCTCTGAGGAATCCTTACCGTCCCGGCGATGGATGACCTTGGGCACAAGTTTCTTTCGATCCGCATCTACCATGAGCACAAATCCGCGCTCGGCATTCGGGAACACTGTGAACAATTGCTCCATCACGGATTTGAGCAGGTCGTCGAGATCGAGAATGGTGCTGAGCCGGTTGCCAATATCGTTGATGATCTCGATTCGTTTGATCATCCTCTCCAGTTCTTCCTGGTTCTGGATGGCGCGAATGTCTTTCGCCAAATTCTGATCTTCGACTTCAACCACAGAGAAAATACTGCGCTCGATCTCCTCGTTATCGGACTTGTCAGTGAGCCTGACTTCATCTGTAAGGGGATAACCACCGGAAGGTGGCGTGACCTCGGGGAAGGCCCTTATCCCCGATACCGGGGTGGCCGTGGCGTTCACCTGCCTTGTCGGAGGCAGCATCGTGCCTGTCACGAATCCTGGTACGGGAGTAGGAGTGAGGTTGTATCCAGAGGGTGGGCGCCCGCGGAAACAGAATTCCAGACGGCAGATGCGTATCAGGTCACCATCCCGGAGCTGTACCTTGGTGATGGGCTGATTGTTTACGTATGTGTGATTTGCGCTCTGCAGGTCTTCAACAAAAAAACCGCCATTTTCCGCAATAATTCGTGCGTGCTGCCGTGAGGCTGCGGGGTCAGTAAGCACCACGCCGCAGGTGGGGATACGCCCCAGGACCACCATATCCGGCAGTGGATGCACATGCCCTGGATTTGGCCCTTGAGTCACTTGTAAGAAAGCTGAGGGGGTGTTGCCCATGTCAGCATACAGCCTTTGAGGGGAGGGACTGAGCCGCCGCTCAACTCTTCCTTAAGTGCGACAGTTGATCCCTCAAACGTAAGGAAGGAAGAATTATATGCATTGAGACTTGCCAATCAAGGGAGGGACCGAGCCCCGATCAGCAGAACGTTCGACACCTGTCCGACCAGGCGTCCGGCGTCATGATGGCGGACCGCTTTCTTGCATGAACAAGATATTTCTCTTACTACACGATTATGGTGGTACCTGGATTGAGCGAGGCTGACATCCCATCGTGAAGTTCAAGCGAGCAATCATCCAACTTGTAGAGAACCCGGTTTTGAGCAGGGAAGTCCGCGGCCGGCTGCGCAGTGGGCGGATGGTAGTTGTCTTGTCCATCTTCATGGCAATCCTCGTGGTGGGCTTTTACCTGGCCTACATTGCGGTGGTCAGGAGCAACCGACACAACCCCATAAATCTCTCAAATTCCGGTAGATATGTCTTCATGACCCTCGCCATCATGGAATGCATCATGATCATGCTCATCGCGCCGGTGTTCTCGTGCGGGACATTCACCGGTGAACGTGAACAAGGGACGATGGATCTGTTGAGGACAACTCTTCTAAAACCGGGACGCATCATCGCCGGCAAACTTGCATCCTCGCTGGTGCTGGTTTTCCTTCTACTTTTTGGGTCAATACCGATCTTTTCCTGCTGTCTGCTTTATGGAGGGCTGGGGCCGTTCCAGGTGATCTTGACGGTGGGACTGCTCATTCTGACCGCACTGTTTTATGGTTTCCTCGGTCTGTTCTTCAGTGCGATCACGAAGAAGACGACGACTGCGGCCACATTGAGCCTGGTCTCTTCGCTTGCAATTAATCTTCTCCCTCTGGGGGTAGCATTATTTCTACTGATAGCTACAAACGGCCACGCGGACGAACCGATCATGTTTGCCTCGACATCCTCGCCCGTAACTTCGGTATTAGACATTCTCGAACCGGATATCCGCCGCGAATTCCGGCGCGAAATCCATGTACCGCCCCAGGTGATTTGTGTGATACTGCATGGCGGTCTGGCCCTGATGATGTGGGCTAAAATGTGGAGCAAGCTGAAGGTGGAACTCGGTTATGCAGAGGAAGGGTTACTGCCTGGAATGAATTGATGGAAGGTCGAGTGGTGAATTGCGGAGAATAGCCTTTTCTTCATTCCCACATTCCTCGTGATGAACTGATGTCTGAGGCTAAATACAGCTATGGCAGGCTTGAAGTTTTCAAAGTATTCCACATTCTTTAAAGAACGCCTTGAGCTAGCTCCTTTGTAGTACCAAGCGGAATATTGAGCGGCCACCACAATGATGAGATTCGATTGCTGACACATGAATTCGCTGTTCAAAAATAGACTGATTCTGGGGCCATGTTTGCTAGCGGCCGCGCTAATAGCATTCATACATTTGACCATGCCTCGCAATCCTACGCAGGATCGAGATTCGGCAACGAACCTTCCTGACGGAAAGCCGGATCTCCTGCTGTGGGAGGACTCCAAGTTGCGGAGAAAGCTCGCTGCTTCTCAGGTCTCGGTCATCTCAAATATTCTTCCCCAAGACTATGTCGGACCGGAGGCGTGCAAGAAATGTCACGAGGAAAAGTATGATTCCTGGAGTAAGCACCCCCACAGGTGGATGAACGCCATCGCCAGCAAGAACACTGTCAAAGGCAATTTCGATAATTTTTCGCTCCCCTACTTGGGTGGGACGGTCAGGCAATATACGCATAACGGTGAGTTCAGGTTGGAACTAACCAGAGATGATACCAAACGGACTTTTAAGGTTACTCAGACGGTTGGCTCGCGTATTTTTCAGTTCTATGTGGGGATCTTATTGGAGGGGCCGGAGCCTGCAGATCATCTAGCCTATGACAAGGAGATCATTCTGCCCAGTGGCTGGTGGATCACTCGTAATGAATGGATGCCTCCGACTGGGGTCGGCTTTGGAGATTTTAATCACGATTTTGTTGACCCCTTTGAAAGCACTGTAACGCTTGAGTACGGGCAGGTTTGCATCGAATGCCATACCACAATCCCATTTGGGGAATGGGCGCTAAGATCCTGGGTCAAAGGGCCACAGGAATACGAGAATTATCTTTTCCATGAAATCAAGCCTTACTCCTTTTACGTGCCGGAATACATTTCCAGCGCGTATTCAGACAAATTCAAAGGATCTAGGTCAAGAAAAGAATTCACAATGGACCACCTGCTTAAGCTCAAAAGTTCTGAAGCAGCGGATGTTGCCATCAATCTGGGTATCAGTTGTGAGGCCTGCCATCATGGCTGTGCCGAGCATGTAAGAGACAAGCGAATCATGCCAGCATTTTTTCCATCCGGGCGGTCCATTTTGACTCACGAGCCCACAGAATACGGCCGTACTCCGGAGAATAAACGGGTGGCATGTTCCCGATGTCACGACTCACTGCGGCCCAAATACGCAGCAGGTATGCCAATATTTAACTCCGCCGAATACACTGAGGCTCTTGCCGGCAGTTGCTACTCTAAACTTACCTGCGTCGATTGTCACAACCCTCACAAGGCAACAGGTGTTCGCTGGCAACATTCATCTGATGAAGACGATGCGCTCTGTCAGAAGTGTCATGAAATTAAAACTGTCAAAGAAATTGAGGCTCACACAAATCACCCTGCAGATACTGAAGGTAGTAGATGCATGAACTGTCACATGCCACGCATAATCGAAGGTCTTGATAAAGTGACACGGACACACGCTATTTTTTCGCCAACGAACAAAGAAATGCTCAAGGCGGGTCATCCGAATGCATGCAACCTTTGTCATCTTGAGAAGACGATTCAATGGTCTATAGGCCATCTCATTGACTGGTATGGCCTGGAGATCCCTGCGACGCCTGCGGGCTCGCCCAACCGGGCAGAACCCGCCGGCAGCGAATGGGTGAAAAGCGAACATCATCCAACCCAGTTAGCAGCAACGTGGGCGATTACTTCTCGCAAGCAGTTCTGGGCTCTGCCGGATGTGTTGGAAATGCTGGACCACTCCAGTGTCGTCTTTCGTCACATATCGAGTACCGGTATTGAAGAGATGACGGGGCGGAAACTGTCTGAGAAAGGGTATCACTTCTATCAGAATCAAGCAGAGCGTAAACGCAGCCTGCCGGTCTTGAGAGAATGGCTGCTGAAGGAATTTCAGACGAAGAAGCAAGCGCGTCAGAACAATGAAGACTGAAGGATTCTTAGCCGCTCATCCATTCCTCCACTTTCCTCTTTTCAGTGACGTACGTCCCTCTCCACGTTCACAGCAATTTCTCTCTCTGCAGCGGCACCGCGAGCCCGGAGCAACTACTGGACAGAGCCCGGCGATACGGCATCCGTTCCCTGGCCCTGACGGACACGGCTAATCTATACGGGGCCATTCCCTTTTATCAGGCCGCGTCCGAATCGGGCATCACGCCGATCCTGGGGGCGTCCGTACCGACCCAACATGGCCCCGCCATTCTCCTGGCTCGAAATTACGAAGGGTATGAAAACCTCTGCCGGCTTATCACACAGGTACATCTTGGAGCACCGCCAGGTACCGATGACAGCGAAATCTCACCTCTGGATTCTGTGGCCGGATTCGACCAGAAAATCGGAAACACGAAGGAACTGACTCCGCTGACCACACTGGCGATCATGTGTCATCAGGCCGGCTTGTTCATTCTCACCCCTTCTCCAGAATTGCTGTCAGCCCTCGTCGATGACGTTTCCCATGAATTTCTACGCGCCGAAATCATAAGGCCGGCACGGAGCATCAATGAAGAAAGACGACTCCTCGATACAGCGCAATCCCTCGGCATCCGAACAGTCGGCACGACGGCCGCGATGCTTCTTGATCCAGCCGAGACTCGCCTCCATCGGGTGCTGGTCGCGATGCGAAAGAACGAATTGGTCACGCGAGAAGCAAACACCGATCATTGTCTACCCGAACACTACCTCTGCCCGGCAGACGAGTTTGAGAGACGATTCAGCGACTTGCCGGAATCGGTAACAGAGACCCGGGCGGTTGGTGAGCAATGTCGACTGCACATCCCACTGGGCAAACCAATCTTTCCTGAGCAGCCGCTTTCAGATGGCAGACCGGCTGAAGTCGAATTGCGCCAAATGACCGAAGACGGGCTGCGGTGGCGGTACCAACCAGTCACGCCAAGGGCGAAGCTCCGTCTTGAGTACGAGCTCGAGGTCATCACGAAGCTGGGATTTGTGGAGTATTTTCTGGTAGTCGCTGACATCATGCGTTTCGCCCGCTCGCAACGTTTGCCGAGCGTTGGCCGTGGATCTGGAGCGAGTTCGATTGTGAGCTACGTGCTGGGCATCACCAACGTCGATCCCATTCGTTACAACATTCAGTTCGAGCGTTTTCTGAATCTTTCGCGCAGCGATTGCCCGGATATCGATATCGATTTCTGCTGGCAGCGGCGGGACGACGTCATTGATTACGTTTTCCGAAAGTATGGAGCGGCACATACCTCTATGATTTCTACGCATAACACTTTTCGAGACCGGGGCGCATTTCGTGAGGTGGCCAAAGCCTGCGGCGTTTCTAATGAAGACGTGTCCCGCCTGCAGGGCAGCATCTCTATGGATGAAGACGTGCCGGTTGAGCGGGCCGTCAGTGGGCTGCCAGCGACCCTCGACATCAGTGACGATCATCTCCATCGCATAGTTCGGCACGCACGGCACATTGTGGGATTCCCCCATCACCTCTCTGTGCATTGCGGCGGGATTGTGATTAGCCCGAAAACCATCGACTCTTACACGCCGCTCCAGCGAGCGGCCAAGGGAGTCATCATCACGCAATATGAGATGCACGCGGTGGAGGACATCGGGCTGGTAAAGATTGATCTGCTCGGCAACCGGGCTCTCTCGACCATCGATGAGACGATCCGCCTCGTTCATGAACATCGCGGCCTGGAAGTTTCTTCGGATAAAATTCCAGAAGACGATCCCAAGACCCTCGACATGGTGAAGAACGGCCGAACCTTATCGGTAAACCAGCTCGAGTCCCCCGCCATGCGCAATCTGTTGATAATGGCCGAGACAGAGAGCGTGGAAGACATTATCGCCACACTCGCGCTCGTCAGGCCTGGTGCCGCCGGCGCGGGGATGAAGGAAGAGTTCGTTCGGCGAAAACGTGGCCTTTCACCCGTGACCTTTCCGCATGACTGTGTGAAGGACGTGCTAGAAGACAGCCTGGGCGTCATGCTCTACGAAGACGACGCCATGCTGGTCGCCAGCCGAATGCTCGACCTCAGTCTGGAAGAAGGAGACCGTTTCCGAAAGTCCTTGAAGAAGGCACAGGATGAGGATGCTCAGAAACTGATTCACTCATGGTTCGTGGAACGGAGTGTGACGCGAGGCATCCCGGAAAAGAGCGTAGAAGAGATGTGGTCGCAGATTCGGAAGTTTGGTGGTTACTCGTTCTGTAAATCGCATTCATGCGGTTACGGACAGGTGGCTTATCAATGCGCCTACCTTAAGCAGCATTTTCCAGCAGAGTTCATGGCTGCCGTAATGAATCATCATGCCGGAATGTATTCAAAATCGGTACACCTCGAGGAGGCGAAGCGAATGGGAGTAGCGGTCCGCCTGCCATGTGTGAACCGTTCAGAGATTGAGTTCACTGTCCTTGAGGGTGACCTGCAGATCGGGCTGTCCCAGATCAAAGGATTGAGTTTGCGCAGCATGCAGAAGATTGTTCGAGAACGGGCTTCAAGTGGAGCGTTCGAATCCTTGAATGACTTTCTTTCGCGTCTTACGCTCCAGCGCACGGAAATGGAATCGCTCATCCTGTGCGGGAGTTTTGATTTTGCCGGAAGTATCCGCCCGGCGCTTATGTGGGAACTGGGGATGACCTACGATGCAGAGAAACGGCTGCGGAATTCGCATCAGCTTTTCAAGGGTAACTTTCACGCAATTGCCGCGCCTGTCCTTCGAGACTTCTCGCCCGAACAAAAGCTCAATCAGGAGCTCTTTCAGATAGAAATGTGCGCGCATGAACACATCCTCGCCGTGTTGCGTCCACATCTGCCTTCCCGTGATCTTGCGCGCAGCGAAGCTGTGCGTGAGTACCCGGGCAGACGTCTCCGCCTGCTCGGCATGCTGGCGGCGACACGAACGGTCGATACCGATGCCGGCAAGATGGTGTTTATCACACTCGAGGATGAACAGGGGCTCTGGGAATCGACGCTCTTTCCACGCGAATATCGAGAGTACGGTGGAGAAATCGGGGCTTGGGGCCCCTACCTGGTGGAGGGCGTTGTTGAAGAACAGTATGGCGCGAGAACATTGAGGCTCCATAGCATCCAACTCCTTGGCCGAAGCGAAACTCATAGGATTGAGCATCGCCCTCGTGATGAGCTGGTCGAGAATTTCTTCTAGCCGGAACACTGAATCACCAGGCCGGATTTATCTGTAAGGCAGCGAGTTATCCGGATTCACAGTCTTCAATTGTCAGCAGCATCTGATGCAGATACCAGGAATCAACCATGCCAAACATCACGGAGGACTTATAGACGAACTGGGCTTGCCACGTACCGGCGACCACGAGCCAAAGCTGCAGGTAGTGCCTCTTGCTCCCGTCAATGGTTGCCCGGGATTCGATTCGTCCCACGCTGAGGTTGTACACTTCCATTTTCTCTAGCAACGGGTCGTCCCACGCCACCTGCTGCCGATCTGTCCAGGCATCTGCGAGCTGTTGGAGTGTATGGCCACTCTTCGGAAATAACTTCAACTCCAGCACGCCATCCTTTTCGTGGCTCATAAACCGGTAGTGGTCTTCTTCCTCCCGGCATTCCCACCAGGGTGGATATCGCAGCCTCAAGCGGTGCTCGGCATCCTCGAATATCAGCCCTTTTCTAAGGTCCGTTTTCTTCAACCGCCGCAGGAGTTGCAGGGAGCGAATGGCCAGCAGGAGGAGGGCGGAAGCGACCGCCCAGATAACAATCTGCATCTCAACTCAATCCTTCCATTCGGCGGGGCTCACCTTCGATCAAACCGCACCAGTGATCTCCATAATAGATCGCAGTGATCGATGATAAGTGAGGTGTGCAATGATATCGATACCGGAAGTGAAATGAACCTTACAACCGGATTCACTTGATCCGAGGTAGTCACGCAGGACTGTTTGTGTATGAAATCAGGAGGAAACAGCCCTATGCCGTAAGTGCCGTAGCGCTCTATCTCGACTGCCCAGCCCTCACGATACCGCCCTGCATCACGGCGATGAATCTTGAACGATCCTCCAGGATGGAGATATCGGCAACGACATCCCCGTCGACCACGAGCACGTCACCGATCTTGCCTTCCTCAAGGGTGCCCAATTCGTCCCCTCTTCCCATGATCTCCGCGCCGGTTCTTGTGGCACACTTAAGAGTGTCGAGTGGACTGAACCCCACGTCATTGACAAAGAATGTCAGTTCCTTGGCGTAGTCCCCATGAGGATTCCAGGCGAATCCGTAGTCACCGCCCATTCCAATCCGCCCGCCCGCCGCCAGGATTCTGCGTGCGCTTTCGGCACCTCCCTCGAGGGTCTCCAGGTGGCCATCGATGACACGCTGTGACATGCCGATGGCCGGCCCCTTCTCAACGCTGGCTTTTTCGAAGTACAGTGCCGGCACAACGGGCACATCACGTTCGAGAATCATTTCAAGGGCTTCATCATCCACGAAGGTGCCGTGTTCGAGGGCGTCGTATCCGGCGCGAAGCGCGTTCTTGATTCCTTGGGTGGCGCGACAGTGACCGGTGACTTTCATGTTGTGATTGTGCGCGGTCGAGACCACCGCGTGCATTTCTTCAAACGTCATGCAAAGCGTGTGGTGATCATTGATATCGGGTGCTGCCGCGTCGCCGGTCGGGTAGGTCTTTACCCACTCCACTCCGTCCTTGACCAGCTTGCGGACCGCCGCCCGTGCTTCTTCCGGGCCGTTGATCAACAGGACGAGGCCCTCCATTCCAATCTTTCGATAGTCGGGATTCCAGTCCATCAGCCCCCCTACACCACATATTTCTCGGCCCGATGATGCCATGCGGGGCCCCGGAACAAGGTCTTCGTCGATTGCTCTCTTTAACCAGACATCAATATTGAACAGGCTTCCACCACTGCGCGCGGAGGTGTACCCGCATTCAAGCGCAAGCCTGGCATTGCGGGAGGCTAACAGTGTAACGAACTCCACTGGATACTTGATATCCAGATCTTCGAGCTCGGCGACGTTGAAATAGGTCGAATGAAAGTGGGCTTCCACCAGGCCGGGCATGATGCTGCCGCCGCGGGCATCAATGATTGCAGCGCCGCTTGTCTCGGGTGCATCAGCTTCGGCGCCGGAGAATGTGATTGTTCCCTTTTCAATGATGAGTACAGCATCCGGAATCGGCGGATTACCATTGCCATCGATTAGCTGGCCATTCCGGATGATGATGGTTCCTTCAGACGATTTCATTATGTTGCCCGATCTGCTGGATTAACGTGGGTCAATTCACTCAATTTAGTGTCATACCGTATCTTCTGTTCCCGGTAAATCCGTTGCTATGCAAGCGGGCGCAGTAAGCCAAAGCAACAGAAAATTTGGCAAGCGAGTTGATTCAGTAGAAATCTGCTCAGGAACAATTTCCATCCGCGTAACAAAGCGACCTGACCGGGAACTTACGCCTGATGCCCTATTGCCGCCTCCGGAGCGTTGGTTTTCGGCATCACTTCCATAACTTCCAATGCTTTAGTTACCGGCTTCGCTTCCTTGGGCATTTCGAAGTATTGCATCCGATGGTTTTCCAGGAATGGGATCGCCCTCTTGCGGCCAGGCGAGAGCCCGTTCTCCATCAGTCTCGGCAAGGCGTCCAGCATCGCCAGCAGAAGCGGGACTGCCTTTCTTGCAGCTTCGGCGCCTCGTGCAACCGCCGCCATCGGATTTCTAAAGTCCGCCCAGTGGATGTCTGCAACATCCGGCTCAATCAGAAAATCTGCCATTCGCGCCTGCATATTCTTCAATGCATGGCCTTCAATCATCGAGTTTCGAATGAGCATGTCTGCCCCCGTCCTCAGCTCCATATCTGGCAGGCCACTTGAAACATCCACGCCGATGACGAAATCAGCCCCCATCAGATATGCGGGTATTACTGGAATCTTCTGAACACAAGCACCATCAACGAGGCGTCTCTCACCAGCCGCAACGGGTCGGAAAACGCCAGGTATCGCACAGCTTGCATGCACTGCGCTGCGAATGGGGCCCCGATTGATAAGGATTTCCTCGCCTGTTCTTACGTCAGCGGATACCGCGACAAAGGGGATTTCAGTTTCCTCGACAAGCCGGTCGGGCAGACACTGTGCCACATTAAAAGCCATCGCCTCGGCAGTAATAAAGCCATTACTCGATAACGTGGAGCTGTACATCACTCCTTTGCGGATGAGTGATTTCAGCGAATTTATGAAGCCCGGTTCGACCTGGTTGGCCTGCATGATGAAATCAAACTTGCTGCGCCTGAATTCACTGCTTTCCGCAAAAGCAACCGACTGCTCAGTGACCAGCCGCGCATCGGGATTGCATGCATAACAGCCGGCCACGAACGAGCCAAAACTCGACCCGGCAATCAAGTCCACGCTGATGCCCACCTCATCAAGCACCTGCAACACTCCGAGGTGTGCGACTCCGCGTGCCGCTCCAGCCCCCAACGCCAAACCAATTCGGTATGAGTTATGTCTGATTCGCATGGGATTCCTCCTTGAATAGAGCTGAGTCACAGGCTGGGGTAAGCACCTGAGCTGCGTCTTAAGAGCTTTATACGCGACAAATGGCCTTTCTGAATTAGCAAAATAGGGACCAATTAGGATTTGCGACTTCCGTTTAGATTGGCTAATGAGATATCGGCGGTTACAGAACAGAACCTCAAGTTGCATTACAGGAAAATAAGATGTCTCTAACCGATGAACAGAAAAAATCTTTTGACGACAATGGCTTCCTCTTAGTCCGGCAACTGTTCGATTTCACCATCATTGAAAAGCTCGAGGTTGAGTTGAAGGACATCCACGAGCGTATGGCGGAGCACACACCGGAGGGGATAGGAGTCTCTTGGGAATCCTTTGATAACCCGGATCAGAAACCGGCCATCATGCAGCTCATGCACAGCGAAGTGATCAGCCCGACTCTGAACGAGATACTTCGTTCTGATACGGTGCTGGATATCGTCGAAGAGCTTATCGGCCCGGAAATCTCGCTTTATCACAGCAAGCTTCTGCCAAAGACAGCGGAAGTAGGCCGGCCGATCCCCTGGCATCAGGACTACGCATACTGGAAGCAGGAGGGCAATCAACCTTTGATGCTCAATTGCCAGTTTGCGATTTCTGCAGCGACGACGGAGAACGGCTGTATTCAGTTTGTCCCCGGCAGTCACAAATGGGGGCTGCAGGAGCACGAACGAGCGCGCCAAGCATTTGGTGTGTTTCTGAAGGGCCACTACCACGAGCGCGAGGACGCGGTGGCTGCTGAGATGGGGCCCGGAGATGCGGTTTTCTTTGGCCCGCTCGTTATTCATGGATCGGCCCCAAACAAGTCCGGAAGTCCGCGGGTGATGAATACGTTCGCCTATAACGTCACCGGCAACGGCACCCATCAAACAAGAGAGGTGCTGCGCGGTAAGTAAGCGTGGCCGCAGGATTCAGCCTGTAAAACGGCCTTCTCAGACGATATGCTGGCAGCGTATACTTGCGAATGCCGCTACGACTTCTTTAACACGCCCGCGACTTCCACGCCTTCCGGCCATGCGTGTTGCGGCTCGTAACCGATGGCCCTGGTAGCCTCAGTGAAGTCGATGCGTTGTTGCTTGAGGGCCCTGCTTGTGCCATGGAGGAGCAGGTACTTGATAGAAGAATCCGCCTCGACCGCGCAGGCGAAAAAACGCCCCGCATCGCCCGGGCTGAAGTAACCGTCCTGCGCGTTCACATTGTTGCTGATGGCATCCACATGACTCTGGTCTCGCGGACACCAGGCTGGCCTGACAACAATGACACTGATGCCATGCCGATACGCATACATTTGCCCAGCGGCTTCGGCGAGGACCTTTGTTGAGGCGTACCAGTTTCGTGGGCTGATGGGGGAAATGGATGTCACCGGCCAGGGGCCTTCGTGTCCGCTGATTACCTGACAGGTGCTTGCCAGGATGGCGCGTTTGACTCCTGCTTCACGAGCGGACTCAAGTATGTTGTATAGCCCAATGACATTGTTCGGCAGGAGCTTCGTCAAGAAGTCCGCTTCGTCCGGTGTGGCGGCCAGGTGTACGACAGCATCGACTCCTTTCATGGCTTCGTCGATGGATGCGCGATCTGTGAGATCGCCAAGGTATGACTTCTCCTCTCCGGCGGATTCTCGAATATCGAAGCCGCGAACTGTGTGGCCGCGTGCAATTAACTCTTTGCAGGTGGCGCTGCCGATACGTCCGGCAGAACCGGTTACCAGTACTGTTAATGACTTGCTCATTTGTGTCTTCTCCAATGTGGTGTCATCGCTCTACATTTATACAGGCGCGGCTACGGTGTGGCCAAAGCCAGCAGCCTGGGACTGATATCCCGAGCTTTATTCAAATTTACTCGCCCCCTGCGGCCTCTGAGATTGCTCACAGTCGAAGGAGATTTGTGGCTAATCGGCACAAGACTGTACGGCCGGCGGCTGCTAGTTTACTGGCTGGAGAGGAAGATTTCTCAGCTAAACAAACTCATCTCTGCTTTTGCCAGCCAATCTGATTCACCACCAGTAGACGGGCAGGCCTCTGAGCTGGTCTGTCAAGTGTTTTTTGAAGAAGTAGAAAGAAATCAGGAGCTTCTTTCACCTTCTTAGACTGGAGCCTTTCTGAGATGGAATAGCCGAACTTCTGACAAAAAAAAGAGCCCCATCCGACGGTTGTCGAGTGGGGCTTTTATAGTTTGAAGGGTCGCCGTGGGGCTAGGCCCAGCGGCCGTGGCCAAGATTCGCCAGTTTCTCCCGGAGGTCGTCGGAGATACCTTTGCCTATGTTGCCGGGGTTGCCAGGACTGGTGCCCGGGCCGTCATTGATGGGCGGGTTGCCTGGCGGTTGCGGGTCGAGGCCGTTGCCGACTCCGTTATTGCCTTTCGGGATCTGCGGCAGGCAGATCTGCGGCAATTCAAATTTACGACGATAGCCGTTCGCCGGCGCCCATGAAGGCGGCCCATTGGGTTTGGCCGGCGGGCAGGTTGGGGCCGGATCGCAAGTGGGTGGCGGACAAGTTGGCGGTGGCGGACAAGTCGGCGGCGGCGGACAAGTTGGCGGTGGCGGACAAGTCGGCGGCGGCGACGGACAGTACGTCGGGATCGTTGGCCTGCAGTAATACAACGAGAGGTCGATCGTCGGCGTAGTGAATGAGATGCTGTAGGACATTAGAAGGGGCTCCTCTGCAATTTGTGCTCAGAACACCTGTAACTCGCCCACGCGGCCAAACGTGAACGGTGTTCAGGCAAACACTACTTCAGGCAAAGATGCCCGAAGAAGATTCCCCTTACTTTGAATATCGTCCATCCATTATCGGCGAGCCATCCGAAAACTTAGCAAAAAAGTTGAGCAAGGGTGTGAACTCCCCCGCTCACCCCGCATTTCGCCAGCGTCCGATGCGCTGCAATGGGCCATCGATGAGTTGCCTCACCCAATCCATGATTCTTAGTTTTGGCAGTTGCTTATTGTAGATGGGCTCGAGTTGCCTGGTGACAGGCGTGCGACCGATCCGAACCATCTTCTTTGTGAACTGTTTCCGATTTCGTCGACCTGCCCGGCGCTTCTCTCTGGTTTCAACAGCTCTCATTTCGTAGGTGAGGTTGGCGTAGAATCGATAGCCACAGTGTGGGCATTCTTTGACGAAATCCATGGTGCCGGAATCCGGAAATTTCTTTTTGCACTGTTTGCAGGGAATCCATTCAATGCCCTGCAAATCCATCTCGAGGGTCGCGAAACTTGTAGGTGGTTTTTCCTTGGCGTCTTTGTAGGAAGCGATCGTTTTCCGAATCTGGGTGGACATCAGGCTTGGAGCGCGCTCCTCCTCTTGGTCTGCCGAATCTTCCGGAGGCGCGGCGCTTTCATTAGCGGAAGGGGTGGATGTAATGTTCCCGGAAGTTGCCTTCACATCTTGTGGGGGTTTTATCAACTCGGCCTTAGTTGCTACTTTCTGAGCCCCAGTTTCATCAGGCTCAGGAACTTCCTGCGATTCCTCGCCATGCGGCACTCTGTCTCTTTGTGCCCAACGTTGCGGAACTTCCCTTCCGATCGGCACTGGAGGAGGATAAACCGGTATAGGGATTCTCTGCGAGGCGGAGGATCCTCCTGCCGGGACGAGCGACTCAGCATTGCCGGCCTCCTGTGGCTGCGCGCCCCCGAGCGCAGATCTGCCTTCAGGAGAAGGCAGCCACTTAGTCGCGGGTGGCGGCGGCATTGCCTCGGCTTCTTTGATGGCATCGTCTGCTTCTTTCAGCACGGCGGCCTTCAGTTCTTGCAACTCCTTCAATGCGGAGGCCAGCTCTCGGATTTCTTCCGTTATGTCACTGATACGCTCCTGAACCTTTTCGAGGGAGCTGCGGGCTTTCTGTGCCAGTTCAGGCGTGGCGGCAGCTCTGACAAGGACTGTCAGACCGGTTGCCTGCTCCTCGAGCAAGGCAACTTCCTGTTCGGCCGCTTCGAGCAGCACAAAGACTTCAGCCTTTGCTTCCCGAGCCGGTGATTCCTCTTCAGCCCAAGACTTTCGAGCTTTGAATGGGGTAATGATTTTAGGAGAGTAGTTGAGTGACATGGCTCTTCAGTGTCGGTTGTGTGTCACAGGTTAGTCACCTGTGATGAAGCAATAAGGGCAGGTTGAATACCTACCCCACAATCCTTCAGCGAATCATCGCGAATGAGCGAAACGTCCCGCGCTTCGGCAGGTCGGTTTTGATACTCATTGAAACGACGACTGGTTTTTCGGTCTGTCTGGGCGTAACAGTTACCTCGTATTCGCGGCCGGGCTTGAGGGTCTTGACACTTGAGTCAAAGCCTTCGGCTGAGAATGAAATCTGTTTCAGATCGGCGGGTACGTCTGCGTTTACCTCTATCGTCACGGTTTTGGCCCTGACCTCTTCCCCTCGCTTCCACCAGACCATAATCGGCCGAATCTTCAGAACCTCTGGGATCAATGCAGTGATGGTCAACTTGAGCGGCTCACCGGAAACATCAGTGGTCACGTAGATGTTCTTGCTCTTCCGGCCTTGACGCTCTTCGAACTTGAAGGTGGCAAAGATGACCCCTTCTTCTCCGGTCTGGTAGGTGCGTTTGGTCAGGTTTGCGGTGGTGCATCCGCAGGAGGTCTTGACCTCCTTGATCGTGACTGGGTTGTCGTCAACATTCACAAATCGAAAGGCGCCGGTGGACTCGGTGTCGTTGATGGATGGGTGAAGGACGAGTTCGGTGTCATCAAACTGCAGGTCAGCGTGAACCAAACCTAAGAAGTGGATGAGCAGGAGATAAGGCATTTTGAGCATGGATAGTTTTAAGGATCACAGTCTGGTCTTTGTAACCGGCAGGCCACCGTGGCTTCGCTCTCCCGATCGCAGAACTGCCTGAGGGAGAAGGCAGCCACATGGTCGCTTCGAACGGCAGACTGAAGATCAGGTCTGCACAGGGAGCCAATCGCAATTCAGGGGCCACTGACGTTACCATCATGTAAGTAATTGCAGCACTAGGCCTTACACCACCAGGCCGGACTTTTCAAAAGCCATTCTTGCCCATCGCTGGGAAATCTGTTCCTCTCGACTCGGCGGCGACACCTTGAAATGCTTCAAGGAAGGTCGGCGGTTTCGATAATCGGCGGCGACACCTTGAAATGCTTCAAGGCAGGTCGGCGGTTTCGATAATCGGTTGGAGTTTCAATCTGAGGTAATCCAGAGGAAAGAATATGCCTGCTATCAGACCACTTGATGATCGAGTTCTGGCCTTCCATTCCGGAGGACTGCCTCCTGGTCTCCAGGAAAACCTGAGAGCCTTCCTTAGCGGCGAACAATTGCCGTCTCCCTCTTCGTCGGACGTCGGCCGGGTAAAGGTCAAGATGCCGTGGGATCGTGGAACGCTGCCCGAAACATCGGCTGCCCGCCAGCACGCATCGCCGGTGGTACGTGGGTGGAATCCGAAAGAAAAGGAGCCGATCCTCGGCACGGGCAGTCCGGGGAAACCGGACATCACGTGGCCCCATGTTGATGTAAGGATTTGAACCTGCGAAGGATGCTTCCACCGATGGTCCTCTCCCCAGTGGTTCTTTCTTCCAGCTATGAGATCGGCGAACAGGAAGTTCCAGTTTCGTCACCCTCAAGTCACGTAAGCATTCTTTAAAATGCAAACGCGCCCCTCACTTTCGTGAGGAGCGCGTCTGTTTTTGGCTTGATAAACGAGCGTTCGCTTAGTCGATATCTGCCGGGCAGATAATCTTCGGCGGCTCGGTGTCCTTCACCGTAACCTTCTGGATGCACTGGGCGGTGTTGCCTGCGGCGTCCGTGGCTGTCCAGGTGATGGTCGTTGTGCCGACCGGATAAGGGTCGGTTAACGCCAGTCCATCACTGCGGACACCTTTGAAGGTAACGCCAAGGCAGTTGTCGCCGACGGTCGGCGAGCCTGGGTCAACCGTGGCGAAGCACTCGCCCTCATCGTTGGCAACCGTGATGTCAGTCGGGCATTCAATGCTCGGCTTCTCGTTG
>JAQBXN010000159.1 GCA_027625095.1 Planctomycetota bacterium | reverse complement strand
CGCTCGCTGACCCTGGGCTACGTTGTTTAACGCCTTCGGCGTACAGAACTCGTCCCTGTGAAAATTTGGGTAAAGACCAGAGTTTTCGCCTCACGGGGTTATATCGACCTATAATTTTAGGCTGGAAAGACCACTAGCCATTACGTATTACTCGTTACTTATTACGTGAACATCAAATCATTCCTCATCGACATTGACGGCACGCTGTACGACGGCGACCAGGTGATCCCGGGCGGTCCGGAAGCGATCGCAGAGATCCGAAAACGAGGCCTGCCATTTCTGCTTGTTACAAATACCACGCGCATCCCCAAGTCTGCAATTATGGAACGCTTGAGGCGACTGTCTTATGAAATCAGCGAAGACGAGGTCTTCCCGGTTCCGATTGCCGCAGTAAAATACGTAAGAGACAAGAACCCTGAAGCGGTCTGTTACATGATGGCTTCGGAGGATACAGAAGCGGAGTTCAGAGATGCTGGCCTTCAGGTGCATCGTGAGGAGCGGCCATCAGACTTCGTCATCATCGGCCAGAAGTACTGGTTAAGCTTTGGTGAGATCGACATCGCGTTTCGCCTGGTTCGCGACGGTGCTGAAGCAGTCTCTCTGCATCGTGACATGACCTATCCAGAGAACGGGGTCATTCACGTCGGCCTCGGACCTGTGGTGATTGCCATGGAGGCGCTCACGAAGAAACCGGTAACGATTATCGGCAAGCCCAATCCCCGCTTCTTTGATCTTTCACTGCAGAAGGCCGGATTCACCAAGGATGGCGCAGTGATGATCGGAGACAACTTCGACGGCGACACCTTGGGCGCCCTCAACGCCGGTCTCAAAGCCATCCAGGTAAAGACCGGCAGCTACGATGAACAGACAATCAGTGATTCAAAGATAAAGCCCACCTGGACGCTGGGTTCGATCCGTGAGCTGTGTGCATGGCTGGATGAAAAGAGTGGAGTTGTGGAGTAGTGGAAGTGTGCCTCGTCTTCCGCTTCGCCATCTGTCTTTCCGCTCCCACCATCCTCCATCGCACGCCCTGTCTTCCTCCATTCTTCCATCACTCCATTCTTCCTAAGAACAGATCTCTCCCCTTTACGAGCGCTTCGATCTTTCTGTCTGCGATCGAACGCTTCAGCATCCAGAAACCGCAATCGGGATGAACCCAGCCGATGCGGCCGGGGCCAAGCACCTTCTCTGCGGTTTTGATTCGGGCGGCGATTTCGTCCGCGGTTTCTATGTGGTTGACCTTGATGTCAACAACCCCGATGCCGAGTTTGATGTCCGGATTCACATCTTTGAGCGCATCCAGATCTTCGGCCGGGCGATGTGCCAGCTCCAGCACAAGATGGTCGGTGTGAAGTGAGCTCAGAAAGTCCGTGAGCGCCTTCCATGTTCCGCCCTGGATGACCTGGCCGCCGTAGTTGCCAAAACAGAAGTGAACCGCACGTTCGGTATCTTTGTCGACCGCATCGAGTACCCGATTGATGGATTCGGCGGCGAGGGGGGCCTCCGATGGATTTCCTGGAATGTTCGCCTCATCCACCTGCAGGCAAGCGCACGGAAGCCCTCGCACCTGGTCAGCGAGCACATCCGCCACAGCCATTAACATGGATTCGAAATCACCGTAGTGATGGTCGAGAAGGGTGCGGGCCAACATGTACGGGCTCGTCACCGTAAACTTGAACGGACCACCTGAGACGGCAGAAGCGCGCACACAATCCGACAGCAGATCCAGACAACCCTCACTGAGCGCCCCGTCGACAACGGCAGCCGGCTTAGCACGGAATCCCATCGTCTGCTTTCTTCGAAACTCCTCCGTCTCTTTACGGCCAAAATCCTGTCTCGTGCCACCCATCGGCCGGACGAAGTATTCGATCATGCCGTTCGTGTCAGGATGGCTCGGATCAAATCGATAAAGCTCACCGTCCGTAGGCAGGTCAATGCCGTTTTGCCTCTGAGTGTCGAACACCACTCTTGTGGCATCAATAATCGCCGATTCACTTGTCGAGCCCGGCAACCAGTCGGGGACAGGGTACGAGCCCACTGTGGTGGTCCTGATGGCCGGTTCAGTGGGAAGAATCTGCCTGACCTTCAGGGCTTTCAGATCAGCAGTGTTTGTGCTTGGTGTGGACATTGGATTGGTTCCAGGTTGAGGTGTTAAGAAGAATCTTAAGAGTTCTTTCAGCTTGTAGAATCTGCTTTCAGCCAGCCCAGGGAGTGTCAGCCCCAAAGCCATTCAATTGAAAATGGACAGGCCAGAAGCCTTGTCGTTACCCAGATCGCGTGCAGCGTCCCCAGCCAGCTCGTCTGGCAGGGAGCAGAGATCTATCGACTAAAAGGCCAGAAGCGATTGAATTCGGCCCCCGTCGCCTCGCGCGAGAGGTAAAAAAGATTGGTCGGCTTCGCAGGAGGAATTACATCAAAGGTGTACTTTAGCTTAGAGATCTCATTCACCTGTGAGCAAGCTCACCAGAAGTCACGGGCCTTAGGATCGATCTGGGTAACGACAAGGCCAGAAGCCCATCCTACGACCGATCCAAATAATCAATCGCTGCTCTTCCGATTGCCTCCAGCGCTGTATCCCCGGAAGGTGGTTGCATCGTTCCTGCTCTAACGTCTCGAAAATATCGTTCAAGTGGCAGGGCTCGAGTGAGGCTCGTTCCCCCTGCGACACGTAACGCCTGATCGGTAACTTCGTTGGCCACAGTGACCGCAAACTGCTTTGCCGCGGGTACTCGAGCGGTACTACCCTCGTTGTCGGCGACCTCGAGCAGCAGCGATCTCGCAGCCTGAAGCTTCATGTCAATCTCACCGATCTCCCGCTGAATCTTTGGGAGCGTCGAGATAGGTTTTCCAAGAGCGGTGGGCACCCGCTCCAACGCATACTTGATTAAGGCATCTCTGGATGCCATCGCGATGCCGAGGTAAGTGGACGCCAGCATCATCGGGAACCATATCGGTTTCTTCTTCTCGCCCCGCTCCGCATTGATCACCAGATTTTTAGCGGGGACGCGTACATCTTTCAGGAGCATATCGAAACTGTCGGACGCACGCAGTGAAAGGCCGTCCCCCCAGTTTTCGATCCACTCGATTCCCGCGCGGCTGCCCTCTACAAGAATGACAGCATTATCTTCTTCAAGAGTGAGGCCAATGAGCAGGTGAGTCAGAAACCGGCCACCAGTAGTCCAGGTCTTATGGCCGTTGATCACGAAACCGTCGTCTGTCCTTTCGGCCCAGGTCTTGAAAAAAGCGCCACGTGAAGGACTACCGAGCTCGGGCTCCGTTGCACACGAATTGAAGAGCCCACCGGCAACCGCAGCTCTTGCAAATTCTTCATACGTGGCTTCCGTCCAAGGCAATTTGTCCCGGGCCGTCCCGAATATCTGCAAAGTCATGCCGGCTGTCAGTGCAGTAGAACCGCTGCCTTTTGCCAGTTCCATGTGCGCCTCCATGCACGTCCGCATGGAAAGATCGTGACCACCGTATCTCTCCGGGATGTTCATACCGAGATAACCGGACTCTTTGAGAGCTTGGATATCCTCCGCGGGGAGCCGACCCTTCGCGTCCGCTTCATCCGCACGGGTGGAGCAGTCAGCCGCTAACGCCCTTATCCTGTCAAGACACTCTTCTGCTTTCATATCTCTCCAAACCGGAGGGCTATCGTAAATCGTAAATCGTGAATCCTGAATCCTGAATCCGCATTTCGATTGGCTGGTTATGTTAGTCATTCGATTCCGAAGCGCAGATCGGATCGACTTGGACGTACGGCGGGCTCTATGTTGCATCTCAGTTTGCAGGCAGCTTGAGAGCCACGTCCACGTCGAGACTGCCGGTGTCTCTCAGATACTCAAGACGGGCCACACGGTAGTCGACCAATGCCCCGATAAGCGCGTTCTGGGCGTTAATGAGTGCGTCCTGCGCTTCGAGCAGATCGCGAGCCTGAGCTCGGCCGGACTGAAGAAGCAGATTCGCGCCCTTCACCCGCCGCATCGCCAGCACTTCAGATTGCTTTTGGATCTGAAAACTCTCGCTCGTCTGGATGAGGGCACGATGGGCATTGCGCACCTGTAATTTGACGATGTCTTCAATTTCGTCTCGAAGACGCTTCGTGCGCTCCAGGTTGATTTCTGCCTGGCGGAAAGCGTTCCTCTCACCGAGCCGGTCGAAGGGGAGTCCGATTGAAGCGCCTGCGGTATAGCGACCGTTCTTGATGCGAAGATCACCCAGGTGATTTGGCCGCCGGCTCTCGACGCTTGACGTCACGGTCAGATCCAAATCGGGAAGCAGGCCATTCTTCGCAACTTCGATCTTTCGTTCGGAATCCTCGATACGGGCAATGGCCACGAAGTAATCCAGACGAGATTCGAGTGCCTCCTTTATGGCTGCCGCCGGGTCGAAATCTACCTGGGGAGGCTCCACTTCCCGCAAAGCTTCAATCTCACGGCGGTCCAGTTCGACCGGCGCGTCCGTCGGCAGGCCGAGGACGATTCTGAACCGGTCGAGAGCGCCCTGATAACGTTCGGTTGCGGCAATCCAGCGGCTGCGTGCACGGAGTTCATTCTGGCGGGTCTGGTCCAACTGAATGTTCGGGAGGCGCTGCGCCTCCTCCTTTGCCTCGGCCTCCTCGCGCGATTTTGTAAGGGTCTGGTAGTTGAGAAGTTCGTTGTCCATGATGGTCTGCTGCTCGAGCACGTTATAGAAGTCACGAACGATCTGGACGGCAAACTCTTTCTCAAAACGTGCGAAAAGTTGCACCGCATAAACCACGTCACGCTCGGCCTGAAGCAGCCCTTCCATGACTACTTTCCGGCCCGCCCCTCGCAACAGAGGCTTCACATATTCGAGGTCAAGTTCTGTAAGGATGGAAGAATCCACGTTGCCCGAAAGGATCTTGACGGCCTTGAGACCAAGCGAGGCCGCAAGCCGGCTGCCGGAAGCAAAGCGTCTGTTTAATATGCCCTGGGTTTCGACGTCACCGCTGCGATTAGCTTCATCAGTCTGAGTGAATCCGCCGAGTATCAGCCCTGCAAAACGATTGCTGAAGGCGTGCTCTTCGAGGGTGAGACTCAGCGCAGACAGGTAGACCTGTTCCTTTTCTTCCTGGTACTCACGGCCATTTTCAGCCGCGATTTCCAGTGCCCGCGGCAGACTTAGAATGATGGGATCGACTACCTGCTGAACCCCGGCCGGCTGTAACCCGTCGCCTGGCGTGGCGAACCTCTCTTCCTCTGGGATAGCTGCTCCCTTGGTGCGGTTTTCGAGCTTCTTGTCTTTGCCGAGAATTTTGTCTCTGAGCGTGACTGCCGGCCGGTCAATGGTGAAATCATTATCACGATTCAGGAGCGCCTTGCGCTTCTTCTTCAAGATTTCGTAGACCTGTCGGTCTGCTTTATCGTGGTATTTGTCGGGGTTAGTGCACCCACAGAGGAAAATGAGTAATAAGTAATGAGTAATGAGTAAGAGGTGGCCAACGGCCGACGCTCGATGCTCGATGCTCGGACTGGTGGCAGAATCTTCATACTCCATTCCTGATTCCTTCCTTCGATTCACTCTGGTGGTTTCCTGTCAGCCGGGTTCTGACCCGAATGGCGCATCCCTAAGCGCGTCTCTTTTCTCATTGCTTCCGTGCCTGTGCCCGTGGTTCTTGTAGCAAGGGATTGGGGTTGGGACGCCTCTTCTCCGCTCGTGGTTCATATCGGTCTGGGCGATTTCGGACACGATGTTCGGCGATAGACTGGAGGATCACTTTCAGGTGCCTCCGGTAATTCTTTCCAGAAGCATTTAACAGTGCGGGGACAAAAGAGTCGAGCGTTTGCATGTTACCCTTGAAACTTATGCAGAGCGGATCGTCATCATATGACGAGGCCGTCGTCGAACGTGAGCACCACCAGCTTGTCCGGAATCGGCTTCCGTAGAACCCCGGTCGGGTCGACCGGCCTGTTACCCTCAGCATTTGCGCTCATCATCGTGCCAATAGCCGGCCAACACACCAGATGGCAAGGCTCTTGAGCTGGGCCATACGACACAGCGCCCAACCAAAGCCGCCCGCGGGGACATCCGTTGGGCTCTGGAAGGCAGCCAACTGGACGAAGTAGAACGGGAAGTCGCCCTGGCCCCACGCCGTGCGCCAGCCGCTGATCAGCGCGCTTATTTTGTAGAAGTAACTGATCCCCTCGTTGCCGTTGGATTCGCCCTGATACCAGAGCGCGCCCTTGATCGCGAAGCGGGTGAACGGATGGATCCAACTGTTGTATAGGCAGTGCGGGGTGGAAGGATAGGGATTGATTTTGTACATGTCCGGCAACTTGCCGACAGCAGGCAATTCGGCAACAGTGAAAATTTCGTTCAGGGTCACGTCGGCATGGGCTGACGTTGATGCAAAGGTGAGAATGAGCAAGGCTGTCAGTTGGTTCATGCGGTTCTGGACGGTCGGGCCCGACGCTTCGTGCAAGGCCTGCGGCCGCTGCTCAATCTCGGACTTTTCCTTTAGGTGGTTCTTCCGTTCACACTCGGGATCGTTCAGACACCAGTTGCCGATTCTTGCCCGATCTGCCTTGTAATGAGAAACAGCAAACACAACATTGGAGCAGTTCAACCCTCGTAACAGAGAGCCGACACGCTATCCGAGCAAAGCCCTCAAAGTTTTGTTGCTGTCCGCCAGCCGCTGTGCGAGCAGGCGAATGATGAAGCGGTGGAAATCAGTGGCTAGTTCCGGATGCTCTCGCTCCATTCTTTCAAGGGACTCCTTAGTAAGCCTGTAAACTTCACATTCGGATTCAGCGATGACAGAGGCGGTACGTGGTTGGCCCAGGTAGAGGCCAATCTCGCCGATGGCAGTCCCTTCCTGCATGGTACGCAGACGGAGCAGGCTTCCATCAGGTAGTTCAAGCTCGACTGTGCTGCGGCCTGAGCCAAGAAAATACATGTCGTCCGCTACCGCATACTGGCGAATAAGGGCTTCGCCTGCGTGCAGTGAATTTTTTTCGAGAAAGGACATCAGCGGAGTGACGTTCGAATCGCCGAATTCTCTGGCGAGTCTCTTTTCGAAGGATTCGATCTCATCCCGAACATCCTTGCGGTGTTCCTGCAAAATCATCTCTTCGCTGTGTTCAACTCCGTGATCCAGATCCGGAAAGGTCAGCGCCGTGTTCCCTTCCTCCTCTGCCAGCAAATCCTTGGACAATTGTTTCCGCAATCCGGTGGTCAACGACGTCAAGACGATGAGGAACCCCTCCGTTTCAGCGAGCTGTTTTAATTTCGTGAAACTCATCACCGCTGAAGAATCGATTCCGGTAACCAGCTGGAAATCGAGCACAACGATTCGCAGCTTTCGAGCCTCCCTGTCCGATGCACGGGCAGCTATCGTCCCCATCAGCGAGTTGGCGGTTCCGAAAAAGAGAAAGCCCTGCAGCTTGAGGATGAAAACCTCGCTCCCGTGCTCTTGCAGCAGTTGAGTGTGTCTTTCGGACCGGTCAACATTGCTCCGGTAGGCGGCCCGGGACATCGTGTGTTTGATCACATCGATCTTGCTGTAATTAACCACGAAGAGAACCACACCGGCGGCCAGCCCCAAGACGATGCCCTGCAGAAAACCGAAACCTACGATCACGGCAAGGCACATCAGGACGATGAAATAGTCTCCCCGGGAGAGCCTTGAGAACCCATCAAAAACCCACTCTTTAATGAAGCCTACCCCTACAAACAGGAGCAACCCGCCAAGTACGCAGCGGGGAAGTAACTCGACTACAGAAGCTCCGACCCCAAGCATGAGAGCGCTCAAGGCCCCGCAGACGATTCCTGCCACGCGGGTCTGACCGGCGATGGTGTGGGCAAGCACTGTGGTTGTCGTAGAGTGCCATCCGCATTGGCCTCCTATCAGCCCGGACAGGATGTTGGTGATTCCCGCGGCCCGCATTTCATGGTTCAACTCATAGTCTTTCCGCAACGCCAGTTCTATCCCGCTCGCATTCAGCAGGATGTCCATCGTGCTGACAATCATGATGGTCGCGATGCTCGGCCACTGGGCGGCAAGAGCCTGCCATTGGATCTCCCCCATAGCCTTGTAACGGAATGGGCGCCACAGACCCCCCTTCGGAAAAGGACCAAGCATCCAACCGTTTTCTAAAGCCTCCCCCAAGGTGCTTCCAAACAATGTCACACCCAGGTAAAACAGAATGCAGGCACCGATTATCAACCCAGGGAGGGTCAGGTAGTGCCGTATCCGTGGAAGCACAACCATGAGTGCCACACAAAACGCCACTGCAGGTATCCACTTAAGCACCGTAGAGCCTGCGAAGAACACAACAGGGTTGTCGATCGGATTAGCACTACAGATGACCGAAAACGAGCCCAGAACAAGCAACCAGCCAACGCCCGCAAGGAATCCCCCAACAACGGGAAACGGGATAAAGCGAACAAAGGTCGCCAGGTTGAATTGGCCCAGCAAGAAAAAGAAGACTCCCACTAACAGCGTGGATAGGGCAATACCTGCCGCCACAGTCATGAACAACTGTTCCGGTGTCGCCCCGGTCATCTCCTTAGCAATCGAGGCGGCCATCAAGGCCATGATGACGGTGGGGGTATCTTGCGGTACGCCCGAGGTACATGGAATGGAACTGGTAAACGAGAGAACCACGACCACCACCCCGGTAAACATGACGACCCCAATACCTGAAGAGGCAAACTGAGCCAGTTCCCCTGACCAGAGCATGCTGGCGAAAGCAATGGCGACGATAACCGTCAGCACGGCATTGATGACACCTGCAACTACTGCTGGTACCGCACGATTCAAAGGGGTTAACGTGGCCGCCTGGTTTGGCATATGTATCGGCTATTTGAACAAGCGAATCTGACCCTTCACGTTTTCGATTCGCTGGGAGAATTCTAATCCGAATCAGGCTCAGAATGTCTAACCGCGGTGTCCACGAGAGAACGAAGGTGGTTTCGGTGGGGCCGTGGTCCACGTGAGCACCGAGGTGCCACTTACCGGACATCCCCGTCTTGTAGCCCGCGCCTTTCAAGATCTCGGCAATCGTGGTTTCCTCGCGGTGCATGTTTCGGCCTTTGCCCGCAGCGTTCGCGTCGCCCTGGGTCCCACTGAGCACGTTGCCGCGATGCGGATACCGGCCGGTCAGAGCATGGCGCGTATAGGACAGCAGACGTAATGCGCTTAGGCCTGCTTGAACCGCAAACCGCGGTCTCCGCCAGCTTGTCTATCGCGGGTGTGTAGAGCTCCTTTGACCCGTAGCAATTGGCCTCGAGTGTTTCCTGGTCGTCGGTGAGAAAGATGACAACGTTGGGTTTGCGATCTTCGGCCGCTGTTTCCTTGAAAGTTTATGATTCTGGGAAAGTGATTCGTCGAGACCGGCATTCGCCTGTCAGTTCAGGCCGGCGTCATCGAGCGCTCGGTTGAGGAGGTCCGTGACGGAGAGTTCGGGGGCCCAGAGTTCGAGATAGTCGCGATCGAGTCGCTCTGCCTGGACTTTGAGGACGCCGAGGATGTCGTTCCACTGGCGGTCTGAGACGCCGCCGCCCTTTCGATACCAGTCGAGCTTGGCGAGTACGGTGTCTTCGGGGCTGGCGAGATGGATCTCGAGTGTCTCAGATTGGCCGATGGTTTGTAGCCGCCGTCGGCTCAACTGTGACTCTCCAAAAGGGGTTGGTTTCGCGACAAAGACATCGATCTTGACCATCGTGTCGAGATGGATGAGGTTGAACGATCCGCGGCGTTTGATGGCCGCCGATATTGTGGGCAAATCTGCATAGAATTCTCTGGACAGATCCCCGGCCAATGTTGATGCGTGCCCGGAATGGAGATCGGCGACAATATCGACATCGCGGGTGGCACGTGGATCACCATAAACGCTGCTGGCAACGGAGCCGCCAACAAGATAGCGGACTGTCAGAGAATCCAGCACGCTTACAACGGGTCTGAGCGCCTCGAGCATCTCGATTTCGGTTGGATCATTCGACATCTTCTGGCTGCGCTTCAAGTGGGCCGTAAGCCTTGGACGCAAGTTCCCTGCCCAGGAGTAGGTCAGCCAACCGGCGCTTCAACTGTCCATCCGGCTCATCCGGATGCCGTTCTCTCAATCCCGTCATCGCGGCCGCGCGTACAAGACGCTGATTGTTCTCAATCATCTGAAACTTCCGGCTTGGCGATGCCTGCCTCAGAAGTTCAATCATGACTCGTTCGGCCTCGGGGCTGGTATCCGGTGACTGTGTGCGCATAGCAATCAGTTTACGGTCGATGCCTGAAGGAGCAATGGAAGTTATGCGATCTGGGTGTGGTGTGACCCAGAGCAGGCTTCCCTCTCATAGGCTCAAATTCGCCGATCTGTCACATTGGCCATCTACCGAGGCGAAGCCATCACTACTGCTGGAAGGCGGTGTGGCCGACGCGTCCACCGGAAGCGAGGAACATGATGAGGTCGAGGATTTCTTCTTCGGTCAGGGTGTTGAGCAAGGTCGGTGGCATCATGGAAATTGGGGAGACCTTGCGTTCGGCGATGTCGGATTTTTTGATGACTGTGACCTCGTCTGGTTTGAGCTGATTGACTGCCATGTTGAGGGTGTCGTCGTCGCCGCCGAGTTCGCGGCCAACGACGATGGTGTCGTCTTTGAGCCTCAAAATAACGGAGGCGTGTTGATCGGAAATAACTTTTGACGGCTCGATGATCTCGGTGAGGATAGAGCTGTAGTCGTATTTGTTGCCGACCGAGGTGAGGTCGGGTCCGAGAGCGCCGCCTTTGCCCTGGAAGAGGTGGCAGCTCATGCACACTTGTTTGAACAGGGTCTTGCCGCGGATGAACGAGCGGCCGGTCTCGACGCGGCCCAGCTTCGGTTTGAGATCGGCGACGGTCCATGCGCGGACGTGATTTCTCGGCGCAAACGATTCGGCCTGGGGCTTCGGCTTTGCCGCAAGTTGCGCCTTCAATGCTTCTTTCTGTGGCTCGCTCAAGCGCGCGGTCGCCTCTTTGTGCACCATCTTGAGGAAGTTCTTGAAGTGTCCGCCGCCGGTGTAGTCGCTGCCGCTGGCCTCGGCGATTTGGATCCAGCCAAAGTAGTCGCGCAGGTCGGCCTCGCTCCAGCCCTCTTTAATCGTGCGCAGGTGGTAGGCGTAGAACATCTGGTCAGCCTGCGTGTTCGCTGTGAGGAGTTGCTTAACGGATTTCGTCACTGCGCCGGGCGCGCCTAAATAAAGGAGCATCTGGCAGAGCTCGCGGTCGAGTTCGAGATCCCCGGAGGGGGTGCGAGGCGAGAGCCGATCGGCGAGAGCGCTCTTTACTGGCTCTTCGGGCGCCCCCATGCGGATGAAGATCAGTCCGTAGGCGCGCAACAGGTCGAGCTGTTGTTCTTTTACCAGCTTGGTGAAATCGATTTTCGCCAAATTCTTCTGAAGTTCGGCCTGGTATTTTTTGTCACCAGTGCGCGCCAGTGCTACCGCGGCCTCGATAGCAGCGACCGGGTTGGACTCCTCCGTAGCCCGGCTGGCCCAGCCATCAGGTGATTGGTGTTCGATGGCCGTTCTCGCGGCGAATCGTACCGCGCGGTCGGCATGCGAGAGATGCGGCCAGGCTTTTGCCACCGTGTCCGCCCCAGACCTTCCATGGAGTGACTCCAGTTCATGGCGAAGTTTGCGCGCCTCATTTTCCGTCGGCGGGAGCTTCGCCGGCGCGGTCGCTTCTGCTCCCGTGTAGGTAACGCGCACCAGGGAGCTCTTGGTGCGACGCCCACCAGCGATGAAATACATCGCCCCATCGCTCGGATGGATCACAATATCGGAGACGGGCAGCGCACGTCCGGACAGGAATTCTTCAAACTCGCCGGTATAGGTCGCGCCGCTCTCTTTCATATGAACGGCGTAGATCTTTCCGTAGGTCCAATCGAGGATGAAAAGTGCGTGCTGGTATTTCACTGGAAACTTCGCGCCGTAGCCAAAGACGACGCCGGTAGGGCTGCCGCGGCCGATGTCGACGACTGAGCCGACCGTGTCCGGGTAGTAGCTCGGCCACTTGCCCGCGCCGAAGCGCCAGCCGAATTCGCCGCCACTGATACAGTGGTTTACCCGCGTCGGTCGATACCACGGCGCGCCGACGTCGTATTCCATGTCCGCATCGAAGGTGAATAGATCGCCGTTGCTGTTGAAGGCGATGTCGTAGGGGTTGCGGAATCCTGAGCTGAGGATGTGGCTATCGGTGCCATCTGGATTGCAGGAGACGACGAAGCCACCGGGAGCCATGCGGTTGGTGTTGTGGCCATAGTAGGTGCTGCGTGGCAGGAGATGGTCCTCGGATTGCGATTGGACGTGTCGCGAAGCGATCTGGTCCGGCATGTTGGTGCTGTTGCCGCAGAGAATGACGAGCCGCTTCTCATCGGGACTGAGGATAACGGCGTGGGCGTGGTGGTCGCTGCCAACCGCTAGCGACATGAGGTGTTCAACTTTGTCGTATTGATCGTCGCCGTTGGTATCAGTGAGGCGGAACAGGCCTGACTGGCCCTTGCCCTTTCCGACGACGTAGAGGCTGCCAAAGGCTTCGAGTAAACCGTTGGCCTGGCCAACTTCTACCGGGAGTCTCTCGACTGTTGCCTTGGCGTCTTCAGGCTCGACAGGGGGAACGACGATCCGGTAGAGCGCGCCTTGACGGTCCGACGCGATTAGCCGTCCCTTGCCATCGGCGCACAACGCTACCCACGAGCCCTCAGTAGCGAGATTGACGTCGTAAAGTTTCTCTGCATGGAAGCCCTCGAGTACTTTGACATTCAATTTCTCAACAAAGTGGGCCTTAGGATTCGAGTAGGCACGAAACTGGACACTCGTTGAGCTGCCCGCCTGGTCGACGCCCCCATTATCGATACCACCGATGGCACGGAAGGTCGTGTAGCCAGCCGGCAGGTTATAAATGATGAGCGAGGTCGAGTGCGTGCCAATGCCATCGGTGTATTCCTTGCCGTTCACCTTGAGCGGTCCGCCGCCTTGATTCTTGTTTAATTCCACACGGCCGTTCTTCTGCGACCACTTTAAATCGGTCAGGTGCATCTCTTTACCGTCCGCGGCAATCAGGCGTGGTTCGATCCAGTCGGCCCAGTCGTAGCTGCTGCCGTCGCCTCCATCCAGGACTTCAAGATGCAGCAGCTTCGCTCCGGTGATGTCGATCTCGATAGCGACCTGGTGGCCTGGCGTATTCTTCGAGATGACCTTGCTATCGAATTCCTTCGGTGCCGCAGACACAGTGGCCACCTCTGCCCACAGGGGATGGGCCGTAAGCATCAAGCCTAATGCTGAACATACCATCCAATTCATTCTTGAGTGTGTTATCGTGTTCATCGTGATCTCATGTTAGCGGGGAGCTTCATTCCCCTGTGAGCAAACAGGGGTCTCGGACGCTGCACGCGATCTGGGTAACGACCAGGTTGGGAGGAAGGGGGCCTTCTCTTCAATCCTGAATGGGGTGCGCTTCGGCGGACGGCTCCGTTCCTAATTTGGGGGGGTCGCTCCAGCGGCCGGGGTTGGTGCCTTCGCCGCCAGTGTCAATTGATCGATCATTTTCCCCACCTCTTCTGACGGCTCCTGGGGCCGAATCACTGGTGGCCGTTTGTCGTAGTCCCCCTTGAGAATGCTTTGGGCGATGAAAACGATCTCCAGCGAAATGTTTGTGTTCCCGGCTGCCTTCTGCTCGAAGGCCTTAAGCATATCCTTCCATTTGCCGTCAGATTTCGCATCCGGCTGTCGACTCAGGTGCCATTCGATGACTCCATGGTTGAACAGAGCAATAGGATCATTCGGCGCAAGCTTGCTGGTGATACGGGCAAATTTCAACGCCTCCTGCTCATTTGGGGCAGCCCAATAGGCGTTGCAGAGCTGGACGGAACTCATAGCCAAAGTTTTGTCGCTCCAAAGCACTTTGGCGTTTCTTGCTGCAACCAACATCTCCGCCGAACGCAAATAATTCCTTTTGTAGTAAGCGAATATGCCCTCAACGAAGAATGCCGAACCTTTGACATAGGCCTTATCCGCATCCGTTTTCGCATTGCTGTTCATCAACTGAAGAATCTGTAACATGGCCTTCAGATTGCCCTTATTTGCAGCCAGAGTCATCTGCTGAACCAGTTTTGCAACATCCGGACTTACTGCCGATGCCGCCTGGGTGTTTGACACCTCACCCGCTGTGCTGGGGTTTGCAGCTGCCACCGCCCCCGATTCTATATCGGGATTGATCCCCGGGCCTTTCTTTCCGAATACATTTACCAGCACAATGATGCTCAGCGGTATAACGATCAGCAGAGCGATGCCAATTTTCGAAGCGGTTTTCTGCTCGGCCTGTTCCGATGGAGTTGACTTTTCAACCTGGTCTGACATTTGAGGTACTCGTGTGAGTGTTGAAATTTGAACGGACAATTATTCTCAACAAAGATCCTGACGGTGCGGAGACGACGGAAAGGTGCTGCTTATTCATCTTTTCCGACACCTACGACAACAGACTAGCCAACATGCAGGTCGCCATATTTAGCCTGTGAATCGGGAACTCTACACCAGAGGAAAAGTTCCGCCTGCCATCTCAGATCGGCCTCAAGACAGTCTGAGGACTGTAGCCGGCGGGAAAAGCATGTCGTCTGCCCCCAGGAAAAGCATGCGGTTTGCCCTCCATTTGCCATTTGGCTGGTGCGCTCTAAATATTTAGACCCAGTACAAGCGCGATACGGTAGGCATGAAATTTGTTTAAAGCCTCCGCAACGCCGCCGAACACCGGTTGGCGATTTGGACCATATCGGTAGTCAGTTCCTTCATCCCATCATCATGCCTGCCATTAGCTCGGCAGCAGGCTGCCACAGTCAAAGGCGCTTACTACTATGAATTTTTATCCATCCAAGAACTCACTGCCCGCAGGCAATTTCGCTCATTGTTTCCCCAGGCCAATCGTGGCCCTGACTGCGGGCGTGCTCACACTCGATGCCGAGCTACCCCCGACTCTTGGGCCTGGCAGGCTGCCCAGTCTTAGCGGATTCATAAATCGCATCCATGAGCTCGCTCTGAATGATGCCGTTGGTGGGCGATGTCCTGGACGTATCGCGGCCGAGGATGGAATCGATGAAATTCTTATCCGGGTTATTGGCCGGTTCGGTGATGGGTGGGTATTTGATCTGCTGGTTGCCTTTCCAGACTCTGATCCAGCTTCCTCCCCAGCCGTCGATTTCCACGCGGCCGTTATCAAAGATGAATGCCATGTGCGAGCCTCCGCCCGGAGGACAGTTGCCGCTGACCACAATGGAGGCCATGACGCCGTTCTGGAATTTGATGTTGATGGAAGAATTGATATCGACCGCGGTGCCGTGGTTATCCACGAAGGCGAAGACTTCCGAAACATTTGATTCTACTGACCAGCACAAACTGTTGAGCAGATGAGCTCCGCTGTCGTAAGCCTGTCCGCCTCCAGAGAGTTCCGGCTTCTGTCGCCACATGCCTTCGGTGGCCTTCATCCAGTCCTGGGTTATGTATCCGATGACGAGTTCGAGTTTCCCAAAGGTGTTGTTACGAATCTGCTCACGCAGATAGCCGAATTCCGGCGAACAGGAAGTGTTGTAGCCAATGACAAAAACCTTCCCGGTCTCTTCGACCTTTGCGGCCAGTTCGTAAGCGTGGTCTGCGGAGGTGACCATCGGCTTTTCCATAAGGATGTGGCACCCGGCTTCGAGGCATTTCATTCCTTGCTCAAAGTGCAGCGTGTGCGGAGAAGCGATGACAACCCCATCGGGTTTGACCTCGGCGAGCATAGTGTCAAGGTCAGTGTAAACCGCTGCCCGTGGCTCAACCTTGCCAAGATTGCGTTCAATATAGCCGTTTACGATCTCTGCGTTGACGTCGACACAGGCAACAACATCGACTTCGTCCATCTCGCTCAATTTGCGGGCATGTGAGCCGGACATTCCTCCACAACCAAGCATGGCAATGGTCACTTTAGCCATCATGAAACTCCTTCAAGAATATAAATGTGAGTGCTTTCAGTTTCGTGGGCGGGACATATATAGGCTCAGCTTCCGGGAAGCAACTCGGCGCAATACAGACTGGCCATATCAAGGAAGGCGGTTTCAGTAGCTTTTCCCCCGGAGCGAGGAGGGCTTTGCGTTCGCCGGAGGCATCCTTGCCCAGTAACAGAAGTGCATCACGGCCCTGGGCCGACGGACCGCCAGTGGTTCAGTTCATCGCTCGTCCATTCCACGCACTGCCATTATTGAAAGGCCGTTTTCATTCTGCTAGATTGCCCAACTCCCGAAGTTCAATCCCGTTGTTTCAGGACGCAAATTAAATGTCCACGAAAAGCACATCCGAAGAAAAACAAATCCGAGAGCTGAATGCTCTCATTGAATTGTCGGGGGCCATGGCCCACGAACTCGAGCTGGATGCTCTGCTCTTGACGATCGTTCGAAAGACGACCGAGATCATGCAGGCCGACCGCAGCAGTCTCTTCCTTTACGACAGCAAAACCAACGAACTGTGGAGCAAGATTGCTCAAGGGATGGGCACGATGGAAATTCGTTTTCCAGTCGGCATCGGTATCGCTGGAGACGTTGCAAGAACTGGTGAGGGCTCAAATATCGCGGACGCCTACAATGACAAGCGCTTCAACCAGGCATTTGATAAGGCATCTGGTTACCGCACAAAGTCCGTGCTCTGCCTCCCCATCAAAGACAATGAAGGCGAACTCGTTGGCGTGATTCAGGTGCTGAACAAACTCGACGGCGACCGATTTGATGAACACGATGAGCAGATGTTGGCCGCGCTCGGTTCGCATGCGGTGGTCGCGCTGCAGCGGGCCCGCCTGGTCGAGGCGTATGTTGAAAAAGAAAGGATGGAAGAGGCCCTGAAAGTGGCTCAGAACATCCAGATGGGCCTGCTACCCAATGAATCGCCCGTAGTCAAAGGCTACGATATTGCCGGTTTCAGCGTGGCCTGCGACGAGACGGGAGGCGACTACTTTGACTACATCGTGCTTGACGACGGCCGTATCGGCCTCGTCATCGGTGATGTTTCAGGCCACGGGCTCGGCGCGGCCATGTTCATGGCGACTGCCAGGGCTTCGCTCCGGTCACTGATGATGACTAGCGACGATCTCCCACAGATTCTTTATCGCCTGAACAACCGCCTCAACTGGGACATGTCAGACGAAGCGTTTATGACCTTTTTCATGGCCATCCTCGATCCGAATAATGGCACCTTGCGCTACTCCAGTGCCGGGCATGAAGAGGGCATTATTTACAGGGCAAGCGACGGCTCATTCGACATGCTCGAAAGCACCGGGCTGCCTCTCGGAATGATGGAGGATATGGATTACCCCGAGGGCCCGATGACCATCATGAACGAAGGCGACATCCTCCTCTTGACTACCGATGGTGTATTCGAGGCCATGGACGTGGATGATGAACAGCTCGGCCACCCGCGCATGCTCGACCGGCTGAAGGATTACTCAGAAGCCTCCTCAATGGAAATCACCACCCAAATCAAGGATCTGACTTTTGAATGGATCGGCGAACTCGGAACGTGTCGTGATGACGTCACCATTGTGACGGCCAAATGCCTGCGTAAAGTCGTCGAGAAAATGGAAGATATCGACCTCTTTACAGACGGTGAGGAATTTGCCATCGCCGAGGTCAACCTGAACGAATTTGCGGAAGTTGGCGACAGCGAGTCTGACGAAATGCTCGAAGTCTCAAACTTCGAGCAGACGGATGATCTTGAGGAGATCGAAGACCTCGACCAAATGGAACTGATGGAATAGCGGCGGCATGCGGCAATTCCCAAATTCACAACGCTTGACCGCGCATCGGGCGAGAGAAAGTCGTTGCCGAATTGATGGTGAGATGGTGGCCACTTACAAACAGCCTGTCATTTGTAACGAGCTTGCCATCGGCAAACATTCCGTCGCCTCGGAGTAGAAACTGATGGAATCCATTTTTCTGAGATGAAACA
>JAQBXN010000158.1 GCA_027625095.1 Planctomycetota bacterium | reverse complement strand
GGCGTACAGAACTCGTCCCTGTGAAAATTTGGGTAAAGACCAGGGTTTTCGCCCCACGGGGTTATATCGACCGGTAATTTTAGGCTGGAAAGACCACTAGGACTACGGGCGGGCTGAGTACCTTCGTAACCCGTCAATGTTTAATTGCCTCCTGTTCTACGACGATCGCGCACTTGTCAGGATTAATGTTCAGCTCTTCAGCCTGAGTGGCAAACCCTGAAAAGAGAACCAGAACGAAAAGCGTCATGTGAAGAAAATCGGAGCATCCTTAATACGGCAATTGTGTGATCGCAGACGCGATCAATTTAACCGCGATGCAGGTCATACCAATCAGCCCCATGCCACATCCGAATCCCGCCGCCAGTATGGGTGTGTATTGGCTCCAACTTGCAGTGCTGAATTTTTTGGCGAAATAATAACGGCCAACGATGCCTGCAGCGAATTCGGGGAGGGCATCCATCGGGTCTCCAGCCAGGCCGCGAACGGTGCCCCAGAGGAAGAGTTGTGGCAGGCCGAACAGGACCATGACCGGATAGGCGATCAACACGTAAATGAATCCCCAGAAGATTCGCCAGGGCTTGACGATCTCGAGGAAAAAGTCGTTACCGGTCGTCGTAGCCGTCCACCACACGCACATCTGAAAGGCGTCCTGCGGCCAGAACTCGGCAGCGTATGGGTAAGCGGAGGACGGGATCTCACCCATCTTCCATATGAAAGACCAGAACAGAACACCGACAAACACCGCAAGCGGGATGGCGAGAGTAATCGCCTTGAATTGGCTCATGAAGCTTGTTCCGGTGAGCTCACATTCCCGGAACGACTGTGAGGCGCGGCCCATGTCGCCCATGGGTATCGGCGCGTTCCAGATATCCACACCCTTATACCCGGTCAGAATGAAGGTGGACTCCTTAACGAATGGGAAACCGGTGCCGTGTCCCGTCAGACCGATCAGGCGGGCGGAAACGTAGGAGATGAGTGGCGTGTATATGAATCCAAAGAGCAGCAGAATCCAGATGGGAAACTTCGGGACGAGGTAATGACACAGGATGATTGTCCCGGTTGTCGAGACGACATAGAAAAGCAACGCCAGGGGGATTGGAATATCGCCTCGGCCTTTGGGCGCTTCGAGAATACTGACCATTTTGCCGTCACGCTGTCTGGCCTTGCGGGATTTATAAAGGGCGCTGCCTGCAGCCCAGAATCCGACTACCGCGCACCCGAAGGCTGTGCCGATGCCGAAGCTGAACCAGAAATCGAGCCAGTTGGCGATCTTGGTATCGATGTAGCCCATCCCCGGCTGCCAGGTAGCGAGGTAGCCAGTCTTATAGAGGATCGGATTGAGAAGGAGCTGTCCGAGAATGGCGCTTACAAAGGTGCCAACGATCATCCAGAACGGCAGGACGAATCCTGTAAAGACCTGTCCCAGGTTGGTCATGATGGCGAGCGGCACAGCGGGCAGGATCTTCTGAGTGTTTTTTGTCAGATCCTTAAATGGGATTGGCAGAATCTCGAGACGCGTGTCGAAGACGATTTTAGTCAGGGTTGGCACACCGATGTAAATCACGCCAAAGGCCAGGCCGATACTGGCGCCTATGGTGAAGCATCGCCACCTCCAGGTTTCTTTCTCAGATTCGGCAAGAGCGGTAATGCCCTGCGCGGCAATGGGGGCCAGCGGGAACGGGAGGCGTTCGACATCGGAGGTAATCCTGAAAATCGCATAGCCGAGTGAGTAGAAGTTGAAGCGACCCCACAGCAGAGTAATGGCCATCAATGCGAGATGCGGCCACCAGTCCCGATGAAGCAACGAACGCAGTGCGTAAGCCTCGGAGCCTGGAGGCGGCGCGACCCATATGGGAATACGGTCGGCGATCTCAAACATATCCGCAGCCGGTGATTGCACGTAGTACTGCATGCGGATGAAAGAGCCTTCGATGCCCGCCTGGCCCAGAACGGCGCCGGAGAATGCGAACAGGATGAAAATCTCCTGTTTAGTCATTTCCTTGCGGCAACGTTTGGCGATCTCAATGAACAGAATCAGGGTGACCCATCTGGACACCCCGGCCATGCCCTGGCCGAGCACAAGATCCATGAACATGTCGCCCGGTACGATCAGAAAGCCAACGAAGAGGCCGCCAATGACCGCCTTCCAGCCAAAGCCGTCTTTGTACTCCGTTGGCTGCTCCTGTAGTGATCGTTCCAGTTCGAGATCGTCTTGCATGGAAAGGTGTGTTTATGCTTAGTCCGTGGGGTTTGCTAAGGCACCTGTAGAATAGGCTTCCAGCCTGTTCAGAACAGAATGAACTAGCGGATAACAAGAACGCCAATCGTGGCTTACGCCACGAATGGCTGGACAGGCTAGAAGCCTGTCTTACGTGGGAGTTTCGCTCTTCTTTCTATCCAGCTCTGCTTTTTCCTTCTCTTCTTCCTCGCTGATTCGGCGGTCCATTTCCTCTTCTCCTCTCTTCTTGCGCTTCTCTTCTTCGGCCTTGGCCTTTTCCTGGTGTTCGATAATTTCCTGGGACGGCTCCACGCCCAGGGTCTCGTAACCCCGCAGGGTCAAATCCAGCTTGTAGGCAGGCTCAACAAGACGCCAGATAAGGAGCTGTTTTCGAATATCTTTCAGAAAGCCTGTGTTCATACGCCTCCAGGTATCTACCTCGCCAGATGCGCGATCTATGAAGAAGCGCATGACGTCCACTTCCGGGTCGTCCGGCGCGGACATGGTTTCGATACGCACCCACTGGCTGATGCCCATGTCAAGGGGGGCAATCCAGACGACGCTCGACATAACGTATATCTCTTCTTCTGAATCTTCTTTTATTTTGAGGTCAATCTTATCCGCGCAGAATCGGCCTATCGAATCTTCGTCGTGCGCTTTGAAGTAATCAAACAGGAACATATTAAGCGCGACCGCTTCCACCTTGCTGACGGTGAACGGGAAATCGAATGTCCAGTGATCTCCGTCCGGCTTCGGGAGTTTGAGCTTACGCGTTTCATCGGGCACCGAGAGCTCGGCCGCTTTTTTGGCGGGAAAAATGGTCGACAGAATAACCGTGGCGACAACGATGAGGGTGGTAACCACTGCCGAAGTCGCGGAATAATTGAGGCTGAGCTCCTGCCAGATACCGAACGAGACGATGATGAATGCTACCGTCTGTCCCAGCAGGTAACCGAGGATGGCCCCGAGGGTGGCATAAACGCACGATTCAGCGAGGAACAGTGCTCCGATGTGTATGGGTGCCAGACCGACCGCGGCATAGATGCTGATCTCACGGGTTCGCTCGTATACGGAGCCCAGCATGGTGTTAAAAACAATGAGAGCAGCGATAAGAATCGGAATGGCAAGACTGGAGAGTCCGGCCACGCTGAGTGAATCGCGCGAGCTATAGAGCCAGACAGAACCCTTGGCATCGGCCTTTTCTTTGATGCCTGCGAACAGGATCAGCTTAAGGCGCTTCACGTACTTTTCAAGGAGTTCTTTAATCTCCTCCGTGGACAAATCAGCCAGCCGCACGGTCACCGATTGCAGGGATGCGCCCAACTGCATTGAGAGTCCGGCCGGAATGATCAGAACGTTATCGCCTTCCATATGTATATAGAGCTCGGGCAGCGCCTCTTCCCCGGTATCCTCTTCTTCCTCGCCTCCGGTAGTGCCCCGATCGCCTTCCTGCCGCTGAGACATTTCAATCCAGTCGACTGGGGTGAGGGGCTCATTATCGAGGTCTCTATTTTCGTAGAGGCCGCCTCCATCGATGATGCCAATTACCCGATATTCATTGCCGGAAACCTTGATGCGATACTTGTCATCTTTGAAATCGTCCTGCGCGATCCCCAGAAATTCAGCCATTCGCTTGGGCACGATGCACACGAATTCGCCTTGATCCTCTTCGGGTTTGAACCAGCGGCCCGCTACAAGCAGATTGTCGGGCCGCGTGATATCGGCCTCGGAAGGACTCAACCCGAGCATGGCCATGGCCGAGAAAGTCCTGGTCGGATCGGCTACATTAGTCACTTGCAGCGAGAGCGTCCCGCCGACGTTGGGCGCACTCTTCCAGGTGCGCAATGCGATACGGGAGTCTTTCTGCATCTTGAAGAAATCGGCGATGCTGTAAAAAGCGTTTTCCTCGAGTGCCCCCCAGTCCCTTCGCCTCAAAAGGATGCCCTGGTAGCTGGCAGAATAGTTCGTCGGGATGTCATTGACCTTGAGCTCGGTATCAAAGCTTGTGAACGACATCACCGTAAAGGTCAGCAGAATGAGCGTGACGCAGGTGAGTGCGGTGCGCATCTTACGCCTTCTCATGTTGGAAATTCCAAGAACGAACGCAGCCATGGTTGCGCTGCCGCGGGCCACGTCCGCGCCGTGAATAGCGGCGGTCTTCTGCCGAATTTTCGCCATCTGATCGTTGAACTTATTCAGCACGATCATGATGACCAGCCCGCCCATCGCGAGCGTGAAGAAACCATCCAGAATGATGACGGGTGTCTTTGAAATTCGGAATGCTGGATGGATGAAATGCAGGATGAAGTAAATCAGCATGAAGAAGCCGCCGATGCCTGCGAGCTGCTTGCGGACGTCCGGGAAGGCAAAAAGCAGGCGCTCAGCAAAGAAGGCGAACGGCAGCAGGATCGCGAAGTAGAAGATGACTCCCTTGATGACATCGTTGGCCGTGCCCTGGACGCTTGGATAGGCGCGAGCTTCCAGGGCCCAGGCTTCACGGGCAAGGTTCATGAAACCGTTGTAGTTTTTGGCTTCGAGCTTATCTCTGGCCTGTCGAAGCTTCTCCTTGGCGAGAGCGTGCAGGTCTTCAACGCGGCGGTTGCGAATACCGGTCGAACGCAGCTTCTCCATGCGTGCGTCATCCAGCAACCACATGTCCTTGCCGGCACGGAATGGAGAGTGCACGACGCTCTGCTCGCGTTCATTGAGCGAAAACCCCCTGCCCTCTACAAATCGGTCGCCCTTCAAGCGATCTTCGCCTTCGAGAAAGAGGCGGGAGTCGTCTGAATTCAACAGCATGAATTTGTTGCCCAGCAAGCCTGCCCGGAAGATTAGCTTAATGTCGCTTTCCGGTTCGGCGAGGGCCACGGCACACGGTTCGGAATAAGAGGCCGCGCCCTTCCGCCCCATAAACATGGCAAAGTATTTGGGCGCAGTGTTGGTGCGGGCATCAAGGATGGAAATGCTCTTCAGGCTGGTGAAGTAAAGCTGATCGAGCAGGTCATAGATCATGAGCGAAGAGCATTTGAAAAGCGGAAGGCGTGCATCGGTCTTACGGGGGAGGCGGTAGTCTCCCGAAAGCTCGTGCTTGACCAGATTCCTTGTGGCCCAGGTCCGCTCCTTGCCGCTGAGGAGGAACGTCATGCCCTTGTTCGTCGCCAGGTTGGCAATTTTATCGATGCTGCCGTCCTTCGGATCGAGCAGGAACGCGCAGACGGGGAATTGCTGCCCGCGCTCGCGGGTGACGCCTGGAACCCCAAACGCGCCGTCTTCGTCGGTGAACGAAAAAGTGTACCCGCGAACCCCCATCATGGATTTGTTTGTCGTCAGCCCGACGCTCGCCACAGCGCCGTAGACCGGAGTCTTCGGCAGGTAGGCAATCAGCGAATCCTCAATCACCTGTGCGTAGATGTCGGAAAACTGGTTCTTTTCGAGGTTGAACGTCAACGGCATGTGAGGGTTGTTCAAGACCTCGTAGAGCAGAGGAAAAATCAGTTTGGCCTGGCTCTGCAGATTCTCGGCATTGAAGAATTTGAACAGGTCGCCAGGCGTATCGACCAGCCCGCGGGTGTCGTTGGTGGTGACAAACGAGAGCGAGCCGATGCCGGCGAGGAGTGGCGCTTCGCAATCGAGGGCAATCTGGTCAGGCATGTAGGAACGCCAGTCACGCCCCCGTTTGGGAACGACTCCGCTGACAATGTCAGAACGGAGCTCGGGCAGTTCTTCCTTCAGCACCTCGGCCATATCGAGCAGTTTGTCCGCTATCGGGGCCATCTGCCGCTGAATACGAAACTCACCTCCCTCCCCGGCCTGGTCATAAAAATTGCCCTTGTAAAACAGGCCGATCTGTTGATTGCGACTGGAGAGATCGAGCCCGATAAAGAGTGCGGGTTCTGGCTCAGGCATTTCAAGTTGCGCCAGCCTGTAAAGGGTCGGGTACCCGCGATGGAAAAGTTTGAATATCTCGTTACCTGCTCTGTACAAACGTTCCTTGTCCTCCGCGGCCAGCGCCTTCAAGAGCTCCTGCTCGGCGTCATAAAGCATGTCGATCTCGGACCGGAGCTGTTCGGCAGCGTGGAGGTCACCAGTGACGAGCCGGTAATCCTCGATGAACGAGGCAAGCCGCTGATGATAGCGATGGGTGATGGAATCCTGCTGACTCTTCCTCACCGAAGCCCAGACGTTGTAAACGATGACCACAAGAATGATTGAGCCGAACAGAAACTGCACACGCCTGTCGGCCAGCAAAACTTTCAGCTCTGCTGTGTAGAGCTTGGCCAGGGCGGCAACCGTGCAAATTGCCAGGAAGATCGCGAACCACCACCACTTCGACATCGGGATTTCGACACTCTCGAGATCGGTCGGGTCGAGGGTCAGCTTATCTGCGGTCTCGCGCATTTGGAGGAGTTTGCCTTTATCGCCGAAGGCCGCGGCATCCTTGAGGAAGTAGTCATAGGCAGCCATGCCCTTTTCCCGCGGGAGGTGGACGTTCCTTGCAGTCCATTCCCGGATACCGGCCAGGGCCTGGAAGTGGGCGGAAGTTGCCAGGAACTCTACCGTTCGCCGAGGTGGGTTGGCCGCGAACAGTCGCGCCATCTCGAGCATCGTTGCAATGCCACAGGCAGCGTCCGCGCCTGGCGCCAGGGACGGCACGGCCGAAATCGAATCGTAATAAGATTCGATAACTATCTTCTGAGAAGCAAGCTGCGGGTCGGTACCGCGGAGAGTCGCCAATATGTTCTTACCGGTGGCGTTATACCAGTCCATATTGGCCTGCAATCGCACGGTGGGGGAAGGTGAGCCCTCTTTGCCCATCTCGGCCAGCACGTCGAGCAGTTGCTCCTGGTCTTCCGGTACGTCGCCGAGGGCGTCCTTTGCAAAAGTACGGAGTTCCTCTCTTCCCATCCAGAATCGTGGGATGGCCGCGGGTATTTGCAGAAACTTCTGGGTCGCTTCCGTTCTGAAAGCGGTCTTATCAGGCTCGACAAAAATGATGGCCTGGGCGCCCATCATGGCTGCGTTGAGCCAGCGGGTCGCGCAATTGAAATCCATCAGCACGATGGCATCCCTAATCGCCTTGCCGTTGAAAGCGTTCAGCGCGCCGTCACGCAAGTAAATGAGGGGGCCCTGAATGCCGGCCGCGGGAAGCGTGGAAGTACGAATATAATTCGGCCAGAGGCACCGCAGATTGATTTGAGCTTTTCCCTTCAGCCTGAGCGATGCACCCCGATCCTTGGGGACCGCCACCTGGAATTCCTCGATTCGCGGGTGGAGTCCATAAGAAGACAGCTTCTGAATCACGTAATCCGCTGCACGTTCGCTTCCCTCATAGCCTGGAATACGCGTTCCAAGCTGACTGAGTTCCCGTACCGTTTCGGTCGGATCGATCTGGTCGAGAAATGCCCGCAGTCGTTCTCCCGAGAGGGTAACGTCCTCCGCGTCGGCTACTGATGTCATGAGTATCAGCAGGCCACAAAAAAACGACGTTCGAAAGAAAGGCATTGCCAATAGATGCGATGGATGCGGATGAGCAAAGGACTCAACAACCGGGCCCGCATCGTAGCAGGCAAATGTGAGATTCGGAAACAGGAATCCCTGAATGGAATGGTGGAACGATGGAGGGCTGGAATGATGGTTCGTATTGACCGGTTTATCGGGTTTGGGCTACACCTCACCGGCTTAAGCCGCTTGCTACAGACCAGAACTTCGCCGCATTCATCTGATGGGCCCAGGGGGTGGCATTACTGCAAATTCGTGGGTTAATCCGACTCGTATCTTCAAGCAACAACCACTGATTCAGATGTCCATTCGACCTGTGTTTTTTGTGCTATCTCTCCCGTGCATCATCTGCTCGGCCGATCCGCCCGCCATTACCTGGGAGGCCGGACACAAACTCATGGGCCGTTACTGCATGGACTGCCATGACGCAGATTTGAGCAAAGGAGATCTCAATCTCGAAAAGCTGACAAAGGCGACGGTTCTCCACGATTACAAGCTCTGGGAGAACGTGCTTCGCATGTTGCAAGAGCAGAAGATGCCCCCCAAGAAAAAATTGAAGCAGCCCAGCGATCTCGAGCGGGACATGCTCATTGCCTGGGTCACCCAGACCCTCGAACAGGCGGCAAAAGACCACGCGGGCGATCCGGGCACTGTGACCATGCGGCGTTTAAATAACGCGGAATTTGATTCTACGATTCGCGATCTCACCGGAATCGATTTCGGCCTGGCAAATCAGTTTCCGGGAGATGCAGGGGGCGGTGAGGGCTTTTCGAATACCGGCGATGTCCTCTTCATGAGCCCGGAGCACCTGGACAAATATCTCGCTGCCACACGCAAACTCGTCAATCACGCGAAAATCATGCCGGGCTCAGGGTTCAGATTTTATGAGAACGAGGTCGGGCTTCGCGGGCCGGACATCATCAAATCCCAGGTCGAACAGCCGCTTCGGGTCTGGTATCAGAAAGCAGCCGCCCCCCTCATCCCTGACCAACTCAATGAGTTGCGAGAGGCGGAATACTGCCTCGCTTGCTGGCAGTTCAAACATCGTGAGGTGCTGAGTGAGACTACCCTCGAAGAACTCGCAAAGGAGAAAAAGCTCGACCCGGATTTTCTTGAGAACTGGTGGTGGTTCCTGAATCACGAGGAGCCCCCCTCCCGCTACCTCGACCTCACCCGGCATGTCTGGCGCGACCTGCCTCCACCGGACAGGAACAACCCGAAACAAATTCCCGATGCCGTTCTTAAAGGAGTCAAGTCCATTCAAACTCAACGTCAGGCCTGGTATCAGGACAGAGTCCAACGCCGCCAGCAGGATGTGAACGGCGAACAGCCTTACCCAGCCACCGTCCAATTGAAGGGACAAAAGCTGGTACATCTGGTCGTCACTGACAGCGGCGACGGTAACAAGGGCGACACCATGGTCTGGTCGAATATCAAATTCCAGACAAAAGGAAAATGGCAGGACGCGATCGATTGGCTGCATCAGCGGAAGAAGGAGATAGAGGAAAAATCGGTAAAAGAGAAAGCAGAATCAGAAACCAAAAGCCGGGACGAGCAGGAGACAGAGGCTGCACCTGCCATCGACCATGAACTGTCAACCGTGGATCACCTGCTGTCGCTTTACGGAAAGCACGTCACCGATGGTAAGATCGATGCACGGAGCATCGGTGTGCAGGCTCCATCGGTGATCACTTTTCCAGTACCTGAGGGCGCCACTCAATTTCAGGCGAGCGGCAGAATGGACTTGAATTCGCCCGATTCAGACTGGGGCACCATGCAGTTTGTTGCACTGGCTGGGGAGCGTCCGGAGACAGTCCCGCCATTCATTCCAGGACATCTCACCATCTGGAAACGAGCCGGGCCTGGGAAAGACGAGTTCTGGAAGCACTTCGCGCCCCTGCGCTCCACCTTTCAAGACACCCATGATCGGCGGCTGCTCGAAGTTCAGGGGAATTTCAATCGCCGCTGGCCGGCACGGGCGGTGTACTATCTGAGCAAGGAGCAATTGATGCGTCGGTTGCCGAAGGAAAGGACCGACGTACTCGAAAGCCTTCAGGCCGATTGGGATTACATGGGGATGATCGAGGAGGGCGACCTCAACTGGTACAGGAACAAGGTTGGGCTGGTAGCCGACTGGGGCAAGGAAGCAAAGGAATATGAAAGCCTCGCTGAAGATGAAAAGAAACGCCTTCAAGAGCTGGAAGCCAAGGTAAAAACCAGACAGGAAGAATGGGACTCCCGAATCGTTACGCTCCTCCAGGAATTTGCCCGGCGCGCCTGGCGCCGGCCACTGACCGCTGAGGAAAACGAAATCCTCGGCAAGCGATACCACGCATTCCGCACCGAAGGCCATGATTCTGAACCGGCGGGCCGCTTTGTTTTACAGCGAATCCTGGTCTCACCTCATTTCCTGTACCGGGTCGAGGTGGCCGGCCAGCCCGACGGAGAGCACCCGGTGTCGCCCGTCGAATTAGCCTCCAGGCTGAGCTACTTCCTCTGGTCCTCCATGCCCGATGACGAACTGCTGAACGCGGCCACCTCAGGTGCGCTGCTCAATGAAGATGAGTTGTTAAAGCAGACTGGTCGCATGCTGGCCGACCGGCGTGTCAGCGGTCTGGTGATGGAGTTCGTCGGACAGTGGCTCGAGTTCAAGGGTTTTCAGAATCACACCGGAATCGATGCTGAAAAGTTCCCTGAATTCATACCGGAACTGCGCAGGGACATGCTCAAAGAGACGGAGCTTTTCGTTTCTGAGCTCATCCGGCAGGACTTGTCCGTCCTTGATTTACTGCACGCGAACTACTCTTATCTGAACGAACGCCTGGGCTGGCACTACAGCATCCCGGATCTTCATGGTGAAAAGTTCGTCAAGACACAAGTCGCCCAGCATCACCGAGGTGGCTTGCTTGGAATGGGCAGCATTCTGACCAGAACATCGTTTCCCTTGCGAACCAGCCCCGTTGTCCGTGGTCACTGGCTCTTGAAATCCGTGCTCGGCACTCCTACCCCGCCGCCCCCCAGTGATGTGCCGCCTTTACCAGAAGAGGAAGCCATCGCGAAGAAGCAGACCGTGAGAGAACGTCTGGAAGAACATCGTAACAAGGAGCAATGTGCCGCCTGCCACGACCGTCTAGATCCTCTCGGCTTCTCGCTCGAGAATTTCGACCCACTCGGCCGCTGGCGCGAAAAGGATTCTTACGGGCATCCCATCGACAACTCCGCAGTAATCAAAGACGGCCCCACCTTCAATGGCATCGAAGGTCTGCGCGGTTATTTGAAAACACAGGACGACCAGTTCCTGAAACAGTTCTGCACCAAGCTCGTCGGCTACGCGCTTGGCCGCAGCGTCCTGGTGAGCGACCGCGAATTAATAGAAGCTATGATGAGCAGCCTGCGGAAGAACGAATTCAAGTTTTCGGCCGCTGTGCGAGAGCTTGTGAGGAGCAGGCAATTCAGAAATCGGAAGAATTCATGAGCAACCTGACACAACCAACCGTAGCTACAAGCTGCTGCCAGCTTGTGTTCATCGTAGCTCTGGCCTCCAGGCCGGAGTCGTTTTTCCTGCGAGCCGTTAGGCTCGTATAAGTGCCGCCCTGGAGGGCAGCGCTACGATATGGAGTCGTAGATCTGGCCTCCAGGCCGGAGTTTTCTTTGCGAGCCTTTCGCTCACAGACGCCGCCCTGGAGGGCAGCGCTACAATGGTTTGCTCGAACGCTACTTTAGACTCCCGACACGTAAATTTTCACAGTAAATCTATAACGATATGAAAAAAAACATCACACGACGAAAAGTATTAAAGGGCCTCGGAGTCACCATGAGTCTCCCCTGGCTAGAATCCGTCCCGGTCTGGGGTGAAACGGCAAAGGGCAAGCCCGTTGAAGCCCCGCGAAGATTCGCAGCGGTCTTCTGGGGCAACGGTGTTAATGTGAAACACTGGGGCGCGAGGGAAACACCCGAGGGAATGGTGTTTAACAAGTCACTCCGGCCACTTGAGCCGCTTAAGGAACACATACATGTATTCCAGGATCTCTGGAACCCTACCTCCCAGATTGGGCCAGGCGGACACTTTTCCAAAATGAATGTGCTGTCTGGACTGAAGGTGAAGCAGACGACTACGGACGTTGAAGTCGGTACGACCATGGATCAACTAATGGCGCAGAAGTTGGGGCACGAGACACCGCTGCCCAGCCTGGTACTCGGAACAGAAGGCCCGAGCTACGGTACAGACACTGGATACACAGCAATGTATTCCGCACATATCTCCTGGACTTCGCCGACCACGCCAGCTCCCAAAGAGATCTATCCTCAACTCGCCTTCGACCGCCTGTTCCAGGATGGCAGCGCGCGCAAGCAGGATCGTAGCATTCTCGACCTAGTACTCGCAGATGCGAAGAGTCTTCAGACTAAACTCAGCCAGCATGACACCCGCAAACTTGGTGAATACCTCACCTCTGTTCGCGAACTCGAACAACGCATAGATCGCGCGCAGCAGATCAGCACCAAAGAGGGCGGGTGGCAGCCTGCCGTGCAAGTGCCAACCCTGCAACGCCCGGATCGAAACATTCCAACCAGCCCCAAGGAACATCTGACCCTGATGCTTGACCTCATGGTCCTGGCGTTACAGATGGATAAAACCCGCGTGGCAACGTTCATGATGACGAACGATCTTTCTCAGATGAATTTCGGTTACCTCGGCGACATCCAGGGCGGCCAGCACGAGAATTCGCATCACGCGAACAATCCTCAGAAGCTCGATATGTATCAGCGCACGAACGAGCACCTCGTAAGCCTCTGGGCCGACGCGCTCACCAAAATGCACAACACAAAGGAAGGTGAACGCTCCCTCCTCGAAAACAGCATGGTCCTCCTCTGTTCCAGTCTGATGGACGGTAACTCGCACGATTCGACTAAACTGCCGGTAGTCCTCGCGGGCCGGGGCGGGGGCACCATCAGGCCGGGCAAGTTCCACGACTTCTCCAAGGCGCCGAACCGCAAACTCTGCCGGCTGCACCTTGCGATACTTGAGCGCATGGGCGTCAAGATGGAGAAGTTCGGCGACGCCGAGAGCCCCATGAGCGAGATCGGGTGAATCCAACCTCTCATTTAAGGGAAGTCAGGAATTACTCGTGGGCTGATCCGGCCCACAGTCGCCGAGACTTTCATCCACATGCCTGGGGCGGTAAAGATTCCCATCTGTTTCCGCCCCGATATATCAGGTACAGAACCAACTCTAACTCCTGATACCATTGCAGGATCCTTGAGACGAATATGAAGGAAGTCAAAGAATTGATAGATAGATTGCCACGCGTCATTTTCTGGGCCGCCACTCTGTATTTCTCAACAGCGAATGGAGAGGTCACCTCCATGTGGTTGCTGGATGCCGAGGTCGCCACGGTATTCGAGGATAACCTGAGCCGATCACGCTTTGGCCGGGATCAACAGGAGGACTATTTCATCCGTTCGTTCATCACTGCGGGCCGGCACTTCCAGCTTTCAAACACACTCGGCCTCTTTACCACCGCCCAGATCGAACGAGAGGAGTTCTTTGACTTCGACCGTTTGAACCACACCAGCCTGAGCGGAACTATTTTTATAAAGAAGAAATTTGGTATCGGGCTTGACTCGCCCTGGCTGGGCTTCACCGCCAGTGGTGGCAGGGAGGATTTCAGGGAGAACGCAAGGGACGCCTTCTTTACTCAGGCCGGTTTCAAAATGGGCAAACGGTTCGGCAACCGGATCAATCTCATCGGCAGCTATATGTATGACTGGACACGCGCTGATGACAATCGCGTATTCGATACGGACGGTCAGTCCTTCAGTCTTTCCAGTGAATTTTCCGTGACTCCCAGGCTGATCGCTTCTCTGGGTTACCAACTGCGGCCAGGAGAGATCGTGACACACGCGTCGGGGCTCAACGGCCCTGGAATCATTCTGAACACATTCGACAGGCCGATGCGGGCATTTAACGTAGGGGTCAAAGCAAACATCGTCAGAGCCGGTCTCAGTTGGGGCCTCACGGAGAGGTCATCTCTCAATTTCGTTTACGAGTATCTCCTGGCCGAACGTTTGAACTTCGACTACGAAAACAAACACTACGAACTCAGCCTGAATTTCAGCTTTTGAAATTGCAAAATCCGATCATGCAGACAACACAGTGGAACCCGCGGCTTTGCCGACTATTCATCGGTCTCCTGACATCATGTACCGCGCAAGCGGGAGATCTGAATGTAATGGTGACCAACGAAAAGGGGCGCCCTCTCGAAGATGCGGTGGTGTATGTGGAGAGTGACAATTCCCAATCAGCCGATAGGGAGGCCGAGGTCAAAATCATTCAGGACAATCGCAATTTCGCTCCAAAGGTTTCCGTCATCCAAAAGGGAACGCTGGTCAACTTCCCAAACCAGGATTCCATTCAGCACCACGTTTATTCGTTTTCCCAACCGAAGAAATTCGAGATTCCGCTCTACAAAGGCGATCCGCCAAACCCAATCAAATTCGATAAAGCCGGGGCAGTCATCATCGGGTGCAACATTCATGACTGGATGAAGGCCTACATCTACGTGGTTGATACGCCCTACTTCGCCAAGACGGACGCTACCGGCAAGATCAGCATCACTAATATGCCCACCGGCTCGTATAAGGTGAAGCTCTGGCACCCGCTCCAGAAATCCAGACGCGCCATGTCAGAGAGCATCCAATGGGACGATTCGAAGTCAGCCGACCTTGAATTTTCCATGGAACTGAAGCCGGAATGGGGCCCCCGGCGAGCGCCAACTTCGCGTAGTGGAGTGTATCGCTAGGTGTCTCTGCATCGTATGGTTTCATTTGTTCAACCACAGAAAACACATTACGCACAGAGAAATCAAAGCATCAAACGGCTTCCAGAGCACTCGGTGTCCTCTGTGATTCGTTCTTCTCAGGATGGGGCACTCAGAGTCCCGTGAAATTTCGTCGATTTCAAACACGCATTCTTGTCCTCTTCATCGGGCTGTTCATTCCGGTGCAGGTATTCACGTTCACTTCGGTAAATACCGCAAACATCAAGAACGCGGTCACACAGATCGAGAAGGAACTCGATGTCGCGGGCACGGTGTTCACGAAGCTCATCGATATTCGGCAGAGCCAGCTCACTACGAATGCCCGACTTCTCTCCGATGATTTCGCGTTCAAGGAAGCTGTGGCATCGGAGGACTTGAGGACCATCTTTTCCGTCGTGGATAATCACCGCAGGAGGATGGGAGCGGACATGATGATGCTTGCTGCGGATAAGGACGAATTGCCCATTCTCGCCAACACCCTCCGGCATGCTGAAAAGGACCAGTCGTTTCCTTTTCCTGAGTTGGTCGACGAGATTTACAACGAAAACAAGCGGTCCGCTGCGGCACTGAAACTCATCGATGGCGTTCCCTATTTTCTGGTAGTCACGCCGCTCTTGGCCCCCGAACCGATCGCCTGGCTGTGCCCCGGATTCGTCATTGACGACGCCCTCGCCCGGGAACTCAAGGATATCACAGATACACAGGTCACCTTTATCACAGGCAGCGATGGCAAGCATGAAATCCAGGCCACCACACTCGCCCAATCACATCGGCCATCGCTGTTAAAGATTGCCGGGGAGAGGACCGACTCCAAAAGCCGAATTGTTGAAATGCAGGGAGAAAGACTTGTCACCCTCCAATTCAACGTTGGGAAGGAGGAACAGGTGGCTGTTGTTCTGCAACGTTCTCTCGAAGAAAAGCTCGCTCCATATCATTCATTGAGACTGGTTCTGGGCCTGCTTTCAATCGGAGGGATGTTCCTTCTCGTCATTGGCGCAAGCATCGTTGCCCGCAGCGTAAGCAAGCCAGTCCAAGCCCTGGTTGAGGGTGCTCGGCGTATCGGAAAAGGCGATTACAAGAGCGAAGTGGAGGTTACCCAGAGCGACGAGATTGGGGAACTGGCCATTGCGTTCAACGAAATGACCCGCGGTCTCGCTGAAAAAGATCGGGTTCGTGACCTGCTCGGGAAAGTGGTCTCAACCGCTGTTGCAGAGGAGTTGCTGAAAAATCAGGACGTCAAACTCGGCGGCGAGGATCTGGAAGTTTCAATCCTTTTTTCTGACATTCGCAGCTTTACTTCGCTCAGCGAATCGAAGATGCCAGGCGAGATTCTCGAGTTTTTGAACTACTACCTCACACACATGAGTGAAGCCATTGAAGCGCAGGACGGCATCGTAGATAAATATATCGGTGACGCGATTATGGCACTCTTCGGCGCGCCCGTTGAACAACCGGACGCTGCAGACCGGGCCATAAAGTCGGCCCTCGCCATGCGAGACGCGCTCGTGGAGGTAAATCGAGAATTTAAGAAACGGGGATGGGAGGAAATAAGGACCGGCATCGGTATCAACACCGACATCGTCGTCGCTGGCAACATGGGCTCTCCAAACCGCCTCAACTACACCGTCATCGGCGACGGAGTAAACCTGGCATCCCGACTCGAAGGATTAACCAAAGAATACGGCGTCCAGATCATCGTCAGCGAAGCAACGCTCCTCCGTGCCCAGGGCAAATATAAGACCCGCTCACTCGGCGAAGTGGCTGTCAGAGGTCGCATACAACCCACTCTCATCTTTGAGTTACTGGGAATCGAGGACTAAAGTGATTTCGCATGCCTCAATTTGTCTGCCCCATCAAACTGCCAAAACCTTTTCGATCATCTGGGCGGTGTAATCGTGATCCTCAAAGTAGGCGAGTTTCACCTCTCTCGGATCCAGTGTGATGGTCAGGCGTAAGACATTCGGGAAGACGACGCCGTCGGCCACGGCCTGGGCGCGGCGTTTGAGGGGATCGAGAACTTCGAGTTGGATGGTGGAATCCAGCGGAAGGACCGCTGGATGCAGCCTTGGCGTATGCGGGCAGATGGGCGTAGCACAAAGCACCTTCAGGCTTGGGTGGCATGCGGGGCCTGCGGCAGAAAAGTTGTAGGCCGTGGAACCGAGAGCAGTAGCGAAAACCATCCCATCGCAAACCATCTTTTCCACCACGGTGATTTCATTGATCACGATCCGGAGATGATTGGCCTGCGGGACCATACGTTCCAGGTAGATATCATTAATCGCGGCAGCCTCCCAGGTTTGGCCATCCAGGCCTTCGGCATGGGTGCGAATACGGGGGAAGCTCTGGACGGAGTAACTTTTCGACTGGAGTCTGCGCACCAGCTCTTCTAAATCTTGAGGCAGGTTGTTCAAAAGAAAGCCAACAGACCCGCAATTGATACCGAGAAAAACCGCGTCCGGAGAATAATGTTCACGCACGGAGCGCAACATAAATCCATCGCCGCCGAGCACGATATTCACCTGATCATCGCCTTCAATGTTGAGACGACCCGCAAGAAATCCGTGGAGGCTGGCCGCTTTAGTGTTTTCTTCGTCGTAGAGAATCTTCATGCCGTGATATTACTGAGGATATTCCAAAAGGCGAAAACGGTAACCAAATCCTGATGCCTTCGCTGTCTGAATCCGTTAACCTGTTGGACGTTTTCACAAGCCTTTATCCGAAATACGCAGACGGAGGCGCTCATGCCGGCCAGGCTCATGGCAATTGAGGGGTTTATTGCGGGTCAGACATTTCTGGTGCCGGATGATGAGCCATTGAGGATAGGTCGTCTGCCAGCCGCGGAAATACCGATTATGGAGCAATCCATGTCGCGCAATCACTGCGAAATCTTTCGGAAGGGAAATAGTTACATATTGCTCGATATGGGCTCGGTGAATGGCACATTCGTCAACGGTAAGCGGACAGAAACATGTCTCCTGAAATCGGGTGATGAGGTGCGGACAGGCTCGATTCGGTTTGTTTTTGCCATTGACGAGACGGCAGCGATGGAGATCCCCACCAAGCTTATCCTGGTGCCTGAGTCAAGAGAGAAGGGAAGCAGAGAGAAGAAGCCTGAAACGGGGAATGCCGGTGATAAGGATTCAGCCCTGATACAGCTCCTGGAGCCGCTGAGGTCTCAGAAAACTCCTAATGCATCACCGGAAGCAGCGACGATTGCCGAGACCCGGGATGCGCCACAACCAGTGAAGCCGCGCACCGTGGTCGGAACATCTTCGCCAACGCTGGAACGGCTACAACCAAAGCCGGGAAGCGAGGCCGCACGGAAGGGCTCACACCCAATAGTCGGAGTTGGGGTTCCCACAGTCAGTGAACCACGCAAGAGGACCGCCCACCCGGCCAAACGCTTATTCGTCAGCCGCTGCCCCAATTGCACCAGACCCATTTATCAGGATGAGATTGACAGCCACCAGTGTAAGACCCTGGAAACC
>JAQBXN010000259.1 GCA_027625095.1 Planctomycetota bacterium | reverse complement strand
CTGTCCCCAGGTTGAAACCTGGGGCTAATTGCCTCCGTCCCTTCGGGACTATTGAAAGTGGCAACATTAATTTGGCCGGAGTCCTTAGACAACCCGATGCTCCTATGCCACGCACGCCCAGTTCGCTGAATCGATTCAATAAACAGGTTCTTCCGGTACTTCATAAGGCCGCAGGGGGCGGTAACATCCTGCGGCTTGTGAAGGCTATCCAGGAAACCGATCAATGGAATTCGTTCGACCGGTTTCACGACACCACCCGCACGCTCGTCAAGGAATACGAGGCCGCAGGGGCAAAGACCGAAGTGCGTGAGATACAGACCGGAGGCCGGATCGGTTCTGGACGCTGGATCATTCAGGAGGCGGAGGACTTTCGTTCGGTCACCGCGGACATCGTCAGTCCGGTCAGGAAACGAATCGTCGATTATTTAGAGAACCCGTGGCAGGTGATCCAATGGAGCGCGGCCACCCCGCATCAAGGTATTGCGGCAGAGCTGATGGTGATCGATACCAGGGAGCAGCTTGAAAAGATCAGAGTTTCGAGTGTGCAGGGCAAGATTGTTCTTACCTCACTCGACCCTCGGAGCCTGCTGCCAGAGCTATCTAAAAAAGGCGCAGCCGCGGTCATTACTGATCGGTTGATACCCAATCACCCCAAAGCCACTTCGTGGACCAAATTCGGATGGGGCGGAATTCCCATCAGCGAAGGCCCGCTTCGTATGGTTGGCCTCGTTCTCTCATCGGCCGAAGGCCAGCAGGTGCGCCAACTGCTTCAGAAGCACGGCGGCCTGCGTGTGGAAATCAAAGCTGACATCCGCCGCTACACCGGGAGGCATGATGTCGTCTCCGGCATTGTTAAGGGTGCGGTCAATCCTCAGGACGAAGTCTGGGCCATCGCGCACAGTGCCGAGCCAGGCGCTATCGATAACGCATCCGGCGGTGCGGTCTGTGTTGAGATTGCGCGCATCTTGGAATCTTTGATTCAAGAGGGAGCGTTGCCAAGACCGAAGCGCACCATACGTCTGGTTCACGGTTACGAGTGCTATGGTTTTTTCGGCTACCTTGAGAACGAGCCGCGCCTGCAACCGCCCATGGCCGGCGTCTGCATTGATACTGTGGGCGCAAAGCCAGAGGTCTGCGATGGCATCCTCGGCTGGCACGCCACCATTCCCATGTCCGCCGGTTTCGTTAACAGAGTCGGAGAGTCCATCCTGCGGGCATCGCTGAGTTGCTCAAATCCCGGTTACCGTTTTCGAGCCCAAAGCTTTGTTTCCACCAGTGACACTCTGATAGGAGATCCCAAGTATGGATTTCCCTGTCCTTGGCTCACCACACACTGGAAGAAAAAGGGTAACTGGGACGCGTACCACAGTGGCGCGGATCAACCAAAGCTCTTGAGCCAGGATGGCCTGGCGATGAATGCAGCCGCCATGGCTGGTTACCTCTACTTTCTTGCAAATGCGGGCACCAGCGAACTCGTTCAGATAGCGGAATCAGAGACAGCACGATCACTGAAACTGCTGGCACAGTCTAAAAAGGATGCCGCACGCAAGCGTTTCATCAGAGATGAACACCGAACGAACATCGAGCGACTCAAGAGCTGGATCTGGGAGGGGAATCGTGCGGAGGTGCTGGCCTCCCTCAATGAATGTTCGGTGCAGGTGGAGAATTCAGCCAACGTTAAGCCCCTCCGAGCGTCGAAGTCAGCCCGGCGAATCCCGAGACGGAAAGCTCCACTGTCGCCGACCATGGAGAACACCCCGGAATCGCTTGCGAAAAAATTCAAGGAGGCCGGCCTGTGGGACTGGGTTCTTTTCTACGCGGACGGCATTAGAAACCTGGCTGAGATTGCCGAAACAGCATCCTGCGAGCGCGGCAAGGAAATCTCTATCGAGAAGGTCGCCCAATTCTTTGAGGCACATGCAGCGCTGGGGTACGTCGGCCTTGCGGACGAAGATGAGCAGATAACAAAGTCCCGCCTGGTCAGGGACCTGAAGGCCCTGGGTCTGACGGCCGGCATGGATGTGATGGTCCACAGTTCTCTGTCAGCTCTTGGGGACGTGGCTGGTGGAGCGGAAACTGTAGTCGACGCCCTGCTCCGCGTCATTGGTAAAAGGGGCACTCTGATGATGCCTTCGTTCAATCACCGTGCCGCTTACGCGTATCATCCATGTATCACGCCGACCACAAACGGTGCGATTCCGGACGCCATGTGGCGTCGAGCCGGCGCGGCCCGAAGCATTCATGCTACACATGCGGTGGCAGCTATCGGGCCCAAGGCCAGGGAATATTGCGAAGGTCATCTGGAAATCGGCATCTGGGAGGCAGAGAGCCCCATTGGACGCCTGATTCACGGCGGCGGATATATCCTGGCGCTTGGAGTAACGCACAACTCCAGCACGGCCTATCACGTAGCAGAGGTATCCATGAACGCCGGCTGCCTGGACCCGTTCGCCAGCCAGCACCGAATCATCGATGAGTCGGGACAACTGAAAATCGTGCCGGGCCTCGCCTGGCGCGGAGGAACCTGTCCGGTCTCACCTGCCAAACTTGATGCAGCCCTCACCAAACGCAAACTCCACAAAACAGGTAAAGTCGGCAATGGAGACAGCAGTCTCGTCAAAGCCATAGACTTGTGGAACCTTCGCCGGGCGCACCTGAAGGGCTTCTGTGATAAATGCAAAATCAAACCCGTTCCGGAATGGATCAGCAGAGGGGCTGACTGATGGTGAATGGGGAATGGGGAATGGGGAATGGGGAATGGGGAATGGGGAATGAAGACCTTAGACCTTAGACCGAAGAAAGAA
>JAQBXN010000157.1 GCA_027625095.1 Planctomycetota bacterium | reverse complement strand
GGTTTGTCACTTTGGATGCCACCGGCTTGCCCGGTGGAGTTTCACGTTTCGAAGTTGCGGGCATCCGGACAGCTTTCAAAGCGTGAAAACTCCACTGGGCAAGCCAGTGGCATCTCCCGAATGAATCCGAACCTGCGCGAGAAAAGAGCGTGAAAACTCCACTGGGCAAGCCAGTGGCATCTTGAGACGCAAGGATCTGGTTCACCTGCCAGCAATCTGGCGAGGGGTCTTCCTCGCTCTCGCTTCGCCGATGGTTACGCAAACGGACAGGTCTGCTCCGTGCTCCGCGACTACGCATGACCTGTCCGTTTGCTCCACCATCCGGCGAAGCTCCTTGGCTGGACTTGAACCGGACTGGAGCTCACTGCTGAACTTGGCGGGCAAGGCGGAAGCCAAGGTAGTCGCTACGGAAACCTGGCCTGAGCCTGTAGCGGAACGCGGAGCGGCAGTACCAGGCAGAGTAGTACCAGCTACCGCCCCGAAACACGCGGTCCACGCCCGCGGTAGGGCCGACAGGGTCAACAACAGTTTTTGACGGATAATCCCCATACCTGTCTTCACACCATTCCCACACGTTGCCGTGCATATCGTAAAGGCCCCAGCCATTCGGCTTCTTCTGCCCGACTGGGTGAGTCATCTGGCCCTTCCCTACTCCAGAATTCTCGGAATACCATGCAAAGTCGCCCAGTTTATCGTCTGCTTCCCCGGAGAAAAATCGACTCTGCGTGCCTGCCCGACAGGCATATTCCCACTGCGCTTCGCTCGGTAACGAGAGGCCACTCCAGTCACAGAATTTCTTGGCATCATTCCAACTGGCAAGCACCACTGGATTATCCGCCCCCTGGCTGAAATAAGGATTTTTCCAGGAAGCGTCCGCCTTGCTCTGCCACTCTCCATCCGCGTAGACGTAACCACCATCTCCTGTTTCAGCTTCGGTCTTGTAACCCTTCGACTTCACAAATGTCTCGAACTGGCCTACGGTCACCTCATACTTCCCGAGGTAAAAGGGCTTAGACAGGGTGACCTTATGTTGTGCCTCATCTTTGTCTCGGTCTTTCTCATTCGCCGGGCTGCCCATCGTGAACGATCCGGCCGGGCACAGGACAAGATGCATGCCTGTCGTCTGGTGCCGGATTTCCACAGGCAGGCCGGACTCTTTATCAAAGCCCTGACGGACGGCATTGCCGTAAGCATCTTTGCCTTCTGAAGGGATTTCAAAATCTTGGGAAAGTGCGGCGGGAAGCTTGGATTCGTCCAGCCGAACCGAAACCGGGTATTCCCCGCCACGATCGGTCCGAAGGGATCGGGTTTCAGCGCGATATCCTTCCTTCGAGATGGTGATGGTGTAGCTCTCGTTCTTCCGCAGTGTGATGCGCGCTGGGAGACGTATGGGAGTTTGGGAGGATGGGGGTGTCGGGGTGACAGTCACAGAGGCGTCTGACGGAAACGAAGAGACGACCAGGATGGGCACGAGTTGGTTCTGCTGCTCGGCCTGCTCAGGCGGCAACTCGACTTCAAGCTTTTTGGAGCCGGGCACGGGAACGGGCTCGGAGAAGGCATTCAATAAAACGATCCAGAATAAAAAGGACGTTTGTTTCAGCATCGCTGAGCTACTCCTCCGTAAGCAGAGAATCTGTTGAATTGACAGGTGTGAACCTTAGCGAGTGTCGATAAGTCGTCAACGCCAGTCGCGATGCGCTCCGGCTGGGTGGGGAGGCAACGATGGGGCCGATGACGCGGTCGAGAATTTGGTCCACTGGCCGATGCGTTATATTCTAGTACTAAAGCGCTGGATTTTGCTTTAGCAGGGGTGGGTTTGGCCACTTTCTCCGTCGCTACGGGCCGGAGTGTTGGAGTGTTGGAGTGTTGGAATACTGCAGAATGGCGGCCTCTCGCCGTAGTTGATGGCCCCCCAACACTCCAGAACTCCACCACTCCACCACTCCCAGACGCCATCGCGGGTCATATGCCTCTCCTTAAAGGGTAGTTATGAGAAAAACTAGCGCTGTAGAACTAGGGATTAAAATGTCCGTCTCGAAAGCCTGAAGCTGGCTTTGTAGTAGTTCAGAAAATGAAAGACAAAACTATGCGAACGATGCGACTCGCCGCGGTCACCGGCAACCTGGACTGGTCGCTGCGCACTACTTGCAGCGGGGACAAGTTCAATCTTGATCGCGCATTGGCTTACATCGCCGATTACACAAATGACGCTCTGGCGCGTATGGAAGAAGCGGCACGGGACGCGGATATCGTAGTCGGCCAGGAGTACTTTCGAGGGTCGGAAATGTTCACCACGACTCAAGAGAACCGAAGCGCCCTGGTCGAATCACCGGATGGCCCGACATCCAAGAGGCTCGGAGACATTTCCTCGAAGCACAAGGCCACCCTGTGCTGTTCGTATGATGCCGATATCGCCGGTCATGTGAACCAGACGGGCATCATGACCGGGCCTGACGGATCATTGATGGCCGTTCACTCGAAGCATCCCCGGCGAGTTCCCGCGCCATCTGACTGGCCGTTCAATACCGGGCCAAGGGTGTACGACGTCGGCGCGGCGAAGGTTGGCATCGCGGTCTGCAGCGATTGCACCTACGACCCATCTTTGCCCTTGCGGCTGGCGTCAAACGGTATGGAAGTGATGCTGCTGCCCGGCTGTGGTTTCGCCGGTGATATGTGGCGCGCCTTTTTAATCGTGCGGGCCCGCGACACACAGTGCCCCGTGATCTACGCTGACGATCACCGCGCCGCCATCGCCGACGGCACCGGCAAGATCGTCGCTGAGACCGGTAAGCTCAAGGACATCATCATGGCCGACGTGCCGCTCCTACCCAGGCGTTCGTCGCCCGATGAACCTCTCGCTTAAGTGATCTGCACGATGAGGCAAAAGAGTAAATGGATCTGGTAGCTAAGTGACCTGGTTTTTCAGCCTGGTAAGAAGGCCAGCGTGCCCAATGTCAGCACGCACCTGAAGAACCTGTTTGCTGAAGGCGAACTGAGGGCGGATGAGAAACAGATATGAACCCGCTTCGTGACTGTTGAGAGGGGCAGGCTCTTACTTTGGCGCCAGATTTGGGGAAGGAACTGTTGCCACGGACCTCATGGTAGATTGCTGCGAAGTATTCCATCTGAAGAAGACTTGCACTTGTTATTATCCCGAAGGGATTAGATTCAACCTCTTCGAGGTAAAGAGAGATAACATTGTCAAGTTAAGGGCAAGATTAAAAGTAAGGAAGATTCAGCCCTCAACAGTTACCCCGCTTCACGGCTTTTCGCTCCACACCAGCACGGTCCAGAGGCGGACGGTAGGGACAGTCACGGAATAGCTGTTTTCTTTGCGCTCTGGCTGGAGACGGAGGGCGGTCAATTCCGGTTCGGCGGTGAGAAGCCATACGGTGGGCTCGGAGCGGCTTTGCTTTTCGACCGCAGCAAGAGCCACCACGTCAGTGTCCCCTACTCTCAGGATTTCGAGCTATAGACATTCACGGTATCCGCCTAGGTCAAGCTGACTCTGCCGTCTACTTTCGCTGGGATTCTCGACACTCGCTTGGGCGGCGAGTGTACATTCGATATGAAATTTAACGCCAAGATAGATCATGGCGATATTGGCGCCGGCAAACACTGGATCGAACCGAAAGTAAACTTCTACGCCGGGATACAGGCTCCGATGGCCAGGACGGCCTTCTAAAGTCGGACCGGTGGTACTGCGTCACCTGCGTCATCGACAACGAGGAAAAAATGTGCCGGCTCTATCTCATGGCGACTTGAAAAGTAGAATACCCTTCACCAGCAGTCCGCCGCTGATTCAGCCGGGCCAGACCATGTGGATTCGCTGCTCCGGCGGCACGGAGTTCATGGAAGTAATCATCAGCGACCTCCGAATCTGGAAGCCCACCCTCACCAATCTGGAAGGCCGCCCTCACCGAAGCGAATGTGCAGCCCATTTCCCGCACGACTTCAACACTGCAAAGCAACAAACCCGATTGCCTGCGATTGCTCTGGACAACGCCGCGACTTACGATTGAACCGCGGATGCAGCCCGTAACATAATTTCGGCCCGGTGCGGTGGAAATTCACCGCCAGTGCCGCCGACGGACGGCGCGCCCTAAATCAGTGCCATTCGTGTTTGAGTCAGGCTTGCTCCCAAAGGAGTCGTACATGCTGAGCACTAATTGGTTCAGGAATGTCCTCGTTCTGTCGTTGGTGGCGGCGTTGTCGGTCACCCTCCAGCGCGTCACCCGCCTCCGCCAGTCCATTTTGCAGAAAGCGTTCACAGGGGAACTCTAAACTTTATGGCAACATTCGATTCAACCAAGACAGCCTTGAGCAAACTGCTGGATCACATTATTGAAGGCAAAATCCAGCCTCCAGATTTTCAACGCGGGTGGGTCTGGGACGACACTCATATCCGGTCGCTCCTTGTCAGCATCGCACGGTCGTTTCCCATCGGCAGCGTCATGTTGCTGGAGACTGGAGGCACAGCACGCTTTCAAATCCGGTTAGTCGAAGGCGTCGAATTTGCTCCGCCTGCAACTGTGACGGTGGAAAACCTCATCCTCGATGGTCAGCAGCGCCTCACTTCTCTGACTCAAGTCCTAAAGCTCATCGCTCCGGTGAGCACGAAAGACGACAAGGGCAGAGAGGTTAGCCGCTTCTACTACATTGACATCGAGAAAGCCTTGGTGGGAAACAGCAATCTAGATGAGTCGATCATTGCCGTGGACGAGACCCGAACTCTGCGCACGAACTTTGGCAGAGATGTCGTGCTGGACTTGGGTTCGCAGAACAAGGAATTCGCGGCGTTCTGTTTCCCGTGTAATCAGATTCTGAACTCCGATGATTGGGAGGAGGGTTTGATGGCGCATGATGCCGCAAAATTTGCCCGTTACATGGAATTTCGAAAGCACGTCTTGAACGCCTTCCGGGAATACCAAGTTCCTGTCATCCAGTTAAAGAAGGAGACGAGCAAGGAAGCCGTCTGCCTGGTATTTGAAAAGGTGAATACGGGAGGCGTCCCGCTATCTGTATTCGAGTTGGCGACGGCGACCTACGCGGCGGACGGCTTCAATCTGCGCGACGATTGGTTTGGGCGGCCAGCGGCGCACGTGCAAGGCAGGCACAGGAGGTTCGCCGCTAAACCGCTGTTGCGCGATATCGAGCCGACCGAATTTCTCCAAGGTCTGTCCCTTTTGCACACCTACGAGAAGCGCTCTGCGGACGTTTCCGCCGGTAAATCCGGCAAACAGGTGACATCAGTGAGCGCGAAGCGTGAGCATGTGCTGGCGCTTCCACTAGATGCCTACAAGAAGTGGGCGGACAAGCTGGTGAATGGTTTCTTTGAGGCTGACCGATTCCTTCGAATGGAGGGTTTTCATCATCCGAAGTTTCTGCCCTACCGCAGCCAAATCATTCCGCTAGCCACTGTGATGGTTTATCTCGGCGAGCGGTGGCTAGAGCCGATCATTCGACAGAAGCTGACTCGATGGTATTGGAGCGGCGTCCTCGGCGAACTTTATGGCGGCGCGGTCGAAACCAGAATTGCAAACGACCTTGTGAACCTTTTGGCGTGGATTGACGACCCAACGGCAAGTGAGCCAGTCACCGTGGTCGCGGCGGGCTTCCAGCCGTCACGCCTCGACACATTGCGGACGCGGACAAGTGCAGCCTATCGCGGAATCTACGTGCTGCTCCAACGGCAAGGCTCAAAGGATTTCTTCTGGAAGGCCCGCATGGTGGACCTCGACCGTGACGAGTGCAAAATCGACATTCACCACATTTTTCCCAGGGACTGGTGCGGGGCGCAGAACATTACTCCGAAGGTCTTCAATTCAATTATCAACAAGACGCCTATCTCCTACAAAGCGAACCGGATGATTGGCGGCAAAGCGCCATCGAAATACCTCCAGCAGATTCAGTCGCACGCTCAGGTTCAGGTATCCGAGGCGGAACAGGATGACATACTGAAATCACATCTGATCGCCCCTGAATTATTGCGCGCTGACGATTTCACCGGCTTCATGGCGGCGCGGAAGGCGGCTTTGCTCGAAGTCATTTCCGCGGCGATGGGCAAAGTTATTCTCCCCGCTGGTGGCGACGCGCCAGCGGAAGATGAGGAAGACGAGGAAGGCGAAGATTGACAGTTCGGTCATTTCATGAAGTCGATTCCAAATGGTATATCAATCGCGAAGAACGTTCTTGCGTGTGGAACTTAAATCGCGCATACTATACCACCATGAATGAGGCACACGGGATTTCGATAACCAATCGGGAACGGTTGGAAGCACTGCATAGAGCGTTGAAAGGACCGTTTTCGGTGTCCGACGCTGCTGCTATTTGGTCACTCGACGCGAAGCGGGCACGGCGTTTGGTGGCGTACTTGGCGGCGAGAGGTTGGTTGAGCCGCGTGCGACGTAATTCTTATACAACCGTTCCTTTGGGAGCGAAATCACCTAAGCAGTGGCGGGAAGATCCCTGGGTTGTGGCGTCGAAAACGTTTGCTCCGTGCTATCTCGGCGGGTGGACGGCGTGCGAGCACTGGGGCCTGACCGAGCAAATCTTCCGCGAGATGATTGTCTTCACCACACGCCGTGTGCGGCATCGACAGGAAGAAATTCAGGGTACTCGCTTTCGGATTAAGGTGGTCGCCGAAGCCCGGTTGTTTGGGTTGGTGGATGTATGGCGCACACAGAATCAGGTCAAGCTGTCCGATCCATCGCGGACTATTGTGGATTTGCTGGATGATCCCGCGTCGGGTGGTGGAATGCGACACATTGCGGACGTGCTGCGAAACTATTTTGACGGAGCTTCCCGTAACGAAGAACATCTTGCCGACTACGCTGGCAAGTTTGGAAACCGCACCGTTTTCAAGCGGCTGGGTTATCTCCTCGAAACACTGGGCATCAGTTCCGCGAAGCTTACGGAGCATTGTATCCAGCAGATGAGCTCGGGAATCAGCCTGCTCGACCCGAGCGCGGAACCAACCGGGCCAATCCTTAAACGCTGGGGATTGCGCGTAAACGTAAAAATTGCGGCCGATACAGAATGATTACGCGATTGGACATTGAGGAGCGCGTAAGAGAATGGGGGCTCCGCGAGGACGTGGTTGAGAAGGATTACGTCATCGGCTGGGTGCTGTGGGGAATCGGCACAGATGAAACGCTCTCCGCGGCTTGGGCGTTCAAAGGCGGGACGAGTTTGAAAAAGTGCTATCTGGAAACGTATCGGTTTTCGGAAGACTTGGATTTCACGGTGTTACCGGGCGGTCCAATTCGCGCTGAGGAGTTGTCACCGATTATGCAGCGAGTGCTGGAACGTGTGTATCAGGAATCGGGTATCGTGTTTGCGGATCGTCCGCCGGTGTTTAAGACGCACGCTTCAGGCAATTACACGCAGGGACGCGTTTATTATCGAGGGCCGCGGAACACTCCCGGCGTGGCGAGTCTTAAACTTGATCTGAGCGCATCAGAAAAGGTGGTACGTCCAACCGTGCTGCAAGAGGTAGCTCATGCGTATCCCGACAAATTGCCCGCTCCCGGAACGGTGCGCTGTTACAGCTTCGACGAGGTGTTCGCGGAGAAAATCCGCGCTATGGGTGAACGGAGCCGGCCCCGCGATCTTTATGACATTATCAATCTATTCCGCCGCGACGACCTTCGTAGTCAACCTGAGGTAATTCGCCAGGTGCTGATTGAGAAATGCGCGTCGAAGGGCGTGCCGGCGCCAACGTTCGAGGCTTTGGAGTCGTCGCCGCATCGAGCCGATCTCGAAAACGAATGGGGGAACATGCTGGCGCATCAGTTGCCGGAGTTGCCGCCATTCGCGAGCTTTTGGGAAGAACTGCCAGAATTGTTCGACTGGCTTGAAGGGCGTCTGATTCGCGAAGAATTGGCTTCCGCGCCTCAGGCAGACGAAGCAACCGACGAATCATGGACTCCACCTGCGACGGTTTGGACTTGGGGTGAGGGCGTGCCGGTCGAATCACTCCGCTTTGCGGCGGCCAACCATCTGTGTGTGGATTTGGGCTATGGGAATTCTGTTCGGCGGATTGAGCCGTATTCATTCCGCCGCACGAAGGCTGGCAAGGTGTTGCTCTGTGCAGTGAAGGTCGAGTCGCGCGAATCCCGGACTTATAGACTCGATCGCATCCAGTCCATCAAAGTTACAAACCAGCCGTTTCGACCAGTGTTCCGAGTGGAAATATCGGGAAGCGGACACTTGGCCGTCCCGCAATTGGCACCAACAAGAACCGCACAACCACCTCGAGCCGCTCCCACTCTTCGCGGGCCGCGAATGGTTTACATTATCAAGTGCACGAGCTGCGGGAAGGAGTTCAAACGAAACAAAGCCAACTACACGTTACGTACACACAAAGGCCGCGGCGGTTGGCAGTGCCCGTCGCGGAAAGGTTATCTGGTTCGTACCAGTTACGAATAAAAGACGAAGTCTAACCCCGTACTCCAACACGCTCTGAAGCCGCGGGTTCGGTCTGTAACGTCGTAGCGACGATCCGGAAAAAACACTCGATGAGTTGAATAGCTGTCGGCATCAGAAGAACCAGCCAGGAGAGTAGAACGCCGTTCGCGGAACGGCAGAAGCTGGGACTCCAAACTCAGAACCTATATCACCCATTAATTCTCACGGCTTTTCGCTCCACACCAGCACGGTCCAGAGGCGGACGGTAGGAACGGTCACGGTGTAGCTGTTTTCTTTGCGCTCTGGCTGGAGACGGAGGGCGGTCAATTCCGGTTCGGCGGTGAGAAGCCATACGGTGGGCTCTGCATTGCATTTTTTCGTGATGGTCACGTTTCGTGTCCACTCGACCTGGGACTTCAACGCGGCTTTTTCGACTGACTCCTCCGGAGGGGCGATCAGGTGAACCACCGTCTGGAGACTGTTCCCGGCCTGCCGCTGTCGGAGGTATCGCTCCCAGATGAGTGGCGCCTTCGATTCCACCGTGACGCCGGCCTGATCGGCGGCGACCGGGGCCAGGGCGAGGTCCCAGCAATACTCTCCGTAGCGCGTCATCAGTTTTGTGTATTCGCCAGGCATAGGACCATGCCAGCCGTAGTCCAGGTACGGATGCGAGCCGGAAGCAAACGTAAACACCGCGGCGTACGCGGGCGCCAGTGGTGCGTTGCTTCTCTCGGCCATGAAGAGGCAACTATAACCACCCGCCTGGCGGGCCGATTCGGCGTGTCGCCAGGCCACGTCCATGTAGGTCGGGATGGATCCGAGGGTTCGAATGGCTTCATTCATGATCTGCCCGCCTCCCTTGCACATTTCTTGCAACCACCAGGCTTTGTCGGGATCTCCCTCGGTGAGCCCTCCGGCGTTGTAGGACAGGGCAAAGTTTTCGTTGATCTCTGTCTTGAAGATGTGACGAAAGTAACGGAGGTTCCGAATGCTGATCGCCTTATCAGACCATGAAGGCTCTTTGCCGTCGTAGTATTCAGGCAGAAGCTCCTTCATCAGATCCTGCACCCCCATCATCTCGAACTCTTTGTGAACATCTTCAGTGCCCATGGGGCTCCATCCAGGTGGGAAGTCGAATCGCAATCCGTCCCATCCAAAATTCTTCGAGGATTTGATGACCTCCCGGGCGTGATGGTCGATGGCACGCAGGAGACCGAGGTTGATGAAATTGCTGAGCCATTGCCCGCTCTGATATCTCCACAACTCAGGACGAGTGTGGGTATAGCTCTGCAGTGCCAGATCCTCGAGATCGATGATTGGCGCTACGCCGCCGTTCTCCCGGCACATGATGTCCGGAAAACGACGGCACCAGTCGAACCCGGCCTTGCCGCTCACCGTTGGCCACGAGTAAGTGATCATCTTGATCCCGTGACGGTGACTGCGCTCGACCCATTCCTTCAGCCCCGAAAGGCTGTTGTGGAAACTGTTCTGGCCGGTGAACCACGCTTCAGTCGTCGGATTCAGGTCGGTCCAACTGCTCGGCTGCCAACTGAACGCCTCCTCTACATTAATGTAGGCGCGCCGGTTATTTTCGACATGCGATGGGAACTGATGCTCTCTGCCGTGCCAGGTGATAAACCCGCTGCCCTGGAGCGCGGTCTTCCATATCGGCGTGCTCACGGTGAAATATTCGGAAGCCGAGTGCACCGGCTTGCCGTCCACGAGGAGCGTGGCAAACGCTTCGTGACCGTACTCGCGGGCGCCGGACTTCCACGGAAATTTGACCTTCGCGGAGTCGCGAGCGGGAATTCGGATTTGCTCTTCGCCGATGATCGCCACCTCATCCAGCCCGGTCTTCATTTCCAAACGCACCGTGGCCTCGGTTTCCTTTTCCGTAAAGTTACGAACCGTGACCTCAATCGGATTAGCTTCACCGGGATAGACGTGAACTTTCTCCGGCCAGACTTTTTCAATGGCGAGGGTGGTTGCGACGGGCTCGATCACGGGATCGCCAACCAGCATCGCGGGGTAGTTGATTTCGGAAAGTGGTCGAAGCGAATCGGATTTGAACTCATCCAGGTCGTCTGCCGACTCGGCGACACCGCCATCGAGCTCGGCCAGGGGCGACACCGTGGAAATATCCGGGGTTTCGACCTCGAACGCGGCCACGCCCTTCCTTTCGGCCAGGTAGAGAGCAAAGCTCCACGAGATTCCCAAGCCGTTTTCTTTCGAAGGACTGGTCAGTGTCACAACTCGTGCCAGCACGGACCATTCGCCGGCAGTTCCATCCAGTTGGGCCGGGGCGACCGGGAAATCGAGCCATGCCTTGTCGTCCGCTCCAAACGAGACTCTCAACTTGAGCAGTGCCGAATTAAATCCGGGCCGGGTGTGAAGCCGAAGCGGCAGCCTCACCCGGTAAATACCCGGCGCCGCGTCATCCCATCGAAAAGGCATGGCGACTCCCCCCGGTTTTTCCTGAATGCGCACGGCCAGGCACTTCCCTCCAGGGGCTTTGGGATCTTTAACCAGCGCTGTGCCCTTTTCGGGTCGTTCGAGTTTTAAGGGAGCGGCTTGGAGGGGCGCCGACAATGTTGAGATCAGGCACACGCACAAAACTGTCACGAGGCTGGGTCTCGTCGGGTTGCCCCAGAGTCTATCCAAACCTGAGTATATTTTCTGCATGGGTAACTGCTTATTCATGTGTCCATATCGGGCAAAAGCTATGTCGGTCGCAAGCGAATTTCACGTCGAGGGCGATTGCGCCCCCTCACGAGTCCAAGGCTTGATCTTCGCTAAAGTCTTGGCAAGAGTCTCCTTGGTCTTGGCGGCTTCGTAGTCCATTTGAAGGCCAATCCAGAATCCCTCGGACATGTTGAAAAATCGCGAAAGGCGTAGGCCTGTATCCGTGGTGACTGCACGCTTGCCAGCGACAATCTCGCCGATGCGGCGTTGCGGCACGCCAATTTCCTTAGCCAGCCGGTATTGCGTGATGCCCATCGGCTTCAAGAACTCTTCCAAAAGAATTTCACCAGGGTGAGGGTAAGGGACTTTACGCATGAGGTTACTCCATCAGTGATAGTCGACAATCTCAACGTCCTTCGGACCTTCTGCCGTCCAGATGAAGCACACGCGAAACTGGTTGTTGATGCGGATGCTATGTTGACCGGCTCGGTCCCCTTTCAATCTTTCCAACCGATTGCCCGGCGGAACGCGAAGGTCGTCGAGGCTCTCGGCCCGATTCAGCATCGCCAACTTACGCATGGCAACAGACTCGATATTCACGAACCTCCTGACACGTTCGCCGTCAAACAAGGCTTGCGTATCATCACAATTAAAAGACAGGATCGGCATCTGTAAATGCTAACGAATGGCGTTAGTATATCAGTCGTCAGGGTCCCGGACTGCAAACTTGCTCAGATGTTCTCCAGCGAGACATAGAACAGCCAGTTGGTGAACACGACGACGTGGTTTTCGCCTTTGCGTAAGGTTACCGGAAAACGGTCTGCGACGGGATGGCAGCCCCTCAGGAAGTATGGCACGTCCAGATCTACCAGTTCCGTCCACTCCAGCCCACGATCGGCGGCGAAACGAGTATTCCCTGCCGTGACCCGAAATCAATGAATTTCATTTGCTACGGTAGATGACCACCGGCCCCATCAGGCCTCCGGTGCCGAGCTCGTTCAACCACTTGCGCTCGCAGAGAATGGTGATCTGATTGGCTCCGGGCTTCACGGCATTGCTGATGTCGAACACGGCCGGCTGGCAGTAGCCCGAAAAGGCGTCGCGCTCCTCTGCCTTTCCGAGCTCAACATACTTCACATGCTGCCCGTTCACGAACAGCTTGGCGCTGCCGTCCGTGGAACCGATCCAGAGGAACGCCTTCTTGCCCGCGGGCGCCGCGGCCAGGCTTACTTTGGCACGGTACACCATCCGGCCCATGGTGTTGTGGTGACCCAGGGTAGACCACGTTTCCTCCACCACGTGAGTGGTCTTCCAGTCAGTATCATCGAATTCCGGCTTGGTCCAGCCCAGCGCTTCGGCCTTCTCTTCCTTGTCGTAGCAGTACTGCCAGCGAAGCAGGGGCGGAGCCAGCGGCGCAAACTCCCTGGCCACCCGGCTGGCTTCCTTATACGCAACGCCATAGAACCGGTCGGGGTACGAGACCGTGCCATACACTCCCCCGAAGGCAATATCACCGCCGTAGCGGCCGTTCAGGTAGAGGATGCTCGATCTCCATAGCGTGTAGTCGTCGGCAAGACTGTTCAGTCTCCCCGCCGCCCAATCCCGGCGCATTTTCATGAACAACTCGAACAAAGTCAGCGATTCATTCGCCAACTCGACCCGCCGGTACTCCGGGATCGTGCGACACTTGGACAGTGCCTCGTCGATCGCCGTCCGGGCATCCTTCAGTACCTCCGGCGTAAACATGCGCAGGTAGCCGAACCCGCAACCCGCGTACTCATTCGCTTCGAGCCAGGCCCGATCCATGCGATGCCAGTACCGGCTCATCGGCTCCGCCGCGGCCCCATAGAATCGCTCCATCAAGTCCTGGAGGACGACTTCCGGTTTCAGCGTCGGGTCGAACGGCAAACGCGTGCCCAGGTAATAGCCCGGCAGCATGGACTCGAACCCGCCTTTGGTCTCCGGCATCCAGTAGGCGCAGTTGTTGTTCATGAGAATGGGAATGTCGGTGGCCCACTTGGTGATGAACGGGTTCGGCGCGGACAACTCCGCCAAGTTGAACCCATAGCCACGAAATGCCGTGCGCTGAGCAACCTTGCTCCAGCCCTGCACCATGTCCACAAGCCACGTTTTGTTGGGGTGGTTCGGCCAGGTCATGGGGTGCATGCGATTGAAGTCGATCGGGGCGAACATGGGAATGACGTTGGGATGCACCTTCTGCTTGACCGGCGGCATGGAGTAATTGACGTAGATGTACAGGCCGAAGCGCACGTTCGGGAATTTCTTCCCCACACGGTCAGCGATGCGATTGGCGAGCAGGATGAGTCGATCGGAAACCGACCATTGGCTGGCGGCGGGCTCCCAGATCCGCGGCGTCGGGTCGTATTTCATCTCTTCCGGATCGTCGGTCGGCACCACGTAATCTCCGGGCGATATGGAAGACGACGTGGAAACCGCGGGGTCACATCCCGCCAGTTGCTGGAGGAGCCGATCAGCGATGGCGTCGGCCACGTCCTGGCGCGTCCACCGCAGCATGTAGGGATGGGGTTTGCCTCCGACTTTCAGACACCAATCCGGGTGCGCTTCGCGCTGCTCCTTGCTGATGTAGCCTTCCAGTGCGTGTGCGCCGTTCACGCGGATTCCATTCATCCGGTTGCGACGCAGGAAGTCCGCGCCGCCATGCCACATGCCGCGGTATTCAGTGGCCGGCGCAAGCGATTCATCGATCTCCGGAAGGGTCAGTCTGCTCAACTGCGGAACGCACTCGCCCAGTTCCGTGGGCATGTACCAGCGGCAGCCCAGACGGTGGAGCAGTTCGTAGATCGCGTAGCTGGTCCCGTATTCCGATTCGCCGTAGAGGCCCAGGCCCTTCTTGCCCACCACCACGCGAAAGCCGAACAGGCCAGCCTTCGGTCTGCCCACTGGCCCGAAGAGCTTCTGCGACTCCGACCCGATGTAAATCGGAAGCCGCTTCTCCCTGGCCGGCAGGCCCTCGACGATCTCGAACTTGGCGCCCGATATCTTCTCCAGATACAAGGCCAGGTCGCGTACGGAATCGCGCAACAGGCGACGCCGCTGTTCCAGTTCGCTCTCATTAGGAGTTCGAGGCAGAGCATCAGAACTGCCATCCCAAGCCATCGAGCCCGGCGGCACAACAATAACGCAGCGCGCCTTGCCCTTGTCCGCCAGCCGCACCTCCCGGGCTGAGGTGGCTCCGGTCATCATAAGGGCCGCCACCGCGGCAGCCGCGACTGCACGCAACCTCTTGCTTGTCATGTTCACTTTGCTTTCACTGTTGATTTGGCTGTTGGGAAATAAAATAGGTCACTGTCCGACGGGCGGCGTCGCCCAGATGTCATCGAAATTGGGCAATCGACTACTGTCCCGCGGGCGCATACAAAAACGGACGGCGGAAGAGGCCGCCGTTGTGGTGGGTGTTGTGTACGCGGAGGGTGATGTCGTTCTTTCCTGGTTTCAGGTGGCCGCTCACGTCGACGTCCCAGTCGAAGCGGTAGTCGTTGTACCACCACATGTGGTTTTGAGGACGGTGCGCGATCAGATTGCCGTTCACGTACAGCCAAGCTTCGCTGAACAGGCCCGGGAAGTGGAGGTGCACTTTGCCTCCCGTCTGGGCTGCGTTCAGTTCGACGCTGGTCTTGTACCACATGAATCCGGTGAAGCTCTGCCAGTCCGGATGCAGAACGCCCTGGGCCTGGGCGTAAAGATCGGAGCGCAGCATCTCCCACTCGTTAATCGGGTAATCCTTGCGCGCCGTCGGCGTCGCAAAGCGATTTTTGTTCGCGTTCCAGTAGGCGAGGTCCGCCGCCCGATAGCCGAACCCCTGGGCCAGCCCGGTGTCGTTCGGATCGCGCCGGAAGGCCCACTCCAGAGGCAGACGCTCGATCAGTTTGCCCTTCGTGCCGTCGGTTAGCGCCAGCAGATCGCGGTACTGCTGGACCTCGCCCGGGAACCAAGCCGCACCGTTTTCGCCCATGCCGGCCGAGACCAGCATGCCGATGCTTCCCCGCTTGGCTTCGGATCGTTTGGTCCCCAGATCGATCAGCGCCTGACGCGCGGCCAGAGCGCGTTCCCCAGCCTGGACCGCCGCGGCGTAATCGCCCCGGGTCGCGGCCGCCTGGACCATGGACGTGTAATGATCGATCACGCCGAAGCTGTTTTGCGTGAATTCCATCCGCTCAAGGTAAAGCCGCTCGTTGCGAGAGAGTTTATCTGCTGCACGTTTCCTCAACGGGGCCACGGCTTTGATCCCATTGGCCAGATGACCTCGCAGGGCATCGACCAGAGACTCCGTGTAGATCGCGGGGATGGTGTAGAACTCGTGCTCGGTCACGATGGTGTCTTCCCAAGCCTTGTAGAGCGTGCTCCAGTAACGTCGCATCGGTTCCGCTGCCGGGCCGTAGAATTTCGGGTAGAACTCGTCCAGCAGCGCATCCACATCTGCATCCGGATTCCACATCAGTTGGCCGCGCAGGTAGAGATTCAGGAACACCGTTGCGTAAGCACCGCGGCTCTCGGTGTTGAAGCCCAGGATGCCCGCATCGCGATAATGCTTCACGTCATGGCGGAAGGACTGGTGCGAGGGATTCGGCAGGTCGCGCCACACCAGCATGCCCTGGTCATAGTCGTAAACGATCGCCCGGCCTTCCATGACCTTGGCCCAGCGGTGCATGATTTCACGGTACTCCTGGCGCGGCGGCGAACGCGGGTCGTCCATGCCGTGATTGGGATCGATGTCGATCGGCGCCACCAGGGCGACCAGCGGCTTCTCCGCCACGACGAGTCGCTGGGGCGGAATGGTCATATTCACATAAGCAAAGAATCCAATGATCGAAGAGCTTTCGGGATGCTTTTTCAGGAGATTTCGGCACACGCCGTTGTAGAGCGTCATGAAGTTGTCCGCCAGCGCCTGGCCCTGGAAGTATTTGTCACGCAGATTGCCCGCCAGTTCGGCGTCCAGCTTCGAATCGGAATGGTAGGCTCCGTCGTTCATGCCCAGAGAAATGTCCTTCCCGTCCGCGAAATCCTTTTCTGCCTTGAGGGCCACGTGCTCGATGGTCGCTTCCTCGGAGATCGGCACGTTGAAGATTGAACCGCCTTCAGGGGCCAACTCTTTCACGTAGCCGCCCAGGGTATGCCCGCAGGAAACGTGGACCCCGTTCATCATGTTGCGGTACGAGAACTCGTGGGTGCCGGTCATGTCCCCCAACCAGGAGTAACCGTACGCGGCCGCGCGCACCTCGAAGGGCGGGGCATAGACGTGATTCAGTTTGCCCACTGCCAGCCGCTTGTGTTCAGGCACGACTTCGCCGAACTCCGTCGGCAGATACCAGCGGCAGCCCCAGAGGCGCAGCAGGTGTGCCACGGCGAAATAGTGGCCCTCACCTTTCAGTACCCGGCGTCCCGGGTGCTCTTCCCTGGGATCCATCCCGGCGAGATAAACGCGATTGCCCTCGCGTCGCACGACAATGGCGTCGGGCCGCAGCACGTAGTCCTGCTTGGCTGCTCGCTCCAGTTCCCGGCGTAGACCGGGCTTGGTTTCGAGCGCGGCTTCGCCCACCAGCAGCACCGGCGCCTTCCCGGCCAAGGCCGCGGCGATCTTCTCGGGAGTATCGGCCACGGCTGGCCGAGCGCCCGACATCAACTCGATATAGTGGACCAGGTCATCCGCTGCCTGGCGTTCCCACTTGCGGAGCACGGTGGTGCGTGCCTGATTGCCTTCGCCGGTAGTGACTTTCGCTCCAGCTTCCGGTGACACCACAACCACCGCCTCGGTCCAGCCGTTCTCCGCAATGACCAGTTGCCGCCAGCCGGCCTCACCGGCAATCGCACCGTTCAGCGCCTCCTCTCCGGTGACGGGGGCCAGCAACGGGAGCAGGAGCCCGGCCCAGGCCAGGGCGTTGAAAATGAATCTGAGATAAGTGGTCTTCCGGTACATGAAATCTTCTCCAGCGGGGGTGTTGAATCGTCGCGATGGTAAACATTCAGAGAGCCCGTCGCTGAACCGCTGGTAGGGCGCCAGTCATGGCGCTTTGACCGATTCTCGAACCAGGACGGCGATGACTCGCCGACTACAAGCGTGCGGCCGCTGGCACCGTGTTTCAACCAGACGGGTTTGGTCAATGTCTATACGCGGTTAGCAGTTTAGCGTCCACACCCTCAAAGCCGAAGGTGATTGCCGGCAACTTTGCCGTTGGCCGAATTTTCCAGATTGAGTGATTGCCGCCTTCGCGAGCCGGAACAAAACCGCACTTACGTAAATGACGCTCCAACTCAGTCCGCTTCATGGTCCGGCGAGTTGGAATTCCTTGCGGACCACGCCTTTGGCGGCCTTGCGCTTTCGGGCCTCTTCACGGTGATATTCCATCACCTGGGTCAGGGCATCGAACAAGTTAGCATCCGCCTCTTCAAGGCTATTGCCTTCTGAGAAGATTTCGGGGAGCTCCTCAAAGTAGCAGGTATACCCCCCTCAGGGGCAGGCTCGAATACCGCAGTCAATTTAAGTTTCAGGTTTTCAAGTTTCATGGAAACGGATTATGGCTCGTCCGCAATTGCCGTTCAACCTCAGGGCGAGCATCCGTAAGACATAAGCCCAATGCTCAACTTCGAAACTCCCTCGTTATTAGCCGAGGTGTCCATCGATTGGACTCAGTGTTCTCCCAGCGAAATGTAGAACAGCCAGTTGGTGAAGACGAGGATGTGGTTTTCACCTTTGCGCAGATTATTCGTAAACTTCATTTGTCCTCAATCAGACGCTGCTCGCGCTGGGCCAATTGCTCGCGTGCGTGCGATATGGCCTCGTGAAGCTTTCGCTGAAGTAGTTTCTTTGGCAGCATTTCTGTCCAATATGAGGCAACGCGGATGCCGCTCTTATCCAATTCCAACAATTCAATCTGCTCGCGCTTTTGTCCCGCGCAAAGAATCAGACCGATCGGCGCTTCCTCGCCCTGTTTCTGCTCGAACTTTGCCAGCCAGCGCAGGTACAGTTCCATCTGGCCCTTATCGCCAGGTTGGAACTCGCCGAGTTTGAGGTCAATGGCCACCAGGCGCCGCAGGCCTCGGTGGTAGAAAAGGAGGTCGAGGTAGTAATCGTCGCTGTCCACTTGGATACGTTTCTGGCGGGCAACGAACGTGAAGCCGACGCCAAGTTCCAGGATGAAGTTCTCCAACTCCCGCATGATCGCATCCTCGATGTCCTTTTCGAGATAGCGGTCTTTGAGGCCGAGGAAATCGAGGAAATACGGATCTCGGAAAATGAGGTCGGGCGAGAGTTTGTCCTCTGTGCGAAGCTGATCGAGTTCGTGCCGAATCAACTCGTCTGTCTTCTTCGAGAGA
>JAQBXN010000029.1 GCA_027625095.1 Planctomycetota bacterium | reverse complement strand
TGAAGAAATGAAACCTTCTTATCTGATTGGCTACACAGAGGGACGAAACGACCTCCCCGGCGGGCAGTTCGCTAACTGGGTGACGAACCGGGCCTGCCTGGTCAAGGCGGATGGCACCGGACGACGAGTCCTGGCCGAGGAACTTACCCGCCAGCCAGACACGTGGACGCAGTTCGCTGGCTGGTCTCCGGACGCTAAACAGGCCATCCTGATCTCCATTTGGGAAAGCCCGGAAAATGCTGCCTGGGAGCGCCAGCACAAAACTTTCCGAATGACCGAGGGCTGGCTGGCGGATTCATGTCTGCTGGATCTCGCGACCGGGAAAGTGACGAACCTCACCGCCTTGGAGCGCGTCAGCATCTACAACACCGGCCTGTTCTTTCTGCCGGATGGCAAGGGCCTGGGCTTCACGCCGCTGATCAAAGGCGTGTCCAAGCCATTCGTCATGGACATGGACGGACGTAATAAACGGGACGTGTCCAGCGAGGGCGGCGGGTTCGCCTACGGCTACAGCGCGTCGCCGGATGGCAGCCTCATCAGCTACCACGAAAACTATCAGATTTACGTCTCGAACCTGGACGGCAGCGAAAAGCGCCAGATCAAGACCGGCAACCCGTTCAACTTTGTTCCCGCCTGGTCGCCGGATGGCGAGTGGCTGATGTTCGTCTCAGGGGAACACTACAATTGTCATCCCTACCTCGTGAAAAGGGACGGCACCGGCCTGCGCAAGCTCGCTGACCGCGGCGGCTACCGGGGCGTGGTGGAGCGGCTGAAGCATCCGGACTTCCACAGCGAAAGCAGCGATGTGCCTGTCTGGTCGGCAGATAGCCATTCGGTTTATTACACCGCCAAAGTCGGCAACCGCATCGAGCTGATGCGTGTGTCGCTGGATGGAAAAGCCGAACAACTCACGCACACCAAACCGGGCACGCGGCACTATCACCCGCAGGTCTCACCCGATGGGAAATGGATTCTCGTCGGCTCCGACCGCAGCGGAATCATGCAGATCTATATCGTCCGTGCCGACGGCCAGTTGACCTACCCGATCACCGCTGTCGCAAACAACTCGTGCGCCATGCACGGCCACTGGCAACCTTTCTAGCGCGGCGCCCCGAAAGTTCTTGCCCATTTCTCGGCAGTTTGATTTCCTCGATCTTGCCTGTCCGCCCTCTGAAGCAATCCAGGGACTGCTTTCGCCCCTCCGGGGCTTATGGCGCCTTTTCCGACCGATCCCCGGACTTGCGTCCGGGGCTATATGCTTTCGCCACTCCGTGGCTAAGGAGTCAGGCCAAAATAATGTTACCAATTTCAATAGTCCCGAAGGGACAGAGCAAGGTCATCATCGTTCCTGCGGAATCGTACTGGGACACCATCGACACCGGCAAGTATCCGTTCGAGGGCAAGACCTATCCCACGACCATAATCAATGGTGGCCTGCACATGGGCGGGCTCATTCGGGGCGACAAGGATTGCCCCTGGGACGAATCGATCATCGGCCGCTACTTCGGTATCACCGAGCAGACCGAACTGATCCCCCTTTCGAGCAAGATCCGCTGGTACGAAATCGCCGGGCTTACAGTGAATCCAGACGGCACCAAAGACATCAGCATCCAACGTTTCTGGTGGGGCGCCAAGACCATGGCCAGCCCAACGCTCTATCGCCTGGATAACTGCACCTGGGATGGACACATCCGGCCGCTTTCCTATGTCATCGCCCCCGGCACCTATGTCTCAGACGTGACACGCGCCCTGCCCGGAAAGGGCGTGCCGGATCTGCGGACCCTCGGTGTCGCGCCCTACCGCGACATGAAAACCTCTTTCGATTTCGAGAAAGGGGACGCCATCGAGCAGGTAGTCGGCCCTGACCCGTTCAAGCCAACCGCGGCGTTCCGCATTTGGATGCAGGACAACGTCCCAAGCGTCTTTCCGGCTGCTGTTATGGACCTCAACAACAGCGGCGCGGATCCTCGTTATACGGCCATGTGGGTTCGTGGAGGATCGAAGACACTTGAAGGGCTGGCTAACTCGCCCCGTCAGCTCCCGAATTGGGAGAACGTGGTGGTCATCAGCTCGGCCGTCGGCGTGGGCATCAACTGCCAGGCCGATTTTGCAGACGCTGCCATCTTGTTCCAACAGCCCAACCACGAGCAGCCAATCAAGTGGTACTATGGTGAACGCGAACTCGGAAAACCCGCGACTGAAGCCACTCTCACCGTCTCGCGTGATAAAGGCGACCTGACCTTCAAGGGCGGCGATGCACGCTTCAGTGGATCGATTGTCGCCAAGGGTCTCTCATCCGACGAAAAGCCAGCGCGCAATCTGCGCGGGAAAAACGTCGTAGTCGAGGTCAACCAGACCACAGTCTCGGTCGCGTTCCCCGTCGAAGAATCGGACGCCGACTATGCGGTGTTCGTCGAGCAAAATTGGATCAGTAATCGTGCCGTCGTGAAGAAGGAATCTAAAGGATTTACCATCCAGCTCGAAAAGTCAGCGCCCGAGGGAGCCAAGCTCGACTGGATGATCGTACGGTGAAAAGTAAACAAGGTATGCAAGACGTCCTCATCATCGGTGATTCGATTTCTTTGGGATATACGCCCATTGTCGCGGAGATTCTGAAAGGTCGGGCGAACGTTTCTCACAATCCCGGGAACGCGCAGTACTCATCCTACGGGCTTCGTCAGTTGGAAAACTGGCTGGGCGAGGAACATTGGGATCTCATCCACTTCAATTGGGGTATCTGGGACCTTCATTATCTGGAGCCTGCTGCCGATCCTCTGGAGCCAAGCACGAATGCTTTCAATCGCGACGGAGTCCGGCGAACCACTCCGGAGCAATACGCTGAAAATCTGAATGCCATCGTCAAGGTCTTGCAAAGCACCGGAGCGAAGTTGATCTGGGGTTCCATAACGCCGTTGCCAGAGAGCGTGAAGATGGCCTGCCATAAGGGCGAAGAGGTCCTCTATAATTCGGTCGCCCGGGAAGTCATGGAATCGCACGGTGTGGACTTCAACGATCTCTACGGCCATGCAATTGGCGAGTTGAATCGGATTCAGCCGCCGGAGGACGTCCACTTTACGCCGGAAGGTTACCGCTATCTTGGGGAGCAGGTCGCCAAGGTGATCGCCGCCGCTCTCGATTCACGTCAATGATGCGGGGTTGAAGAGGTATCATTGCCGCGCGTCGGGCGGATCAATTACTCACGGATCGCGCTGGAAATCGACGTTCAACCCACGCATCTCCTCAGCAAGTGACACATCCACTTCCGTTTTCTCGCCCTGATGGTAGACGGTGATACTTTTGCCGTCATAGATCAGAGCGGCCGGGCGTTCTGATTTCAACGAGATTCCTTTCGAGGAAATCTGGCCGTCGGCGACCATCAGGCGAAGGGGCACGGCGCCGCCACTGCGAGCGAAACCTGTCCGGCCTGCGAAGGTGACGATCTCATCTTTGTAAGACACCTTGGTTGGAGAAACGAAGAGACGGTCGTCCCGGCCTTTCGATTTGATGGATACGCCTGCGCCATCCGCAATGGTTCGATAGTTCGGTTGTTCCGATTCCGGCCAGCGTGGAACGAGGAGCGTCAGATAGCCTTTGCCCGGCGATTGAGAAATACGAAGCAGTTCCTGGGTCTCGAACAATTCCGGGTTGGCACAGTAAGGGAATCTTCCGCAACTCGCCGCGTCGGTGAGAATTTTGGGATCGGACGGCGCGGCAATGAACAGATCGAGATCGACTCCACACATGCCTGGGAAATGATGGAGTTGGCCGGTGCGCTTCGGAGGTTGGCGGGAATCTACTGGCTTCTCATCGCCTTCGTCCCCTTCGTCCCCTTCGATTGCCTCGACATCGCCGGGATTGGCCGGGGGAGGAAGCGTGTCCTTGACAGCATTGGCCCAATTATGGCCCATGTTTTGGACCCACTGTTCGTGGGAAATCTTGATGGGCACCACGCCGGGCCTGTTCAGGCCGTCCGGCTGCACGTTGCGGGTCATAATCCACCAGTTGAGTGCAGTGTCGCTGTCCGGCCGGCTCACGTCGTCCCGCACCAGCAGGTAAACCGGGTCGTCGCGATCCAGGTCTTTTGCGAACAGCACGTTTCGCTGCCAGTGCTTGTCATCCGTGATGCCAGTGGAGGTGTCGGCCAGCGGCCCAAGCGCAGCGAATTCGGTCATGCTTCCGTAACAGTTGTTGTTGCCGCTGGCAAAATCGATGCGGTTGCCGAACGGCATATCCATCATCCACGCTCCGCCGTAACTGTGGCTCCAGTAGGCGCCGAACCGTGGCAGAAGTGGAGCGCCCTTGCCGTAAAAATAGACCGCTCCATTGTTCACTGCGTAGAGGTCCCAGCAGAAACCATCGTGCCGGAAAAGGACGTTCGACTCGAACTCGCTCTCCGGCTGGCTGCGGAAAATGGAGCCCATGCCTTCGTAGCGCTTAGAGCGAAGGGGATTCTTCTCCAGCGGTTTGAATGGATGGCTGGCAGCGATCAGCGTCAGCGCGATGTTCCGCCCGCCGGTCGAGCCGAGAATGTCCGGCGATGGTTCGCCCTGCTGCTCCCAGCCCCATCGCATCAGAGAAGCGTGATGGGGATCGTTCAGCCCCCACGGGTCACCGCCGATCATGATGGCCGGGTCAATTACGCCCGGGCTGCTCCGACCAATGGGATGGTAAACCCGTTTGCCGCCCATGCGCGGCTCTTTCGGGGTAAGCATGTCGGTGAGATAAACGTATGCGCGCTTGGGCCAGTTCAGCCACTTTTCGTAATCCGGGGCGACCTCGGCCACGCCCGCCCGCGTCATCGCAGACCAGAAAGGCGCGTAGCGCATGGTGTCCCGCGAGGAATAGAACGGTGATTCGAGAAGCGCACCGCTTTCGTGGATGGTGTATCCATAGTGCGGGCGAAGCTCGGCCATGGCGAAGCGAAGCCATTCCTTCTTCATCGGGTGATTGCGCAGCATGCAGGCGGTCATCGCCCTGCAGGAAAAAGCGCAATGTTTCTGATTCGGAGTGCCCTGGCCGTAGCCTTCGGGGCGTGAGCCATCGGGCATGTGGACCGGCGGCTGCCATTCCGAGTCGTGCATGACGTAAACGAGAAACGCCAGCTTGGTAAGAAACGTTTTCTTTTCCTGCGGCGTCAACAGGTCACTGCCGAGCATCAGTTCCATCACCACACATTGCATGAGCAGATTGTCGGAGACGTTCATGTTGCCCATCTGCCCGCCATCGGCCAGTTCGCCAATGTCATCCATGTAGCACCTGATGAAGGTGTCGAGATACTCGGTGCAGGTTTTCGAGAACAGAACGTCCGACTTTTCGGCCAACTGTTCCAGGTAGACGGTGTCGCCAAAATAGAGATAGCCGGCCGAGATGTAGGAAGGGCCTTTGGCAATGCCGCCCCTTGGCCGGTATTTGTCACGGTAGGCCTCGAAGCGTGCTTTCGTCTCGGGGTCTTTGCTGGTATCGCCGGCCAGATGGCCCCAGCCCAGGTAGCCACCGTCCCCCTTTCGCAGTTCCTCCATGTAAGACTTGATGGCCGGCTCCGCTTGAAGCCGAGCCCGGATGCCGGGCAGATCCTCTTTGCTGAAATATGTGTGCGGGAATTCGATCTTCTCCATGTCCGGCCAGACGAGCTGCCAGTTGGAGACCTTGTCGAGCGGAACTGCGATATGCTTTACCCACCAGCGGTAAAGGTCGATCCCAGGATCGGGAAAGTCAGCGCCTTTGCCGACCAAGAATGCCCACGTACGACGCCCGCTGGCAAGCGAGCCTTCAGCCACCAGCTTGCCGCCCGGTTCGGCCGTGACCGCGAACATCTGGTTGTAGGGATCCGGCAGCCAGTGGGCGGCGGAATCTTCGATGCTCATCCAGCCAAGGAGGTCATCGTTCGGCCCGCCCAGGTAGCCGATGACCGAAGTGCGGTCCGGCAGATAGAAGTCCCAGCCCACCAGGCTCACCAGCCTGTTCGGTTTATCGTAAGAGATGGGCGTGAGCTGCATATCGCCGCGATAACTCGCCTTGGTCGCAAATTTGGCCGGCTTCAAATTGGTACCCAGATCGAAAGAAATACTGCCTGCCTTTTCGTAATGCTCGTCCATTCGAACCAGCGGCTCGTTGCTCCGAAGTGTCACTTCGCAGGCGTAGCTGGCGCCACCGGCAAAGCGAAAGGTCGTCCGGGCACGAACGAAGATCGGCCCCTGTGCCAGGATTTCGGTTGAGCAATTTTCCAGTTTCGAGTCGCACCGGATCTGCGAACCTCCCGCCCACTTCCCTGAAGCGAGCCGAACGCCAAGCAGAGGTCGCAGCCCTGCTGTTGCATCGAGCGGCAGTCGCACCGCGGTCAGCGTGTTACTGATTTCGAGAACATTGCCATCTCTGGATATTTTGAGGTCAGACTGCGACGTTCCCTTGCCGCTTTTCAGCACGAACGTCTTCGAGCCGTTGGCCGGGAGGTCCGTGCGAAACCAGACATCCGCCTTCGTGATATTTCCATGCTCGTTGGCAACCACGTTTTCGAACTGCATCGGCACGGGCTGGCCGTCGAGAAACAGCCCGGCGGTGCCGATGGGCAGAGTTGCGTCTTTGGGATTCTCAATTGCACGGTGGACGAGGTCAGACTTCCATCCGTAGCCCAGGTGTTCCTCCAGCGTGATCGACTGTTCGAATGGTTCGGCGGGCAGCTTGGAGGGGACGGTGCAGATCAAAATAGCTAAAGCGACCGCCAATTTTTCTATCTTCATTATGTTTCAGACATCCTTGATGGGTGTTCCTGGTTTCCTTGCACAACATGTGGCCGTGTTATGGTGACGTTCGCCGACGCAAGAGCCAAAGACATCGAGAACCAGCGCATCGATCTCTGTGGCGACTATCCGAAACCCACTACCACCTGGCGTGGCATCGCTCCGGTGGTGGAGGTGTCCGGTCCGGGGATGGAGCTGTGCAGCCCGTGCCGACTGGGTGGCTGAAGAGATAGGGTACCCAGGATCGGTCAGGCATGTATCCATACCTGACCGATTCAGGCAGCACGGCTACATCCCATCTTTACCGATGAGGATCACCTGGCGCAACCTCGATCAAGATGGCCAAGGTTGACCATATTGACAGAAAGCCATAAATATGGCATGTTTTCCGCGGCGAGTACTAATCATAAATAGCTATGAAAACAACACTTGACTTGCCCGACGAACTCATGACCGCGGTCAAAATTCGTGCAGCTCGTGAGAATCGAAAAATGAAGGACATCATTGCCGATGCTCTGAGGCGAGAATTGGGGATGGATGAAACTCCTGTTCGGCACAGCGTGCGCGACATCCAGCCAATCTCCGCGGGCCAAGTCATCGAGCAGCAGGAGTCGGAAGATCGCCTGGGAGACATGCTGAATGCGCGTGGCCATCGATACTGATTTTCTTGTCAGGCTCTCAATCGCTGACCATCCCGGGCGGGATGCTGCAGTTGAACTCCGCGAACACCACGTGGATGCGGGGGATCGATTTGCCCTGGCCCCGCAGGTGGTTTCTGAGTTCATCCATGTTGTCACCGACCCCCGCCGTTTCACCGATCCGCTTTCCATACCCGAGGCGCTGAAAGTGGCCCGGCAATGGTGCGAGGCCGAGGAAGTCTTTCTCCTTTTTACTGATACGGATTCGTTGTCCCGTTTCTTTGACCTGATGGAGCAGTTCGGTCTGGGTCGCAAACGGGTGCTCGATACCTCATTGGCGGCAACCTGCCTGGCTGCTGGAGTGACTCACCTCATCACTGGAAATGCGGCGGATTACGCCATCTTCCCTGGTCTGCAGTTGATCGAGATGTCTTGATCAGCAGGGTCGAAAAGTCCCACATTCCTTTAGTCTCTTGCCCACAGAATCCCGTCGGGACTGCTCGGCATCTGTGCAGGGACTTGGGCCAGACCTGGCACGGCCGCGGCACGTGGTCTGTCCCCCTGGCAAAGGGTCTGCACAAATTCATGGTGGCGTTCGCCGACGCAAGAGCCAAAGACATCGAAAACCAAAAGGTAGACCTCTGGGGTGACTATCCGAAACCTGCCACCACCTGGCGCGGCTTTGCACTGGTATTGGAAGTGTCGGGGCCGGACATGGATCGGCAGCCGGCGCCGGCGGGGTGGCTGAAGAGATAGAGGAGTTCATTTTGTCCGGAACTTGAGATCGCAAGCTCCAAGCGGTAAAGGTTCCTGGTAACTAAATGAAGCAGCAGAGCCAGAAGAAGCCATTCATGACGCACTCGGCCGTACATGTCGATTCCAGGATACTCACCGGATCCAAGGCCGGGGGTGACGAGAAGTCCTAATCCCGAGAAAGGAAAACCCCTGGTCAGGTGTTTTCCTTTCCGGATTGAGGCAAACTCAGGCGCAGATCCCTTCCTGATAGGCAGTGTATTTTGACCGGACCAGGATTATAGATGGAAGAGGTTCAAAGTTCTTTGCCCGGATCTGATGGCCGATTGATGTTGCTCTAATTCTGGAGTCACTTAGGCATTGAAGTCCATCCTCATTCCTGGAGTCAGCCACTGTCACACCTTCATGCATTCGGTTCGGCGATTAAAGGAAACAGAATGCCATTACCTCTCCCCTCTCCGGTGGACTTGTCGTACCCCGACCTACCAACCTGCGATGAATCCTTCTACCGTCAGGTCCTCCGGCATGTCGTTGGCCAGGTAAGCGGAATGGCTTCTCTGAAAGGAGGGGTTGTTTATGGGTTCCGGACGGCGAAGGTGGGCATCCAGCGCGGCGAAACGCTGGCGCAATATTTCGGTCTCTTCAGCGGTGAAGTGGCTGCCCAGCCGTTCCATGTCGCGGCCATTGCCCCAAACGGCCGAGGCCGGAGTGCCGGTGTGCTTCAGGCGGTGGAGTTTGAGGGAGACCTGGTTGAGCATTGCAAGGGTGACCGGGCAAGCGTGCGGGGAAGGGTGCAGTTGCTCAAACCGGGAAACAAATTCGCCGGCATCGCGCTCGATGATGGTTCGAAAAATACCGGCGAAGTCATTCATCTCTTTGAGGAATAGGGCATCGAATTCTTCCAGTTGCCGACCCGCTTCCGGTGAGAGGTGATCAAAGAATCCCGGCTCCCAGTGCCGCCAGTGTACATTGGGAAGGGAGGCGAAACCGAACGGACGAAAACCCGGATGGATGGTGCGCCGCAGTTTGCGGGTGTAGTTGCTGCCCCAGTGCAGGAGCAGATGAGTGTACACTACGCCGTCGCCAGGGCCGAGTTCCACAGGCATACCGCCGGGCAGAGGCGCGCATGGATTCTCCACCAGTTGCCGGTTCTCCGCCTCGGTATTCGTCCGGAGGTGGCTGCGGGGCACGATCCACAAGACGCTGTCCTCATAGAGCGCGATGTTCCACTGAAGGTAGCTCGGCCCGTGATGCTCCATGTTGGCGATCATGCCGCGCAGAGGCGCCGGATCACCGGGGCTGATGTCGCGGTGCCAGGCGGCCGGGCCTGTGTCCCGGTTATCAGCGCTGCAGATGCATGCGAAGTTGTGCGGCGAGACGTGCTCCGCATCCATCAATTGCCGGCAGACACCGAGCGTCGTTTCGCCAAGTAGAAATTCGATGGCGCCGGCCGAATGCGCGTCGCAGTCGGTGGCGAAATTCAGGCGCGGCTGACCGCTGGCCTCCCACTCCCCGCCCGGCGGCTGATCGGGCGTTCGGCGTTGGCGTGAAAGCACCCTGCGGCGCTCCACCATGTGCTCGATGCAGCCCCTTACGGTTCCGAGTTGGCCCGGCGGAACGACGTCTCGGAGTATGAGATAGCCTTCCTTCATGAACTGTTCGCGGTCTATCGTCATCGATACCTCGGGAATAAATTGGCCGGAGAGACAAGAGCGTATTTGACGGAAGTTCCTTGGGATTTTCTCGTTCTTCTACCGTTGTATTGGTTTGCCTTCCGTTAGACTCCTGGATCAGTGTCCTGCGACGAATGCGAGCATGTCGGCGGAACATTCGCCGACGACCTGATACCGCACCTCTTGTGGGCGATGTTTGAGCAGGACCGGAGCATCCCTATCCCAGATAAGATATAAAGTAGGGCGCTCGGCGCATTTACTTTCCATTACCGCCTGTTGTGGTTTCTGTTCCGGCTCCTTGCACAACAAGCCAATGAGTGAGACGTATAAATTGAATCGCGCATGTTCAAATTTTGGAATAACACTTCATGTAATTTTTGTCCTGCTTGCCACTGCGACAACACATGGAGCCGAAGAGTCCTTCCCTCCACTAAAGGATGCAGTCGTGCCGCAGAATTTCGATGAACTGTGGACGCGATACGATCCCCGCACGGAGCCGCTTGAAATCGAAACACTCAGAGAGTGGGAAGAGGAAGGCGTAGTGCTGCGGGTCGTTCGATACCGCATCGGCATCTTCAAAGGACAAAGGGCCATGATGGCCGCGGTGTATGGCTGTCCCAAAGGAGGCACTAATTTACCGGGGCTGGTTCAGATCCACGGCGGCGGTCAGTATGCCGACTACCGTGCACCACTATTCAACGGTCAGCGCGGCTATGCCACCATTTCTATTTCCTGGGCAGGACGCATCGCCGCGCCGGGCTACCTTGTGAATCCTGATATCGTGAAACTCTTCTGGGATGGAAAGACCGAAGATCCCGACTACAAGCTCACCACTGATTGGGGCGCGCTCGATGGCTACCACGCGCCTTGTCGAAACCCCAAAAATTCGTTTGCACATTTGTCACCCGCCGCGTGGACACTGGATGACGTGGAGTCGCCGCGCAACAGCCCGTGGTTCCTCGGCGCCCTTGGCGCGCGCCGGGCGCTCACCTTTCTTGAGCAGCAGCCGGAAGTCGATCCTGAAAAGCTCGGTGTTTACGGCCACTCGATGGGTGGCAAACTGACGGTCATGACCGCGGGCGCCGACTCGCGTGTGAAGGCCGCGGCGCCTTCCTGCGGCGGTATCAGCGATCGTGATTCAGACAACGCGCTTTATCGCGCCACCATCGGCGACGATGCCTACCTGAAAAAGATTTCCTGCCCGATAATCTTTCTGAGCCCGGCCAACGACTTTCACGGCCGCATCGACGATTTGCAGAAAGCTGTCAATGAAATCGGAAGCAGGGAATGGCGAGTGACCTGTTCCGCACACCACAACCATCAGGACACCGACGAATTCGAGGTCGCCAGTCCCCTGTGGTTTGACCAGCACCTCAAAGGCTCCTTTGCCTGGCCAGGAACTCCCCAGTCCTCTCTGGATTTAACTGCCGCCGACGGCTCGCCATCCTTCACTGTGGCCCCGGACGCCAACAGCCCATTCCTCTCCGTGGACGTCTTCTACACTCAACAGGGACAGAAGGAAGGCGAGAAGAATGATATGAAGAACACGATTGCCAGGCACTGGCATCATGTGTCGCCAACAAAGGACGGTGACTCCTGGAAGGCCAGGCTGCCGTTGATCAGCACAGACAAACCGCTATGGGTGTACGCTAATGTTCTCTATCCGCTGGAAAACCCGGTCACCGGCGCCGGCTACTACTACGGCCTCTACACTGCACAGACGTTCAACCTCTCCTCCCTGATACAGGTCGCATCTCCCGAACAACTCAAGGACGCGGGAGTCAAGGCAACTGCAAACCCTTCCCTGACGATCGAGACCTTTGAAGGCGATTGGGAAAAGGAGTGGTTTACCTACCGGCCGGAAGAGTGGGCCAGGCTCACACACAAGGTTTACGACGACCGATGGAAGGCACCGCCGTATGCGAAGCTCGCTCTGGAGGTGCGCTCGGAGAAGCCAAACAAACTCGTCGTCGGTATCGATGAATATGCCGCCGAGGCGGCGCTCAAAGGCGATTCCCAATGGCAGGAGATCGTGCTGTTCCCCGTCGATTTTCAGAATTCCGATGGGGTGTCGTTCCTGGACTGGTCGGGCATAAGAGAGCTAAGGCTCGGCGCCCAAGAAATACTTCGCTCGGGGAACGGGCCGGATAGAAAAACCCGTGTAGTCGGCGATGGTTGGAAGGGAGCGCCTCCCGAGTTCCGAAACCTCCGCTGGGTGGAAGGCACGAAAGAAGAACTCAACGCCCGCCGAAAGGTCAAGCTGCCTCAGACAAGCCGGGAAAACCCACGCGCATACCTGAGTGCTGAATATGCCGATGACGTTGCTTTCGGCGTAGCCCCCGTCCACTACCCCAGGGACAGACTGGGTGATCCGTATGAGGTCAACGGCAAGACTCATACGAACGGCATGACCCTTCATGCCCCCTCGAAAGCCACATTCTTCCTGGGCGGAAAGTATGTGAAGTTTCACGCCTTTGCCTCACCAGGCCGGAACGCCACCGTTACGTTCCAGGTCATCGTTGACGACAAAAAAGTATTCGACAGCGGCCTGCTTCAGCGAAACGAATTCCGTGAGATTTGTTTGCCTTTGAAGGACGCCCAGGAACTCCAACTCGTCATCACCGATGGAGGCAATGGCATTGGAGGTGACTGGGCACACTGGGTCGACGCCTGGGTGGAAGGCGAATGATTACAATTAAAGGCCGGGGTTGTAGTAACGGCACTCCCCGCTGATTGAACACTACACCTCTCTGCTGTTACTCTGCAGCGCTTTATTCAAAGAACGATGTTTAAATTCGTGTCCGTGAAAAACTCCATTTCCATCCTCTGCGTTGCGCTCCTCATCGTCATCGGCTGCACACCCCAAAGGGAGGCAAGCACCGTTCGTGAACGCACATCCATAACTACGGACAGCCAGCCGCTCCTCAACCGCGACTACAGCTTTGCCTGGTGGCCGAACGGATTTCGTAAGGAGAAGACGGACGAGAGTACGGAGGTGTTCTGTGTTGAATCCGGTCATTATGCGTTCACATTGGACATAGCGGATTTCAGCAAGTCTCGATTTGGACGAATTCACGGGCCGGGCTATCTGGCTGCCTTGGGGACGGGAGCGAAGTTGTTAGCTGGTCTCTCTGCTGCGGACTTGAAAATCGAACTGGAGCATCAGGGCAAGGTGTATCGAGCGGTCGATTGCCTGGCGGGCCGGCAGCGAAACCCGCGCCATGCCATCATGTTGGAGTCGGGCAGGTTCGTGCAGCGCTACCGATTTATGGGACTGCAGTTTCAAGACGAAACCGGAAAAGTCCTTGAGACGAACAGCACGCTTGAACTCGTCGCCTGGCCATCGTCGTTGACACTCTCTCTGGAAACTGCACCCGACCACTCTTACGAGAATGGGCCTTGCCCCGGCATTACCGGGGCCGGCCGCTCGTTTCAGGCGCAGCCCATGGATGTTCCGCATGACCCGAAACTTGATCCCGGGCAGTTCACGCTGGAGGCGTGGGTGAGAATTCCGGAGAGGCTGGCTTCACTGAACGGATTCCACTGGCTGATCGGAAAGAACTCCAATGAATGGGTGGAGGGCAACTTCGGCCTCATGCTCAATAGCGAGACGGTGACGGCCATCACAAACGTTGGCGGCGGGCGCGAAAACGTTTATCGAGCGGACAAACATCATGCTCTCACGGCCGGCGGGTGGCATCACCTGGCCATGAGCTACGATGACGAATCGCTTCGCCTTTACGTCGATGGCCGGCCAGCAGCTTCGTCGAAGGTTGGCAAGGTGCGTAAACCGGGCAATGGCAAACTTCGGATCGGCGGGCGACCGGACGGGCACGGGAAACCGGTGCACGCCTTGTTCGATGAACTTCGCATCTGGAGTCGTGCGCTCAGTTCCAATGAGATCACCGCTCATGCGAAGAGTCCCGACCAATTCAGCGAAGAGGGATTGAGCTGGCGAGAGAGCTTCGATGAGGACGGCAAGCCTGGGGAGACGTTTTCCGCCTCGAGCCTGGAGGACGCCGTTCTGCGCGTGTCCCTGAAAGATGGGAGCATCGAGAAGAAGATTCCGGGCAAGTGGGAATTCGATGTCAAGAAAAAACTCGTCCTGCATTGTCCCCTGGGCGAGGAAGCATGGCGGAACGCGCCCATCGAGATTGCTGCCAGGGGCAGTAAAGGTGTGGAGTACAAGGTCGGATTCGCTGAGGGCGTCGGGGCCGTCGTCGTGGACGTCCCAAAGTTCGAGCGCGACTGGAAAACCGGATACACCGACATCCGCGATTACGACGAGGTCGAGATCAGAATCGACAATCAGAGCGCCGACCGGCATAACATCCCCGTCCTCTTCGACATCAAGAATCCGGCGAACATCACAGGGATGACGCCGATCCTTTGTGACGCCCAGGAGCGACCGACCGGCGTCCCCATCCAACTAAGCAAGAACTGGCATCACGGCACTTACGCCAAACTCTATGCCATCTTGCCGGTTGCTCCGGGACAGACCGAATACCGGCTCCGGATCGCTTACGGATTCTGGGGCAAATTGCCGGCGGCGTCCCATGCCCAACTGAGTCTCTTCGGGTACGGCGGCAATGGCCGTTGGGATCAACTCGCCATCGGTTGTTGGGGTGAAACCATGTGCCTCGACATGGACAACAGCCTGACCACCATGATGGTGACCGATGTCCGTATGCTCATGGCCAGGAACGGCAAAGACGGCCGGATGTGGGGCTGGACCGACGGAGGCTGGGGCGGCGACTGGCTTGGAGTCACCAGGGCAGACAACGACAAGCTGTTGCCGGTCGAACTCAAGACCGCCTACCTGGCGCATGGCCCGTGCCTGACGGATGTCCGATACAGTGGCTCTTACGGCAAGGACAGAGATGTCGGTTTTAAAGCTCGCGTCGCCACGCTCCGCACCGACGATCACAACCGTGTCTTCCAGCAATTCCGATATCAGTTCAAGAGAAATCTGAGTGCCGCGGGGTCGTACTTTTTCAAGATGGGTCCCACCGGCCAACTGCTCACTCCCCGTATTGCCTACGGCAATCGCGATGGCCTCATCGCAGAGCATGATGTCCCTGGGCGCGCCGGCTCCCAGCCGGCACTCTTAGGGGCAGACAAAGAGCCGGCTGGGAGCCGGCGCGCCCAGGGGATTGCCCTCACGGGCGAAGGCCCCTGGTGGGTCGCCTTTCCCGGTTCTTTCTTCGACAGCACCAAAGACTGGGGCACGGGTAGCCGGGCTTTGATCATCCGCTCCTTCAAAACGGTTCTCGGCGGCAAGACATACGGCAATCCCGTGGTGGCGTTCCCAGTTCTGTCGGTGAATAAAGAAAAAGGAATGGCCGGCCTCAACATGGAGATGGTCACACCGCCTGGCGTCACTCACTTCCAACCAGGCGACACCATCGAGATGGATGTCGAGTGGATCACCGTCCCGCGGGTTGCCGACGACTACTACGGCCCCAACGAAACCTTCCGCAGTCATCTTCAGGAGCATCCAAAGTCCTGGAAGACCGTTTACCGCGAGGCCATTGGCAACGATCTGGAAGTGAGCGTCAGGGGCGGGAAGCTGCTGCACCGATACCCGGTCGTCATCGCCGCCAATAAACTGGAGGTTGAAGTCACCATCAAAGGCGGAGTCGGCGCAGTGCCGATCCGTTTCGAGGGATTGCGTACAGTTGACGGCTGTGCCCTTCATCGTTTTCAGGATGGTCAACGAGTCCCCTTGGATCAGTCCGTTCACGGCAACGACTTCTGGCAGACCGATTACGACGCGGACTCAGGTACCTACAAGATGAGTTTTAATCTCGTCCTTGAAGATGCAGTCGAAACGACCTGGATTCTTACCCAGAAAAAATGAACATCCTGGCGGTCGCCCGGACGGAGGAGTCCCTCCGAGCGCCGAAAGAGATCTGATCAGGGGAAAATCTGACAACGTGCCGGAAAACGGGACCCAGCCTTCAGATGGAGGCGATTGGGACAAGTGATTGGCGGGGGTTTGGCAGATGGTGTCCTCCCTCATGACGTGCCAGATTTCGGCCGCGGCGCCAGATTCAGAGCCTTCACGTACTCGACGCTTTCGACAACGGCTTGTTCCTGCCAGGCCAACAACTCTTCCCAGGCGGATGCGGTCATCATGCTCGAACGCGCATAGTTCGGGTACGGCGATACGATCGTCTTGTCGTGCGGTCGCGGCTGGATACGGAACGCGCCCTGACCCGGGCTTTGTTCACCGCGACCCTCCGGAACGCGGAAGGCGCTGCGATACCCATAGCAGACTTCGATGTTGATCCGGTCAAGTGACGAATGTTGAACCAGCGCCTCAAAACATGCCGCGCAGTCGATACTACCCTTGCCGACCGGAGTCCCAACCACCCATAACCGGTCGTCTTCCTCAATTACTGCATGGTCTTTGAAATGCGTACTGATCGCGAACGGGGCCATGGCCGTTACGGCGGCGACGGGATCCTCCCAAACCGTCATCATGTTCCCGGTGTCCACGAGGAGTCCGACCCATTCGCTATCCACGGCCTTCACCAGCGAAAGCATTTGAGCGCTCGTCTCATACTCGTGGTTTTCCATGGCGATGCGGATGCCGGTGTCCGCGCAGATCGGCAGGAGTCGCCGCAGGGTGAGCACTGCCCGTTCCAGGTCGCGGTCTAACCCGCCACCTGGCTGCATGTAATCGAGCAGGGCCGCCCCCTCCAGCACATCGGGTGTGCTGGCGTAGGTCCTCAGAACGTCCGCACCGAGCAGGTGGCTCGCCCGAAGAGCAGTACGCAGGTGGTCTTCCTGCATGCCGTAGGTATCCACCTCCACATACATTCCCAGGGACTCCGTCAGCCGACGCACATCCCTGAGCCTGTCCGTTTCAACCCCACCCAGCATCCCCCAGTGTTCGCGCTCCGTGCAGATATTGATCTGAACACCATCCAACCCGAGCTCATGAGTTCGCTCGATGAATCCGAACACATCCATTTTGCCAGCCGCATACAGCGGCAGATAGCTGAAGGTTTCCAGGCCGAGTCGCAGTGTCACACTACCTCCTTTCCTCTATTTCGCAGTTGCCGCTCCCGTAGCGACATGCTCCCAGCATGTCGCTGAATCCACAAGTAAGCTGCTTGTCCCGATAATGAAACTGGAATTGAAGATCACGACATGAGTAATCACAATAGTAAATACTTTTCGACCTGAGAGGATCTGACGATGAACGTGAGGATCGTGAGTATTGGAAATTCGAAGGGTATTCGGATTCCGAAAAGGGTGCTCGACCAGTGCCAGATCGAAGATTCGGTGGACCTGGTGGTCGATGGTGAGTCCATCGTTCTTCGCCCGGTAAAAAAGAAGGTTCGCGAGGGCTGGGGAGAAGCTTCGAAGCGAATGAATCAGGCGGGCGATGATGAGCTTTTGCTTCCGGCTCTGGAGGGGCTGTCCAACGGCTCATAAGCAAGGCCCCACCGAGGTGAACTGCCTTGTGGCTACGGCAGAAACGAGAGCACATACCGATAAACGTGGCCCAGCCACACTTGGCGATCCTTGGGCCGCCAGTAGCGGGTCATGTAGATTTCGAAATCTTCTGTCTCCCGGTTCTCCTGCATGGCGAAGTTGGTCAGTTGAAGGTTGGCCATGTCAGGCTCTGGCGCGGTGACGAAGTCGAGGGCGTCGATGACCGTTACCGTGCTGCGCTTGAGGGCGTGAAGCGGCTCGTCGATTTCGGCGATGACGAGAGGATGGCGGGGCATATTGCCCTGGGGAGGTGTTGGAGTAATGTTGCCGACCCAGTAGAGCTTGCCGGTCCGGTGGCTGCGCAGCATCCGCACGAATGTCGACGGGGAATAGAACTGGTCGCCGTCGTCGTAGCGCAGATCTCTCACCGGGCTCCAGGTCATACCGCCATCAGAGGAGATGGAGACCCAGGCGCGGCCGGGAGTGGGTTTGGAACTTGAGCCGCGCATGTCGAGAAGCAAGTCACCGGATTTCAGTTCGGTGATGGCAGGTTCCAACAGGCCTCTGGAAGAGATGGCCGTGGAGACCGTGAGCGGCGCGGATGCAGACCAGTCGTATTGACCGTCGGTTTCATTCCAGCGGCCAGCGAAACAGCGGACCCCGGTCACCGATTCCTCTTCGCCGCTTTCAGTGGTATGCGTTGCTCTTACGCAACCGGCGGTCACGAGCGTGCCGCTTGTGGTGGCCTCCACGTTGTATCCGGCGTAAAGCTGATTGGTCTCCAGGTATTCCGGATTCACCCAGTTATCCTCGTCAAATTCCGGCCCGTCTTCGTATCGAAGAAGACGAAATTCGCTCCAGGTGCGGCCTTCGTCAGCGGACAATCGGTAGAGGGTGTGGTCGTGATATCCGCCCGTGTAGTCTTTCTTGGGGAAGATCCGCTGCAAAGCCAGATGGATCGTCTTGCCGGAGACGGGGTCGTGGCCGCAGGAGAGGTCCATCAGTTCCAGGACGGCTTCACCCTGCTGTGATTTGCGCGCCGGGACTGGTTGCCACTCCGTCCAATTCCGGCCGTTGTCATCCGAGAATCGCTCGCGGAAGCTGCCAAAGTAGTCATCGCTGTGTTCTTCGAAAAACACTTCCTGGCGGCGAGTGCCGGCGCCGAGGTAGGAGCAGCTCATGAACACCGCGCCGGTATCGATGGTGGACTGGAGGTAGGGTTCTCGTTTCACCGTACAGATTCGTCCGACCTTGCGCGCCAATCGATGCACGGTTCCGACGATGCGATCTTCGATGTCACCTTTCCAGAGCCAGGCTGGGCGACCGTATTCGTCGAGGTGCGGGCCTCCTTCGTAGCCACCTTCCTCCCAGACCCGGCGGGACGGAATGTAAGCGGCCATGTCGTTGGCATATCCGCAGACCCAGGTGGTCGGGCCGAATTCTCTTTTGAACCGGAGCGAATAGTCCACCACGGCCTCGCCTCCTATGGCTATCAGGAGAAGGTCGTTGCCGATGTTCCAGGTCTGGACCGGGTAAGGGTAGGAGGTCGGGAAGTCCACACCCGCGTCGATCATTTTCAACATGCGGTTGGCCCAGCGTGCGCGCACCGCGTTTTCACCTGCTGCTATCGGCAGCAGTTTTTCGCGGGTCACGAGTTCATCGTAGTCGAGATCCACAAACTCGAAGGCTGAGCGGAGGCCCCCGGAGACTGGCCGCATGGGTTTGACAAGCGCCTCTTCGACTGCGTCGGAGAGCATTTTTCCGTATTGCTCGCAGAGTTCTACTTTCCGTCTGGGAATTGGATTCTGATCGGCGCCGCAGGCATTGAAAAACATCGCGGTCGTGTCGGGATGCCTGGCTTCGAGGTTGACCTGGGCAAAGCCCGGATAGTCACCGCAATAGGTTTTGAAATTCAATGTGGTCGGATGGCAGGCATAGCCGAACAATAGCCCCAGCAGCTTCTCGTCCTCTCCGCGTACGGCCAGGACCGGGACGTAATGATCGACCACACCTTTGAGGGGCTTGCCCTCGGCCCGCATCTGCGGCACTTCCGCCTCAGGATTCTCACGGCGGTTGACTGCAAAGGTGCATTTGCCTTCTCCCATGAAAAGTTGCGCCGGCTGCCAGTTATCCAGAGCTTCGGCTACGGCCTCAGTCACCTGGCCCTCCATCCAGTCCGTATACTCGTTGACCAGTTGGTGCTGCTCTTCGTCGAGCGGGTAGTAATCAACGAGGTCATCCTTCAATACCGGCCCGCAATGATTGTGCGAGAAGGTGATCATGAACTCCGAGCGATCCAGAGAGAAGCGACGGCTCATCTCCGCATAGAGGCTCTCGTAGATTGTTTTCGACATCCCCATGTGGTCGGTGGTCGCCATGACCACGCGTTTCCCATCGGGCGCCCGAAGCGCCAGCACTTTGACCCAGAGGTCGTGAATTTTCCCATCCGGCTCGCGATTGCTGCCATATCCCGCCAGCCAGACTGGCGTCTGCGGTGTGATGACTCGACGAGCGATGCCGACATTCCAATTCGTCATTTTGCACCTTTTATTTCTTATAGAGGTCCCGTATCTGCAACAGGCAGCATAGATCAGCGCAAGGATCATGTCCTTCATTATCTCGCTGTCGTCGGCAGTTCGTCGCGTAGCGAAACGCAGACGCCCGCTAGAAAGAGACATGAAGGGAGAGCGAATAGACTCACGGTCTGATATCTATGAGGCCCCGCCTGAGAATTCTGAGGGAGTCTGAGCGATGCAACAATCTTTATTGGTAATGACGGCCGCGACTTTGCTGAGCTTAAGCACTGCTATTGCAGCGGAAGCGCCAAAGGGCCCCGCGGCAAAAGATCCTATGGCTGGAGTAAGACGGATCGTCTTCACCGGCGACGCCTGACCGACGGTTCCGCCTGGTGTGACTGGATCGCCGAGACGTTGAGGGCGAACGGCTATCCCGATCTCGTCCTGCACAATGCTGGCGTCGCCGGGAACAGCACGGCCATGTTGCGACGGCGTTACACCTAAGACGTCGTCGAGCTGAAGCCGGATCTGGTCGTTTTAAACATCGGGGCCGCCGACCAGGGCCGGGCAACGCTCGAAGACTATCGACGGGACCTGGAATCACTGGTTCGTGAAACCCGCGAGGCCGGCGCACAAGTAGTGTTGGCGGTGCCGCCAGCTTTGCGTGATCCCGAACGCAACGAACTCATGCACCCCTTCAACGCCGAAGCACGCGAAGTCGCGAGGAAACACGACTGCATCCTGGTGGATTTCCATGTTGCGTTTGAGCAAGGCGAGGCCGCGGGGAAGGAGATGTGGGGGCCGGACGGCGTACATCACAAGATCGAAGGCTGGCGGACCATGGCGCAGGTCGTACTCGATGCTCTTGGCTGCAAGGCGCCCATGATCGAGAAGACCTCGATATATCCCGGATCGGTCACCGAATGGTTTATCTCTGCGCCGATCCCCTGGAAAGCCGCTCAACCAAAGAAGCAATGGACGATCATGCCGGAAGATTTCGATCCCGTAGCAGCCTCAAAGGGCGAATACCCACCTCTGCCGGAAATACCGTTAGAGTTCGATCCAATCGCAGCAGGTTGGCGGAAATTCGACCGCGAAGCTGAAATCAAAAAGACTTCGTGGTGGCAGGTGAGCTGGCTGGCCCGCGGCGGCGTCATGCCCCTGGGACAGGAGATATCCAAGACGAAGCCCGGTGTACCATCCCGCGATGCAGGCGCCTTCGGGCTTGCCATCATCAAGAAAGACATGGAGACAAAGACAACCATGCACGTCGGAGGCTCATTCCCCTATTGCGTCTGGCTGAACGGACAGCTCGTCTGGAACGGAAGTTTCCTGCACGGCTACCATCCAGATGCCGATCGCATTACGGTTACGCTTCGCAAGGGCGAAAACCACATTCTGGTCTTCACCAACTGGTTGTTTTATGTTTCGCTTGGAGGGCTTTGATTGACATGATTCTCGCAGCGGCCCAAATCTGGAGTGCCAAGACGCGGGTCGCCCGGCGACTTCAGCGTTACCCCGAACGGCGTCAGCAGCATTTCCTGAAATACAACCTTGGGGCTTCCACTTACGACGAGACCTACGCTCGCGCTTATGGCGAAGAGTATCTCGCCTATCTCGAACAGTGGGTTCAGAAAGCGGCTGACCGTAATGTGGATCTCCTGCTGTTCCCTGAATTCTGTTTCACCCCCGGTGTCCTCGCAGCACCGGGCAAGGGCGCCAACCCGAACCCGAACGCCAAAGCCGATGCCGTGCGGCTTTACAAATGGTCCGGACAACTCTTCACCGACTGGCTTTGCAAACAGGCAAAGGCTACCAGGATAATGCTGGCCGCTTCCAGCTACACGGTCCGTCGCGGCCGAATCTACAACACCGGGTTGCTGGCCGATGAGCAGGGCGAAATTGCTCTGCGTTACGAGAAGATTCATCTTCCCTACGACGAGAAGGTCTATGTCGCTACGGGCAATGATTACACCGTCGCCGATACCCGCCTGGGCCGGATTGGATTCTCGATCTGTTACGACGTCGTGTTCCCGGAACACCACTCATGCCTGGCCGCAGACAAGGTGCAGATCGTCCTGCATCCTTCGGGCGGTTACACGCTGCCGGACGAGAAGCCGGACATGGGGCAGAACCGCCTGCGTGTCCGCGCCAGCGATCACCACTGCGCCCTGGTCTACGCCTCTTTCGCACCTGAAAACGATTGGGAGCCGCGGGAGTCCTGCGTCCTCGCGCAGAACGGCGACGTGAAAGCATGTATCCGCGGAAAGAAGGCCGGCCTTGCCGTCGGAGAAGTGACCATAAGCGACAACCGGCGCTGGCCCGCCGATACTCCTGACTCTCCGGACTTCCAGGCCCTCCGCCGTTCCCTGCGCCGTCCGCAGACCTATGAACCGCTGCTCAAGAAATTCAAATGACAATTAAAAGGAACAATCTCAATGGCATCATCCAAACCCAACCCTAAGAAAAAAAACAAGGCCACTGATCTTCGCGACCATGGCATTGCGGTGCATAGCGGGTCATGCCTCAGCATCGTGCCGTGGCGGGACGCGCAGACCTCTCGCGATTACGTGTACTGCGGCATCATAAGTACCTCCTCGCTGGTGGTTCAGGTCGACGTGGCCAACGGACGCTGCAGATACTTCCGGCTGCCTGAACCGTGCAACGGGCCGTGGGGCATCGACTTTACGCTGGATGGGCATCTGCTGGTTACGAGTTGCTGCGGGCGTCTCACCCGGATCGATCCGCAGAGCGGCAAGGCCTGGATTACCGCCGATACGGGGCATTGGCTCTGGACGATAGACCGCGGGGCGGATGGGAAATTCTACCTCGGCTCTTCGTCGGACTGCCGGCTTTTTCGCTACAACGCGGAAACCGAAGGCCTCGAAGATCTCGGCTCGCTAGATCCGGTGCAGAAATATCTGCGCGGTGTTGTGGATGGCGACGATGGCTATATCTATTGCTCGGTGGGCTGCACCGAAGCGCAGGTTCTTGCATATCACATCGCCAGTGGACGTGTCACCAAACTCCTGCCGAAATCCGAGGAAGGCCCCGGCTTTCAGGGGATCGTCCGCGGGCCGGACGACAAGCTCAAGATTCGCGCCCTCAGCGGCAACTGGTACCGCCTTGCCCACGCCCAGGCGTTTCCTCTCCCGGATGCTGAGGCCCGGCGAATGACGAAAAAGTATCCCTGGGGAGTTCCCGAGACCTTGCCGGATGGCCGGACCATTACCGGAGTCGAGCCCGACGCTATTCGAATCGGCGAAGGCCCGGACTCCAAGATTCTCCCGCTTAAGTACAAGACCGACGGCGCCAATATCTTTCATCTGGCCGAAGGGCCGAACGACGCGGTCTATGCCAGCACCATCATGCCGCTCTACATCCTGCGTTACTCGCCGGCGAGAAAGAAGCTGGAGAACCTTGGCCGGGGCGCGCCGGACAATGGCGAGGCCTACTCGTTCGGGCACTGCGATGGGAAGCTTTACTATGCCTGCTACAGCGCAGGCAACCTGATGACCTACGACCCGGACCGTCCGCTCCACACCGATCCCCCGGGCGAGATGAAATGGGAAGACAATCCCAAGCTCATCACGAACCTGGGTAGAGGGCACAATCGACCCCGAGCCATGTGCGTGGACAGCAAGAAGCGCGTCTGGATCGGCAGCTTCCCCGAATACGGCATGTTCCACGGCGGGCTCGGCTGCTACGACACGGTTCGCAAGAAATACGTGAACAATCCCATTGTCATCCGCAACCAGAGCATCATCTCCCTGACGCCCGATCCGTCGGGCGACGTCATCTACGGCGGGACAAGCATCGGACGCGGCAGCGGTACCGATCCCGTCACAAAAGACGCGAGCCTCTTCGCCTGGGACGCCCAAAGCAGAAAAGTCCTCTGGAAGAAAAAACCGATGGAAGGCGTGAACGGAATTCTCAACCTGCTCTACCTGGACGGCAAGCTCTACGGAACGACCGGTGGCACGACTCGCGGCAATTTCACTTTCTTCCGATTCGATCCGGACACCCTGGAGATGGATTACGTCGTGCCATCCAAGATCTCCGGAGTTCGGGAACAGTCCATGTGCATCGGCCCCGACGGCAACATCTACGGGATCACCTGGATCACCCTCTTCCGCTGGCGGCCGGAGACCGGAAAGATCGAAGTCCTCTATCGTTGCTCACGCCGTGACTCGAAACGTTACCCCGGCGGTTCGCTGTTCCATCGTGGCGCCGTCATCATCGACGGAAGATTCTATTTCTCATGCGGCCCGAACGTCAGGTCATTGCGATTGCCGTCTTAGGGAAACCAAAGAATAAATTCGGCTTTCTCCTGCATCCGTTGAATCGGTATGCCATCCGTTGGACCACTTCTGGAATTCGACGACTTTCAATAGAAAAGGAATCAAATGTCTCAAGGCAAGAAAATGAGGAATCTAGTCACGGCAGCGACCGTAGCCACAAGCAGCCTGCTTGTAGGCTCCCCAAAACGACCCGATGGCAGCATGTCGCTACCGCTGAGCACTCAACTAGCGCGGGTCGTTGTGGCTTTCATGTTGAGCATGATACTCAGCACCTTCGCCGAGCCCGCCAAACCCGAAGCGGCGGAGGCCATCAAACCCGCCGGATTGGGGCCGGTGTATTCGCTGGAGCAATTCGGCACCGTGACTACGCGTGCCGACGCGGAGAAAGCCTTCCAACATGCATCAAAGGACATCCTGGCCGCCGGCGGAGGCGTCCTGGTGATCCCTGCGGAAACGCATGTGAGCTGGCAGCCCCATAACGTTGGCCAGAGCGCCTGGCGAACACCTCCGCCACCGGCTCCAGCCAGGAGATGGGGAATCGGCCTTGGCATCACCGTGATCGATGCCCGCGGCGGAACGGTCAAGGTGCAGCCTCCGCAGGCAACGGGACTGGAACTGAACCGGGTGTTGGACATGCAGGGCCAGAGCCTGCCCTTCTGGGCAGCTTATCCCATCCTCTCCATGAAAAACACGATCCTGAATGGCTCATGCAGTTACCGGGACCAATTGAGAGAAAATGTGGTCGCAGGAACAGACCAGCGGTTTTACGTGAAAACGATCCGAGGCATTTTTCCCGGCATGTTCATGAGTGGCAGCTACGGCAACGTCCAGCGACTCTATGTGAAGTCCCTTGGTTACGACAAAGAAAAGCAGTCCTGGTACTTCGTGGCCGACAGCGACGCGGAAGTCAGCAAAAACGATCTGCTGGGCAACAAGAATCACGTCAATCTTCTGAAAATGGATACCTACTCGCACAACGAGAACCAGACCTTCGACCTGATGCTCTGGCGACACAATTACTCCCAGGGCGACAATTCTCTGATCGATGCCAGGTTCAAATACATGGGCGATGTTCATTCGACCGGCGGCGACGAGAACGGAGTCATCTACGGCGCCTTCGTCCAGAGCCTGACGGGCATCTTCCGCAGCCAGGTCGAAACGTGGAACCCCGAAACCCACGAACTCAAGTTCGGCGGGTCCAACAATCTAGGCAAGACCCTCGGTACGGGCCGCCCCCTCATCAACCTGAACGAGGCTAAATGGATCACTGGCGGCAGTGTCATGATCGTGCGCCCTGCGTCATGGACGGACTACAGCCCGAACCAGGACGACCCCACCTTCCAGGGCAAGACTTACCCGACGACCCTGATCTCCGGCAAGGGGCTCGATATGGGCGGCCTGATCCGTTTCTCCGCCGATGCGCCGGTGACCGAGGAAGTGGTGGGCAGATATTTCGCCGTGAACGAAGCCAACGAATTTGTGCCCAACGGACCGCGCCGCTGGTATCTCATCGACAGCGTAGCGAAGAATCCGAACGGCACCAAAGACCTGCGCATCATCCGGCACTGGTGGGGAGCGAAATCCGCCGGCGCTCCGACCCTTTATAAGGAGGAGAACTATTCCTCGGATGGTCATGAGAGGCCGCTCAAGTACATCATCGCGCCAGGCGCCAACGCGTACGACGTCTCGCAGGGCGTTGACCACCCCAACCGGATCGTGAAGATTGTGCCTACATCGTTCACCGGAACAGAAGTGGATTTCGCCAAAGGCGATCCCATCGAACAGGCCATTGGCCCAGACCCGTTCCGTCCCACCCCATTCCGGTCGTGGCTCTTCGAGAGCGTGCCCGGCGCGTTCCCGGCATCCGTGTTCGATATAGCCAATCGAGGAGTCATGCGCGATTCCGTCATGAGCGTCCGCGGCGGCAGCGGCAGCATCGAGAAAGACAAGGAACGAAATTACGACCAGAACCCGGCCTGGGATACGTTCATGAAGTTTGAAGCGGCGAGCAATACGGGCATTGCCTTCACCGGCGATACCGCGAACGCGGCAATCCTCTTCGCGCAGCCGAACAACCGTTCGCAGCCGATCAAATGGCGCTACGGTGCGGATGAGAACAAGCGTCCAATGGAGGCGGCCCTCACCGTCTCGGCCGAGACCGGTGACCTCAGCTTCACCGGCGGCGGAAAGTTTGGCGGGTCAGTCACCGCGACCGGACTCTCAGCCGATGCGACCCCAGCCCGCAATCTCCGAGGCAAGAACGTCGCAATCAGGGCAGGCGAGACCATTGTCCCGGTAGCGTTCCCGGTCGAGGAGACAAACGAGGACTACGCAGTCTTTATTGAACAAACCTGGCTCAGTAACCGCGCCATAGTGAAGAAGGAGTCGAAAGGCTTCACCGTCCAGTTCGAAAAGCCTGCACCCGGCAACGCTAAACTGGACTGGATGATTGTGAGGTAGGGATGCCCGGTGGCCACAAGCGCCAGCTTGTGAACTCTTTCCGAACCACAAGCAGGCCGCCTTGTCGTTACCCAGACCGCGTGCAGCGTCCCCAAGGATTTCCGGGTTCAGTTTTTTAAGATTGTGTTCTTCTGCATATCAATGCAAGACAGCCTCAGGTGCTTTGATGCGCATGTGGCGTGGTGCCAATATTGGTAAGGATTCCCCATTAGATTTTATGTCCAATCGAGGTCAGCAATGTGAACAATCGAGCATTCATACTCATCGACCTTGCGTTTCTGGTGGGTGTCCTGGTTGTCTGTATTGGGGCTGCTCTCATTCCTGCTCTCGTTCGATCCCGAGAAGAGGCCCGCAAGATGAAATGTAAGGATAATCTGAGGCAGATCGGCACTGGCATGATCCAATACTCGACCAGTACGGGAAGGGAAGATACTACAGTTGGCCGAACACCGAGAAAGCATCGTTCAATGGTTCGCAATGGATCGCTTCGATGTATTGGACGTCGCTCCTCAGTGAGCCGGATCTATATCTATGCCCATCGTCCGTGGATGGCAATGATGATGGCGGTACGCTCGGTCGAAGTTTCACGGTCCTTCGGGACCTGGATGTCTCCTGCACCGGCAGAGATGGCAGGCTTGGGGTGATAGTGGACAAGATGCCTTCCAACACCCTGATGATGTGCGACGATGGAGAAGATCCCCCGAATCATGACGACGGTGTGAATCTGCTCTATTTCGATGCACACCTGGAATGGACCGAATCAGTCTCCCCCTGGAGCAAAGGCGAAAAAGGTAAGGCGACGATCGGCAAGGATTCGCCGGTGGACATGCAGGTGAACTAACTGGCTGTCCCTGTAAGCCGTGATGCGTAGAATCCGGGGTCGTTACTAACATCGATCCCCCGCCGAGCTTCTTCTCATGCGTCCACCGATCAGCAGCCTGAAAATCAGTCGAGACAGTCTCAATCTCTATGGCAGCCTTGAGCCGATGCTGCAGGGCATCCGAGAGCACCGCCCGCTCGACCTCAATGCGGAACAATGGCGGAAGAACAATCCGAACGGAGTATTCGAGGAGTGGCATGCGCAAGCGCATAAGTGTCTGCTGGAAGGTCTACATTACGATCCAGGCCCTTTGGACCTACAGGCTGAGTCGCACGGACGTGAGGAGCGTGAACATTTCTGGCTGGAAGAAGTGTCCTTCAACACCACGCCGTGGATTCGAGTGGAAGGCTATTTTCTTCTGCCAAAAGAAGTCGAGTTGCCCGTGCCGGGCCTGGTGGTCTTTCATGCGTGGGGCGGGCCCATGCTCTTTGGCAGGAAACGTATCGTGAACTGTGGCCGGGATCATCCCTTACTCCAGCAACATCGAGATCAGTTCTACAGCGGAAACTATCTTGCCGAGGAATTTGCTGAAGCCGGGTATGCGGTCATCGTCATAGACGCCCATCACTTTGGAGATCGTGCGCCCCGAGGGATTGGAAAGATTCCTGACGAATATGATCCGTTTGAGTTGAGCGTCGACGAATACCAGGCACTCGACAGCGCCACCCGCGATGAGCTCTACTACGGAATGCGGCAACTGAACTGGGCCGGTACGACATGGATGGGCCTCAATTACTGGGATGACAGCCGTTGTGTGGACTACCTGCTGACCAGGCCAGAAGTCGACCCCGACAGCATCGGTTGCACCGGTTTGTCCGGCGGCGGCTGGCGGACGGACTTCCTCGCCGCTCTCGACACTCGCATCAAAGCATCGGCCAGCGGTTGCTGGATGTCCACGGGTGATTACCAGCAGATATACAACGTCCGCGGAGCCATCGGCACGTTCTGTATGCTGCCGGGCGTCTGGGATCGAATGGACATCCCAGACTTATCCATCCTGGCCGCTCCCAACGGCACCATGGTCATCAGCACAAGGGAAGACCAGTTGTTCCCCGTTGAAGGTCAGCAGGAAGCCGCAAGACAGATAAGCGCTGGCTTTGAATGGGCCGGTTGCCCGGAGAATTTTAGAAACGTCGACCCGTCCAAACCGCACTGCTTTGACGCAGAACTTCAGAGAGAAGCCATCGGCTGGTTTGATGATCACCTGAAATGAACGAAATAAGGCGGGTTACTGCGGACCTCAGCGTTCATCACTCCAGGATTCCACCACTCCATCACTCCTCCGCGCCTGCCTCCAGCAGATCAATGTACGCTCCGGATATCAGCCAATCCTGCTGAATGCCGAGAGCTTTGAGTAACTGATTTGCGATGGCTCGTCCTTCCGCGTCCGTCTGATCGTCCCGCATCACCACTTCGAGTTCGAGATAAGTGCCCAGGCCCTCAACTTCATCAAGGTGAATTCGAGTCTGTTCGGTGATGAAAAGCTCGCGGCGTTTCTTGACGACACCTCTCACGCCAAGCGCCCCGGTAAGTGCCTCATGCATGGACGATGACGAGGGGCACGGTGAACGTACGTAAGAGGACGCCTTTGGACCTTCGCTGTCCGGCCGCTCATAGTAAATGAGCTCGGCACAGCCATCTGCGAACTCTCGCAGCTTCAGGCGACCCTTGGGAATATTGAAAAAAGTATCGGTCTGAAGAAGCACAGTCGGCGGTTCGGCAGCGAGTGCGGCAGACCTTGAACGGACTTCATTCAGGCCTTCAGGTAGCCGGGCCTTTATTTCTATGTTTCTGGCCATTAGCCTGATTACTCTATTTCGACAGACCTGGGCAGGCTCCACCAAACCTTTTTCTCTTTACCGAGCACGTACTCTGCTCGTACCCGCAAGAGGTACTTTCCGGGCTCAAGTTTCTTATCCCACTTATTGCCAACAATGATCTCCTCGACGAATTCGCCGGCCGTTTCCCGAAGCTTTTTCCATCTCGCATCAGCCGCTTCATCACTTACCGCGGCATACAGGCCCCCATCTGCTGACGAAACTGCAGTGAGCACGGGCGTTTTCTCGATGATCTTCCAATGGGTCTTATGAAGAGCGAGAACAGGGATGCTGCCGACCTCTGAGTCTGCGGGGGGATCGCCCACAAGATACAGTTCGTCCCCGAAGAGATTGCGGTAGGCAGCCAGCCTGCCGAGCCCGCAATAGTGCCGAATCAGAATGTGACGAACGGATGCATTCGCTGCCGGTTCTATAGCCTTTCTAATCGCCTTCATCGGAGCGGAATCCAGTTCCACCGGAATTTCATGCCAGGCCTGGATGACGCCGGCAGCCCCGGCAATCCGCTGGGGAGAGCTGGAAGAACTCACGATGTCCGTCGCACGTAGGAGAATGCTCTCAACAAACTCCTTCCGAAGTCTCTCCCGCTCTCGAACTGGCTCTTTTCTGAAGTAGCCGGATGCTTTGTTCTGGCTCATGAGTTCAAGTGCCAGCAGAGCCTCTGCCTCATGCGAATCTTCCTGAACAAACTGCCAAAGGAAGTCAAAACGTTCAGGAGTGCCGAAACCCATTTTGAAGACCATTGCAGTGTTCAGGAACAGTGCTGCACCCTTCTTGAAAGCATTAAATGCGATTGCAGGCTCATGCTTCTGGACCAGAATCTCTGCAGCCTCGAACGACAACTCGTCCGTATTCCATTGCGATAGCTGCATCTCAGACGTGGCCAGGCTCACCAGCTCTTCCAGGTTGTCAGTGTCTCTGGCCGCTTCAAACGTCCGAACCTTCTCTACGGCCGTTCGGAAATCATCCCAGAATTCTTTCTCGGTAGCGGGTCGCTTTAATTGTCCTCGGGAGGATTCTGGCCAATGCGCCACGCGTTCCGGCAAGAGGGGTACGTGATTGAGCTTGTAACTCAGCACCTCGTCAGCCTTCAGGAATTTGATGCCGGTCGAGAGAGGCATATAGGTGTCCTGTCCCTGGTGGATCAGGAACAGCACCATCGGCAGATCAGGGTGTGACTTTGCTTCCAGCTTGATAGAAACCTGAATATCAGTGCCCGCCTTGAAGACGCCCTTGAAGCTTTCAAGAACGTGAATTTTGCCCATCTTGAAGCTTCGTTCGTTCGTGAACTCCAACGCCTCCGCTTTAACCACCACATCGGACTTGTGATACAGCGAGGCCAGATCGTAATAGGCCACCGTATGCGCGTGGACAGCCTGCTGGAACAGAACGGCCAACCCAGTGAATACAGCGAACGACCTGTAAGTCATTTACGTTCGGCCAGGGCCTTAAAAATTTCGCGATAAAACTCAGGGTGCGATTGCCACGTCTGTGCACTGATGATGTTGCCGTCTCGATATGCCTGCTCGGTTCGATACTCGCCGCCGGCGGTATTCACCTCATACTTGATCTGGTCGTAACAGGTCACACATTTCCCCTCGACAAGACCAGCGCTGATGAGGAGCTGGATTCCGTGGCAGACCGAGCAAAGGAGTTTCCCCTTCCCATTGAACTCGCGAATGATATCCAACAGTCGAGAATCGTTACGCAGATACTCCGGCGCCCGCCCTCCCATGAGCACAATGGCGATGTAGTCATCGACTAAGACCTCATCAAATGTCAGATTCGATTCCACCCCGTAGCCCTGCCGCTCGACATAAGTATCCCAGCCCGGCTCAAAATCATGCATGACCAGGTGGAGCATGCGCTTTGAGGGAGCGGCGATATCGACCTCGTATTCGGCCTCTTGAAATCGATGCAATGCATAAAGGGTTTCGTAGGACTCGCCAGCATCGCCGGTAATGATGAGGATTTTCATAAGAAGAATGAGTGGTAAGTAAGTGGATGCTAACATCGTTGACAGTAGACGAAGCCAGTTCTTGCCGCCAGTTCACTGACTTCAAAATCACAAATCACTGGCCTCAAAAAACTCGTATTCCGTAATTACTCACAGGCTAAATCCGTCTCTGCCACCCTTGAACTGTTACCATACTTCAGAGACTAATCTGCATATGCGTTCAGGAACGATGAGAACGTCTGTTCTACACCTGTCCTCACAGCGCCTGCGGTGGTGCCGTCTTTGAAAAGTGTGGTCGTTGTCCGGTTTCGATACCAGAGGATTCGGCCGTCGGAGTGTACGACTGCCAGATGCATCTGGGTGTTGCTCCGGGTGAAAACAGTCGCTGTGCCCGTGACTGCGGCCTGGATGGTGGCATCGACGAAATTCTGTTTCCAGGTCTCTGATGATTTTACCTGAGCGGTCATCATGGCCACTGCAATGGCGTCCACCTCGAGCCTTTCTGCAATCTTTGATGCGGCTTCGCTCAGGGCAGTGTCACTCACGGACTCTTCTCTCATCTTTCCCTCCTGAACCCGGTCGACAACGTTTGCAAATGCTTTCTGGACGGTTGTGATTTCTTCTTTCAGGTCCTCCTGCTCGAGGATGCGGGCGGTGAAACCATTCTGTCGCAGGCTCGATTCCATCTGAGTGGAAATGGCCCAGGCAAGCCGGTCAGCCATCTGGCTGTTCTCTACAATCTCAAGCGGCCGATAGGCAACGCTCGAATCAGATTCGACGACGTTGGCACCAACCTTTGCCGGAATCACGGAGACTGACAGAAGCTTGTCGACTGCGACCGGCGCCTGGACTGTCTTAGTGGTGGAACAGCCGAGAATGAGGCACGGCATGAGGGCAAGAAATCTTTTCATCTATGATGAGTTTTGGAGGAATTGAGTGAATGCCTGGTTTTCCGGTGCCTGGAATTCGGATGTACGTTCCGGCTTATCAGCTACTGAACAACGCCCGCGTGACGCAAATCCTCCAGGACGAATTTTTCCACAGGCCGGTCTGTTCGGATTGGAAAGTAGCTGGCTTCGTAGGTGGCGAATGCGCGATTCACCTGATGGCAGTGCTGGCGAAAGCTTTCCTTGAGATGTTCGAGCGTACCACGCCGGATCGTGAGTGGAAGAAGCCTGTTGTCTTCGCTGTCTTCGAGGTCTATTTCACCGGAGAGATCCGGGTTTTCTTCCCAGGGATCGATGAGATGAAACGCGAGAACACCAAATCCGTTGTAAACCAGGTAACGGAGCGCCTCGGACAGCGTACCTTCTGACATGAAATCCGATATGAGAAAGACCATCCCGGGGTGGCCGGTGTGGATACTGAAGGCCTGAAGCGAACGAACGAAATCAGTCTCACCACCAGGCCGCAACGAACCACAGAACTGCAACACCTCGCTTGGCCGCAGCCGCCTCGATGCGGTCGAAATGGATTGCCGCAGCCCATCGTTCATCGCATGGATGGCCAGGTTGTCTCCCTGAACCAGGGTGACGTAACCCAGGGCCGCGGCCAGTTGTTTTGCATACTGGAGCTTTCGGATAGTCGTGCCGAAACTCATGGAATTACTCACGTCCACGAGCAGGTAGACGTACAGGTTCATCTCTGTTTCAAAAGTCTTGAGGTAGATATGATCGGTGCGTGCGTAAACATTCCAGTCTACGGCACGAAAATCATCGCCGGGGGAGTATTGTTTATGTTCCGAAAACTCCATGCCCGACCCTTTGGATTTGCTCACCCGCTGTCCCATGCGGCTACCCGGGTAAAGACGGGTTGCGATGATCTGAGTCCGATCCAATCGATTCAGGAAACCTTTGGAGAGGATCTCTTCAGCTTCCTGGGCTTCGTCCGTTGGGATTGATACTGAGTCTTCCAAGTGGTTTTTCTTCTCGCTGAGTTCCGTTCGGAACGAGATTTCACCTTAGCGTGTGATGCGAAGGATTCTTGTGCATGAAACAAAAATCCTTGCTGTTGTGCCGTGATTTGTTGTTCTGGGGTCTCAGGGCTCCTCTGATTCCCTGATTTCAAATTTGCCCAGTTTTTCAGCCAGTGGTTCTTTCTTTTCTATTTTGTCGATCTTTGCGCCTGGGGGGCCCTTGGTGATGACTCTAGCAAACAGTCTCATATTCTTGACCTCACCTTCAGCCACAACTTCCACTTTGTCGTCTGGCAGGTTTCTGACCCAACCCGCTAAATTGTATTTCCTGCCAGTTTGTTCAATGTATTCCCTGAACCCTACACCACGAATCTTTTTGCCGCTGAAGATCCAGTGGATGCGAGGGTCTTTCCCGACGTATTTTTCAGGGATAGGATCATTGGGATCTTCCTTGAGGCTAAATTCGAGCAAAAGTCGGACGATTTCAGCCTTGGGGAGTTTTCTAGTGTTTGCGCGATACCTGCCCGGCTCCCTGGCGACTCTGTATGGATTTTGAATAACAGCGGAAATGTCATGAGAAAGCGATATCAAATTCTTCTTGATGTTCGCTTCCAGGTTTGTTTCCTTTGTTTCGGGGTCATTTATCGGTCGGGAGCCTGTAAACACCCAGTCCGTTTCAGGCATGAGACGCCTGTCTGGCAGGTCAATAATCATCTCCTCCAGGTTCTGCCGCTGGATTTCTTTTCCATCCATCCACTCGACAAAAATCTTCACTCTGTCCCCTGCCGGCAGAATGTAATTGCCTTCTTCTTCACGGCCCGGCTTTCCAGGATTCACTCCGATCCGGGCGAGCATGGTTTTCAACTGGTCGCCAGTAACATCCGTGACAAACAGTGAAGAGGCTTCACTCCCTGTAGCTATGAGGACGCTATCTATCATCCCCTTGCTTGGGGACAGATCTGACATCTTGGCAATGATCCCGACCTGTTTTTTATCCAGGTCTACCCCGATGCTCTGCGCTGCGACAGGATTCAGTGAAAACCATAAGGCTAACAGTGGTAGGTAAAGAAATTTCATTCCTGCTTTCCTCTTGAAAATGCCTGAAAGGCGGGGGGAATTATTCGTCTGACTCATATGGCCGGAAGCCGCGGACCATGAAACCTCGCTGGCCGCCCTTGTTCTTTTGTGGGTTTTGAGCGTTCTTGGCGCGATTTTCCGTGGTAGTACCACCGACGATCACATAGTCATCAATCCGGCGATAACGATGAATAAATATAGGGCGAGCCTTTTCTGAAAAATTCTGTTTCGAACCGTGAATACATCGCACGTGAAAAAGAATTCCGTCGCCTGCTTTACCTTCGACGGGCAGCGAACGCTCCCAGGGCCACTCGTCAGGGTCGAGCCCGAGGTGAGAGAAGGTGTCCGTGTGCTCCAACTGGCCCAGCTTGAACGAGCCGGGCACGACATGGAGGCAACCGTTATTCAGATCGGTATCTATGCAATAGCTTAGGACGGCGACCGGGCCAAAATATTTGTGTTCAAAGTAAGCCGAATCCTGATGAAGATGCTTGGGATGCCCGCCGACCGGTTCTTTACATAAGGATTGCCCGCTGCCGTAGAGTTCCACATTGGGGCCAAGAATCGCCTCGGCCAGGTCGAGCATATTGGGATTCAATCCGGACTGAAAAAAGGCCGCACTGCTCTGGTAGTTGATCGGTACGCACATGATCTGCTTATCGCGGTGATAGCCTTCCGGCGCGGGAAGAAAGAGCGCACCGTTCGGCGTGGTCCACCCTTCGGCGACCTTCTTTGCCTGATCCAGCAAACTTATAGATTGTTCCACAGTAGCCATGATGTCGCGGCCAATCGCTTCAGCGTACTCCTTGAATAGCCCCCGAACGACCAGGCAACCGTGTTCCAGGAAAATCTCAGCACCCTTTTCGGCATCCAGATCATCGGCAAAGACCTCGATATCTTCAATGGTTACTTCAGGCAGAACTGTGGTGGACATGATGAACTCCCAGGGAAGGCTTCTTATCTCTATTAATACAAGTCAAGGGAGTGATCTCACTCAATCGGACGCGGCTTTGCAAGCCAACACATTTTCTACGATTCAGGTCGCGGCTCAAACCAGCAAGCTATCTGGTGCAGATCACTTCCCGCAAGGGGTGGATTCAGCGCGCATTGGTCGCTGTCTCGCAAGGGGTGTGAGCATTCGTGGAAGAAAACGCAGCCGGTGCCCCTCACTTCGTTTTGCTGTCCTTCCCTCACCTCCAACTCCTTACTCCAACCTCCCCAGGACGCATTCATCAACTGTTCAGTAAAAGGATGCCTCATACCGGGGCTGGCATCCTGGATGACCTCCGGGCCCCCCTGCTCGACGATGCGGCCGGAATACATGACGGCGATGCGCGAACATAGTTTCCGCAGGATAGGCAAGTCGTGGGAAATAATCAGCAGAGTCAGCCCCATCTGCCTTTTCGCTTCGTCAAGGAAACTGATGAGGGAGGCGCAGTTCTCAGCATCCAGGCCGGTCGTCGGCTCGTCAGCAATTAACAGTTGCCGGCCGCGGTCGGGAATATGCAAGCCAAATCCAAGTGCCGCCATGCTCTGGGCAATGATGGTTCTTCGGGCTTCGCCGCCGCTGAGGAAACAGGATTTTGTATGGAGTAGTTTTTCAGACAGGTGCAGTGAGCAAAAGAGCGATCGGATCAGGCCTCCGCGCTCCCCGGCGGTCAGTCGCGGGTAGTGGATCTGGTATGCCTCTTCGACGGCTTCGCCCGCGGTGGACTCAGGGTCGAGCGCGGTATCGGCATCCTGATAAATGAGCTGCAGCGATGAACGTATCCGGCGCCATTCGGTCGGCGTCGCAGCATTCGGCCTGAATGCCCTCGCGTCCGCCAGGTTCAACTTGATCTCCCCTTCCTGCGCGGTATCCAGTCCGATGACCAGGCGGGCGAGGGTCGTCTTGCCGCAGCCGGATTCGCCGAGCAATCCGACACATTCCCCCTCGTTGACAGCCAGAGATACGTCATCGACCGCAGTGGTCTTGCCAAACTGCTTCGTGACGCCGCTGATCTTGGCCACTCGTTCGCCCGGCTCTTCGTGGTCTTGGTGCTCCGCGACAGAAGAAGAGCGCTGCCGCGGAGCTTCAGCACCACTAAACAGCTCTCTGAAAGTGCTGAAGAGTTGACGAGAATAGTCGTGTTCAGCGTTTTCCCAGAGGTCGGCAAATTCGCCGTGCTCAACCATGCGGCCATCTTCGAGCACATAGATTCGGGTGACCAGTTTCTGCAGAAGATGAAGGTCGTGGCTTAGCAGAATCAGGGTGAATCCGCGCTCCCTTTGAATACGCCCCAGCAATTCAGCCGCATGGGCGCGGATACGCATATCGAGCCTGATAAGCGGCTCATCCGCGATCAGAAGCCTGATACCCGATGAGAGTGCCATAGCGAGATGTACACGCTGGCACATACCAGTACTGAGCTGGGCTGGATAGAGGCCGGTGACCGTAGACGGGAGTTCGACTAACTCCAGGGCGTCAGCCACATTGAGGTCGCCGGTGCAGGTCTGAGAAAGTATGCGGCCAATGGTCAAATACGGGTTCAGCGTATCCCGTGGCTCTTGAAGCATGAGGTACGCGCCTGAGCGGCGAAGATGATCAGCCTGGTTTTCAAAAGTCCGGCGCCATCGCTTCCAATCAGAGGAACGTGAGCAGGCAGTAAACAGTGACTCATTGGAGTCGCCCTGTTCCGGCACGAAGCCAATGTATTCTTCGTCATTCGCACCCTCCGTGAATAGTCTTCCCCCGACAATACCCGGCCTCGAATCAACCAGGCCCAGCATCGCGCGGGCGAGGGTGCTCTTACCACCGCCGGAAACACCGGTGATGCCGATGACTTCTCCCGCATCTGCAGCGAGTGAGCAGTTCTTGAGAGCCCAGACAAGTTCGCCTGCCTGCGGGCTGTAAAAGCATACCGAGAGGGATCGGATTCGAAGCGGAAGCCCTCCCGGATGAATGGTTGATGGTTGATGAGTGATGGTTGAACCTGCCATCAAGGTATCAAAGGCAACCGGACGGTGTGGCGCAAACAGATTTGTAGTAACTACGCAGCTTATGGGTTGGAGGTCCAGCCCCGCAAATGCGCGTCACTACATCCAACAAGGTAACGCCTGTGCACTCACACCACAGTCTCAGCAGCATTCCCCGGGCTCGCAACATTCGACGCTGGTGAGCCGGGTCTCACTATAATTCTGCCCCTTCGTGACTTTGGGGTGTCGAAGGGTCGAGCCGCTGCACAGGAACAGTGCGGCCTCTTCCAGAGCGATCTGGTCGTGCGGTTGGATGGCGATGAAGTGATCGTGATAGGGGCCGTTCGGATCAGTAATGATCTTGAACGTCTTTTCGCAGACAGCGACCCGCTGGCCGCGGAGGTAGATGTGGGCGTCATCGTCTTTGATGCTCTTGAACGGGCCCTTGTAGACGACCGCCTGGTTGAGTTCCATGCACGGGCCTTCCTTGCCTTTGAATGCCTGCAATGTCATGGAGCGGAATTCGACCCCTTCAATCACCTGCCATGGCTCTACCTGGCGTTCGAGGATTTCAATGCCATAGAAACCCGCCTTCTCGAACAGATCGAGGAACTGGTCTTCCCGGAACGCGCCGGAGATACAGCCGCTCCAAAGCTCAGGATCGGACAGGATGCTCTCGGTTGGATCTTCATCGCAGACTATGTCAGAAATTACGGCCCGTCCGCCTCGGTTAAGCACACGGAAGATTTCATCAAAAAGCTCGAGTTTGTCTTCAGGCCGAACCAGATTGAGCACGCAATTGGAAACAACGAGATCGACGCTGCTGTCGCTGACCAGAGGCTGCTCGGATCGAATTCGATCACATTCGGCTTCGTACGCAGTCACATCTTCCACTGTTTTGACCGGATGTTCTGAAAGCCATGCCTGGACAAGCTCCAGGTCGAGGGCCAGATCCTGGATTTTGCCTTTGCCGAATCGGACGTTGCTCCATCCAAACTTCCTGGCCATTTCATCCTTGTATTTCCGAGCCAGCGCAAGCATCTTGTCATTGAAGTCGATCCCGATAACGGAACCGTTCGCTCCGACCTTGTGTGATGCCAGATAGCAGATCTTTCCGCTGCCAGAACCCAGGTCGAGCACCGTTTCGCCTTCCCGGCAGTATTTTGATGGATCGCCGCAACCGTAATCGACATTCAGGATTTCTTCCGGCAGGAGTTTCAGGGCCACCGAGTCATAGGAGGTGGGGCAGCACAGCGCGGGCTGAACGGCAAGGGCGCCTTCGGCATAACGGCGTCGGACTTCCCCCTCGACACTCTCTTTAAATCGGGGCTCTGCCAGCGTCTCCTTCATTTGACTCTCCATGAGTGCAATACTCCTCGTTTTGACTGCGGTTTCAGTTACTTTGCGTTCTTCCAGTATCTGCCGAATCGCAGAGGCGATTCATTGCCTTGCGCAAAAAGAGCATTTGCTCCCGGCATCGGGCGCACATCCTGCACATCAACAGGTGAGTTCGCAATCCGAGCCGCTCCCTGAGGGAGAGTGGCCTGTCCAGTGAATCAGAGATGAGGCGCGCCGCTTCCTGGCATTTCAACATGGTGTGTCACCCTCAGGGAAGGATTGTCTCACAGCGAGGTGTAGTCGAGGGTAAGCGGCGCTTTATTACAGCGGCGAAGAATGGAGGAGGTGAGTGAAGACTGGGGAAAGGAAGAAAGTCTCTAAACGGACCTGGTTTCGCCCGTAGAATCCACTTCAAGCACAAACATCATCTTGGTATCCTTCACTTCGATTTCGTCACCGTAATGGATGCGCGCCTTATCGACGGTTTTGCCGTTTACTTTTACGCCGTTGCGGCTGCCGAGATCGGAGAGCTGCCAGGTATCATCCCGTCTGCGGATGGCGAAATGCCTGCGCGAAAACCAGGGCTCTCGAATGCACAGGTTACAGCTCGATTGCCGTCCAACGATTGTCTCATCCCTGGTCAGCGGGAAGTGTCGTCCCGCGGCGGCCCCACTTATAAACAATAAGGCGGGCCGCAATTCGCTGGGTGCACGAGTCCGGGTTTCAGGGCTTTCCAAGACCGAGCCTGTCTCGGAGCCGATGATCTCCAGATGTGTCTTGGTATCGGATGTAAGCTGGTTGAGGCATGCTCGGCCTTCAGACAACACTTCTTTCGCAGTTTGAAACCGGTTTTCACGTTTACGCTCCATCAGCTTTTCAATTAGAAACGCTGTTCCGTCGGAAAGGTCAGGCATGTGTACCTTCGGGGGGACAACCGGCTCGTAAAGCTTTCGATAGATAAGCGAGGTAGGTGACTCCCCACGGTAAGGGAGTTTGCCGGTGACCATTCGATAAAGCATGCCGCCAAGCGCGTAAAGATCGGCCCGGATATCGATATCCTTGAGGCTGCGTGCCTGCTCAGGGGACAGGTAATCAGGAGTGCCCAGGATGGCCCCCTGCTCCGTTAACATGAAATCTTCTTCACCATCCTCCTTGAAGACCGGCCGGGCTAATCCGAGATCGCAGACCTTGACCGTATCCCCATCGAGCAGGATGTTTGTCGGTTTGAGATCCCGATGAATCAGATCCTCTTCCTCAAGCCGGCAGAGCGCAGTGGCGACCTGGTTGGCGATGTTGAGGGACATCACCTCCGACAGCCGATTGTAAAGATTCAGGATCTCCTGCAGGTTTGGTCCGGCGATGTACTCCATCGCAAAGAAGTAAGTTTCATTCACTTGACCGAAATCGATTGCCTGAACGAAATTCGGATGGTTCAGCTTCGCAGCGGACTTGGCCTCTCGTAGAAAGCGGGCGACATCTTTCCCTTCCGGGTCTTCCCACGTGACAATCTTCAAGGCGACATCACGGTTCACCTTCACCTGGTTCGCCAGGAAGACCTGTGCCATACCGCCGGCGCCGATGCGATGTTTGATAGTGTAGTCCGGGATTTCAGGAACATCATAAATGCCCTGGTTGCGCTGTTCTTCCAGCAGCTCGTCCAGCTTCTCCTGCTCCAGGTAACCCCGTTCGATCAGTAACCCGCCAAGCATCTTGAATCGGCCGGTTCGTTTGAGGGCCACCTGCAGTTGCACACACTCCTTCAAATCACGTGCGGAAACGCCCGCCATCTTCTTCGCCAGCTCCCCAAGCCTCGGCGCAAGTTTTTTCCTGTTGTATGACATGACGTGCACCCCAACCGGCCGGACAGATTATAGAAATCAGAAACGCTGTGGCCCTGACACTCCGCGGCAGCTTCTTTTCAAGACTACTGAGTCTCTGACGCTTCGCTGATGGCCGTGACTAATAAAAAGCACTAAGGGGGCTGAAACTTAAAAAAGATTTTCGATTTGAAGAAAGCATTTGGAAGGGCCTCTGAATCGTAAGCTGAAGCCCAGCCTGGTAAGCACCCTTTGTAGTGCGCCAGTTATGGCGCTTTCAGGGCGACTTCGTCGCTCCGAACGGCGATAACTCGCCGACTACAAACGAAATCCTCGTGGCAGAGAGGCCGCCCCGAAGGGGCCTGTTTTACCGGACGACAGTCCCGGAAAAATGCAGGTCCTGTTACGGATACGTCTTCTTGCCTCCGGCCTGTCCCCGCGGTGCACTGATTGACCCCAGCTTACGGGCTGGCCGAATGAGCAAAGGAACGGGCAGATTCCTTCGTAAAAAGTCGATTTCATCATCATTCGCCCTGAAGGGGCAAAATATGATAGCCCAGGGCACCGCCCTGGGTCCGGAGAAAGGGTCGCCGGTCAGCCCTGAAAGGGCGAAACAATTGCTTGAGGTGAACTCACTTGTGACGCTCTTTCAGGGCTGGAATTGTTCTTCCACCATCTACCCGGGGCGTTGCCCTGGGCTATCATGTTTTGGCCTTTCAGGCCGGGAATCGGCTGGTGCCGACTTCTTACGAGAGGAGCTGGTGGCTTTGTCATTACCTGGATCGCGGAGCAAGGTGAGACCCAATCGGATTTCCTCATCCCTCATTTTCCCTGAAGGCCAGAAAGATTCCTTAACTGAACAATTTCAGGTTCGGCCATTGCTTTGGTGCTTGTCATCCTGGCCGCCATCCACTAGATTCATCCCTTATATCTGGAATACGGAAATTCATGAGGATTTTCCGGGGCTTCATGCAGGACGGGATGCCAGTTTAATTCACGACTGAGGAGCACCTGCGACCATGGCCAACGCGACACTCAAAATACGACAGGATACGCCCAACGACGGAAAATACCCGATCCGCCTCACTCTTAAACGGGACGGTGACGTTGGCCCTGTCCGCCGGCACCGGGCGAGTGGGCTACAAAGGCTGCATCCTGGAGGGCACGGCCCCGTTCGAGCGCACGTTGAAAGCCGCGGACCTCCAGCCCGGAGTCACGGAAGTGCCGGTCTCCACCGCGGTGATACCGTACGAACCACAGCTCAAGGACCACCAGGAGGTCGCCCCTGGAGTGCGGCGAGCATTTTCCGGCAACCGGACCGAACATCTCGTCGACGCGGCGTCCCCAGTAGTCGTGGCCGACGGCGAGGTCCGCATCGAAGCGCGCCGCGCGGCCATCTACCGTTCCCTGGGGGCCGTTCGATTCGTCGCGCCCGAACGCACCTTCGCACAACTCACCGTCGGCGACCAGGGCGTGCGCGGGGTCGGCCCATTCGACCTGACCTTCACGGTCCACAAAATCACGGGCACGGTCGACGGCGACATCCGCACGTTGGTCACGACCCGGCCGCGGAACGTGGTAAAGCCCATGTACCACATGGACGGCTGGCGCTACTACGCGGGCCACGCGGACGATTCGAGTGCGGACAACGGCCGCGACACCCCGCAGTTCAGTGTCGCCTTCGGCGTAACCGCGGGCAAGCACACCGTGGAAGTGGCCGAGTGGACTTTCCCCTCCCTGCCGCCGTCTATTCCACGCAAGGTGATTGAATGAACAACCATCGCTCCCCGCGCGCCGAGACGCGATTGCCTCGTAGGCCGGGATGGTATCCCGTCTCAGACGCCGGGTTACCAACCCGGCCTACGATAAGATGTCGGCGCGCCCAGGGACCTTCGATCCATTTGAGTGAGCTCCTCACCCAATGACAAACAACCTTTTCGCTCGAACCCATTTGCTCTCCATCGCTCTCCTCCACGCGCTGCTGGCGGCCCTGCCCATCGCCATTGCGGAGACTCCCTGGGTCGAGATTCCGCGGGCGCGGTGGGAGGGCACACTCGAAGCGGAGGTGCCCGCGCTCAAACGCACTTCGGCTGCGGTCGTGGCGCTGCCCGCCAAAGAGGCCCAGCCGCTGGCCGTGACAAGCCCAACGCCCCAGCCCGCGGGACTCTACGAGGTCCGGCTGACCTTGCGGCCCTCGCACGTGGCTAACGCCATCGCGTTCCATACGGGCGTTCGCGTCATGGACGGCGACCAAGTCGTCGCGGCGTTCCCCGGCGAGTTCTTTGCCCGCGTCCATCAACCGGAGACCCGTACGTTCCAGCTCTTGCACGCGACAGGGCCGCTGAGCGTGCAGCTCGGAGCCTTTGCCGATTCTGAAGTGATCGAGAAGGTGCGGGTCAAGGACAACCTGGCCAAAGGCGGACCAAAGGCCGACATATCTCTCACGGACGACGCGGGGGACGGCGAGCTCGATTTGGACTTCAACGTGGACCAGAAGCTGACGCCGGACCGGGCTGTGTACTACCTGGTCGACGCGGTCGCTTTCCGCCCGCTTTCGGTCAGCGGACGCGTCGCGATGGTCGAGATCGACAAGATTCGCTATCTGCCGGGCGCGACGCTCAAAGGCCGCGCGGTCGTGCTGGACGTAGGCGGCCAAGGCGGCTCGGGAACACTGAATCTCTATCTCGAACACAACGTCAACGACCGCGTCAAAGCCCAATCGCTGCCGGTGACGCTCGGGCCGGAGCCGAAGTCGGTGTCGTTCGAGGTGACGCTGCCCCAGGAGGAGCTCGGCTATGCGCTGGTCACTGAGTTCGTGTCCGACGACGGGAAGAGCCGGCACGAAGCCGCCGAGTACTTCAACATCGCGGAGAACTTCCAGCGGGTCGCCATCTTCGGCGGCGGCCTCGCCACGCGCGACGCGGTGCTGGACGATGAAACCATTCGCCGCGGCCTGGCGGCCGCGCGCAAGGAGTACTTCAACGCTTCCGAGTACTTCGCCTGGGCCGAGGACGACCTGGTCGAGATGAGCCCGGACGCAGATTTCTGGAGCTCCGGCCAGACCAACTACCGGATGCACAAGCAGACGATCCAGCGCCAGATTCAACTCGCACACGAGCAGGGCTTCGCGGTCTCCACCTACGGCAAGTTCCTGATGTCCGGGCTGCCGGGCTGGGAAACGGCCTACGACTACCCCAACGACCATCGCGGCAAGTACAACTATCCCGTCGGCATGTGGAGCGGGGTACATGTGGGTGACCTCGACCTGCGTCGGGACCAGGTCTTTGTCTCTTACCCACGGTTGCCAAACGTCCCTGGCAACGCCTTCCGCACCTGGTGGGCGAGCTTCCTGCCCATCAGCGCGGGCGACGGGCCCGGCATGGTCCGTATGGCGGCCGACGAGTGCGTGCGCTCGGTTGAGATGTTCGGCTGGGACGCCATCCGCTGGGACGGACACCCTCGCGCCGGCTGGCACCAGACCGGGCGCAGCGGCACGTATTCGCCTTGGGCGGCCCGCCAGATTCAGAGCCTGGTGCGGTACTTCAAGGACATCGTCGCGGAGAAACACCCGGACTTCCGCCACGGTTACAACTACCTGCTGGTCGAAAGGAAGAAGGGCTACGACTGGGCCGTCGAGGATTACGAGCTGGACGAGCTCTGCCGCGGCGGCGGGCTCCTGATGAACGAGTCTATCGGTAACGCTTCGGCCGGTTACACCTTCGAGCAGATCGCGCGCAACCTCCAGGTGGACGGTGACCTCTGCCGCGAGCGCGGCGGCTACTACCTTGGCATCAGCTACGCGATGTCCCGGCGAGATATCATCATCGAGAGCGCGCTCTGGGCCGCGGGCGGGTGCCGCCCCTACAACACGGCGATGGACTTCGAGACTCGCCGCTTTTGCACCCGCTACAGTCAATACACGTTCGACGAGCGCCTGCGCCGGTTGTCCACGCCGGAGAAGGTGCTGGCGCCGCAGGCCGAGACGAAGCTCTGGTGGCAGCCCTTCGTGTATGAGACGCCGCTCGACCAATTACCCCCCTCTTCCTCTGGGGGCCTGTCCCCCCGGGAAGGGGCCGGGGGTGAGGGAAGACGCCAACTCGTCATCAATCTGCTCAATATCCCTCAGCAGGACCCGCGCCCGAACAACCGGGACGGGCAACCGGAACCGGTCTGGAATATGCCCGCGGGTACCGACCCGGTGACGTTCGCCTTGACTCTCCCGGACGGGCTGCGTGCGACCGCGGTCAACCTGATCGAACCGCGCAGCCTGGCCGTCACGCCTCTCGCATTGAAGCACGGCCGCTTCACGGTTCCCGCGGTTGCCACCTGGAAGGTCGTCGTGATCGATCTGGCGGCAGAGGGGGGCGCGCCCTCACTGGCTGCACTCTACGGCCCGAAGAAGACGTTCGGCGTGCCCCGGCCCGGCGTCGAGGAGTCCCAGCGGCGGCCCGAAGTCGTCCTCGATCCCAGAGCCGAAATCCGGGAGGTTAGGGAGCAATTTCGCCGACTGGCGCCGGACTGGCAGCTCAAGGCCGAGAAAGAAAGGGCTGCCTTCGAGGCCCTCAGTGGGAAGGCCCGCGACGAGGCCCTGCTCGCCAAGCGTCCCGGTATCGAGACCCTGGCCAAAGAGTGGTGGAAGGGCGCCGCGGTCCCCGCCGACCTCAAGCTCAAAGACAATCCGCCCGTGTTCGGCGACCTCTCCCCCGAGCGCAACGGCCGCTTTGATATCTTCTACGGCCGCGGCGCCATGGATTACCGGCTCAAGATGCATTCCGCTTTTGCCCGCCTTGGCCGCTTCCGTTTCCACGATGCCTGGCTATGGGGCGCGGTCCATGCGGGGCCTGGTGGCGCGGGACTGGCCAACAACGTGCCGCCTTCTCAGTTCCCGGAATTCGATCTGTTTGTCCTGACCAGCATCCCGCACGCGGCCATCGGGGTCGAAAGAAGCTACGCGATGGCTGACTACGTGAAGGCGGGCGGCGCGGTCTTCTTCACCGGCGGCGAGTACGCGTTCGGCAAAGGCGGATACATCCACACCGTCCTGGAGCGCGAGCTACTGCCGTTCCAGTGTGTCCGGTGGGTCGACACCATCTACCCGCAGACGCCCCAGCCCTTCGAGCCCGGCCCGGACTTCGCCGACCTCGGAGTAGATCTCGACTTTGCGGCCAGGCCCGTCTTCTGGGTGCGCAACGAGGTGGTGCTCAAGCCCGGCGCCAAAGTCTTCCTCAAGAGCGGCGACCGGCCCATTCTCGTCGGGTGGCAAGTGGGCAAGGGCCGCGTCGCCTGCCTGCTCGTGGACCATCGCGGCAAGTCCGAGGACGGCCACACCGCGTTCTTCGACTGGCAGGACTGGCCCGCGCTGGCGGGGGCCGTCATGCGCTGGCTGGCCCCCGAGGCCGGCGCCACGTCGCCGGGCAGGTCCAAGCAACCGGAAGCAGAGGCCGCACTTGCCAAGCTCAAGCAACTCGGGGAGAAGGATGAACTGGCCGGCTTTGACGCCATCGAGGCGGGAGACGACGCGGGCTTGGACCTGCCGGGAGTGGCTTCGGTCAACATGGGCGCCGAGCTCAAGCCTGAGGAACTGAAGGAGCGTCTCGTCTTGATCGGGGCCGCGCTCCAAGGGACCGGGCCGGAGCTGGCGGCCGCGCTCGCGGCCCAGGTCAGTACGGTCAGCAACCTGCCGCTCCGGACCCGGATGCAGATTCTCCTGAGGTTGCACCGCGAACGGCCTCCGGGAACGGTCGCGCTGGGGCGCAATGCTCTCAAGAGTCAGTCCGCGGCACTGCATGGCTGCGGGTACGCGATGCTCGCCCTCGCGGGAGACGAGAGTTTCCCGAAGATACTCGCTTCGCCGCCCCCGGTGTCGGTCGAGTCCGAGGACGGCCGGCGGGAACGCCTGCATGATCTCGCGCTGGCCGTGGCCTTCTACCCCAAACCCGACCTGGTGGCCGAAGGCAAACGTCGAGTCGAGGCTCTGAACAACAAAGAAGCCGCGCAGGTTGCGGCGTACGCCAAAGTCTGCGGCGATGACAAGGTTCTGGCCGAGACGGCTCCTTGCCTCGACGCGGACGGCATCTTCGAGCGACTGGCCCGGCTTGCGTACCTGTCGCGCCATGATCGTGGAACGTACGGCGCCGCGTTCCTGGGCGAGTGGGTGAAGGTTGGTCTGTACCGCAAGTACTGCGGGATCACCGCGAACTACCTGATCGGTCAGAACAAGTTCGAGGGCGACCGCGCTCAGGCCATCCGGACTCAATGGGTGAATCTCGGTGAGCGTTTCCGCGCGCTCCAGGACCTGACCCGGCCTGAGGCCGAGGCTTTCCTTGCGGCTTCCCCGTCCGAGGCCGGCGCCGTATTCGCCCAAGCGCGCACCACGCAGGAACGGCAAGTCACCATCAACCTCTTGGGCGACTTGAGCCGTGACGCCTCCGCCAAAATACTCAAAGCCCTCATCGACGCAGACCACCCCGACCTGGCCGCCTTTGCGAGAAGCCGACAGAAATGAACCACAGGAACCACGAAAGTCACGAAAGGAAGAGGAAAGACGTGGAAGGACAAGAGATGACCCGACAAGTAAACCCAGTTGTCTTTCTTTCGTGCTTTTCGTGCTTTTCGTGCTTTTCGTGGTTGTCGCTCTGCGCGAGCGCCCTCGCCGCGGAGCCGCAGACCATCACCATCAAGGACTGGACCGGCCGCGGCTTCCCGCCGGACCTGGTGAGCTACGCCATCGACGCCCCGCCCGATGGCAGCAAGTCGCTGCGCCTTCTCGATGCCGACGGCAAGCCGGTGCCGGCCAATGAACCGCGGAGCGTCCAGAAAGCAAATTCCTATCAGTTAGATTTTAAAACGAACCCCCTCCGACCCCGGGCTTTGGAATGTAACGCCTTCGGCGTAAAGAAGTTCGGGTATGGCTCGGCTGGGCTTTACCCAAATTTCTGTTTGTCCGATTCTTTACGCCGAAGGCGTTACAGCCCAGAGCCCAGGGTCAGCGAACGACGTAGTCGTGACCGCCACCCCGGGTTACACCGGCAGATCGCCGTTTTACCCTGAAAGGGTTGGACAGCACGTGGTAGAACCCTTACAGGGTTCAGGCTTTCGGTTCCGTCCGACCCAGGGTAGCTCGCAAAGCCTCGCAACCCCGGGCTTTGGAAACAACCGTCTTCGGGGTTGAAGAAAATTTGGGTAAAGCTCAGGCAGGGAGCCCGGCTCGGAAGACGGACAAATTGTCCGTCCTTCGATAAATCATCTAATAGCCCGGCTCGGAAGACGGACAACCTGTCCATCCTCGATACGCCATCGCAAGTCGAAACGTTTTCTTAGATTTGACGCCGTGAAGCCTTATTGTAGCCGGGGCTGGCCTTTCCAAGCATGTCTGCCTTTCATATTGTTCCGGACGCCGCGGCCTGTACCGCCCTGGATGCGGCAAAAGTCGACGTAACAGGAACTAAATAAGACCAGACTCTTCCGGTGATGTCCCGAGAATATCCCTCAGTCGCCGGAGGGCTCGCAGGTAGCGCATGCCGGCCGCGGGTTCGCTCAGCTCCAGGGCGTTGGCAACTTCCTGGTTCGTCAGTTGTTCGACGTGTCTCATGACGATGATTTCACGATCGACATCGTTCAACTGCTCCAGGGACTCTTCGAATCGGCGTTGCAGTTCGCGTCGGATGGCGTCGGCCGCGGGTGTCAGCCCTTTGGCGGCAAGCATGCCGGCCAGGTCTGCTGAAGAGTGATCCGCGTACGCAGGCTGATTTAGCGCCCGTTCCTTATCGACGCTCCGCTTCTGCGCCCCGCGGTGACGTCGCTGGGCGGTGATGAGATGATCCCTTGCCAGGCAGCGCAGCCAGACATGAAACGGCAAGGAAGGATTTTTCAGGTATTCGCCCAACCGACGATTCGCCTCGATGAGCACTTCCTGCACGATGTCACTGGCATCCACCCGCTGTGCAATAGCCTTGTCGAGCCGGTGGTGAAGCATCCGCCGCACCGCACCGCGATGCCTTTCGAACAGATCGTTCACCGCCTGCGGATTTCCATTTTCAGCTTTCTTCAGAAGTTCCTGGGTTTCGTCGGGCAAGGGGATGGAAGACATGAGGGCAAGGTTAATGGTTAATGGTTAATGGCTGATGAAAGTGGGAGGTCAACCTTGTCATGTGGATCATTTTATCATCAGGTAACAGGCCGGGACACGGAGTGAAGGGGTATCTTTAATTCCTTCATTCGGGGTAACGCCTGATATGCAAAACGAAGCATCTAAAAGGTCCGGGAGTTTAACCCGGTTCGTGTTTCTCATCCGCCAGAAGAGGTTTCCGAACTATCGATCAGCGAGGCCCACACCATACTACCTTGCCCAGCACTACAGCGCGTCCGGCACCGGTTGCCGATGGGAGATTGTTGGGGCGGCCGTCGATGGTCTCGTTGGCCAGGATGGCGAATGAAATGGCTTCTCTTGCGGCGGATGGAAGACCGAACTCGTCGGATGTCGTTACCCTGCAGCGTCCCTCGAAGGCGGATTGAAGACCGCGCATGATGGTTTTGTTTTTCACGCCTCCACCGCTGGCGATGAGTTCGTCGACCGGGCCGTTGGGGAGGAGGAAGCGGTCGTAACTGAGACGGATGGATTCGACGGTGAATGCGGTGGCGGTTGCCATGATGTCTTGATTGTTCAAGGCGAGTGCTTCTGACTTCTGCAGCAGACTTTCTACAAAGTGGCTTCCGAAGAGTTCACGCCCGGTACTCTTCGGCGGTGGGCTTTCGAAGTAGGGGTGACTGAGTAACTGGTTCAGCACCTCTCGGCACACTTTGCCGCGGGCGGCAAAGTCGCCACTGGCGTCGAATAACTTTTCACCGCCAGTGAGCTTTGCCATGAGCGCGTCCAGGAGCATGTTGCCTGGCCCGGTATCAAAAGCGATGACCTGATCGGGCGAACAGACAGGAGGCAGCCAGGTGACGTTGCCGATGCCGCCTATGTTTTGAATAGCCCGGCCGTTCTTCTCGTGGCGAAGCAGCAGGTAATCGACATACGGGACCAGGGGCGCACCCTGTCCGCCGGCAGCCATATCCATAGGCCTGAAATCGGCGACGACTGGTACGCCAAACGCTTCAGCGATGACGGACGGTTCACCGATCTGCAGGGTCGCGCCCTGTTCCGGTAAGTGATGGATCGTCTGGCCGTGTGAACCGATGAGGTCGATGGAATCGAGTGGTATGGATGCCTCTGCGGCGGCGGCTTTGATGACCCTGGTATAGAAGCGGGCGAGCTGAAAATTCGTGATGCAGAGCTGATCGATACGGCAGGTTTCGATTTCAGCAAGCGCCAGGAGCCTGGAACGAAGTTCCTGTTCGAAAGGAAATTCAGCAAAATGCCGGAGATTGAACTCGACTTTCCCCTCTCTTCGCTCAATTTCGACAAAGGCTACATCCACGCCGTCGCAGGAGGTGCCTGACATCAGCCCTACGACAAGCCTGTTTTTTTTTGAGAGCAACTGGGATGGCATCATCCGGCCGCAGAGCATCGGGGCCGCGTCGCTCACTGGCCTTCCTCCAGGAAATAATGGCGCAGAAAATCCTTGCGATCATCTTCGTAACGGATGAATTCAACCACTTTCTGCAGGCGCATCAGATCCTTCATGCGTTTCTCCTGGCGGCTCTCCTCCGAGATATCTTCGGGGTTGATGGGCTCGACAAAGCGGTAACGCTCGATTTCTTCCGAAGGTTCAATGACCCCAAGTTTTTCGATCTCTCGAATCGCATATTCAGCACGCAAGTCCCCACGGTTTCTAAAGACCAGATGGTCGCGCAGGCCGTCGGCATTCAACACATGGGGCTGGTCTTGGTGCGCTTCGAAATAGTCTGCGGAACGTATCAGAAAATCTTTGTCCGGGTTCATCCAATCGACGAATTGCTGCTGAATCGCAAGGTCGTCCATATCGTAGAGCAGGAGGCACTTTGATGGCAGGCCATCACGCCCGGCACGGCCGACTTCCTGGTAATAGGCTTCCACCGAACCGGGGGTCTGAGCGTGGATTACATAACGAATGTCAGGTTTATCGACGCCCATGCCGAAAGCATTGGTCGCGCAGAGGACCTGGGGCTCGCCGTGAATGAACTCGTCATAAACAGATTTCTTTTCACTCGGTCTGAGCTGACCGTGATAAAGGCAAATGTTATGTCCGCGCTCACGGAGGCCCTGGGCAAAACGCTCCATATCTTTGATGAGCGTGAAATAAATGATGCCCGTGCCCGGGTGGGAGCGGATGACCTCGTCCATCAGGTCAAGCTTTTGGTCTTCCCGCCAGACTTCCTCGACATCCAGGGAGAGGTTGGGGCGTTCAATGCCCGTGAAGAAAAGCGGCATTTCGTCTGGAGTGACTCCAATAACCTCGCGAATATCGCGCTGGACTTCCCGTGTGGCAGTGGCGGTAAGGGCTATGGTGGTCGGGTTGCCGAGAAGCTGGCGATATTCACCGACCAGACTGTAATCCGGCCGGAAATCGTGTCCCCACTTGCTGATGCAGTGGGCCTCATCAATGGCGAGGAGGGATATCTTGACGTCTTTCAGTGCAGCCAGAAATTCCGGTTTTCGAAAGCGTTCTGGAGTGACATAGATCAATTTGAATCCACCTGCGGCCAGTTGGCCATAACGGCGCTGGCGTTCAGCAGGGCTGAGAGTCGAATTGATGTAGGAGGCGGCAACTCCCCTGGTCTGCAGCGCGCTGACCTGGTCTTCCATGAGCGCTATAAGAGGGCTCATGACCAGTGCAGTGTTCGGCAAACAGAGCGCAGGCACCTGATAGCAGAGGCTCTTGCCACTGCCGGTGGGCCATACGACCTGAGTGTGTCCGCCATTTAGAATCCTCCGGATGACTTCTTCCTGAACAGGATAGAAGTTGGAATGCCTGAAGACTTGAGTGAGAGTCTGCTTTGCCAGATCGAACATTTTAGGAGATTAATGTTTTTGCCGGAAAAGAGGAAATTGAGGAGAGGAATCCGGCGAATGAATCCAGGATAACTCAACTGAGGGCAAACGATTAAAGGCAAACGATTAAGGGCAGGCAATCATGGAAAAGGGAGTAAAATGTTGCTGGCGTGATGTGCAACACGCTTCTACCTGCGAATTCGTGGCAAGGATGCTAAACAGTCACGATCTTTTACGATAATGAATGAACTGGGCCGACCACTCCCTCTCGGTGGGCTACGGATACCCAGCGTTAAATCAAAGTTTCTGACGTCGTATCAGCTTCTTTGTCCCTCCTAATGAACGGTATTTGACGTGTCAAAACACCCTCAGCCTGAGATCAAGCCTATCCGGGACGTAAGAAATCGAATTCGAAAGCTCGGCATGTTCGCCGGCTTTATGACTACTGTTTACTTTGTAGTCATGTGCCTGCGGCTTGTTCTCCTGCCACCGATATCCCATCTGGATATCGCTGGTATGGTACTCATTACGACCGGCGCGTTTTTAGTCACCTGGGGATTGCTGAGCTGCTCCCAATACATTTCGTATAACGCCTCCCCGCGGACCTCTCGCATCGTTTTTCGGGACGAAGAGACTGGTCTTTTCACTTCGCGCTATCTTGTCGAACGGCTTCACGATGAGATTTCAAGAGCGTCCCGGCATTCCACGATTTTCAGCCTGTTGTTCATCCGTCTGCAAGGCACGGAAAATATGCAGAAAAAGAGTGGGACGAAGGCTGTGCAGAATTTCTGGCGAGAGATTTCCTTGACGATTCGTTCGGTGATTCGCCGTGAGGACATTCCCGGGCGGTGGAGTTCTGAATCTGTGCTCCTGTTTTTGCCCAACACCGAATTCCTTGAGAGTTACATGCTTGCGGAGCGCATCGAATCTGTGTTGAGCGCTGAGAACCTGTGTCGTGAAGGGAATGGCGAGACCTTCGAAGTTGAAGTTGGCTGTGCGACCTATCCATTTGACGGGAACGACGTTATCGGTCTGGTAAGATTTGCCGAGGCGGCCGCACATCGGAACAGCAATTCGGGTGCGGATTTCGGCCCTCTTCACAGCCGTCTGACTTCTCTCAGCGACTGAGAATCCGCTCAGATAAATTCACAAGTAAAGAATTGTTGCAGTGACAGAAATTGCTTTCGCCTCCTTCGGCCTGAAGGGCGAAGCTGATTTTAACTGACTGTAAAGCAATAACTTGAAGCAGCTTGAATCGCGGCCGTACTCACTACCAATTATCATTACTCATGGCAAGAAAAAAAATCAAACTCGCTCTCATCGGTTGCGGTGGAAACATGCGCGGTGCTCACGTTCCCCGCTTTCAGGCAGATGGTAATATCCATCTGGTTGGCGTCGCCGATCCGGCTGAAGACCAGGCACAACTGCTGATGGAAAAATGGGGAAGCGAAGTTCCCCTGTTCAACGATTACAAAAAGATGATTCGTGAGACCGGGCCGGATGCGATTGCGATCAGTTCCCCGCACTCCATGCATTTCGAACAGGCAAGCTATAGCCTGAGGAATGGCCTGCATGTCTTAATTGAAAAGCCCCTTACCACGACATCAAGCCATGCCAGATCCCTCATCAGGAGCGCTGAAAAGCAGAAACGGCTGCTGGTTGTCAGCTATCAGCGACACTTCCTCGCTCCGTACACTTATGCGAGGGAACTCGTCCAGAAAGGAGACCTCGGTGAAATCCGTGGGATCGTTTCATATGTCACTCAGGGCTGGAGCAACATCAAAGGATGGCGGCTCGTCCCGGAGCTTTCCGGTGGAGGAATGTTCATGGACACCGGCAGCCACCTGGTTGCAGCAACACTCTGGATAACTGGACTTCAGCCAGCGGAGGTGTCAGCGTTCCTGGACAACACTGATAAGGATGTCGACATCAACACGGTGGTGAGTATCCGTTTTAAAAACGGGGCAGTCGGCACCCTCAACACTTTTGGCAATGCCAGTCGTCACGACGAGCGAATCGCCATCCACGGCAGTAAAGGATGCCTTGTCTTTCACCTCCACCAATGGGGTATCAAATCAGTCCTCCTTAACGACGAACCGATAAAGATCCCCCACCGAATCCGTGAATCGTCACCGGATGCCGAATTCTTCAAGTGGATTCGTACTGGTTGCAAGGGCTACGAGTCACCAAACTTTGCGCTGCAGGTTTCAAGACTTACAGAATCTGTATATGAATCTGTAAAGCAAAAGAAACCTGTGAAGGTGCGGTGAATGGAGGCCAGTGAGATTCAATTGCAAAAAAAAAAGGCTGCGACAAAGTCGCAGCCTTTTTTTCTCAATACAATTTTTCTCAAGCGCCAGGTGGAATCATTACCTCAAAGCCTTCAGGCGTTTCAGGCTCCTGCCAGAGACCTGGAAGCTCTACCGCCGTCTCGCCTGCTTCGATCTTCGTCCGAACACCATTCGAGTCGATCACGGTAATCTGACCGGTGACTACGGTAACCGTGGTACCCGTTGCCGACTGAACAAAGTCTACTCTATCATCCTGTGACATCATGACTTGTGTGCCACGAGTGGTGCGAGTCCGCGCGATTCCACTCTGTACCTCCAAAGTGACTTTATCTGAAGACTTGTCGACCTGTGATGATACTTCCACGTCCTGTTCCAGGGAGGTGGTAAGGTTCTTGGTTTTGACATCAATCATGCCGACGAGGCTCTTGGCGGAGATGGTGTTCGAGGCTTTTTCGAATCCGATCGAAAGTTTTTGACCTTTTTCGATATCGGCAGACGTCTCTGTCTCACCAACTTGGTGAGTGAGGAGGCCGAGGTCGGCAGAGATTTCGATTTTCGAATCGGATTTCACTTCCAGATCGACAAGTGTGCCCTTAACAGCAGCAACGCCAGCCGGAGTGCGAAACATGGTCCGCTGACCCGGGAGCTTCTTGATATCGCTTTTGAGCGAGCCTTGTGAAACAGCGATTTCCCTCTGGCGGCCGTTGAAGACGATGGCCAAGCCGGTCTCTGAGGCCATATCAACACGGCTACCGTCGGCAAACAGGATAGTAGCCGAACCGTCCTTGGCAGTCTTAATCTTATCATTTTCGAAGAGTGGGGTGCGCTTGCGCGTGATGAGTTCTACTTCCCCGCTTACAGCCCGCTTCACTGCTACACCTCCCTCGAATGTGGCGATCGATGCAACACGCCTGGCAGGCTCTTCTGCGAAGACTAAGGACAACGAAAGCGCTGCAATAAAGGTTGTAAGCTTATATATACGAATCATTTGAGATACTCGACCTAAATAAAGATTTGGAATGACCCGAAAGACGCAATGAGCGTAGCTCCAATATGCCGGATAGCAAGAGTTTAGATTGAAGATTGTTCTAATCCTACGGCCATTGCCATAATCTCCTCCTGGGTGGCATTGGATACATCCAGTATCTCACCTGAGATACGCCCCTCATGCATGACCAGAATACGGTCAGCCATCCCCAGAACTTCGGGCAGTTCAGAGCCGATAATGAGGACGGCTTTTCCCCGAGCAGCCAGCTCATTCATCAACAGATAAATCTCGTACTTGGTGCCGACATCAATACCACGTGTAGGTTCATCAAAGATGACTATTTCGGAATTGGCTTCCAGCCATTTTGCAAGAACGACCTTCTGCTGGTTTCCACCCGAGAGGTTCTTGGCAATCTGTTCCTGGTGAGGGATCTTGATCTTGAGTTGTTCCACATAGGAACCAAATGCCTCTCGTTCGTGCCGGGACTTCACGAAGCCAAAAGCAGAGAGTTTCGGTAGATTCGGCAAACCAAAGTTCGTCCGAACGGATTGGCCGAGAATCAGGCCCTGGCTTTTCCGGTCTTCTGTGAGCAGACATATCCCGGCTCTTATAGCGTCTTTCGGCTGGCGGATTTTGAGTTCTTTACCGTCAAGAGTGATAGTCCCGGAATCTAATGGGTCGGCACCAAATATGAGGCGCGCAGTTTCTGTTCGGCCCGCCCCTACAAGACCTGTGAGCGCCAGAATCTCACCACTGCGGATTTCAAAGGAGACCCCTTTTACCGCTCGACTTCGAACCAGATCCTTCACGGCCAGTCGGACAGCACCTTGTTTGGCCGGCACCTTGGGAAATTCTTCTTCAAGAGTCCTGCCAACCATCATCTCGATCAGGCCCGAACGAGTGACCTCACCAACAGGCTTCGAGCCGACGTTACGTCCGTCACGCATCACCATGACCCGGTCGGCGATTTCAAATATCTCATCAAGCCTGTGGCTTATATAGATGACTCCGATGCCATGCGACTTCAGGTCACGAATGATAGCAAACAGCGATTTCACCTCTTGCAGGGTCAGCGTCGCACTGGGTTCATCCATCACAATAATTCGAGCATCGAGAGAGAGTGCTTTTGCAATTTCGACAGCCTGCTGCTGGGCCACAGAGAGCCGATTGCACGGGGTCTCGGGATTTACCCTGACGCCAATCCGTTCGAACAGGTCCGCCGCGTTCCGGCTTTCTTCTCTTCGGTTAAGAAATCCGCATTTAGTTCTCTCACGTCCGAGAAATATATTCTCACGCGCGCTTAGAGATGGGATCAGATTGAATTCCTGATAGATGACGGCCACACCGGCGTTCTGAGCATCTACGGGATCATGGATCGTGATGCTCTTACCCTCAATTCGAATGCTGCCTGAGTCCGGAATGATTGCCCCGCTTAATGTCTTTATCAGCGTACTCTTACCTGCCCCGTTTTCGCCCATCAGTGCCAAGACCTCACCTCTCCCAAGAAGCAAATCAACATTGTCCAAGGCCCTTACGCCAGGGAAAGACTTACAAATCTTATTCATCTCGAGGTGGAATGATTCAATCATTTTACCTGGGACTTATCGAAGAAAGCCTGTAGTCCATGCAGACTTGGAAAGAAATTGAACATACGGAAGCTGCCGGCCCCCTCCAGATCCCAACGAAACGAACGCTGCCTGCAATTCTTGAGCAAGACTTATCAATCTCCGGCTAATTGGAAGCTGCCTTTAAGATCTCTGACTTGCGTACCACATCGAGTAACCTGTTTGCCTCCTCCTTCTGCTCTTCTGTCAGCCCTTGGCCAGAATACCGCGCTCCATAGTAGATCTCGGTCAGGCGGTGCATGCTCTCGCCCACTTCTGTCCACCGGCCAACATCCGACGCAAACTCCGCAGGTGTTTGAGAGGAATTACGGACGTATCCCAGCCTCCCAAGATACCGCACCAAATCACGATAGAATTCCACTGTCGGAATGCCATCTGCGAGACCAGGTACCGGAGATGAAAACCTTAACCACCTGAACCTCATTTTCGGCAAAACCGCGAGGAGGACATATAAGCTCACAGCAGCAGCGATTGCGAATGCAAGTTTGGCAAAAAACGCCTGAACAGAATCCATTCCCTGCAAGGAACTGCCACCGCCTATACCATCTAACCGGCTGCGCAATTCGAAGACGAGATTTTCAAAATAATTACTGGATGAAAAGCCAAATTTTTTCGGCGTATAACCAACGATGAAACGGTCCCATAAATTCTGGCCCCAATCAAAATACTGACTGAAACCAGCCGACGCTATTCGGTCTGCTTCAGTAACATCAGAGCCCGACGGATCCATTAGATACCAACCTACGCCGGGCAAATAGACCTCCGCCCACGAATGCGCATGGTTTTGCCTGATTTGATAAAACTCACCAACATTATTCCATTCACCGCCTCTAAAACCGTTTACTATTCGTGCAGGAATTCGGAGAGAACGACACAACAATACCTGCGCAGAGGCGAAATACTCACAGTGCCCTTTCCTTGAATTAAAAAGGAAATGTATCACCGGATCGTTTTGTTCAGGATTCGCGATCAGGCCAGGCAGACGGGTGTAATTACAATTAGTCTCCAGCCATAACTTCACTGCCAGCGCTTTGTGGTAGGACGTTTTCGCTTTGGCTCTGGAGGCAATCTCTTCAGCAAGATTTACCAATTCGGGAGGCTTCTGAGGATTTCTGACGTAATAAGTTCGCATCAGCGACGGTAGTCGCTGATCGGGCAGTAATTCCTGATTTAACTGCGAATCGGAAAACACCTGTGGCCTGGAGTGCACAACATAATACCTGGGTGGATTACGGGTAAAGCTTGCATTCCAGTGCTGGATATCCAACTGCATCCCGTCCGCGTGATCACCCAAATCGATCTTTATTGGAGGATAGAGGGAAAAGATTCTTTTAGTGCCCGTATCTTCGAGGGCAATCTCCTGCCTTAGATCCTCTTCGTCCAATTCGACCGAATTGGGAAGAGCAGGCCACTTTTGATCGCTATGTGTAAAAACCTGTCCGTTTCTGAGAACCCAGCCTTCCCTGTATTCCTGCCAGCCATTCTCATAATCAAACCAGAAGAGCAAGTAATTTGGTTGCGCCGTTTCCCGCCAACTTCCGTATACATAGGAATCCGCAGACATTCCACGCCAGTAAAGCTGTTCATCAGGCAATTGAATGGCCTTCCCACTCCTGCTCAGCTTGACCCTCATCACAAGTTCGTGGTTATCCTTGATCTCCCCGATCTGGCCAAGGCGAATCTGCTCGCTGAATCCAACCAGCCCCTTCTGTCTCCCCTGAGGTGAATGGACATTCAGTACGCGAATCTGATACCTCGGCAAAATGGCAAAAACACCCAGCATTGAAATCAAAAGGAACGCCAGCATGATCGGAATCGCGCTGCCAAGTGCTTTCCGAATTTCGGAAGACTTAATGCCCTGCAAAATAACGACATTGCCACCCAACAGAATTCCCGTCTTTTCACTGGCAACTCGCTTGATGTAGAAAAGTATTAGTGTCCAGAAAGCCAGAAAAAGGTAAAGGAAGAACATCAGGCCGAATTGGATGTCGAGCGATATAGATGCCCCGCAAGCAATCTGGACTAAACTGACCAGATAAAGATTCGAATAATCGCGATCTTTCTTTTTCTGCCAGAGGCGCATGCATTGAGCAAAGGATAGAAAATGCAGGAATGGCAAAAGCACACTCATCCAGGAAAAAACAATTCCCAGAGACACGAAGAATGCAATCGTTGCAAGACCTGATGCCACTAAACTTGGCAAATAAAAATTACGTTTGTGCTCAGCAAAATAGTAAGCCCCACCTACTAACGGTACCACGATTAAGAACATAATCGCCGCCAGCGGAGTCGGATCGGCAACACAGGCACTCGTAATGCCGATACTCACGAGCATGAAGGTGAGTTGATTAAATCTACTTTCGAATATTGAACGATTCATTTCGAATGAAGAGCGAAGGGAAGCTCAGCCTGCACTTACATCAGAAACTTCATATGAAACCTGTTCCAAATTTCCGGCAATCCAGGCCTCTGCCAGATCCGGCAGCGTAAAACTTCTTTCCAAGTCTCCGGAGGCCGCGTCCAGGTGAGTTACTGAACGGTTCAAAGAGTTAAGATGCCTCACAATCGTGCCAGAGGACTCCATCCTGCTGCCGTGCGTGATGAGGACGACCTTATCAAATTCTCTGATGGAAAACTCTCGCTGTTCTATCAGTCCGGTCGCATCTTCGACCTCTGCAGGCGCGAGCAAAGCCAGTAGCCTCCAGATTCGATTGATACCTCTGCTGGATACAGGGGGGAGGTACACAAAGCCCCCGGCATCACAGGCAAAGGCAACCTGAAGACCATTTCGTGCCAGTTCTCTGGCCATGGTTGCAATGAAGCTTGTGGTCACTTCTTCGTCGAGGAGTGCTTGCTCGTCTCCTCGAGCTCTTACCCAGTGCAGGAGGATCAGAGCCTTCTGTTCGTTTCTGGCTCCGTACTCGCGGACTATAGGCTTCTGGACTTTTGCCGAGGTCTTCCAGTGTATCCATCCAGGATTGTCGCCGGCTCTGTATTCTCTGAGACCTAGAAATTCATCGATGCCGTTATGCGTGAACCGCCTGGCACTCGCCCTGCCATCTCCTTCACCCACCGGCAAGCGGTTCTCGAGGTGGCCCAATCGTGGCAGAGCAAGCAACTCGAGCTTTTGGGTCGAGCAGATCATTCCTCGCTCAAAGAAGCCAAATGGAAAACTGGTCTCGACTTCAATCACCGAAAAGTCATAAACGCCGCGTTTCCTTGCTACCGCCTTTAATCTGATTTGAATCACCTGCCCAGCCGATATTTTGAATATGAAGTGTCGCTGGAATTCACACAATATGCCGTCAGGGAATCGCTGTTCAAGACTGAGGCAGAAAGCAGGAATGAATGCGCTTTCGTTTCTTATGGCGATGTCAATATTGAATGGAAATCCAGCTTGAACTTCTGAAGGAAAAGTTCTTTCAATACTCAGTGCCGCTCCACTGAAAGCATTTATTAACCAGGAAAGAATGAGGGCACTCACTAATACTGAAAAAGTGAGGTAGATCAGATTTACCCCGGTATGCAGAGCTGACAGAAGCACACAAAAGGTAAATGCGAAGAACATCCAGCCATTCTTGGTCGTCTTTCTGTAGGACTTTTGTTCGGTTGTAGATAGCCTTCGCTTTCGCTCCAGATAGCGAACGAGATGGGTAACAACTAATACGATAAGTATCAGTATAAGCAGGCGTCGCAGCATTCATGTTCCTCTGAGGGCAGCTAGACCGGGACGGGAATCTTTTTCAGGATTTCCTGAATGGCATGGTTGCTGTTGACACCGGAATACCTCCGATAAATCAGGCGGTGACTGAGCACGGGCTCGGCCAATTGTTTCACGTCATCAGGAACACAGTAGTCTCGCCCGCGAATGAGAGCCATCGCTTGCGCGGTCCGGTAAAGCGATAAACAACCTCTCGGGCTGACCCCTATCTCGATTCCCTCGTAATCGCGGGACGCCCGACCAATTTGCAGAATGTAGTCCAGCAAACTCTCATCAACTCTTACTTCCTTCACCTTCTGTTGAATGGCCAGAATCTCGTCGGCAGTCGTGACCGGGCTCAACAGGTCTACTGGCTCATGGAAACGATGTGAAAGGAGCACCTCTCGCTCTTCAGCCTGCCCCGGATAACCGATCTCAAGGCGAAGAGTGAATCGGTCGAGTTGAGACTCCGGCAGCGGGTATGTCCCTTCGTATTCAAAGGGATTCTGTGTGGCAATGACTATGAACGGATTTGAGAGTAGGTGAGTTTCACCGTCCACTGAGACCTGCGATTCATTCATTGCTTCAAGCAATGCGCTCTGTGTGCGAGGTGTGGCCCGGTTGATTTCGTCCGCAAGAACAACATTTGAGAAAATCGGGCCCCGCTTGAACTCAAAAGAGTGGTCTTCAGGGTTATAAATAGAGACGCCAAGAATGTCAGAGGGAAGTAAATCAGGCGTGAATTGAATTCGCCGAAACGAGCCGTCGATTGATCTTGCCAAACCTTTGGCAAGAGTCGTCTTTCCCACTCCCGGGACGTCTTCCAGGAGGACGTGTCCAGCAGATATCAGCCCCACTAACAGAAGATCAATGGCCTCCTCTTTCCCAACCAACGCCTGACTGAGATTACCCCTTAGCGCATCAATGCCTTCAGTCAAGATGGCCTCCTGAGGAGTGAAACATGGTTTTTCTGCCGTAACTCCCAGAATTCTATGCTGATGCACAACGGGAAAATGAGCAAGAGGGATAGAGGGCGATACTAGCATCGCGCCTTATTCGCCGCAAGGAGTGCCCCCCGAGCAGCCAGAGAGGCAAATGAGCGGATCCTGAAGTGTTCCTGGATCATCAAACCTGCGATTGACAGGGATGCGATAAACATCCCGATACTGATGCAGGACGTACTGAATCAGCTGTTTTGCTCCCTGAAGGTTTCCATGAACTCCACCAGAGCATGAACACCTTCCAAAGTCATAGCGTTGTAAATAGACGCTCGAATTCCGCCTACTGAGCGATGCCCTGCGAGTTCGTGCAAATCCGCTCTGTATGCCTCCTCGATGAATGCAGACTCCAGGGCTTCATTCTTCAATCGCCAGGTGACGTTCATTCTTGATCTGCAGTATTCATCTGCATGCCCTCTGTAGAAACCTTCGCTGGTGTCAATAGCTGAATAAAACAGTGCCGCTTTTTTTTCATTTCCGGCTGCCATCTCTGAAAGACCCCCGAATTCGGCAAGAATCCATTCTGTTACGAGATTTATTACATAAATGCTGAATGCCGGAGGAGTGTTGTAAAGGGATCGGTTTTCCGCATGAGTGCGGTAGTCAAGCATGGTGTGCAGCCCCTTGGATGCACGATCAAGCAGGTCCTCTCTGATAATAACTATGGTTGCCCCTGCGGGGCCTGCGTTCTTCTGGGCGCCGGCATAGATCAGGCCGAATCGGTCTACGGGCACGGGGCGGGAGATGAAGTCGGATGACATGTCACACACCCAGGTTGCTTCCGTCTCAGGCATTTCCTGGAATTGGACACCCTGGATGGTTTCGTTCGAGGTAAAGTGGACGTAGGCGGTATCTTTATCCACGTCCAGGCTCTGCCAGTCGGGCACTCCTCTATAGCCGGGGTCTTTACCGTCCCACAGAATTCTGGTTTCACCTTCTTTCTGGCTTTCCTTAACGGCTTTGCTTCCCCACGCTCCGGTGACGATGTAGTCCGCACGCTTGCCGGAATCTCGGAGCAAATTCATCGGGATCATCGAAAACTGCAAACTTGCCCCTCCCTGTATGAAAAGCACTTTGTAGTTTTCTGGAATGGAGAGGAGCTTTCGTAGATTGGATTCGGCGCCATTAATAATTTTTTCGAATGCGGCAGAGCGATGGCTTATCTCCAATATGGAAGCGCCTGCCCCGGGCAGTTCAAGGAACTCGTCCTGGGCCTGTTTCAGAACAGGCAGCGGCAGTGTGGATGGGCCTGCTGCGAAGTTATAAATGCGTTTAGTCATTTGAATGATTCTTTCTAACCGTGGGTTATCAGCCGTAAAGCCGGGGGCAAACTTTCACCGAATGCCTGGGCTTGTTCGTCTGCCTGTAATTCAGCGACTTCTCTCACCAACAGTAAATGATGTTTTGCCGCCTTGATGGATTTCAATTTGTCTAAAACCGTCTTCCGTAATTCGTCATCAATATCCCGGGCGCGGTCGCCGCTCATTCGAGCCAGTTGCACGAGTGCGAATTCGGCATCCTTAGTGTTGAAAGCGCCTGATGTGAGCAGCTTTTCAATCCACGCTTCCACTGTTTCTTTACTGACCACGGTATCGATGGGACCGTAAAAAGGGATTCGAGCTCCGATGCGTCCAAGAGCCCAATAGCGGAAGGATGATTCCGGGTCGCTTTCTATGCTTGCTATGAGTGTCTCTCCCAATTGGCGTTTGTGTTTGGGTGACAGCCGGTCCAGGCTGCCGGCAGCGCGCCACAATTCGATTTCTTCATGTGTCGGATTTCTTCGTTTTGTAGAATTGGAACTGGTCAACATCGGCAGCATGCGTTTGAGTAATTCTGCCTGCTGGCCTTTGTTCAGTCCGCCGGCAATGCGCCGCCAGAGAATCCAATACTCCGCGCAGGTCTGCATATTCTTCTTGTTAATGATGCCGTCATTGAAGAGTCGCCAGACTTCCTTGATTCGCCAGTCATCCATTGGATAACCGTAGCCGGGGCGTAACAGGAAGCCGGCCAGGTTCAGCCAGCGGGCTTCGTAAATAGCGTCTGCTTTCCGTCGCTCGCGCTGTTCATAATGAGCGGGCCACAGGCCGCGCAAAGCTCCGGGAGGCCAACTGCTGCGAGAACGCTTCCACTCAGCTTCGATGTTTTTCATCAAGTTTTCCGGCCTCAGGTTCTTGGATTGCGAGCCAGGAGCCGGAATAAATGTGAAACCCAGCAGTTGGGCAGCGGCTTCAATTTTTGATTCTTCGATGACATCCTCTTCGGCCACATCGCCGGAGGTCTGCTCGGCGGTGATCTCCTGGTCCGGGTCATGCCGGACTTCAAACTGCAAGCGCCAACGGCGGTCTCCTTCCGCTGCCTCACACCAGAGTTCCAGTGTGCCGACTTCGGTGAGAATGGTATGGAGTCGCACTCGCACCAGTTCGGCCTTTGAACGCCGGCCTGACTTCAAGACTGTATAGATGGGGGGCAGCGCGGTGAGTCCACTATCTTTGGTTTCGACTAAATCCCCCACCCCATCGAGAGGTCGAGTGCTCGAACTGAAAAACGGAAAGTGGACTGGGCTCCGAATCAGCAGCTCAAATTCCATATCCAATACTTCTATTTCCTGCCCTTCCTCCAGGCCCTGAGGAGCGACGCAGACGGCTTTGGTTTTCTCTCCGTCACCCACGTTGAGTCCTATATAAAAACTCCTCGCTGTCCCGCCTGCGATTTTTACGCCGAGTCCTCGCCGGACCAAACCATAATAGGCTGCTCCCCTGGACACAGCCATGTCAAGCGCGTCGAGGTCAGCTTCGAGGACACCTGGCTTTCCTGAATCTGGAAACCAGCTTGTTAGAAGTGCTATTACGCGATGCCTCAGAATCTCGGGTTTGAACACTCCGCCGTTAAACAAAACGAGGTCCGGGCGGCGATGTCCAGCTTTCTGGCCGATCGGGTTTCGCAGGAACGCGGCCAGTTGTTTAGAAATCGCCGGATCCGCGGCGTAAGGAAGCCCGAATTCCTGTATCCCCGATTTGCCCGCCCGTTCCGGGAGCTCGTCCAATCCGGTTTCGGGGAAGAAACCAGACAAAACCGTTTCCAATACCTGCACACGATTCACGTCCGCCCGCAGTGTACCGCCGACCAGGCGACTGCTTCGACCTGGTACTGAAACGGAAGCAGACTCCGCTTCGCCGGCGAGGAGGCTTTCTTTTGCCAGGCGGCATGAATGGCTGAGCGCTGCCCACTGGGTGCTGTTCAACTTCTTGCCGGGTCCGGCGAGCCGTTCTTCCAATTGTGCGGCGATGGCGAGATCCATATTGTCGCCGCCCAGGAGAAGATGGTCGCCTACCGCGATGCGACGGAATCCGAGATCTTCACCTCGGGCCTCCACTTGAATCAAGCTGAAGTCGCTCGTCCCACCGCCAACATCGCAAACAAGGATCAACTGATTTTTGCTGACCTGTTCTTCCCAGTTCTGGCGATGATGGAACAGCCACGCATAAAACGCAGCTTGGGGTTCTTCGATGAGGACAAGGCGTTCGAATCCTGCAGCCTTGGCAGCTTCTACCGTCAGTTCGCGGGCCACTTCATCAAAAGATGCCGGGACGGTAAGAATGACCTCCTGGTTCTCAAGGCGTGCCCAGTCCTGTCCCTCCGCCATCACATGATTCCAGGCTTCCTTTATATGAATAAGGTATCGCGTGGATACTTCGATGGGTGATAGCCGCTCCACTTCTTCAGGCGCACCCCAGGGCAGAATCTCAGCGGTGCGATCTACCGCGGCATGGCTAAGCCATGACTTCGCCGAAGTCACGAGCCGACCGGGGGACATGGTGCCGCGGTCGCGGGCGAATTCACCTACTGCGAACTGAATTTCCGAGTCCCAGGGCAATTGCAGGCTGCCTTCCGAAAGCTCATGTTTGCTCGGAAGAAACAGAAATGAGGGTAGCTTGTTACGGCAGGCTACCTGGCTCTGTTCGACCACCTGCGGGATTTCAAGGACCGGAATGGAACGAAGGTCCTGGTCCGCAAGATTCGTATCAATGAACGACACAACGCTGTTCGTCGTGCCGAGATCAATGCCGACGATGTAACGACTCTTGGCCATGGGATTGGGCCGCCTTTAGTCCGTTTCTCTTACATTGAATTCAAGCTTCCATTCACGATCGCCATCCTTCTCCACGCACCAGAGCTCCAGCTTTCCAAGCTCGGTCACCCGGGCTCTTAAATGCACCGGAAGACTCTCACCTTTTTTTCCTTTTGCCGTCAGTTTCGTTTCGAGCGGCGAAGATTCTTGAATGCCCTCCAGCTCCCAGTCTTCAATCATCAGGCCAATCTTATCTTCCTGCCGGTGTGTGGAGCTGAGAAATCGAAACTCTGCATTCTGGCCAACGACCAGGCCGAATTCGTGGCCTGGTATGTCGCATTCCGTACCTTCCTCCATCCCGAAAGGAACCACGCAAAGCGCTTTAATTGGCGGCTTCATGCCAGGTACGGCCGGCATGGATGACTTAACTCCGATGTAATAAGTCCGAGAGGTGCCGCCCCGAATTCGGATGCTCTTGCCACGCAGAACCAGACCGTAATGTGCAGCCCCACGCGCCACCGCGAGGTCGAGACTGGCGCCTTCGAGCAGTCTGACGGGCTCGGCCTTGGATTTCTTAAGCCACTTGTTAAGGACAGATATGATGCGCTCCTGTACTGGTGGAGATTTACTCACACCACCGTTGAACAGGATGGCAGTCGGATGCAGAAAGTCGCCTGCTGCCCCCTTCGCTGCTCGGGCATTATCGCAAAGGAATTTGGCCACATGTTTCGGAATGACCGGGTCCGAGGCGTAATCCAGGCCGATCTCCTGCAACCCCGCAGCGGTCTGCTCCTCAGGATGCTCTTCGATCGCGCATTCGGCAAAAAAGCCATCGAGGATGCTCTTCATAACCTCATCGCGCGTGAGTTCGGTCTGAATGGTTCCACCGATTAGTTTACTGCCGCGGCCGACTACGGTGATCGGAAGGCTTTCACATTCTTCGTCGGCCAGAAGGCGCTCTTTTGCCAGCCTGCAGGAGTGCCAGAGTGCAAGCATCTGGGCACTGTCGATACGTGTGCCCTTCGCTTTGAATTTGCCCGCCACAAAATGTGCCAGCGCCAGGTCCATATTGTCGCCACCAACCAGAATATGCTCGCCGACCGCGAGCCGCTCGAGCACCAGATCCCCGCCTTCATCTTTCACGGAGATCAAGGTGAAATCAGTCGTGCCGCCTCCGATATCACAGACGAGAATGATGTCACCCACGGAGACCTTCTCTCGCCAGTCGTCCCCCATTGACTGAAGCCATGAATAAAATGCGGCTTGAGGCTCTTCGATCAGGGTGACGTTTTCCAGACCGGCGGCCGCCGCAGCCTGTGCGGTCAAATCCCTGGCCGCCGCATCGAACGAGGCGGGAACGGTAAGGTAGACCTGCTGATTCTCCAGATGCTCCTTAACACCATCCGCTATGGAATGATTCCACGCGTCACGAAGATGCACGAGATATCGCCTACTCGCTTCGAGGGGCGAAATCTTTTGCACATCGTCGCTTCCCCACGGAAGAATATCGGCCGTTCGGTCGACACCTTTATGACACAGCCAGGACTTTGCCGAAGCTACCATGCGGCCTGAAATCTGTTCGCCCTGTTCCCGGGCCAGCGTGCCCACCGCGTAGTCCCGCTTATCGTCCCAAGGCAATTTAAGGCTGCCAGCGGGCAGTTCGTGTTCGCCCGGCAGATAGACAAACGACGGCAGAAGATCCTTTGACTGTAATTCGCCTGGATTCACCAACTGCGGAATCGGGAGCACCTGCAGCTCAGCATTTTCGTCGGAGGTATCCAGATAGGCGACCGCACAGTTGGTTGTGCCGAGGTCAATCCCAACAACGTATCGGGTCTCTTCTTTACTCATTACTGTTACTCACGAGGAGACTTCCACCTCCGCCTGCCCGATGACGGTTTTATCCTGCCCTTCCGGCCGCTCCGGCAGTTCGGCCCTGGATGCCTTCCAGCCATGATGGGCCAGCGTCCCTTTAAATGGAGGATCGCCGGTGACTTGACCAACAAGTTTGACCGCGGATGGATCGAAGCCCTTCGGAACAATCACGGGGTCGCCTTCGCCCTCCTTCATGACCGGTTCGACGGAGAAATAATCGGCGAGAACTTTCGCACACCCTTCGTGAACACTTCTTGCGGCCGCACCAATCTGCGCGTCCTGAAACTGCTGAATATCTTCCCGAAGGAAATCCACGAGCCGGCCTTCGCGCTGGAGGAGTGCTAGCAGATGGACCGCTTCGTAGTTCATCTGATCCTCTACTTCCGCCGGCTCTTTACTCGGCGCTGCAAGTTGCCGTACCTCTTCAGCGAACTCCCCGTCAAACAGTACTTTCAGGGCAAGACCAAAGCGTCCCAAATCAGGCTCCTGTCTTAAATAAGGCCTAAAAACTCAGTGGTAGGAACTATACGAATTTGCTTCTGTAATCACAATTCAGAGGGGTGAGTCTGCCAAGTGGTGCTGACGTTCCGCGGCAGCATTTCACTCGGCTATACCGTGCCGCTGAGAAATCTTGTCTCGGAGCATCGAAACCACTGTCTCAGATATCCAATATCAATCCCTTATGCTCATCCGGCAGCCATTCCGCTACCTTCCGCTGCTGGTCTTTGTTCGTTACCTCATAGAACCGGCCGTGTGGTTGATCGGTGCGGACGTCGAACTCGTATGTCACAACGCGGCGCGGCGTGCCACTCTGATTGATGGTTGCGCGGTGCGGGCATGCGCCACTGAAACAGAAACCGCCGCCGGCAGGGGCTTCCATGTAGAGCGCGTGTTCAGGATCTTTTTTCATGGGGTCAACGCCGTCCATCGTCTCACGGCCCGCATCGAAGTTTTCTCGAATCCGTTTGATGCCCCCTTGCAGCAGTTGGGTGGGGCCCTCCATGCTGGTGATGTCGTCAAGGTATGTCCAGAGATTAACGTGCGTTGGATGTACCGGTCTTTCGTTGAGAACGAAGTCCGTATGCCAACCGTTCCACGCCTCCGGGTCACTCCGTTCCAGCAGCCTCTGCCAGAACAAGTATCCATCGCTATAAATGATGTCATCGGTGCCAAGTGCCATCCGCGCTATCTTCAGCAGATAGGGATTGCAGAGCTGCTTCATCAGATCCTGTTCCTCACAGAATCCTGCGACCGTCACGACACGCCCGCGCTCATGCGAAAGAAAACCCCGGCGGGTATCCAGGAATGGCCCCTTGTCGAGAATGCGTTCGTAGGCGAAACGCATTTCGATAAGCGCCTCTTCATCAAAAACAGAACCAAACGTGACGAACAGATTCTCCGTAAATTGCGTGTCCTGCTCTTTTGTAACACTCTCGACAAATGAGGGGATATGAGTCTTGAACATAGAATATTGATAAATGAGGTGAAAAAATGCCTACCCGTGGGCACGCGATCCTGCATATGAATTCATTCAGACCAGAACGAGAATAGTGAGGCGTTCTTTAAATTGAAACGAATGCGGGTGGGTAGCTGTCTGGGCAAGGTTGCCGTTTCCGCTTTCCAGGTGAGCTTGCAATGCAACCCACTTGCAGTGACCGGAACGCATGCTTCGAGAGAATGGCCATCTAATGGCTTCATGGTTTCGGCGTCCAGAAGCTCCGCTCTCAACTCGCCGGATTCTGCATCTGCGTTTACATAGAGGTCGCTGCCGGCAAGCAGCAATCGCCGGGTGAGGAGTTCCCCCTCCTCAGCGGCCTCGAGAGAGACGAAGCGGTCCCGTGGAAGCTTAGCCAGCGATAATGCGGTGAGGTCGTTGAAATACGGCCAGTACTTCTCCGGGTAAAGCTCCTTGTGCCCTCGGAAGCGACAGGCGTTGTAGTATATCCAGATTTCCTGGTCCTGAATAATGGGGCGTCCGCAGAGGAGTGCCTGCTGGGTGTCGTAGGCTTCGCCGTCCCATGGTTCGACACCGATGAATACGGAGCGGTCGCACAGGCGCCTCCAGTTTCGGAGGTTGCGGCTCATAGTCAGTTCAACCTGATTGATGCCTGTGTGATTCATGTGCGGAGGTGGGATGGCTCCGGCGGGATTGAAGATGCCGACAAATCCGATGTAGATACCTTCGTAGGGCATTGCGGCCATCTGATATGTTTCGGCGATATAGTTTTCTTCATCCACGAGCGGCGGCGAAAGAAAACGCTCATCTTCGACTACCTGCCGAATTCGGTGAGACCGATTATCCCAATCGACCTGGTCGGCATGCATCACCACGCCGTGGTTGTGCCAATTCACGAAATCTTTGCTGGTTTCCAAGAAGACCGAACGTCCCCAAACTGTGCCGCGTTTCACGAGTGCCACGTAACTACGCGTCGTCTCGTCAAAGAAAAAATGGGATTCATCACTGCTCGGCATGTCGGCCACGTCGACGGGCGACCAGGTGAAGCCGTCCGGTGAAACCATCGGTTTGCGATCGTGAGTGCCAAAGAGCGCTTTGTATCGCTTAGAGGGATCGGATTCGTCCTCGTCGCGAATGATGTGGTAAAGACTGCGATGTCCGTCTGCTGGATCGATGGCGACATTGTTGTCCTTTGAGCCCTTCCATTCATATCGTCCCAGCTCGGGTTTTTCCCAATGGACGCCGTCTTCGGAAGTGGCGTAGTGAGTCAGAGAAACGGCCGTCGAATGATAGGGGCCGTAAGGGGCGCAGGCCCAGCTCCCCCAGTACCACCATTCCCACAGACTCTTCTCTGAATTCCATTGGGGGACACTCCTGCTCTGCAAGGCGACTTGGCCGGCCTCTGAATCCGGACGCAGAACGGGGCCGCATTTTTCAGGCTGATGAAGCTGGCGTGTCAGTCCGTGAGAACCTTCTATGCAGTGGTCGTCCAGGAAAAGTTGCCGCTGGGTGTCGACGGCAAGGGGTTCGGATCTTGTGGTAAAGATGGATGAATTCGTCGGCATGAGAATTTATTTGGGAGAGTCTCTTTTGTTGAGGGTGAACTTGAGTAACTGTTAATCATCCCACTCAAGAACAACACCCAATGCTTCGTCCGGGTTGTTGTAGAGAAGGTGGTAAGCCTCGTCAGCCTTAAGGCCCGGCATTCGGTGGGTAATCAGGGGTTCGACACGAACGGTTTCATCGACCAGAGCCTGTGCAGCCTTGTGAAAGTAGTTCAGCCTTGGCTCAGAAACACGTATGCCGGCGATAAGCATTTTGTTCATGAATCTGGAGGCGTCGAGTTCTAATGGCGCACCATGGTACAGCGCGATCAGGTGAATGACCCCGTCGTTCTTGAGCATCCTCTGAGCCTGCTCGAAAGACTTGAGCCCTGCATTGCCGCCCACACATTCGATTACCACATCCGCGCCTTTGCCACCGGTCAACTCTCTGACACGCTCTACGGAATCGACCTTGCTGCAGTTGATGGATTCATCGCAGCCAAGCTCACGTGAAATTCCGCAGCGAATCTCCTGGGCGTCTACGGTGATCACGCGTCCGGGTTTTCGCTTTCGGACGGCCTGGGCGCACAGTTGGCCCACGATACCCTGGCCGAGGATGACCACTATGTCGCCCTCAATGATCGGGGTGGTGTCCATCCAGAGAATCGCGCTCGTGGTCAGCGGCATGAAGACGGCGCGTTCGAAGGACAACTCATCCGGGATAGGCACGGCTCTGGGCGCGTCGCCCTTCACGCTGGCGGTTACATACTCTGCATGAGGCCGGACCAGCATGGCGCGGTCACCGGGCTTGAGGTTGTCCACTTCGCTGCCGGCCTCGATGATTACGCCGGCGTCGGAGTAGCCCATAATGTCATGCTCGACAGGCCCTTCCTTCACGTAGCGCATGAAAAGTTCCGAGCCGCGGCTGATGAGGCTGCGTTTGACCTTGCCCAGCACTTCATCAGCAGCAGGAGTTGGGATATCAGCTTCGACCATCTTGACGTTGCCGAAGCCTTCGTGTTTTTCGAGTCGTTTCATTTTAGACATGAGAAGAGTGGAGTGATGGAGTGCTGAAAAGATAGTAGGACCAGGAGTTCATTGACGGTTGCAAAGCGGGCCGCGAAAGTGCCTTTGGATCAGGATGCCTTCGTCCGCGGGTAGAATGTAAGAAACATAACGAACTTAGAAAAGTGGTAACTTAATCTGACAATGTCGGGGCCGTTGAAGGGACGCCACAGAGCAAGCCTGCGGCATCAGGAAGACATAACATTGTCAAGTTCATCCGAACTTCCTCCCCTAAAACTTTTTGTTAGGACCCGTCCCCGAGAGATCACCCAATGAGAGTAGCTGGTGCACAAATTCCGGTGTTAACAGAGATCAAGGCAAATGTCGCCGCCATCGAACGCGCCATTGATTATGCCGCCGGTGAGCATGCGGACGTTCTCCTGACGCCAGAGGGCTCACTCAGCGGCTACACGCCCGAGTTTGATAGTGACGCGGTGAATCAAGCCCTCGAACGGATCACGAAAAAAGCACGTGAGGCCAACCTTGGGTTGGCTCTCGGCACTTGCTTTGTCGAGCTGGAAGACGGGCTTTGCTACAACCAGATTCGGTTCTACGACAAGCATGGTGAATACCTTGGATTCCACAGCAAGACGCTTCGGTGCGGAACGCTGGAGGATCAACCAAAGGGTGAAATCAACCATTATTCCGCAACGCCTCTCTCCGTGCGCTCGATGGGAGGCATCTCTATCGGCGGGCTGATCTGCAACGATCTCTGGGCGAACCCGGCCTGCACGCCGATGCCGGATCCCCATCTCACTCAACAGCTCACGCAGATGGGAGCAAAGATCATCTTTCATGCAGTCAACGGCGGCCGAAGCGGCAACGAATGGTCGGAAGTAAACTGGCGTTTTCACGAGTCTAACCTCCGCATGCGTGCTCGTTCGGGTCGGCTCTGGATTGTGACCGTGGACAATTGCCATCCGCCTGAATGGCCGTGCTCCTCACCTTCCGGAGTGGTCCGTCCCAATGGCGACTGGGTCGTGCAGACCAGGCCGAAGGGGGAACAGTTTTTTGTGTGTGATATCGAAGCGGAAGAGGGAGCTAATGCTTAACACCAGCATTCATGCTCGAAGTGAGAGGGTTGCCATCTTCGTGATTTTCATAATCGCGATCATCCTGCGGTTTTACGGTTTGCCGGATCAGGGCTTGCGCACTTCGGACGGCGGGCACTATGCGCACCAGGCATGGAAGGTGCTCATGGGCCAGGAGAACGGCATCAAGGACAAGCCGGGGCACACGCTGATGATCGTCATTTCGTTCATGCTGTTCGGGCTGAAGATGAGCTCGCCGCTGTTCATGTCCGCTGGGTCGGGCCTGGTCTTCATTCTGTTTACATGGCTGCTTGTGCGTAGGCGTTTCGGCCGGGTCGCCGGCCTGTTCACGGCCGCTCTGGCTGCGGTGACGCCTTTCTTTCTTTTCTATCACCGCGGAGCGAATGCCGACGCCAATCTGCTCACCTTTCTGATGGGAGGCATGCTGCTCTACGATCGCGTTCTTGACACATCGCCAACGGATACAAAAAGGTATTTCGGCTGGGCCATCGGCAGCGGGATGACGTTTGGGTTCTGCCTCTCAGTCAACTACTCGATGGCGACCACGTTTGTGCCGGTGTGCCTGGCATTTGTCATCCACTCGTTCCGGCAACATCGAGAACATTGGAAGCGTATTCTGATGTGCATTCTTGCAGTGCTTGTCAGCTTCGCGATTGGTTACGCTATACCTTGCGTTCTTCTGTGGCCCTACATAGAACACAAAGAGCTTTTTCGTCAGGTAATTTTTCACCAGCAGGGATTCAGGGAGTCCGCGTTTTCCTTTCGGTTTCTTTTGATTCCAATGCAGTATGCGGGCGCGCCGTTCGTATTGCTGGGGGCGATCGGTATCTGGCGGATGGCTGACAGCAGAAGGCCATTTGAGGTTTTCGTTCTGATCCAGTTTGGCTTGATGATTCTTGGCTATTGCCGGAGCGCGTTGCCGTATCCAAGGGTCTACCTGCCCCTATGTCTTCCTCTGTTGTTCGGATGTGCGGCGGCAATTCAATTCATCTGGGTCTCTTTGAAGGATTCAAGCCAGCGGAGAGTGCTGGTGGTCGCCGGATCACTTTTACTTTGTATCGGAGTTCAGGCCAGGGAGATCTATGGGGCAGTCACTCTGCATTCCGGATATGAGGAGGCGATGAGCAGATTGCTCGAGGATGGCGATGACTTCAAGGCCGGCGGCACCACTCATACCTGGTGGGTTTTTGAAGCGTTCACCGGACGCCGCTTCGGATTCGCTAGTGACCTGCTCGCATCAAAGTTCGCCGCACCGGACTGGCATGAACGCGCACCGGCATCGTTTCGATCTCTTCGACGGCAGGGCTTTTCCCACATCGTGCTCGATTACATGCTCTGGAATCGCCTCAAGATTGAACACAACCAGCGGTTTGAGCAGTTCCTGAAACTTTATCCGCCCACTTACAGGATTCCGAATCCTGCTGCCGGACATCAACAGACGGTTGCCGAAGACGGTGGCCTGCCTGAAGCCGGAACGAATCCGCTATCCGAGTTCATATATATCTGGCGGCTGGGTGAGTTCCCGTGATCACATCCATAGACCGGCTACCTTCGCCCGCCTTCCTGAACAGCGCCAGTAAATTTTGGGGTATCCCTTAAAAATATTCGATTGGGGGAATGGGATAGTGAGGTACTGCTTTCGAACCAGGCGTTCGATGGATGGGAATTTAATTGATCCCATCGGATCAGCCGTCGATGATCTTCATCCCAAAGTTTGAGAAACATTGCCCGCCAGGAACCGCGAAGATCTACCGGTTCCACTCTCTGGAAAAGTGGTATTTCACGAAGGCATCTTTCCATGTTGTAATTTGGGATCTCAGGAAAAACGTGATGGATGTGGTGATACCCGCTGTTGCCGCAGAACCAGCGAAAGACCGGCGGGATTTTCAGCCACGAGCTTCCTTCCATCGCGGCTCTTTCGAATTCCCATTCACTATCCCAGTCCCAGATGGCGCCCTCATAGTTGTGGTTGAGGTAAAACATCCAGAAGATAAATCCAGCCCCTACCATAAGGGTTGGAAACTGAATAAGAGCCCAGCCCTTCAGGCCAATTGTTGCGCTCATCAACCCTACATAAATTGCCAACGCCAGATTCATTCGGATCGCGCTGACTCGCTCTTTTCGTGTGGCTCCCTTCCTGGGAAATCGATACTTCACCAGAAGCAGAAAGAAGCCTGCCACGCAAAAGAGCATTACCGGTGTTCGATAAATTCGATACCAAAGTCGGCGGAGTGATGAAGACGCAAGGTATTCGTTCACCGTCAAAGTCCAGACATCTCCGATGCCGCGGCGGTCGAGGTTGGCATTGCCGGCATGATGAAGCGAATGTTCCACCTGCCAGTAGCCGTACGGCATAAAGATAAGGAAGCTGTTGATCGAACCGACCAGGTCGTTGGCCAGGCGCGAACGGAACATGGATCCATGACCACAATCGTGGGTCATCGATAGCATTCGGCCCATCAACATTCCGGCCGGCAATGAAAGCGCTAAAGTGGCCCAGCAGGGCCCATCCAGGCTCATTATCATGAGCGCCCAGAGGCCCACGTATGGCATCCATGTAGACGCGGCTTGCCAGAGAGTTCTTGCCGCTGAGGGCGTAGAATAGGCGTCGATATCGGTGCAGCCTATGATTCTGCTGGTCATGAGCCCCTCAGAACTGATAACTTAATTGCAGCAGCACTGTGATGCCTGGCTTCTCGTAGTCCGTTGTCGTGTTGATCGGTGAAGGGTCGAAATACTGCTTGTCGAGCAGATTGAAGATGGAAAGACTCGCTTTGACACCCTCATAGCCGAACAGTTCATTCGAACTGATAGCGGTGTTTACCAGCATGTATCCTCCCAAATCGCTTCGGGAGTCGGTACCAGAGCGCTCAACTTCACCTTTGAAATGCAGATTGAGATACCAGTTAAGATTCATGGGCAATCCCAGATTTAGAGTGATATTACCACGGTGTTCCGGCACATCACGGGTGAAAGTGCCACCGGGCACTCCTGCGACTGCTTTGTCATCATTGATGTCGAGAAGGGTGTAGTTAAAGCCGACGTATGTCCGTTCATCAAAGTCCAGGAATCGATACCTGGATTCGACTTCCATACCGAAAACCTGCAACTCGCCAGAGTTGTTGACAGTTCTCGCACCGCTGATGTTGACCCCGCTGATCAGGTCTTTGATATCGTTGTAGAAACCGGTGATGGTTGCAGTGAATTCCTCAGTTATTTCCGCAGTCAGACCAACTTCATAGGTATCGATATTCTCTGGTTGAATGCCCGGATTGCCGACGTAAGCAGGATTGATTTCAAACTGGTCAGAGAAGTTGGGGGCCCGAAAGGCAGAGCCGTAGAGGAGTTTCAGGTAATAGCCATCTGAAAATTCCCATACCAGGTTTGCCCTTGGGTGGAACTCCGATCCAAAATCACTGTACCGGTCGAAGCGGGCACCCAGAATGAGGCGAAGGTCGTCGGTGATATCCCAGATGTCTTCTGCAAAGACAGCAAATACATCTCTTTGTGCTCGAGGCCGCGTGGATACACTAAACGGAACAAGAACATCGTTTGGTGTGGGGAAAAAATTATTTGTTTCATCAAAATTGGCGCTACCGAACAGGTCGAAAAATTCCTGATGTTCGTACCAAAGGCCGAAGACGACTTTATTGTTATCCAGCCAATTGTAGGTACTCAGCACATCCGCCCCATAACGAAGAGTTTTTCCCTCGACCGGGCCAAAGACGCCATTGGGGAAAAATCCTGGCGGAAAAGCCCCGAAGGCGGATTCGCCTTCATTAAATGCCTCGTAGAAATTGTCCTGGACAAAATATTCCACGTACGTGCGGGGGACGACAGTCCATGAGTCGTTCGGTTCCCAATCATAGTGAAGGGAACTCAATGTGTTGTAGTAACGCTGAACTGTCTCATCGTTGACACCATTCAAAATCCCGACAAATCCGCCGTTTCCGCGGCGTCGGACATAATTCATCTGCCAGTGCAGATCGTTCAGATCCGCTTTGAACTCAATCCCATATTTCGTTTCGCCCAGAATTGTCTGCCCAGGAGTCCCGTTGATGTCTCCTGCAAGATCACCCCTGAAACCGTTCGAATCAAGAACATATACATTCCCTCCAATCCCAAAATCACCGAACTGCTTGCCAAAGGAAAGATTGTATTCCTGCGTATCAAAGCTCCCGCCGCGTACGGATGCTTTGAAGCCCTCGATCTCCTTGGGTTCGTTGGTGATGATGTTGATCGTGGCAAGGAATGAATCCGCCCCGTAAAGAGCGGAGCCCGGGCCCCTGACAATCTCGATACGTTTTATGTTTTCCATGTTGAACCCCTGATAGGCTTGCTTGGGGCCGTGGTTCAGCAGGTGCAGCCCTGCTGGAAGACTATTGAGCAGAAAGAGAACTTTGCTCGAAAACAGAGTCTTGACCCCCCGTGATTCATATTCATAAGCCCCGAGAAAATTCTGGGTCACCCCTACCAACATCGTTAATTTGACTCTCGGTGGAAAGGCCGGCGAGATTCTCGGCCCGCTCAGCCGCGCCTACGGATGCAAACCGGTGTTCACCTGCCCGAATGATGATGCGCAAAAGAATGCGATCGCAGTGACGAAAGTCATGCGCGCCATCAAATCTGGTATGAATTCATTCATCGCCCCAGACGGGCCGGAAGGACCCGCCTACGAGATGAAACCCGGCGTGGCAACCATCACAAAGAAGATTGACGGCGTCATCCTCCCTATGGCTGTTTTGCCAAAGTGGTATGTCCGACTACGGCGGTGGGATCGGGTTGTCCTTCCCATCCCGTTTTCAAAGGTAACCGTTAACTACGGAGAACCCATCTTCGCCGGCAGATACGAAGCCGCGGACGAATTACTCTACTGGGGTATCCGGTTGGCTCAAGGTGATACCAAGTGTTGTGTTTACAGATTCTGGGATGTCGTTTTCAGATACATC